>JAHZGX010000033.1:0-25187 GCA_019420585.1 Prevotellaceae bacterium
GCGACCCCGACCTTGGCAAGGTCGTGCTCTACCAACTGAGCTATTGCCGCAGAAAAACATGTGCCTTGCGCTCTGTCACACTTTCTCCCAATGTGAATTCTTTCTTCAGTATGTCAATGTTCCACCGTGCAACCTTCCCTGATTGCGGTTGCAAAGGTATGCCTTTTTCTGCTAACAGGCAAGTGTAGGCTGAAGAAAATTCTCGGTTTCTCCGTTTTTTCTTGCAGTGGTCCGGGATTTCCCTAGTTCTCCGCGTATCTTGGGGCGCATGCGCGGGGAGGTAAGTCCGCGGATGGGGGCGTGGGGTGGGTGGGGTGCGAAAATGCGGCGCGCCCTCCTTTGCCTTCTCGCCGATAATCCCTACCTTTGCCGAACCTCAGGGGCTTTTGTTGCACACATTATATATATAAGTATGGGAAAGAAAACAATCGTGGATGTCTTTGAACACAGTGCCAGGGAGTATGCCGGAAACACATTCTTGATGGAGAAGGTGGGAGCGGACTGGACAAGCACTACGTATGGGCAGGTGAAGGACATGGTGTACAGCCTGGGCGCAGGACTCCAGGTGCTGGGCGTGAGGAAGGGTGACTGCATGGCGCTTCTCTCCGAGGGCAGGGACCTGTGGATAGTGAGCGAGCTGGCCATGTTCTACGCGGGAGCCGTGAACGTGCCCTTGAGCATCAAACTGGAGGAGAGCAACGATCTGCTGTTCCGCATGCGGCACGGTGAGGTGCGCTACATCGTGGTGAGCGGAAGCCAGTTGAAGAAGGTGCGCGCCATACGCAGCCAGCTCACCTCGGTTGAGCGCGTGATTGTGCTGGACAGGCAGGAGGCATGGCAGCCCGGAGAGATTGGCATAGACGAGGTGATGGACCTGGGGCGCAGGTTCCTGGAGGAGACGCCTGCCGAGGAGTTCCTGAAAGTGGGCCTGAGCCTGCGGGACTCCGACATCGCCACCATCACGTACACCAGCGGAACCACGGCCGACCCCAAGGGCGTGTGCCTGACGCACCGCAACTATACGGCAAACGTGGAGCAGTGCCTCACCCGGGTGCCCATCGACCAGACTTGGCGCACGCTTATCATACTGCCGCTCGACCATTGCTTTGCCCACGTGGTGGGCTTCTACGTGATGATGATGCAGGGAGCCGCAGTGGCCACGGTGCAGAACGGGCGCACGCAGATGGAAACGCTGAAGAACATCCCGCTGAACATACGGGAGGTGCGCCCGCACTTCATACTCTCCGTGCCCGCCCTGGCCAAGAGTTTCAAGAAGAGCATAGAGCAGAGCATCCGCAGGCAAGGCCCCGCGGTGGAACGCCTCTTCGCGCTCGCCACCGCAGTCCGCCGCCGTTATTATGGCGAGAGTTGTCTTGATGGTAAAGGCATGCGCGCCCTCCTGCGCCCGGCCGTGGAACTGGCCGACAGGCTGATACTGAGCAAGGTGAGGGAGAGTTTCGGCGGAGAACTGCGCTTCTTCATAGGTGGCGGCGCGCTCTTGGACAAGGACTTGCAGAAGTTCTACATAGGCATCGGGCTGCCCATGTACCAGGGCTACGGGCTGAGCGAGGCCACGCCGGTCATCAGCACCAACACCCCCGAATGCTACCGCCTGGGCAGCAGCGGGCGACTGGTGGAGCCGCTCGAGCTGCGCATCTGCGATGCCGACGGGCGGGAACTGCCGCAGGGAGAGCAAGGCGAGATTGTGGTCAAGGGCGAAAACGTGATGGCCGGGTACTGGAAAAACCCTGAGGCCACCGCCTCCACCGTGCGTGACGGCTGGCTCTACACGGGCGACCTTGGATACATGAGCGCGGAAGGACTCCTGTACGTCATGGGCCGCTTCAAGAGCCTCCTCATTGCCAGTGACGGAGAGAAGTACAGCCCCGAAGGCATCGAAGAGGCTCTGGTGCAGACCTGCGGCACCATCGACCAGGTGATGCTCTACAACAACCAGAGCGCATACACCTCGGCGCTGATAGTCCCCAACCCGGATGCGCTGAGGCGCAAGGGCTGTGACCTGCACACCGAGCAGGGCTGCCGCCAGGCACTCCGGGAGATACAGGCCGACATCATGCGCTTCCGCAAGGGAGGCGACCAGCAGGGGCTCTTCCCCGAGCGCTGGCTCCCCGCCGCGTTCGCCGTGCTCAGCGAACCGTTCTCAGAGCAGAACCAGATGATAAACAGCACGATGAAGATGGTGAGGGGAAAGATTGAGAAGGCCTACGCAAACAGACTTGCATACCTGTACACCAGCGAGGGCAAGGCCATCGACAATCCTCAGAACATCGCAGCCCTGAAGTCCTGACGGAAATCCTGCCCATTCCTGCAGGGCGGCGGAACCGCTTCTGCATCCCCCCCCTATCCGCCCGGATGCCTCCACGCATCCGGGCGGATAGTTTTCTACCTCCTACGTATCTGTAAACTTGTACCTGCGCGGCTGCAAACTTACATCCGCGCGGCTGCATCATTGTGGCGGCGGCTGCATCTGCGGACTGCTCCTTCTTGAATAGACCGTGGTCGGTGGGGAAGATATGGCAAGGGGCTGCTCCGTAAACTTGGATTACGGCGCAGCCCCTTGTGCTGAAATGGGTGGGGGAGGAGTGCACCTCCCCGTGTGCAATGTTGCTTAATAGGCGAAAAGAGGGTAGCCTGCCATCAGTTCGTTTACCTCGGAACGCACCTGTGCGATTGTGCTCTCGTCCTCGGGTGAGTTGAGCACGCGCTCGATGAATGCGGCAATCTTGACCATCATGTCCTCCTTTGCCCCCCGCGTGGTGATGGCCGGCGTGCCCAGGCGGATGCCGCTGGTCTGGAAGGCGCTGCGCGAATCAAACGGAACCATGTTCTTGTTCACCGTGATGTCTGCTGCCACGAGCACGCGCTCGGCCACCTTTCCGGTGAGGTCGGGATATTTGCTGCGCAGGTCCACCAGCATGGAATGGTTGTCTGTTCCACCCGATACGATGTCGAAGCCTCGCTTCGTCAGTTCATCGGCCAGCACGCTTGCGTTCTTCTTCACCTGTGCTGCCCATTCCTTGAATGCCGGGGTAAGCGCCTCGCCGAATGCCACAGCCTTTGCGGCGATGACGTGCTCCAGCGGGCCGCCCTGTATGCCGGGGAAGACGGCGCTGTTGAGCAACTGCGACATCATCTTCACCTCCCCCTTGGGAGTCTTCTTTCCCCATGGGTTCTCAAAGTCCTTCCCCATCAGGATGAGTCCGCCCCTGGGGCCGCGCAGCGTCTTGTGGGTGGTGCTGGTGACGATGTGTGCGTATTTCACAGGATTGTCCAGGAGGCCGGCGGCAATCAGTCCGGCGGGGTGCGCCATGTCTATCATCAGTATCGCGCCCACGCTGTCGGCAATCTGCCTCATGCGCCTGTAGTCCCACTCGCGGCTGTATGCCGACCCGCCTCCGATTATCATCTTGGGCCTGTGTTCCTGCGCTAGGCGCTCCATCTCATCGTAGTCCACTCGGCCTGTCTCCCTGTTCAGGTTGTAGCCCACGGGCTTGTATATGATGCCGCTTGTGTTGACCAGCGAGCCGTGGCTGAGATGCCCTCCGTGGTCAAGATTGAGTCCCATGAAGGTGTCTCCCGGGTTGAGCACGGCCAGAAACACTGCCGCGTTGGCCTGTGCGCCGGAATGTGGCTGCACGTTGGCATACTCCGCGCCGAAGAGGGCCTTTGCTCTGTCAATGGCCAGCTGCTCCACCTTGTCCACCACCTGGCATCCTCCGTAATAGCGTTTTCCGGGGTAGCCTTCTGCATACTTGTTGGTCAGGCAGGTGCCCATGGCCTGCATCACTTGGTCGCTGACGAAGTTCTCTGAGGCAATGAGTTCGATGCCCCGCAACTGCCTTTGCCTTTCTTCCTCAATGAGCGCGAACACCACGTTGTCTCTTTCCATAGTTCTTCTTTTCCTTAGTAGTTAGTGAATATCCTGATAAGTGTCTTTTTCTTCTGCCTTGCGTGTCACACGAGTTTCACCTTGTCCAGCAGCACCTCTCGGTTGCAGTACCGGCACTGGAGTATTCCCCTTTCCTTGTTCAGCACGTGGAAGTGCGTCTTCATGGGCTCGTTGTTGGTGATGCACTTGTGGTTGTCGCACTTCACGATGCCTATCAGTTCGTCAGGCATGCGTACTTCGCGCTTCTCCACCACCTCATAGTCCTTGATGATGCAGAGCGTGGCGTTGGGGGTGATGACTGAGAGTTGGTTGAGTTTCTCCGGAGTGAAGAATGTGTCGGCAATCTTCACGATGCTCTTCTTTCCCATCTTCTTGCTCTTGAGGTTGTAGCCGATGGTCACAGATGTGTGCACCTCCTCCAGGTGCAGCAGGTTTACCACCTCGAAGATTTTCTCTGAGGGTATATGGTCAATTACCGTGCCGTTCCTCAGTGCGGCCACTTGCAGTTCCTCCCTTTTCATACCATGATAGTTTTGTCATTCTTTATCTCTTCCAGTGTAATTCCCAAGGCATCGCAGATGAGAGCCTGACGTGCGTAGAGCCCATTGCGCGCCTGCTGGAAATAGTAGGCATAGGGGGTGTCGTCGATGCTGTACTCAATCTCGTTCACGCGTGGCAGTGGATGCAGGATTTTCATGTTGGGACGCGCCTTGCAGAGCATGTTCTCCTTGAGCAGATAGCGGTCCTTGACCCTCTCGTATTCCTCCAGGTCGGTAAATCTCTCCCTCTGCACGCGCGTCATGTATAGTATGTCTGCTCCGGCAATGGTGTCGGCATCAAAGTCCTGATGCTCGATGTAGCGTATGCCATGCTCCCGGCAGTACATCTTGTAATAGTCCGGCATGGCCAGTTCTTCGGGCGCAATGAAGTGGAAAGTGGGGTTGAAGTGCCTCATGGCCGTGAGCATGCTGTGCACGGTGCGCCCATACTTGAGGTCGCCCACCAGGTAGATGTCCAGGTTGTCCAGCCTGCCCTGTGTCTTGTATATGGAATAGAGGTCCAGCATGGTCTGGCTCGGGTGCTGGTTGGCCCCGTCTCCCGCATTGACTATGGGCACCGGGGAAACCTCGCTGGCATACTGCGCCGCTCCCTCCAGATGGTGCCGCATGACGATGATGTCGGCATAGTTGGACACCATCATGATGGTGTCCTTGAGCGTTTCCCCCTTCGTCCCGCTGGTCACTTTCGGGTCGGCGAAGCCAATCACCTTGGCACCAAGCCTGTTGGCCGCCGTTTCGAAACTCAGCCTTGTCCGTGTACTCGGCTCGAAGAACAGTGTTGCCACTATCTTCCCCTCCAGCAATTTCCTGTTGGGATGGCGCTCAAATTCCTGTGCCATCTCAATGAGGTACAGGATTCTCTCCTTTGTGTGTTTGGCTATCGTAACCAGACTTCTGTTTTCCATTGTGTCGGGTTTATTTTGTGATGTACGTGTTCTGGCTGTCAAAGTTACGCCTTTTTTCCGACCCCGCCCTCATGGCGGCCGATATAAAAACCTTTGCGTGCCCTTTTGTGTGCCTGTCACCTCGTGTGCCATGCCATTGCTCCTGCTTGTGTAGAGTGCGGGGAGGCGAGGGAAAAATATGTGCCGCGGGCAGGATTACCTTGTCGCTTTTTCGTAACTTTGCAACTGATATGCAACCATTGGCAGAGAGAATGCGTCCGCAGACGCTGGACGACTATATCGGGCAGAAGCATCTGGTGGGGCCGGATGCCGTGTTGCGCCGTATGATCGGGAGCAAGCGTGTGAGCAGTTTTATCCTCTGGGGGCCTCCTGGAGTGGGCAAGACCACCTTGGCCACCATTATCGCACATGAGTTGGACATCCCCTTTTTTACGCTCAGTGCTGTGACAAGCGGCGTGAAGGAGGTTCGTGAGGTGATTGAGAAGGCGCGCAACAGCCGTTTTTTCAACTCGCCCAGCCCTATACTCTTCATTGATGAGATACACCGTTTCTCCAAGTCGCAGCAGGACTCCCTGTTGGGTGCCGTGGAGCAGGGGGTGGTCACGCTCATTGGCGCCACCACCGAGAATCCCTCTTTTGAAGTCATCCGGCCGTTGCTGTCACGCTGTCAGGTGTATACGCTAAAACCGCTGGAAAAGGATGATTTGCTGGAACTCCTGCAGCGTGTGACTGCCAAGGATCTGCAACTCAAGCAGAAGACGTTTGAGGTGAGGGAGACCTCGGCACTTCTCAGATACAGTGGCGGCGATGCGCGGAAACTGCTGAACATCGTGGAACTCCTTTACGAGTCGGTTGGTGAAAGCAGTACCGTGGTCATTGACGATGCCATCGTGACCGAACGCCTGCAGCAGAATCCCATGGCCTATGACAAAGACGGGGAGATGCATTACGACATCATCTCGGCTTTCATCAAGAGCATACGCGGCAGCGACCCCGATGCTGCCCTTTACTGGCTGGCCAGGATGATAGAGGGAGGCGAGGATCCTGCCTTCATTGCCCGCCGTCTGGTCATCAGCGCGAGCGAGGACATCGGCCTGGCCAACCCCAACGCGCTGCTTTTGGCCAACGCTGCTTTTGACGCGGTGATGAAGATTGGGTGGCCCGAGGGACGCATACCGCTGGCTGAGGCCACGGTCTACCTGGCCACCAGTGCCAAGAGCAATTCTGCCTACATGGGCATCAACCAGGCCTTGCAGGAGGTCAGGCGGAGCGGCAACCAGCCTGTGCCGCTGCATCTGAGGAATGCGCCCACCCGGCTGATGGAGCAACTGGGATATGCCCAAGGCTACAAGTATGCCCATGATTACGAGGGACATTTTGTCAGGCAGCAGTTCCTGCCCGACGGGATGGAGAACCTGCGGCTGTGGCACGCACAGCCCAATCCCTCGGAGGACAGGCTGAAGGAGCGCATGGTGGCCTGCTGGGGCGATAGGTTCAAGGAGTAAGTACACATTATATATTATATAGATGTCATGACAAAGAAAATCCTTCTCTTGGGCTCGGGAGAACTGGGCAAGGAGTTTGTAATTGCATGCAAGAGGCTGGGGCAGTACGTGGTGGCGTGTGACAAATATGACCAAGCGCCTGCCATGCAGGTGGCTGACGAGCGCAGGGTATTTGACATGCTCAACGGTGAGGAACTGATGCGTGTGGTGGACGAGGTGCACCCGGACATCATCGTGCCCGAGATAGAGGCCATACGCACTGAGAAACTCTATGAGTGCGAAAGCCGCGGAATACAGGTGGTTCCCAGTGCGAAAGCCGTAAACTTCACGATGAACCGCAAGGAAATACGCGAACTGGCACATACTGAATTGGGCTTGCGTACGGCCAATTACCGCTATGCACGCACCTACGAAGAACTGCAGGAGACTGCCGGTCAGGTGGGATTCCCCTGCATCATCAAGCCCCTCATGAGCAGCAGCGGGCACGGGCAGAGCAAGGTGGACAGTGCCGATGGCCTGGAGCAGGCATGGCATTGTGCGTGCGAAGGTTGCCGCGGTGACATCATGGAGGTTATCGTGGAGGAGTTTATCCCGTTTGATTATGAGATTACTCTGCTTACCGTGACTCAGAAGAGCGGCCCCACGTTGTTCTGTGCCCCCATAGGGCACGTGCAGAAGGGGGGCGATTACAGGGAAAGTTTCCAGCCCAGGGTCATGAAGCCCGAACATCTGGCTGAGGCACAGTGCATGGCCGCACAAGTGACCAAGGCACTGACGGGTGCGGGAATATGGGGTGTGGAGTTCTTCGTGAGTGAGACTCAGGGAGTCATATTCAGTGAATTGAGTCCCCGGCCGCATGATACGGGCATGGTGACTATGGCAGGGACTCAGAATCTCACGGAATTTGAATTGCACTGTCGTGCTGTGCTCGGTCTTCCCATCTCCGAGATTGTGCTTGAGAGGCAGGGGGCATCGGCCGTGATACTCTCGGGTGTGGAGACATCCGCCCCTCAGTATGATGGCATGGAAAGCGTCTGTGCGGCACCGCGCACTTATCTGCGCATCTTCGGCAAGCCCGAGGCACACGTGGGACGCCGCATGGGCGTGGTGGTGTGCTGGGACAGTGCCGATGCCTCTCAGGAGCAGTTGCGTGAGAAGTGCAAGTCACTTGCTGCACAGGTCACGGTCAGATAAGTCTAGATAAGGGAGGCGGTTCAAGGCTCAGAGAAGCCTTTTGTGAAACGCTGATTCCAATTCTTCAAGTTCCCTGCCGGCCAGGTTGGGGAACTTTTCTTTTACCACCTCGCGGAAAGCCGCTTCTGCCTTTGTGCGCATTTGCTGCTGTCCCATCTTGATTCCGCTGCGATATGGGGTGGAGGGCAGGAGTGCCCTGTTGAAGTTTCCGTCACTCATGAGTCATTTGTCTGTAGCCTGTGGGGCGGCATGTACAGGCACTTCGCCTTTTTTGTGCCCTGTGTCTCTGCCGTGTATCCCGCCGGCATTTGTTGATTCTGCAAAAATACTGCTTTTCCGTGAGTATAAGGCCGTGGCATCCTTGCAAATGCTTCCTCCATCCTCGAATCTAGCAAGAGTTAAAAACTCAGAGCGCTGCGTTGATTGATGAAGCGCTCTGAGTTGGGCATCACACCGTAATGCCTTTTTTCTAGGTGGTGCGTAGCGGGGGGAGCGAAGGGGAGTGATGGAGGCAGGGAGAGGTAATGTCGTACTCTCGCGTCTTTATGTTGTCAAGATTTTAGAAGCAAAGTGCGAAAAGGTGCCTGCCTAGGAAAAAATAAAAGTCTGGTTAGGAAAAATTTTTTTCCTAACTGGAAACATAAAATCGGGTAGTTTGGCGGAAAAGCGAATATGTAAAGAAAAAAAGAATTCTTGCCAAAGGAAACTTAGTGCATAGGTTTTGCTTGTCTGCGTCGGTTTACACAACACGTTGCGTCCTTATCTTGTCCTCTCATAGCACGTTCCTATGCCAGGCGGGCAAAAGAAGAGGAGCCGGACTGCATGATGATTGCAGTCCGGCTCTCTGTTGTGCTTGTTTGGTCGTTGTTACTTCACACGCACATAGACCATGCGGTTTGAACTGATTTCTTCAGCACCGTGGGCGGTCACTCCTGATACCTTTACACCACGAGCCTCCAGGTACTTCTTCACCTCATCGGCACGCTTCTGGGAAAGTTTCTTGTTGTAGGCCTTGGCTCCTTCGGGTGAGGCATAGGCATCGATGGTCACGGTGGCGTTGGCCGGCACCTCATTCAAGGTAGCCTTGGCAGTGCCTGTGAGCAGGCTCTTGTTTTGGCCAAACTCCACCGCATAAGTGTTGCCCACATTCTTGGGAACCTCCACGCGCACCTCTTTGATGACTTCCCGAGGCTTTTCAACTACCTTCTCCACAACCTTTTCCACGATGGTCGGTTCCACCTGCACGAAATGATGTTTCTTGTTGGAAGTGCGGAAGTGGTAGGTCACGCCGGCTGTCAGTTGGAACACTCCTGCATGGGAGAACTGGCCGTGCTCGTTGTTCTTCCAGAATCCAACGGTGTTGTTGCAGCCCCACTGTGCATCGCTGTTGTTGTAATAGTCGGTTCTGGCACCGGTGGTTTCGTTGGCATGAACCACATCAAGTATCACGGCGGGCTTCAGGCTCAGTGTCCATGCACGCTGCTTGCCCACGTTGAAGTCGAAGTCAATGCCTGCCTTGAACACGCCTGCATTGCGGTAGTTTGCATTGTCATACTGAGTTCCATCGGGATAGAAATAGTGCATGTAGCCTACACCTGCCTTGGGGCTTATCTCGAAAACGCGGGGCTTGCCCTTGTATCCACCAATCCAGTTCATGAGGTTCACCTTGCCCATGATGGCTGCTGTCAAGTTGTCCACGGTGCAGTCGGAGTGCGACATGTTCCAGTTGTACCAGTTGTTGAAACCTGCTGTCACATCCATCTGGAGGCTCATCACGGGTGTGATGCCCTTGGTGAGTTGGATGCCGGCCACACCTCCGTGGGGTGTGTTGAAGTCATGGAGGTTTGTTGTCATACCTCCGTCAACGCCTATTGACCAGTTGTCAAAGAAGCGGTGTCCGCTTACGTTGTACTGAGCATTCGCAGTGAATGCGGTGGATAGCAGTGCTATCGTCAGTAAGGTAGATTTTTTCATACTTTTCCTGTTATGAATGATTTTACAATTTCATTTAATTTGCCTGGCCGTATGTACGTGCAGTGAGCCGTGTGTATACACTCAGACCTAACTTCGTTGCAAAGTTAACAAAAAAATAGCAGTGCAAAGAAAAAGTGCGCGGAAAACGATGCCCTGTTGTCAAAAACATCGCTTCCCGCGTACTTCCGGCCTGTTGTCATGTGCTCTTAACGCTGTTTCTGCCCCAGTGTGGGAATCATGAGCAGGATGGAGAGCAGGCAGGCGAGGAGTAGTGAGACAAAGGTCCATGTCCAGCCGGCGTGGCTCGAAATAAACCCGATAACGGTGTTGGCCAGTATGGCCGTGCCGAAGAAGTAGCCGAAAAAGCCCGTGAGTCCTGCTGCCGTGCCTGCGGCATTCTTCGGTACGAGGTCAAGAGCCTGCACGCCCACCAGCATGACGGGACCATAGATGAAGAACCCGATGCCTGTGAGACTGAGCGTCACCAGGCTGATGCTGGGCTGTTCCAGTGAGGTAGCATACCAGTAGATGCCAATGAAGAGTGCTACGAGAGCCATGAACATCATGGTGGGCCAAGCCCGGTTGCCCTTGAACACCCGGTCGCTGATGATGCCGCAGATGAGTGTGCCGGGTATGGCGGCATATTCGTAAGCAAAGTATGCCCAGCCTGCCGACTTGATGTCCACGCCTTGGTCGCTCAGCAGGGCGGGTGCCCAGTCAAGGCATCCGTAGCGCACCATGTATATGAATGCGTTGCTCAGGGCTATTGCCCACAGGCACTTGTTAGGAAGCACGTGGCGCAGCATGATGTCGCGTATGCTGAGCACGGTTTCACTCTCGGCGTTGTAATGCGGGGGATAGTCGTTGCGCCACTTCTCCACGGCCATGAGGCCTTGGCTCTGCGGGGTGTCGCGGATGAGTATGTAGGTAAGCAGGGCAATGGGAACCACCGTGGCTGCAGGGAAGAGGAAGGTGCCTGCCAGGAAGTACAGTTCGGTGTGTGCTTCGTACAGCCAGGAGCCGAACCACACGGCACCATAGGAGGCCATGGGACCTATCAAACCTCCGCCAACGTTGTGCGCGCAGTTCCATATGGACATCATGGTGCCACGCTCATTTTGTGAGAACCAGTGGGTCATCACTCTGCCACAGGGAGGCCACCCCATGCCGCCGAACCAGCCGACCAGGAAGTTGAGCGCCGCCATCATGCCCACGGCCATCCCCTTGCGCTCAGGATGGTGAAGGAGATCAAGCCAACTCACGGGCACAGCCATGCAGGCCATGGCCATGGCACTGAGTATCAAACCAAGCGAGAGAAACTTTCGGGCATCACTGCGGTCAGAAACTGATCCCATCAGGAACTTGCTCAAGGCGTATGCCACGGCGTTCATACCTAGTGCCATGCCCAGTTCGCCTTTGTCGATGCCCAACTCCTCAAGCATGGGGATGGCCATGGCAAAGTTCTTGCGCACCAGATAAAAGGCGGCATAGCCTATGAAGGCTCCGGTGAAGACTTGCACACGCAGGCGACGGTAGCGGGCATCAGCCTCGGGACCTGTGGTCTCGGGGCGAAAGGGTGGGGGAGAAAGTAGGTTCATAGTTTTGTTTTTTATCAGGCAAGAAAACCGGCAAGTCCGCTTGCCTATACATTAATTTATATATATGGTTGTGCGATTGTGGTAATCAAGGGATGCGGAAGGGATATACCTTGTAGCCTGCCTGCTCTTCACTCAGAGTTTGGTTCAGACATGTCAGGATGTACTCGCCTGGGGGAAGAGAGACATTTGGCGTGCAAACGAAGGCATCTTTTCCCTCGGCCTGTATGCTGAAATGCTCGGGTTCGAGGCGGACGTACGTGTTGTCACGCAAACGCTCCCTGGGTAACCGGCGATGGTCTCGGCGTGTCTTTAGGCGTATCAGCGCATAGTCAACAAGAGTTTCCTGTATGCCAGGGTTCACACGCAATGCCGGCTTCCTGTCATCTGTCATCTGCAGGGCACTCTTTCCCCACAGGTAGAGCACACGGGTGTCCTTGAGTTTCTTGCCGGCAATGCTCCATCCGGGTTTTATCTCCGTCTGCATCTCATCGGCCTTGAGGCTCACCCAGCGTCCGGCTACCTGAAGTGACACATCCTGTGCCTGGCACAGGAATGCGCGCAGGCACAGCAATAGCAGTGTAATATGTTTCATCTTATGCAAAGATAACGTGTTGCCCCGACTTGGGCAAGTTTATCCTTGCCCAAGTGGAAATAAATGTATTCCTTTGCACTCATTATGACGTATAATCTGCTTAAACTTGGCATCACGGAACTTAACGTGATGCAGCAGGACATGCTTCTGGCTGCCCGCAAATGGGACAGGCTGGTGCTCCTGAGTCCTACCGGCTCGGGCAAGACGCTGGCTTACCTGCTTCCTGTACTGGAACAGATGGACGAGAAGGTGGAGGGCTTGCAGACTTTGGTGCTCGTTCCCTCGCGTGAATTGGCCATTCAGACCACCGATGTGGTACGCAGACTCTGTCCACAATGCCGCGTGATGGCTTGTTACGGAGGACATGCCGCCATGGACGAACACCGTACCATGAACGGCCTTCACCCGCAACTGATTGTGTCCACACCCGGTCGTTTCCTTGACCACATGGACAAGGGAAACCTCTCGCTTGACGTTCTTACAACGCTGGTGATAGACGAGTTTGACAAATCGCTTGAACTGGGATTTCAGCCGCAAATGGAACGTATCATACAGCCAATGGGACAGGTGGGGCGACGCATCCTGCTTTCGGCTACCGATAATCCTCATATTCCGCAGTTCGCAGGCGGAAATGGCTTCCACAGAATATCGTTTCTCGATAGGGAGGAAGCCTTGCCCGACGGCATTTCTGTGCATAGTGTGGATTCTCCGCAAAAGGATAAACTGGAGACGCTGCTGCGCCTTTTGTGTGTGCTCGGTACAGAGAAGAGCCTTGTGTTTCTGGGGTTCCGTGACAGCGTGGAACGCGTGGGTAGTTACCTGCGTGCGCATGGTGTCTCTGCCGATCTCTTCCATGGAGGGCTGGAACAGCAGGTACGCGAACGTGCCATCCACCGTTTCTCCTGCGGTTCATGCAATGTGCTGGTGTGCACAGACCTGGCTGCGAGGGGACTGGACATAGAGGGCGTGGAGAATGTCATACATTACCACCTGCCTTCCGACAGCGTGACCTACGTGCACCGCAACGGACGTACCGCCCGGTGGGATGGCACAGGAACGACCTATTTGTTGGTGGGGCCGGAGGAACATGTGCCTGATTTCGTGGGCGAGGAGTGTTCCCCGTACTGTTTGCCCCAGCGTGTGCCGGCTCCTGCCAAGCCTTTATGGGCCACTTTATATATAGGTAAAGGCAAAAAGGACAAGATAAGCCGTGGCGACGTGGCAGGCTTCTTGGCCAAGGTGGGTGGTTTGGAGCGCGATCAGATAGGTCGCATCGATGTGTTGCCCCAGTGGTCATACGTGGCTGTGGACAGTCGTCAGGTACGCTCTCTGCTGGAAAGAATACATGGGCAAAAGATAAAGGGAATCAAGACCATCTTCGCTTTGGCCGACTGAAGGCCGGATATACAGTACACCCCGGAGGCAAGCAAATCGTAAATTGCTGGCTTCCGGGGTGTACTGCATATTAGTTGCAGCAAAACTTATTCGGAAAATCTTGCATAACCCCGTATCATGTGACGTAGGCTGCTCAGCAGTTCCTGGGATTCCTGAACTAGGCTCAGGAAGAGAATCATGGATTCGAGGTTGGTCGGGTTGTTCTGCAGGTCATCAATGATGGTCTTGCGATAGGCTGACAGTTGACGTTGCAGTGCCGTTGCATCCACCCTCAGTTCCTCCGGAGAATCGGCATGCTCCTCTTGCTTGCCTGTCTTGTTTTCGTTGAGCAAGGACTCGGTACGCTGGAACAGTTTGAGTATCTCCTGTTGGTAAGCCATGAAAGGAATGGAATACTCGCTGCTGACTGGCATGAAGTTGTTGCCGACATGCTCTTTGCAGGGATCGGTGATACGCTTGAGGCAGTAAAGCATTTGCATGAGTGCCCCAACGGACAGGAAGTACCAAGTGTTGCGTTCTACGCTGAGTATGTAATCTACCCTTCTCAGAGCCAGTACCTCTTTGCGCCGTTGCCTCTTGAGTTGCTTACGCTGTTCCTCAATGCGTGTGGAAGCCTTTTTGAGCGGGCGGTATTCCTCGCGGAAGAATGCGTCTGTCACTTGCTTGTAGCATTTTGCCACAAAAGCAAGTTGTTCACGCCCATTGAGTCTGAAATGCTTGACGAGCAATGTCCAGTTTTCCGCTTTGTCGTGAGAACGCATGATTTGCGTGAAGAGGGTATCTTGCACCTCCTGTGCATTCTTGTGGGCCTGTTTCATATTACTCTTTATCAGGAATATGATGGCCAGTGCGATGCCGATGGCCATGGCCGGGAAATGTCCGAAGTACATGATGCAGGTCACCAGATAAGCAGCGATGAAGGCCACGCCAGCCGTTATGAACCATCCGCCTATGACGGAAATCACTCCTGTGATGCGGAACACTGCGCTTTGGCGGCTCCATGCTCTGTCGGCCAGACTGGTTCCCATGGCCACCATGAAAGTGACATAGGTGGTGGAGAGGGGCAGTTTCAGACTGGTTCCCATGGCAACCAACAGCCCTGCCAGTACCAGGTTGACTGCCGCGCGCACTTGGTCAAAGGCGGCTCCGGGAGGTAACACAGCCTCATCAGTGCAGAATCGTGAATCTATCCAACGACCTACGGGAGCTGGTATGGCGTTGCTCACTGCCCTGGAACATCGGGTGACGGTACGCACCAAGGTGCGTGCCACGGCTGAAGAACCGAACATTTCTTCGCCTTCATCTTGTCTGCTGAGTTCCACACTTGTCCTTACAACATTGCGGGACTTGGGTGAGAATACCAGTGCAAGCACCATGATGACTCCAGCAAGCACCAAGTATGCCATTGGAGTATGAGCACTCTGCATCAGGTTGGTCATGAGGAATCCTGATGGGTCTGAGTTTCCGTGTGCCATGTAATCCCGATAGGCATCAAGTCCGGTCAGTGGCACGCCCACGAAATTCACCAAGTCATTGCCTGCGAAGGCCATTGCCAGCGCAAACGTACCTGCCAGTACCACCATCTTCATGACATTGATGCCTGTGAGACTCAGTATTGTCATGGTCAGGCTCATCAGCAACGTACCTCCGCAGAGTATCAGGCAAGTATTCTCGCTGACAAATTGATGAAGCGCGGGAGTCATGAGCGTGGAACCTTTCAGTCCACCTATAAGCATGAACCACACGATGCTGGTGATGGCCACTCCCCCAAAGATGCCGTCTTTCAGATGGGAGTGTCCGCGGAAAGTGAATATGACGCGTGCCAACCATTGTGCCAGTAGTCCGAACAAGAAGGCTATAGCCACGCTGAGGAAAATGCCCATGATGACGCTTATGGCCTTCTCCGTGTTGATGAGGTCGCCAAGCGTGAGCGCATGCCCGGCCACATCCGTGGCTCCTTGCATGATTTTTATCAGTGCGATGGCAAAGGCTCCTCCAAGCAATTCAAACACTAGGCTGACCGTGGTGGAAGTGGGCATGCCCAGACTGTTGAACACATCCAGAAGCAGGACATCGGTCACCATGACAGCCATGAAGATGCTCATTACGTCATAAAAGGAGTAGAACTCAGGCATCATGATGCCGTGGCGTGCCACATCGAGCATTCCGTTGCTGAGTGATGCACCGGCAAACACACCAGCCGAAGCAATGATGACAATCGTGCGAAAACGTGCCACTTTGGCTCCGATGGCTGAATTGAGGAAGTTCACGGCATCGTTGCTGACTCCGGCCACCAAATCGAATATGGCCAGGATAATAAGGAAGGACACGATGCAAAGGAATAATGTATCCATATGAAATATATAACGTTGTTTTTGAAGTGTACTGATTTATAAGAGGCAGGTAACATTTTGCCGTCACAACGCCAAGTAAAGCGCGAGCAGGAATACGGTCAGTATGATTGCACGCACCAAATTGTAGATTAATTCGACTTTTCTTGCTTTCATAACCTAATACTTTTCTATAACCATGGCAAAGATAAACAAGAGGTGTTACTGACGTGTTACACATGTATTACGAGTGCGTTACATTCGGGGTAAACGGTAGATTGTGCCTGTTTGTAATGGGATTGTAACAGGTACGTTTTGAAAATTTAATTTAATTGTAATACCTTTGTGGCATCCAATATGGCAAGGTACTTTTTCATGAGAAGGCATACTGGCATACGTGTAAACGGTGGCGCAAGGAGAGCAGCCTGGTATTATTCAGCATCTCCCGGTGCTGTCACATCGGCGTTTCAAAGCATCATCTCTGTGCGGAATATCTGTTACTTGCCTTGCCCAAGTGCATGTAATCACACACACATTTATATTTTATGGAATTTTTGATACTGGTTGGCTCAGTTGCTCTGCTGATGTATGGCATGAAGGTCATGAGTGAGGGCCTGCAGAAGATGGCGGGCAGCCGCCTGCGTACAGTGCTCGGCACCATGACCACCAACCGTTTTACCGGATTGCTCACGGGAGCATTTATCACCACCTCCATTCAGTCTTCCACTGCCACCACAGTGATGACCGTCAGTTTTGTCAGTGCGGGGTTGCTTACGCTCTCACAGGCTATATCGGTTATCATGGGTGCGAACATCGGCACAACGGCTACGGCTTGGATTATGGTACTTGGCGGAAGTTTTGACATGCGTATGCTGGTGTATGCAGGCATCATAGTAGCCATAGCATTGATATATACAAAGAAGAACGTCAATATGGGAGAGTTCCTTATGGGGCTCTCCCTTATGCTTCTTGGACTCACAACGCTTAAGGTAAATGCTGCAGAAATGCATCTTGACCAAAACATCCATATTCAGAATTTTTTGCAAAGCGTGAGCGGATGGGGATTCGGCAGTTATCTGCTGTTCTTGTTCATTGGTGGCCTGCTTACTTGTGCAGTGCAAAGTTCTGCCGCTATTATGGCCATTACCATGACATTGTGCAGCACAGGGGTTCTGGATATCTATTTGGGTATTGCACTTGTCATGGGAGAGAATGTAGGTACAACCATTACTTCCAACATCGTGGCCATGAGTGCCAACACCCAAGCCCAGCGTGCAGCACGAGCTCACTTGATATTCAACCTCTTTGGGGTGATGTGGGTATTGTGCATATACAAGACTTTTGTCAACTTCGTATGCTCTATGGTGGGCTGCGATCCTACTCACGTGGACGATCCCGTCATATTGAACGTGGTTCTGGCAGCCTTCCACACCTCATTCAATGTGTGTAATGTGCTTATCCTTATTTGGTTCATCAAGCCTATGGAGAAACTTGTATGCATGCTCGTTCCTCAAAAGGAGGGACAGGACGAAGTGGAGGAAGGGCGTCTCAAGTACATTGGCGGCGGTCTGCTGAGTACTGCCGAACTCAGCATCTTTGAGGCTTGTAAGGAAATCAATCTTTTTGCCACACGTTGCCAGCGCATGTTCTCCTTGGTCAAGGAATTGCTTGAAACCGAGAATGGGGATGACTTCAACAAACTCTTCTCCCGCATTGAAAAGTATGAGAACATCACTGACAGCATGGAATTGGAGATTGCCAATTATCTGCACATGGTGAGTGAGGGACGCCTTTCCAGTGATTCCAAAACTCAGATACAACGCATGATGCGCCAGATAACCGAACTGGAGTCCATAGGTGACTCCTGCTATAATCTTGGCCGTACCATGAATCGCCTGCGTCAACATTCCAAAGACAGGTTTACCGAGGAACAACTCAAGCACATGCACACTATGATTTCCCTGATAACCCATGCCCTTGACGCTATGGTGAACGTGGTGGAGAAGGCTCCCGACCACCAGTATGCTGACTACAATGTATCGTACAACATAGAGCACGAGATCAACAATTATCGCAACCAGTTGAAGAATCAGAACCTGCTTGACATCAATGACGGACTGTATGGTTATCAGATTGGAGTCTATTACATGGACTTCATCAGTGAGTGTGAGAAACTGGGTGACTATGTGATGAACGTGGTGCAGGCCACTAAGTAACAGTAGATACCTGCCGATAGGTTATGTGTGCCACGTGTGCTGGAGGGCATTGGTACGCAATATGAAGTTCATACACAAGGGGCAGCATTTCCCAATTGGGAGGCTGCCCCTTGTCGTATCTGACATGGCCTTGGAAGTCTTATACTTTCAGGAAAATCCTGTAGCGGTACATTATGTAGAGGAATATCCAACAGGTGATGATGTACGTGACAGGCTCTGTTACGGGATAGAGGTTCTCTGGCAGGAGGGCTATTACGCCTCCCAGAAGGCGGTCACGCGTGAAGCCAAAACTGATGAAGTGAGGCAGCATGTAGATGGCGATGGAGTTCATGCCAATGACCACGAAGAAGAAGTCCCAGCCTCGCCATTTCCTCACATCTATTATATAATAGAAAAGAGCCAGCATGAGTAGTGAATAGCAGGCCACTGCGCATACAAACGAACTTGACCAGAGTGACTTGTTGATGGGGGTCCAATAACTCCACAGGTAGCCTACGATGCCCAGGGCAATGCCTGCGGCGCAAAGCCCTAGTGTCTTGCGCGTGCCCGTAAGTCCTTTGCGTTCGGTTTTTATCCAGCGTCCACTGAGCATTCCCAACAGGGCTGTACCGATGGCAGGAATGGTGGAGAACAGGCCTTCTGGGTCGTAGTCGGGGCGGTAACTGTGTGCTCCGAAGAGTGTGCGGTCAATGTAGCAGGCAATGTTCCCTTGGCGTGTGAGTGCCTCGGCACCGGGCATGTCGGGAGCCACCACCAAACTGGAAACAAGGCTGTATCCCACCAGCATGGCCAAGATGATGAGCAGGATGCGCTTCACGCTGTGTACATGCATGTAGATGAGGGCACCGCACATCCATGCCATGCCGATGCGTCCAAGCACGCTCCAGAAGCGTAGGTTGGCAAACTCAAGTTTCAGCATCCCGTTGTACACCCAGCCGAGAGCCAGCAGCATGAAGCCACGTAGCAGCACCTTGCGGATGATGTCGGCATGGGACATGCCTCTTGCTTGTTGCTTCTCCAAGGAAAAAGGGAATGACACACCTGCTATGAAGAGGAACAGGGGGAAGATGGTGTCGTGGTGTCTGAGTCCATCCCAACTGGCATGAGTCATCTGCTCTGCTACCGTCTGCCAGGCTGCACTATCGGGGAAGAGTCCCGCTATGGCAGTGATGACTGCTGCTCCTCCCATGATGAAGAGCATGTCGAATCCCCTCAGGGCATCCAGAGATTCCAGCCTTTGCGGCTTGGTTGCTTTTGTTTCCATAACGATATAGTTTTAAGTTAATAGGGTCTTGCCTGCCTTATGCGTTATTGTATGCCTCTCCTATCCAGTGCTTTTGCATACCTCCTGGCATTCTGCAGGTGTTCCTGGTAGGTGGTGGCAAAGCGGTGCGTGCCCGAGAAGTCCTCCTTGGCGCACATATACAGATAAGGATGTTGGCTGTGATTGAGCACGGCATCAATTCCCTCGATGCTTGCCACGCGTATGGGGCCTGGAGGGAGCCCGGTGTTCAGGTAGGTGTTGTAAGGGCTTGGCACTTTCAGATGCTCATGGTAAATGCGTCGCAGGGAGAAGTCGCCCACTGCGAACTTCACCGTGGGGTCGGCCTGGAGCGGCATGCCCAGCCTGAGGCGGTTGATGTACATGGCCGCTATGTCCGGCTTCTCCTTGCCGTTGGCAGTCTCTTCGTCCACAATGCTTGCCAGGGTACACACCTGCTTGGGCGTCATTCCGCTTTGACTGGCCTTCTGCCTCCTCTCCTCATTCCAGAAGCGGTCATGCTCCTGGAGCATTCTGTGCATGAAGGCATCCACCTTCATGTCCCAATATACCTCATAGGTGTTGGGGACAAAGAGGGCGGGCATCTCCTCCGGGGTATACCCCAGGCTTGCACATTTGCTGCTGTCGGTCACATAGGCCTGCACCTCCAGGCTGTCCATCATCAGATGCCTACCCAGGTATTGTGCCATGCGGTCAAGCGTGCGCACGCAGGGTATGGTGAGCCTTATGGGTTCCTGCTGTCCGTTGCGCAGCCTGCGGAAGAGGGTGAGGGCGTTCTGCTGCCTTGTGGCATAGCGCCCGGTACGTACATGGTAGTTCAGCAGAGAGCCGCACAGGGCCATCCTCCATCCCAGCCCGCTCTTTGCCTTTACAGAGTCGGGGGTGTCATCTTGGTCAATATAGAGGTATCCGTCTTTGTCTGTAGTCCATTGGCTGCGCGGAATCAGCAGTCCTCCCAGCACCATGCAGGTGGCCACGGCCAGTATGGTGAATGTCCCGCCTGCCACCATCGTCCATCTCCTGCGTCCCCATCCGCTGCGGATGCGGATTGCGTTCATAAGGTCATTCTTGTTCACTTTCGTTGCTCTTTGTACTTTGGCATGCTATAAGGTTGCTCCATGGGCATGGAATCTGTGTCGCGTGCATAAGTGGCTATATAGTAACAAGGAAGGACTGTGTTGCAGAACTTGTCCTGCGGCACAGCCCTTCCCTTTTCATACACTTGGCGAAGTGCACATGTTTACTTCTTCTCCATTATCTCCACCTTCAGTTCGCCGCACTCCTGCATGATGCCCACGTACTCTGCGAACTCGGGGGTGGCCATGTGCGCATCCAGGACGGCCTGGTTCTCCCACGTCTCCACAATGGCGAACACGTCAGGACGTGTGGCGCTCTCGAAGGCATCGTAGGACACGCACCCGTTGTGCGAACGTGACTTTGCCACCAGGGCAATGGCGGCTTCCAGTGCCCGCCTGTACTCTCCTTCCTTGGCCAGGAAGAAACAATTTACTCTAATCATAGTGTTACTCCTTGTTTATATGGCTTTCTGCAGCCCTTTTATTAAAGGCAAAGTTAGGGATTTCAGATTAAATGTCCTAACTTTGTAAGAGCAATTTTAACCATTATTTATCATTTATTCATTGACTGACATGAAAGTATTAAGATCTGTCTTAATCCTTCTGGCACTGCTGATGCCGTGGCTTCCGTCATCGGCACAGGAGTTCAACCCCAACCAGGGTTACCGGCTCGAGATATCCGAGGGGATGGCCCTGGAGTGTACGGGAGGTGCCATGACGTTCAATCCCGTGGACAAGAAGTCGGGGAGCCAGGTGTGGAACATCAGGAAGAGCAGCCGCGAGGGCTACTATGTGCTGCTCAGCCCCATGACGCAGATGGCGCTCGACAATGGGAACCACGGGGACAACCCCGGTGAGGTGTGCCCCTGGGACGTGAACCCGGACAACCCCAACCAGCACTGGAAGATAGAGCAGGTGAGCGAAGGGGTGTACACCCTGACGAGCGGCGCAGGGGGGCTTAAGCTGGGATATAATGACAACTGCCAGCCCGGAGGAAAGGTGTGGCAGGTGAAGGAGCAGGCCTCCGACCCCTCGGTGCAATGGCGTCTGGTGAAGACGAGTCTCAAGGTGAGCCTGCAGGTGAATGCCGGCGTGAGCAAGAACGACTGGGAAAACGAGAGGGTGTTCGGCATCAACAAGGAGCCGGGGCGCGCCACCATGCTGCTTTACGCCAACGAGAAGGAGATGAAGGCCGACGAGGCCTACAGCAAGCCATGGCTCGCCCCCAACAGCAGCCTGCGGCTCTCACTCAATGGGCAGTGGCAGTTCCATTGGGCGGCGAAGCCCGAGGACAGACCGAAGGACTTCTACAAGCCAGCCTTTGACGACAGCGGCTGGAAGCAGATACCTGTGCCATCGTGCTGGGAGATGCAGGGATACGGCACTCCCATCTACACGAATGTCACCTATCCCTTCCGCAACCTGCCTCCCTTCATAAAGGGGCAGGAGGGATACACGATACTCAACGAGCCGAACGCAGTGGGCAGCTACCGCCGCACGGTGGAGGTGCCTGCCGCATGGGACGGCCGGGAGATATACCTCCACTTCAACGGTGTGTACAGTGCCGCCTACGTGTGGGTCAACGGCAAGAAGGTTGGCTACACGCAGGGCCCCAACAACGACAGCGAGTTCAACGTGACCCGCTACCTGAAGCCGGGCAGGCAGAACCTGGTGTGCGTGGAGGTTTACCGATGGTCGGACGGCTCCTACATCGAGGACCAGGACATGTTCCGAATGAGCGGCATCCACCGAGAGGTATACCTTGAGGCGCGCCAGAAGGTGCACACTCATGACGTGTACCTCACCAGCGACATCAGCCCCGACCTTAGGCACGCACGCATGAACATGAGCCTCAGGGTGCTCAACGCGGGCAAGAAGGCTGGCCGGGTGAGGGCAGACGTGGCACTCGTTGGCCCCGACGGGAGGCTCGTGCAGACGGGCATCGTGGAGCAGACGGAACCCTTGGCCAAGGGCGACACCGCCACGCTCAACATCTCCATGGACGTGGAGCAGCCGCTCCTGTGGACAGCGGAGACCCCCAGCCTCTACACCGTGAACGTGAAGGTCAACGGTGACATAAGCACGCAGAAGTTCGGATTCAGGAAGATCGAGAACCGGGACGGAAGGGTGTTCGTCAACAACAGCCGGGTGCTCTTCAAGGGAGCCGACCGTCACGACACCGACCCCGTGCATGGCAAGGCCGTGCCGCTGGAGAGCATGATGAGGGACGTGCTGCTCATGAAGCAGTTCAACCTCAATACCATACGCACCAGCCACTACCCCAATGATCCGCGACTCTACGCACTCTGTGACTACTATGGCCTTTATGTAATGGACGAGGCCGACGTGGAGTGTCACGGCAACCACCGGCTCAGCCGCACCCCGTCATGGCAGGCACAGTATGTCGACCGCCAGGAGCGCATGGTGCTCCGTGACCGAAACCACCCGTGTGTCATCTTCTGGAGCATGGGCAACGAGTGCGGCGGAGGCGACAACTTCGTGGCATGCAAGAGAGCGATACAGGCACTGGACGGACGGTTGGTGCACTATGAAGGAATGAATGAGGTGGCCGACATGGACAGCCGCATGTATCCCAGCGTGCCCAATATGATACGCGACGACAGGGACGAGTCGAAGCAGGGGCGGCCATTCTTCCTGTGCGAGTACGCCCACGCAATGGGCAACGCCATAGGCAACCTGCAGGAGTACTGGGACTACATAGAGTTCGAGAGCAAGCGCATGATAGGCGGATGCATCTGGGACTGGGTGGACCAGGGTCTCTGCAAGTGGGGGGAGCCGGCCGACCACATATATTATGGAGGAGGCTTCGGAGACTTCCCCAACGACAACGACTTCTGTTGCAACGGCATCATCACCTCCGACCGCAAGGTAACGCCCAAGCTCTGGCAGGTGAAGAAGGTGTACCAGTATGTCGACTTCAAGCAGATGCCCAACGGGAAGCTGCGCGTGCGGAACCGCTACGCCTTCCTCTCCCTCGACCCCTTCCAGCTCCACTACTCGCTCCTGCGTGACGGACAGGCCATCAGGAGCGGCATCGTCTCCCTGCCCCAGCTGGCAGCGGGCGACAGCGCATTCGTGGACATGCCAGCCGCCGTGCCCGATGCCCCGGGCCTGTACCACCTCAACCTCTCCCTCCGCCTCCGCAAGGAAGCCACATGGGCAAAGGCCGGGCACGAGGTGGCCACGGAGCAGATTGCGCTGGGCGGCACACCCGTGCATGAGGCAGCCGCACCCGTGGCAGGCGGCATCAAGGTGGACGAGGCAGGCGGCACGCTCACCGTGCAGGGCAAGGACTTCAGCGTCTCCTTCGACGGGAAGACAGGCTCCATGGCATCGCTCACCTACTCGGGCAAGCAGATGCTGGCCGCTCCCGAGCGCGCCCTGGGCGGGTCGTTCCTCTTCAACGGCTACCGCAGCATAAGCAACGACCGCAGGGGCATCCTCGGCACCAGCATACAGACCAAGGGCATGACCCACTCCTTCTCGGCAGCGGGCGACACCCTGGTGGTGTGCCTGGACCAGATGGCCGTGGGCGGGAAGAACGGCAGGAGCCAGGTGCCGGTGCAGACATCCTACAGGATCACCGCCGACGGGCGGATTGAAGTGGAGTGCAGCTTCGGCAACACGGCCAACCAGGACTTCACCCGCCTGGGACTCCAGGCCGTGCTCAGCGAGACCCTGGAGCAAGTGGAGTGGCTGGGACGAGGACCCATGGAGAACTACCCCGACCGCAAGGACGCCGCACTGGTGGGGCGCTACAGGAGCACGGTGAAGGGCATGTGTGAGGACTACATCAAGCCCCAGAGCATGGGCGAGCGGTGGGACGTGAGCTGGCTCACCCTGACAGACAAGGCCGGCAAGGGACTGAGGCTGAGCCTCGTCTCCGGCACCATGGGCTTCAGTGCGCAGCACTATGCCGACGAGGAACTCTGGCAGGTGAAGTACCGCCACCAACTCCCCTCGGTATACCGCCCCGAGGTGGTGCTCCACCTGGACGCCGCCATGCGCGGGCTGGGCAACGCCAGCTGCGGCCCGGGCCCGCTGCCGAAGTATGAGTTGAACGAGAAGGCTTACACTTACACGTTCGCCATCGAGCCCGTCCGATAATCGGGGCGCGCTCCCCCGGTGCCGCGCAGGCATCGCGGGCGGGTGTCCTCCCCATTGACACACAGGGCTGTGCCGCAGCAGACTGCTCGCGGCGCAGCCCTTTTCCTTTCCCTCTCCGCTTCTGCCAATGGCCTTTCTCCGCTTCTGCCAATGGCCTCTCTCCGCTTCTGCCAATGGCCTCTCTCCGCTTCTGCCAATGGCCTCTCTCCGCTTCTGCCAATGGCCTTTCTCCGCTCCCGCCGATGGCCTTTCTCCGCTCCCGCCAATGGCCTTTCTCCGCTCCCGCCGATGGCCTTTCTCCGCTCCCGCCAATGGCTGCTCTCCGCTCCCGCCAATGGCTGCTCTCCGCTCCCGCCGATGGCTGCTCTCCACTCTAGCCGATGGCCTCTCTTCACTCCCGCCGATGGCCTTTCTCCGCTCCAGCTGATGGCCTTTCTCCGCTCCAGCCGATGGCCTCTCTCCGCTTTCGCCGATGGCCTCTCTCCGCTCTCGCCGATGTCCTTTCTTCGCTCCTGCCGATGG
>JAHZGX010000033.1:25287-105983 GCA_019420585.1 Prevotellaceae bacterium
GATGGCTGCTCTCCGCTCCCGCCGATGGCTGCTCTCCACTCCCGCCGATGGCTGCTCCGTGCTCCCCGGCGCAGGCGTGCATGTCATGGTGGCACAGGGAGGAGGCGCAGTGGCATCCCTCCGATGTGCCCCACTGCATATATAGGATGTGCATGAAAATGGACATAGAATACCCGCATAAGTATAGTACGCGTACTATATGATGATAACATACGCGTACTATATGGTGATAACATACGCGTACTATATGATAATAACATACGAGTACTATACATATGCACACATCTAATGTGCGCAATGGTAGACATTGGATGTGCGCGATGGTAGACATCGGATGTGCGCGATTGTAGACATCGGATGTGCGCAATGGTAGACATTGGATGTGCGCAATGGTAGACATTGGATGTGTGCAGTCATAACACAAGCATGTGTTACCATAGTAACATAAGCATGTGTTACCATGACAACATAAGCATGTGTTGTTGGTTCCCCGTTCAATGTCTGCCAAGGCGGACATTAGGTGAGCATAAAAACCTTCATCTGCTCTCGGCCGGTGTGCGCTTCCACTATCTGCCGGTGCGCGCCTCCATTCTCGGAGAAATCCTTCATCTGCTCTCTGCCGGTGCGCGCTTCCACTGTCGGATAAAATCTTCTTCCGCTCTCGGCCTTGGCGCAGACCGGTGGGGGAGTGCCCTGCATGCCGGGGAGGGATGACGGAAAGCCCCCGGCCCTTGGGGAGCGGCTCTGCGGGGGGCCTTTCCCTTGGGGTCGGGGGCTATGGGGGTGCGGCATGCGGGTGTGCCTGCCGCGCGGGGCTTGCCTATCTCTTCAGGAATGCCTCCACCTGTTGTGCCGTCTGCTTCCCGGCGGCTATGGCGCGCACCACCAGGCTTGCGCCCGAGGCTGAGTCGCCGGTCACGAACACGGACTCGGGGTATTCGGGATGCCGGGGCTTGAGGAAGCCCATGGCCAGGAGCACCATGTCGCAGGGGATGACCTCCTTGTGGCCGTCGGGCTTCATGACGGGGCGTTCGCCCTCGGGGTTCTTCTCCCAGATGACTCCTTCCACCTCGGCGCCCGTCACCCTGCCGTCCTCGCCTATGAAGCGGTTGGTGTTGAGCAGCCAGCGGCGCTCGCATCCTTCCTCGTGGCTGCTGGTGGTCTTGAGCACCACGGGCCACGACGGCCAGGGAGTGGCGGGGTTGTCACCCACTGGAGGCTTGGGCATGATTTCTATCTGCGTCACGCTCACGCACTCTTGTCGGTGAGCCGTGCCTATGCAGTCTGACCCCGTGTCTCCTCCGCCTATCACCAGCACGCGCTTCCCTTTGGCGTTCACCACCCTGCCGTCCTCGGGCTGCTCGCCCTCCAGCAGCCGGTTCTGCTGCCCCAGGAGCTCCAGTGCCAGGTGTATGCCCTTGAGCTCTCGCCCGGGCACCTTGAGGTCGCGTGCCTGGGGAGTCCCTGTGGCAATCACGTAGGCATCGTGCTTGCCCACGGCCTTCTCCAGTTCCTCCATGCTGAAGGCATCCTCCCTGAGCGGCACGCGCACGCCGTAGTGGAAGCAGATTCCCTCCTGCTCCATGAGGCGGATGCGACGGTCTATGACCTCCTTCTGCAGCTTGAAGTTGGGTATGCCGTAGCGCAGCAGTCCGCCGGCCTTGCTGCAGGAGTCGTACACGTCCACCATTACGCCTTGCCTGTTCAGGTGCCAGGCTGTGCTCAGTCCCGCCGGCCCTGCGCCAATCACGGCCACCTTCCGTCCCGTGCGCTCCGCGGGCGGGCAGGGCGTGATGTAGCTCTCCTGCCATGCGCGCTCCATGATGGCGCATTCGTTCTCCCGGTTGGTCGTAGGCTCCTGCTGGGTGAGCTGCAGCACGCAGCTCTTCTCGCAGAGGGCAGGGCAGATTCGCCCTGTGAATTCGGGGAAGGGGTTGGTGGAGGTGAGTATCTTGTAGGCCAGTTTCCACTTGCCCTTGTACAGGGCATCGTTCCACTCGGGGCACTTGTTCCCCAGGGGGCACGCCCAGTGGCAGAAGGGCACGCCGCACTCCATGCAGCGGCTGGCCTGCTCCTTGCGGTCATGCGTGTTGAGCGTCTGCTCCACCTCGCTGAAGTCATGTATTCGCTCGCTTACGGGCCTGTATCCGGCCTCCTTGCGGTGTATGGTCAGGAATGCTTTAGGATTTCCCATCTTGTCTATAGTGTCTTTGTTGTTTAATGTGTTTCCTTGCCCCCGCCGGGGGCTTGTGTATGTGTATGTCAGTAGTCTCTTGCTATGTCGGCTATCTTCTGCTGCAGTTTCCTCATCTGTTCCTCCTGCAGCACCCTCTTGTACTCGATGGGCACCACCTGTATGAACTGCTCCACGTAATGGTTCCAGTCGTCCAGCATGAGCCTGGCAAGGCGCGAGCCGGTGTAGAGCCAATGCTGCCGGATGAGCTCATGGAGTTCCTTGCGGTAGCTGCTTTCCTCCACGAGCGAGAGCTCCACCATGTCCATGTTGCAGAAGTAGTCGAAGTTTCCGTCCTTGTTCCACACGTAGGCCACGCCTCCCGACATTCCTGCCGCGAAGTTCCTGCCCGTGCGACCCAGCACCACCACTCTGCCGCCGGTCATGTACTCGCAGCAGTGGTCTCCGGCACCCTCCACAACGGCTGTTGCGCCCGAGTTGCGCACGGCGAAGCGCTCTCCCACCTGCCCGTTGACGTAGAGCTCGCCCGAGGTGGCCCCGTACAGTCCCGTGTTGCCGGCGATGATGTTGTCCTCGGCTACGAACGAGTCGCTGGAGCGTACGGGTGGCAGTATGCTGATTCTCCCTCCCGAGAGTCCCTTGGCGAAGTAGTCGTTTGCCTCACCCTCCAGCTTCACGTTCACGCCCCTCGTGAGGAAGGCCCCGAAGCTCTGTCCTGCCGACCCCTTGAACTTGAGGTTGATGGTGCTGTCGGGCAGCCCCTGTTCGCCGTGCCTGCGGGCAATCAGTCCCGAGAGCATGGTGCAGGTGGCTCGGTCGGTGTTCTTTATGGCATAGTCGAGGTGGATCTCCTTGCCGCCCTCCACCGCCTCCCGGGTGTCGGACAGGATGTCCATGTCCTTCACGCCCTCCACCCTGGTGAACGGGCGCCCATCCCAGTGCAGGGCCTTGCCCGGCTCGGCATGGAGCAGGCGCGTGAAGTCGAGCGTTGCCGGCTTGCTGCCCGCCTCCTGTGGCTTCATGCTCAGCAGTTCCGTCCGTCCCGTGATGTCTGCCAGCGAGCGGAAGCCCATGGCAGCCAGGTACTCGCGCACCTCCTGTGCAAGGAACGTGAAGTAGTTGACCACATACTCGTAATGCCCGCGGAACTTCTTGCGCAGTTCCGGGTTCTGGGTTGCCACCCCCACGGGGCAAGTATTGGTGTTGCACTTGCGCATCATCACGCAGCCCAGCACAATGAGGGGCAGCGTGCCGAAGGAGAACTCGTCTGCTCCCAGGAGCGCCATGGTTATCACGTCACGCCCGGTCTTCAATTGCCCGTCGGTCTGCAGCCGCACCTGCTGGCGCAACCCATTGAGTGCGAGCGTCTGCTGTGCCTCGCTCAGCCCAATCTCGGGGCTGATGCCTGCAAAGCGCATGGAACTGGCCGGAGAGGCCCCCGTTCCTCCTTCGGCTCCACTGATGACGATTAGGTCTGCATTTGCCTTGGCCACGCCTGCCGCAATGGTGCCCACTCCGCTCTCGGCCACCAGCTTCACGCTGACGGCAGCCGTGGGGTTTATGTTCTTGAGGTCGAATATCAACTGTGCCAGGTCCTCAATGCTGTAGATGTCGTGGTGGGGCGGGGGAGAGATAAGGCTGATGCCGGGTATACTGTTCCGGGTGTGCGCGATAATCTCGTTCACCTTGAAGCCCGGCAACTGTCCGCCCTCGCCCGGCTTGGCTCCCTGCGCCACCTTGATCTGTATCTCCTCGGCGTTGACCAGGTACTCGGCGGTCACTCCGAAACGTCCGCTGGCCACCTGCTTGGTCTTGCTGCTCAGCGAAATGCCGTCGAAGGTGCCGCTGTAGCGTGCATTGTCCTCTCCTCCCTCGCCGGTATTGCTGCGCGTGCCCAGCTTGTTCATGGCCAGCGCCAGTGCCTCATGAGCCTCGATGCTGATGGCCCCGAATGACATGGCTCCCGTGACAAAGTGCTTCACGATGCTCTCCACAGGCTCCACCTCATCCAGCGGAATGGGCTTCGGAGCCATCTTGATGTCGAAGTAGTCACGGATGAAGATGGGCTGTTCCTTTGCGTCAACCAAATGTGTGAACTCCTTGAACTTCTTGTAACTGCCCAGGCGGGTAGCCAACTGCAGCGTGCTTATGGTCTCGGGGTTCCACGCATGCCTGATGCCGTCCTTTCGGTAACTGAACTGTCCGTTGTCGGGCAGGAACTCCGGCTCCTTGTCGGCCAGCAGGCCTTGTCTGTGCAGCCTCACTGCATCCTGTGCTATATGGGCAAGCCCTATGCCTCCGATGGTGCTTGTGGAGGTGCCGAAGTACTTGCGCAGGAGCGGTTCACTCAGTCCTATGCTCTCGAATATCTTGGCTCCACGGTAAGAACGTATGGTGCTGATGCCCATCTTGGACATGATCTTGAACAGTCCCTTGCATACGGCCTTGATGTAGTTCTTCTCTGCCGTCTCATAGTTCTCTTGTATCTCGCCCTTCCTTACCAGGCTGTCCAGTACGGCGAAGGTCATATAGGGGCAGATGGCGCTTGCACCGTAGCCCAGCAGGAGTGCGGCATGCATGACCTCACGTATCTCGCCGCTCTCCACAATCAAGGCCGTCTGCACGCGCTTGCCAACGCTTATCAGGTGGTGGTGCACGGCACTCACTGCCAGCAGGGAGGGAATTGCGGCATGCCTCTCATCGATGTCCCGGTCGGAGAGTATGATGTAACTGATGCCGTTGTCCACGCACTCCTCGGCCTGGTGACACAGGTTGTCAAGTGCACTCCTGAGTCCGCTCTCGCCTTGTTCGGCTGGGAAGAGGATAGGCAGTTTGGTGGTGTTGAACCCTTTGTAGCGTATGTTGCACAGGATGTCCAGTTGTGTGTTGTTGAGCACGGGGTGGGGCAGGCGCACCATCTTGCAGTTGGACTCATCGGGAGTCAGAATGCCGGTCCCCACCGCACCTATGTATTCAGTGAGTGACATGACCAGTTCCTCACGTATGGGGTCAATGGCCGGATTGGTCACCTGGGCAAATTGCTGGCGGAAGTAGTTGAAGAAGATTTGCGGACGGTCGCTGGCCACGGCCAGGGGGGTATCGTTTCCCATGGCAGCCACGGGCTCTGCTCCATTGACGCACATGGGTATGATGGTCTTCTCGATGTCCTCTTCCCCGTAGCCGAAAGTCAGGAGTTTCCGCTCCAGGTTGTCCACGTCATTTTTTACGTGGCGGCCACTCTTCAGGTTCTCAAGTTGAATGCGGTTGGTGCGCAGCCATTCTTTATAGGGATGAGCCTTAGCCAAGCGGTCCTTGATTTCGCCGTCATAGTATATCTTTCCCTCCTGGGTGTCGATGAGTAGTAGTTTCCCTGGCTGCAGGCGTCCCTTCTCAGCAATCTCACCTGGCTCAAAGTCCATGACGCCTACCTCGCTTGCCACCACCATCATACCCTTGTTGGTGATGGTGTACCTACTGGGACGCAGGCCGTTCCTGTCCAGCATGCCTCCTGCGTACCGTCCGTCACTGAAGAGCAAGGCGGCGGGGCCGTCCCATGGTTCCATCAGTATGGAGTAATATTCATAGAATGCTTTCAGTTCGTCTGAGATAGGATTCTTGTCATTGAAACTCTCGGGCACCATGACCGCCATGGCCTGTGGCAGGGAGAGCCCACTCATGACGAAGAACTCAAATACATTGTCAAGGCTGGCCGAGTCACTCATATTGGGCTGAATGATGGGGCTTATGTCCTTCACGCTGCCCAGTGCCTCGCTGTCCAGCACACTTTCGCGCGCCTTCATCCAAGAGCGGTTGCCGCGTATGGTGTTGATTTCTCCGTTGTGTGCCAGAAGGCGGAACGGCTGTGCCAGTGACCAGGTTGGGAATGTGTTGGTGCTGAAACGGCTGTGTACCAAAGCCAATCCGCTGGTGAAGTAATTGTTGCCGAGATCGGGGTAGTAGGCACGCACTTGCGTGCTTGAGAGCATGCCCTTGTACACGATGTTCTTGCTGGAGAGGCTCACGATGTAGAAGTCGGGATCGTCCACCCGCTTCTCAATTCGCTTCCTTATTATATATAATGTACGTTCAAAACGCGGATAAGCCTCATCAGTTACACCTGTCACAAACAGTTGCTTAATGTCTGGCTCCACCTCACGTGCGCTGTCCCCCAGGCATTCAGGGCACGTGGGCACTGCGCGCAGGCGCATCAGGTTCAGCCCCTCACGCTCTATTTCCTCAATGATGATGGACAGGATGTCCTGTTGCCTCTGACTGTCCTTGGGCAGAAAGACCAGTCCAGTGCCGTAATGTCCCTTTTCCGGAACGGGAATACCCTGAAGGAGGATAAACTCATGGGGAATTTGCAGCATGATGCCTGCGCCGTCACCAGTCTTTCCGTCGGCTCCTTCTGCGCCTCTGTGACGCATGTTTTCCAGTACCTTGAGGGCGTTGTCTACCAATTCATGGCTCTTGTTTCCGTGGATGTTGACCACCATGCCAACACCGCAGGCATCGTGTTCGTTCTCGGGATTATATAGTCCCGTTTGCTTGATTCCTTCTGTTATCATGTCAAATGTCGTTTTCTTGACGTTTTGATTACGGTTTTCTTATTCTGGTTGCAAAGTTACAACAAAACACGTAAACTAATAATAAAAAGAAAGCGTAAAGTGGGGTAATGATGTGTAATTGTCCTTGAAACAATGCCCTTTGGCATGAATTTGTCATTTTACAGATTCTTCTTATCCGTTCTGATTGGGTGATGTCGGTGGAGATGACTTTTTGTTTCGTCCTTGAAACGCTTCATTCCAAATTATATGGTATCTTTGCTCTCCGATATTGACCGAAAGAAAAGAAGCATGCCTACACAAAGCAGAAAGAAGACAGTGAAGATTGTGGAAGTCCCGAGTGTTGACCAGTACGGGCACAAGCAGCCTCAAAGCCTGGACATGGAGGAGGCTGTGCTGGGTGCCTTGATGGTGGATCAGGAAGCCTATGCACTTGTGGCCGAACTATTGAAGCCGGAGAGTTTCTATGACAAGAGAAACCAATTGGTGTTTAAGGCCATACAGGAACTCAGCGTGGAACAGCGTCCGGTGGACATCATGACCATACAAGAGCAGTTGGAACGCAATGGTGAACTGGAGGAAGTGGGCGGAGCACCCTACATCATGCAGATAAACATGAAGATAGGCAGCAGCGCACACATCGAGTATCACGCCAAGGTGATAGCCCAGAAGGCATTGGCACGACAGCTCATCACCTTCAGCAGTTATGTGCAGACCAATGCCTATGACCCTACCATGGATGTGAAGGATCTGATGCAGGAGGCTGAGGCACAACTCTATGCCATCTCCCAGCAGAACATGAAGAAGGACTACACGCAGATTGACCCTGTGATGGGACAGGTGTTTGACATGATTCACAAGGCTGCTGCACAGAAGGATGGCATGAGTGGCATACCTACAGGCTTTGAGAAACTGGACAAGATAACCAACGGCTGGCAAAAGAGTGACCTTATCATCATTGCCGCACGCCCTTCCATGGGTAAGACTGCTTTTGCGCTCTCCATGGTGAAGCGGATGGCAGTGGACTACAGGATACCCGTGGCAGTGTTCAGTCTGGAGATGAGCAACCAGCAGTTGGTACAGCGTTTGCTGGTCAATGTGACAGAAATATCCGGTGAAAAGTTGCGGAGCGGACAACTGCTGCCGCATGAATGGGACCAGTTGGATGCACGTTCAAGGCAGTTGATGGGTGCGCCCATCTATGTGGATGATACTCCGGCACTCACTAATTTTGAATTGCGCACCAAAGCACGGCGGCTGGTACGCGAGCATGGGGTGCAGGCCATCATGATAGACTATTTGCAGTTGATGCATGCCAAGGGGTTGAATATCAACAGTCGACAGGAGGAGGTGGCGGCTGTGAGCCAGTCGCTCAAGGGATTGGCCAAGGAATTGAACATCCCCGTGATAGCACTTGCCCAGTTGAACCGTGAGGGAGAGAAGCGTGAAGGATTTGACGCAAAACGTCCCCTGCTGAGTGACTTGCGTGACTCTGGATCCATAGAGCAGGATGCCGACATCGTATGTTTCATACATCGCCCCGAGTACTATCGTTTGGACAAGGACGACCATGGCAATGACTGGCGTGGCAAGGCGATGTTTATTATAGCCAAGCACCGTAATGGCTCGGTGGGCGACATCAGATTGGATTTCCAAAAGGAGTTCGCGCGCTTTGCCGATGAACAGTCTTCGGGCATGCCCAAAGACGGCGTTACTTCGGGGGGAGGCACGTTTACATCGGCTCCGCTTTCCGCAGAGGAACAGCAGTATCCAGAGGACATAGTAGGTCAGATGCCACCTTCGGATCCCTTTGCCGGGCTTCCTTCTGGTGAGGATACGCCGTTCTGACAAGCAGGATTGGACATGCTTTCGCGCGCACGTATTATAAATAATGTATAGAGAGGTATGGAAACAACTACACTGGTGATGGTTCTGGCGGCTGCGGTGGTCATCATGGCCATATTGGGCTATCTGGCAGGAAGGAAACTGTCGTCGCAGACCGATAACGGTACTGACAGGCGCATGCTGGAAGACAAACTGAATGAACTCCGTCTGCTGGCTGATGAGCGCGGGCAGAGTCTGGAAAGAATGGCGGAGGAAGTGAAGAAACTGACTGCGGAGCGGGATGTGCAGTGCAACAGAGCCGAGAATGCAGAAAGGCAAGTTCAGCAGGAAAGGGTGAGGCAGGAGACTCTGAAACGTGAATATACCGAGTCGCTGCAGACACAGATGGAAGAGTGGAAAAGGGTATATGAGTCTCAACTTGATGAAGTGAGAAAGAGCCATGTACGGCAGATGGAGACACTTAGGCAGATGAACCAGGAACAGGTAAGCCGGCAGGCGGAACTCATCAGGGAGCAGATGAAAGCAACATCGGAGCAGATACTCAAAGAGCGTGAACGCGAACTGGGACAGAAGAACCGTGAGCAGGTGGCTCTCATCATTGACCCTCTGAACAGAAGTCTGAAGGAAATGCGTGAAGCACTGGACAAGAATAAGGAACAGCAGAGCGTGGCACTGAACAGGCTGGATGCCACCATACAGGCCAATATGCAGCAAAGCACGGCCTTGGGGGAGACAGCAGACCGTCTGACAAGGGCTTTGACGGGTGAAGTGAAGGTGCAGGGAAACTTTGGCGAACTGAAACTGAAGCAGTTGCTTGAAGATATGGAACTGCATGAAGGGGAGCAGTTTGATACCCAGGAGACCCTGCGCAACACTTTGGGAAAAGCACTGAAGGATGATGAGGGGAAAGGCATGATACCAGACTTCATACTCCACTTCCCCAATAACCGACATGTGGTGGTGGATGCTAAGATGTCGCTCACCGACTATGAGCGGTATATGAATGCGGATGTTCCAGAGGATAGAACAACTTTCCTGAAGGCACATATTGCCAGTGTACGGAATCAGGTGACCCGTTTGGCACGCAAGGATTATTCCAAATATTTGCCTGTGGGCTACAACAGACTCAATTTCGTCATTATGTATGTGCCCATAGAGAGTGCACTCAGTCTGGCTCTACTCAATGACTCCACCCTTTGGAAAGATGCTTATGACCAGGGGGTGATGATATTGGGATCGCAGAGCATGTATATGAATCTTAGGGTGTTGGAGATGATGTGGACGCAGGTGCGTCAGTTGCAGAACCAGCAAGAGATGATGGATGCGGCGAATATACTGATTGAAAGGATACAGGATTTCGGCGTGAGGTTTATGGATGTGGAGGCTTCCATGAATGACACGCTGAAGAAAATGACAGGGCTGAAAACAACCACTGCAAACGAGGGGCGTAGTATCATCACTGCAGCAAGAAACTTGATAAAGGCAGGAGCTAGGGAGAACAAGAAGAAAAGAGCGGTGGCAGATATGGAGGGAACAGTATTCTTGGATTCTGACAGACTTTCGGATAATACAGCAAATAGAGTTGGCTTGGATGCAGAAACCGTCCATAGAGTATGAATATGAAATATGATATAATAACCATATTGGGACCTACAGCATCGGGGAAGACAGCCCTTGCCGCCAGCCTGGCACGGAAAATGGGCAATGCCGAAATTATCAGTGCCGACAGCAGACAGGTTTACCGAGGCATGGACATTGGCACAGGCAAGGATTTGGCCGACTATACCGTAGGCGGAGTGGACATCCCCTATCATCTGATAGACATAGTTGAGGCGGGGGAGAGATATAATCTGTTTCAGTTCCAACAGGATTTCTGGACTGCGTATAACGATATCAGGCAGCGTGGAAAGTTTCCCATCATGTGTGGAGGTACCGGGTTGTACATTGAGTCTGTGCTCAAGAGTTACAAGATGGTGCCTGTGCCAGAGAATCCGGAACTACGCAGAAAACTGGAACACTATACGCTGGAGGAACTGACCCAACTGCTTGGCACATACAAGGCACTGCACAACACAACGGATGTGGATACGCCTAAGCGTGCCATAAGATCTATTGAGATACAGCAATATTATAAGGAGAATAAGATTGATGAACAGGAGTTCCCTTCATTGCGGAGCCTGACCATTGGCGTGAGAGTAGATCGTGAGGTACGCAGGCAAAAGATAAGCCAGAGGTTGCGTGACCGTCTTGACCAGGGAATGTTGCAGGAGGTGGAGGGACTGCTGAGGAAGGTGCCCGCTGATGCTCTCATGTATTATGGACTTGAGTATAAGTACCTGACGCAGTGTTGTATCGGTCAGTTGTCTTATGAGGAGATGGTTCGCCAGTTGGAGATTGCCATTCATCAGTTTGCCAAGAGGCAGATGACATGGTTTAGGGGAATGGAACGCCGCGGCACACCAATTATATGGCAGGATGGTTCCGAATGTGTGGCGAATAGGGTGGGGCAGATACTTTCGCTCCTGGATGAGTGATGCCATGGGGTTCACCCCATTTTTGATATTCGTTTCAGTTTTTCTTCATCAAGAATCTTGATGTTTCGGCCGTTTATGGCCACTACCTTGTCTTTGGCAAGCAGGCTGAGTGTGCGTATGGCATTGTTGGTTGTCATGTTGCTCAGACTGGCCATGTCATCACGGCTCATCTGTATCCGCAGGGTGCATCCATCTGTTTCCAGCCCGTAGCGGTCACGCAGATACAGGATGGAGTCGGCCAGTCGTGCACAGATGTGCTTCTGAGTCAGGTTGACCGTGCGTTCATCGCTCTTGCCCAGTGCAACTGCAAGTTTGTGAAGGAAGAACCATGCCAGGCGGGCATTTTCTTCAAGTAGGGAGCGCACTACGGTCAGCGGAATGCAAATTAGGCGGGAAGGTTCCAATGCAGCAGCAGAAGTGAGGAACTTCTCACCAGAGAAGGCGGCACGATAACCGAAGTACTCTATTTCGTCAATTACACGTACAATCTGGCACCGACCTCCTACGCCATCAATGAAAATCTTTACCTTACCCTTAATCAAGCAAAGCAAGTCCTGAGGAGTATCTCCCTCCTTATATATAATCTCGTTCTTGGCCAGATTGCGTGTCCGCATACATTCCAGAACTTTTGCCTTCTCTTTTTCAGAAAGCATGGCAATCAGTTCGGTCTGTAACTCAAGTGCCTCTTGCTTTGTCATCCGCTTCGGTAAAATCGTATCCTTACACAAAATCTTTTCCACAAAGATAGCCTTCTTTTCGGACTTGTACAAGTACATCACGGTGAAATTGAGGCTCAAAGGGCTTTCCTTGACCTGTTTCAGTGCGTAAGAAAGGACGTTTTGAGAACGATGGTATTCCAATTGTTCCCAAAACGCCTTCTTAATTCAAAATTTGTACGTTATACGTCTTTATGCTCATGAAGTTGCTCATTCATAGAACCCTCATGCTGTCATAAGGTATCATCAATCACTCCTGCGGCCGAAAAGTCTCAGCAGATAAAGGAAAAGATTGATAAAATCAAGATAGAGAGACAGACTACCCATCAATGCAAGTTTAGTGGTTTGCTCCTCATCGCCATAAGTTGCAGCTTGCTCCACCATGGCCTTGATTTTCTGTGTGTCATAGGCAGTCAAACCGGCAAAGATCAGGACACCAGCGTAATTCAGTAGGGCAGACAGACCGGAACTGGCGACAAAGAAATTAACCAGAGTGGCAACAATCAAGCCGATGAGCAACATGTAAAGGAGTCTTCCCATGGCAGAAAGGTCTTTCTTGACGGTATATCCCACCAGTGCCATTCCACCAAACATGCATGCGGTGGTGAGGAAGGTGGTGGCAATGCTCTCCATGGTGTACACCAGGAAGATGAATGACATGGTCACTCCATTGAGCACGGCATAGAGGGCGAACATCAATCCTGCGGTCATGGAGGACATTCTGCCGATACGAGCCGAAAGCCATAGGACAAGGGCTATTTCCGCAGTAAACAGTCCGAACATGAGCAACTTGCTGCTGGCAATGGCATAGATGATGCTTGGGCTGCCGGCCACCAGTATCGCTGTCAAGGCAGTCATGAGCAAGCCAAGGCTCATCCATGCGTACACATTTCTCATCACCCTGCCAAAAGACGTGGCAAAATCTATGGTACCACCGCCGTTATTGGCGCTTTTGTAATTCTTGTTGTATCCCATATCTGTATTCTTTTGTTTGGATTAAGAATAAATCTGTTGTTGTGACAAAGATATGGCTTTTCCCTGTAATTAACGCAAGTTTGAAGAATTATATGCAGGGATATTCAGAAACAGGTAGGAGGCTTCTGATTGTTGTGTGGAAATTAGAACTGTTGCTTCTGTTAATATTACATACATACATGCCTGTACGGTTATTAATCGTACAGATGCACGGACAATAAACCGTACACGTGTACGATTAATAACCGTACAGCAACAGGAGTTAACTAAATTTTGATTGGAATATTATTTGGTCATTGTCCAGCCCACCTTCATTCCATTGTAGTTGCTGAGCAAGGAGGATATGGAAGATGTGGAACTGACGGAACTTCCCAGCCCGGTCATTATGCTGAGCAGTTTGTCAGCATCAAAGAGCATGTGCAACTCGTTCCCGCTTACCGTGGCGGTGCAGGTGATGTTGCTTACTCCCAATGCGCCAGTAATGGTAAGTTTGCTGTTGCTGGTGTCGTAAGTGTATGTTCCGTTGATGGTTTTCCCGTTGTTTGTGAAAGTGCAGGTCTTGTCATTGTTCAGCGTGAGTTGGCTCTTTCCTTCAGTCATTCCAATTTTCTTGAGATATTTGCTGAGTGTGCTCTCTACCTTATTACTTGCTACGGCACCGCCCAATTTGGCCAGGACACTCTCGCTTTCAAATACGACTTTGGGTGCAGAGTAGGTCCAGGTGCCAACCAGGCTGCTCTCTGAAGTCTTGTTGCCAAGCAGACTGGAAAGCACGTTGCCCAGCACTCCGGTGCCTGTGCTGCCCGTAAGTGTACTTCCCAGAAGACCACCTGTCAGGTTGCTTCCAGCATTGCTGCCGGTCACCGCATTCCCTCCAAGGTTTGTCGATGCCATACTTCCTTTGTTGCCCATTCCACAAGATGCCAGGGATAAGCACATGGTAACCATACTCATGGCTACAATAATTCCTTTCTTCATGAATTTCTATATTTATTATTTCTAAACAATATCAAGTTAACTGATGTTTGTCCTGCGTCCAATCCATAGTCTTATAAGCCATATGCATGATTCTGTGAATCAATATACTCACTTTCTTTTTTCGGTTGCTTATGCTCAAACATCTTCCTGAAGGGGGCAGGGATGGGAGTTTCAAAAATCATGGGTTCTCCACTTCTTGGATGGTAGAAGTGAAGTCGGTAAGCATGCAGAGCCAGCCGTCCCATGGGGTCACGTCCATTGCCGTATTTCACATCACCTGCCACTGGATAGCCCAAATCTGCCATATGTACGCGTATCTGATTCTTGCGTCCTGTTTCCAACTTCAGTTCAACAAGGCTGTATTGTTCATTGGTTTTCAGTCTCCTGTAATGTGTGGTGGCTTCTTTTCCGCCGTTGTCGGTGGGACTGCTGTAGGTCACGTAAGCCTTGTTGTCCTTCAGCCAAGAGTGTTGCGTACCGCCTTCCTGCTTCATCTTGCCGCAGAGAACTGCCATATAACGGCGGTCGTAGACAATTTCATGCCAGTTGTGCTCAAGTATTTGCTCCATCTCCATGTTCTTTGCATATACCATCAGACCGCTTGTGTCGCGGTCAAGACGATGTACTACGTGAGCCGTGCATTTGAAATGCCGTCTGTTAAAGTATTCGTCAAGCACGGTCTTTACGCTGAACTGGCTGGGATTTGCACCCATGCTCAATATACCTGGAGCTTTCTCAATGACAACGATATCCTTATCTTCATACACAATTTTCACATGTTTGTTGTTCAATTCGGTGCTTCGCTTATGACGGCTTATGCGAACCGTTTGTCCCGGATGAAGTTTGTAGTTATACTGGGTAACCAGTATTCGGTCAACGCTTACTCCGTGTCCTTTGAGCAAATCCTTGACGTGATTACGGCTTACGCCTGACATTTGCTTCATGATGAATGCCATGAGTTCAGATTCCTCACGCACCGGGAGTTCTATGTATTTGAGTGCGGCATATTGTGCGCCGCTAAGATTTCTTGCCATAATTTGTTTGTTCTTATTGTTGGCTGTCAGAACAGGTCTTCTGCAGGCTTCTGAGAGCCTTTGCCGAGAGATTTAGCCTATTTTACTATTATCGTGATTATGTTTAGTCGGATGAGGAGGCATTCTTCTCTGCCCCAGGTTATGCATCTTGCTGTGTGAGGAAGGCTTCATCATAATATGATGGAAGGTACGCATAGTTCTCATTATGTATATGTAAGATACTTCAGAACCCATACCAGAACTTTTTCCAGTACGTGGCATAGAGTTCATCCCATTTCAGAATCTCTGCTCCCAAAAAGTCGTGGGTATATCCGTTGAGGTATTCTGTACCTTGCTCCGTCTTTCCTTGCTTGATAAAGTCAAGGTATATGCTTCTCACATAAGGAATTTCACGTGTTCCCTTGTCTGTAAAATATTGCCTGGCAGGCTCCAGTGTACGCCTGCAATCTCCCCAGCGAACAGTTGCCAGGCGGTTGGTACGGCGGAATCTCCACAAGGCGGCATCTTCTCTGTAGACGTGATTACCACATACATTCAGCAAGCCAGGCAACTTTGTGGAACCACAATAAATGGGTAACCTAGGGCTTTCACCTGGGTTGTCAAAAGCCAGCCATACAACTCCCCCAACACCTTCTGGCACATCGGAAAACAACTGAATCACAGTACTGTAGGCACATACGGGTACTGACACGGAGCGAATCCACTGCCCAAAAGTGCTGTCTCCCATGGCAACATACAAATCGCGTTCGTCTCCTCTCATCCATGGATTGGCTATGGGAGATACCTTCATCGGTTTTTCTCCGTTTTCACTGTTCTTTTTCCCCTTGTCCGGCACCATCATGTGTAAGGTGTAATCCTGGTCAGTTCCTTCATAATAACTGGCCAGTAGGTGGTCAACATCCTGGAGGCTGACAGGCTTGTCCGGTTTTACGCTCAGGGGTAATTCTTCCACATCGTCGGTCAGATGAAGTGAAGGGGCAAGTGCGTTCATGATGAAGAGGTCGCGTATGCTGTAGTTCTTTTTCTCGTTCAGATAGTTGGTTCCACTGTAGGCACGCCAGAAAGAGAACGGTTCTTGCCCGTCCCATAGTTTCAGTTTGCGTGCTACTGAGTGTATGTTGTCTGATGCCATGAAGTTTGAAGTGTCCTGAAGGTCAACTTGTCCAATCCTTCCAATGTTCGCGCTCACAGCAATCTCATCGTCAGGAATGCGTTGTGCAGCCCATACTCCACCCTTTTTCTTTTTTCCTTCGCCGTATACTTCAAATATCCAAACTTCTGCGGTGTCGGCAATAGTCAGGCACTCCCCGCCGTCAGCATAACCATATTCGCGGATGAGTTGCCCCATGAGGCGTATGGCTTCCCGTGCAGACGTGCATCGCTGAAGTGCTACTCGCTGTAGTTCCTCTATATAGAACAGGCCGTCAGGATTCCTCAATGTGTCTTTTCCTCCAATGGTGGTTTCCCCCATGGCCAGTCTTTTTTCGTTGATGCATGGATAAGCCGTGTCTAGGAAACGGTATGTGTGAGCCACTTGTGGAATTTGTCCTGCCACTTCTACACCTTGCATGGACAGGGGAGTCTCTGTATGCATGCGTCCCTTGTAGATGTTCATGGTTGTGTCTGCGGGATTGTCCGTTCCGCCCACCCATTTTACCCATGTCCTGTAATTTCCATCGCAGGTGTGGCTTGTCATCACAGAACCATCGGCACTAGCCTTTCTGCCCACCATGATGCTGGTGCACGAGAGCCGTGCATGCTGTTCTTCCTCAGAAAGTTCATGTGAAGTCATTGGCTGGACAGCAAGCACGCCCAGCACGGCCAGAATCATTCCTTTTGCCCTCATTGTGCAGTTCTTTAATTTTTATAGTTTTTATGATTACATGCTAATCTACGTTTTCCTCTTTCAGGGTGAACTCCATCAGTTGCTGCCATGTGCCATTGAAGATATTGCAGTCCACCTTTCCTCGTATTCCTGACACTCTTCCGCAGTCAGTATGTTGCCACATAATCCATGAGCCTTTATATTCCAATTTGTCCACATAGTAATGTGCTATCCAATAGGGATATTGCTGGAAGATGGAGTCGTTCAGATAATCCATTTTGAATTTGTAGCCTGTATAGAGTATCGGTTTGACGTGATATTTGGATTCCACTGCGTCAAGCCATATCTTGACATCTCGCTGGAGTTGTGCAGGAGTCAGGTTTCCCATCTTTTCCACGTCAAGCACGGGGGGGAGATCACCTGGCTCCAAATGCACTTGACGCAGGAAGAATTTTGCTTGTTGACGCGCATCTGCCCCAGGAACAAAAAAGTGATAAGCACCTCGTACAAAGTCGTTTCGCTTAGCCTCATAGAAATTCTCGTTGAAGTTATCGTCCATGAGTGTTGTTCCCTCTGTGGCCTTGATGATGATGAAGCGCACCGGGTCGTTATTCATTGAAGCATTGCGGAGATGCTCCCATTGTATGGATGACTGGTAGTGGCTTATGTCTATCCCTCTCACATGATAGCCTTCGGGATACACCATCTCACCGTACATTGCTTTCCACCGGAAACTGAAGGGACCGACAAAGAAATTGTAGAACATCCCTACATAGGCTCCTCCAACAAGCAGAATCCCCAACCATACCGGCCAGGAACGCAGAGACCATCTGTGCTTGCTTTTTCCTCTCCTGTGCACCTTCTTTCGGTTTCGCCCGTCTCTCCCTTGGCTCTTTCTTGAGGCGGTATAGCGTGTGCCACCGGCAGATGAAGATTTCCTTCGTGAAGTTGCCTTTGGGCCGTCCATCTTATACGTGAATGTCTCTTGTTGATTGTTCCCCAATAAAAAATAAGTCCTCTCTGTGGCTATAAAGCCACAGAGAGGACAATGTCATAATTGTTTACTTCTTTTCCAGAGAAAGGGTCTTGGTGCACTGGTCACACACTTCCGTGGGTCCCCAGTACTGGATGGGGCCGGGATATACGTAGCATGTGTTCTTGGCCCATTCTTCGCGATGTGCGGCGAAGAACTTGAAGGGTGCGCCGTCCAACTCCACCAGAGCCTTACGTATAACGGGCTTCATGGCACCGTTTCTGCGCTCCATGTTCATCATCATGGTGATGGGCACACCACCGGCAATCCACTCTGCTGCTGGTGCTGTGGTGTTCTTGATGATGGACATATAGCCTGTCTTGCCATTGGCAATCAGGCGGCTGGCATTGTAGCCAAGGCTATAGCAGTAGTCGGCATCATAGTTGGAGGGGGCTGCGCAACGGCCTTCGTAACCGAAGAAATGGTGCTGTGCGCTGAACTTGCCATCATATTTTCCTTCTTTCTTCCATGCTGCCAGTTTGGTGGCAACCATGCGGGAAAGCAACTTCTCTGTCTCAATCAGGGATACCTGTACGTTTCCGTGGGGGTCACGATCCAGGCAGAGTTGGCGTGCCACATCAGCGGGCAGAGATTCCAAAATGGCCAGGTTCTCAGGGGCAATGCTGTTTTTCACGAAGGAAATCTGCTCCTCTGCATTGGCGAATACACGGCTCTCACCTGTGGCAGGGTCTGTCAGAACCTCGTTGAGTTCAGCAATCAGTTTCTTGATGGCAGGAATGAACTCAATCAAGCCTTCGGGAATCAGCACGGTACCAAAGTTGTTACCCTCGGCGGCGCGTGTTGCCACAATATTGGCAATGTAGGTCACCACATCGTCCAGTGACATGTTCTTCTGCTCCACTTCCTCTGACACCAGGCAGATATTGGGCTGTGTTTGCAATGCACACTCCAGTGCGATGTGTGAGGCAGAGCGTCCCATCAACTTGATGAAGTGCCAGTATTTGCGGGCACTGTTGCAATCGCGCTGGATGTTGCCAATCAACTCACTGTAGGTCTTGCAGGCTGTGTCAAAGCCGAAACTTGTCTCTATCTGGTCATTTTTCAGGTCTCCGTCAATGGTCTTGGGGCAACCGATTACCTGCACGCCGTACTTCTTGGCTGCATAATACTCGGCCAGCACGCAAGCGTTGGTGTTTGAGTCGTCACCACCAATTATGACCAAAGCCTTGATGCCCAGTTCACGAAGTATCTTGATGCCGCTCTCAAACTGTGCTTCTTTCTCCAATTTGGTGCGTCCGGAACCAATGATGTCGAAGCCGCCAGTGTTTCTGTATTCATCAATGAACTCATCGGTAAACTCCACATACTTATGGTCAACCAGTCCGCCGGGTCCCATCAGGAAGCCATACAACTTGCTGTTGGGATTCAGGCTCTTCACACCATCATACAGGCCGCTAATCACGTTGTGCCCGCCAGGAGCCTGTCCGCCGGAAAGGATAATACCCACGTTGAATGCTTCCATGGGCTTCTGCGTACCTGCCTCAAAGGTGATGACGGGCATGCCATAGGTATTGGGGAACATAGCCTTTATTTCCTCCTGGTTGCCCACACTCTGAGTCGGATCACCCTCAACGGCCACCACAGCCCCCTGCAGAGCCTTGGGCAGTTTGGGCTGATAGGCGGCTCTTGCCACCTGTAATGCACTTTTTACCATATAAATATTAGAACTAATTAAATGTGTATAACTTTGCCATGCAAAGTTACGACAAATTATCCATAAAGGCCTACTAGCAGCACGTTTTAGTGATACGTTTCCTCAGTCAAAGCGTATGCTGCGTGCAGGATGTATGGAAGAGATGATGCAGCTGGGAAGAAGCAGTGCCAGCACGCTGGCAACAAGTGTGAAAAGATTCACCAAAAAGAAGTGGAACCAGCAGAAGAGTACCGGAACGGAGTCTACATAATAAATGTCTGGATCTAGATGAACCATTCCCGTATAATGCTGGATGGCAAGAAGTGCAAATGCCAGAAGGTTGCCGAAGAGCATGCCGCGGAGTACGATGAAGACGGCATAATGCAAAAACAGTTGGCGCATCTCGCCATTAGTGGCTCCCATGGCTTTCATGACTCCGATGAAATTGGTACGCTCCAATATGATAATGAGCAGGCCGCTGATCATGGTGAAGCCTGCCACGCAGGTCATGAGTATGAGGATTACCCACACATCAAGGTCAAGCAGGTGAAGCCAAGCAAATACGTGTGGATAGAGTTCACGTATGGTCATGGAGGTGTACTGCGCTCCGTAAGCATCCTGCCGTTTGTTGATGTTCCTTACAATTCGTCCGCTCACTTCATACAGGCGGTTGAAATCGTCAGTCAACACCTCTGCTCCGGAGAACTGGTCGGAATCCCAGCCCAGCAGTGCATGCACCGTGTGCAGGTCTGTGAATGCTATCTGGCTGTCGAAGTCTGTCAGGTGAGTGCTGTAGATGCCACTCACATGAAAGCGCCGTGCCCTGACTGTCTTCTCAAAGAAGTAGGCATAGACTGAGGAGCCCACTTTGAGATGCAGTTGCTGTGCCAATTGTTGAGAGATGAGCAGGCTGCCCGATGACGCGGAGTCACTCAAGTGGGGAATTTCACCGTCCACAAGGTGCTCGGCTAGGAATCTTGTGTCATACTCCTGCCCCACTCCCCGGAACACCACTCCCCGGAACGAGTCGTCAGTCTTCAGCATGCCGGGCTTTAGGCAGAACCGTTGCACGTGACTTACACCCGGGATGCGGCTTATGCGCTCCATCAGTGGTTTGTCCACCACAATGGGCTTCATCTCCTCGGCACCGAGGCTTTCATAACTGAACACCTGTATGTGTGCGCCAAAGCCCAGCAACTTTGCCTGCACTTCTTTCTGGAATCCCAGTGCCACGGACACGCTTATGAGCATGACGGCCACACCGATGGCTACACCAAGAGTGGATATGCTGATGGCCGGGCGCGACACTTTACCCGCATCCTCTTGGTGCGAGAACATCCGCCTGGCCATCATCCATGTGTACATGCTATGCGTTGCTGAATTCTTCTTAATGTACTTATCTTATGGTGCCAGGATATGCCTCCAATGCCTTTTGCAGTACAAACAGGGCACGGGTGAGGTCTTCCTTCTTGAGCACATAGGCAAGTCGTACTTGGTCACGCCCGGCACCTGGAGTGGTGTAGAAGCCTGCGGCCGGAGCCATCATGACGGTCTCGCCTTCATACTGAAAGTCACTCAGGCACCATGCACAGAACTTCTCTGCATCATCCACCGGCAATTTGGCCACCGTGTAAAATGCTCCCATGGGTATGGGACTGTACACTCCGGGAATTCTGTTCAGGCCGTCAATCAAGCATTTCCTCCTTTCAACATACTCGTCATATACTTCACGCCCATATTCCTCTGGTTCTTCCAGGCTGGCTTCTGCTGCAATCTGACCTATCAGAGGCGGGCTGAGTCGAGCCTGGCAGAATTTCATCACGGCCTGGCGTACTTGTGGATTCTTGGTTATCAAGGCACCTATGCGGATGCCGCACTCGCTGTATCGCTTGCTCACGGAATCTATCAGCACCACGTTCTGCTCAATTCCTTCCAGGTGGCAGGCACTGATGTAGGGACTCCCGGTGTAGATAAACTCACGGTACACTTCGTCTGAGAAGAGATATAGGTCATATTTCTTCACCAGGTCACGTATCTGGTTCATCTCCCTGCGGGTGTATAGGTAACCTGTGGGATTGTTTGGATTGCAGATAAGGATTGCCCTGGTACGTTCATTGATGAGTTGCTCAAACTTCTCCACTTTAGGCAGGGAAAATCCTTCATCAATGGTTGTGGCGATTGTTCGGATGACTGCTCCGGCAGATATGGCAAAGGCCATGTAGTTTGCATAGGCAGGTTCCGGTACGATAATCTCGTCACCGGGGTTCAGGCAAGCCAGGAAGGAGAACAGTACAGCCTCGGAACCTCCGCTGGTGATGATGATGTCATCGGGGCTTAGGTTGATGTTGTACTTGGCATAGTACTTCACCAATTTTGTCCTGTAACTCAGATAACCCTGGCTGGGGCTGTATTCCAGTATCTTCCTGTCAATGTTCTTGATGGCATCAAGTGCCGCTCGTGGAGTTGGCAGGTCGGGCTGTCCGATATTCAGATGATACACGTGTACTCCTCTTTGTTTGGCTTCATAGGCCAAGGGAGAGAGTTTCCTGATGGGTGACTCCGGCATCTGCGTACCTCGCAAGGAGATTTCTGGCATTGTCTTGCTTATCTATGTGTGTATGTTTTGACTTGATTGGAAAGCGGAAGCCTTTTGCATTTTCCCGGCAAGGGGATTATTTTGGTTACCGCTTCGGAAATGCAAAGATACGACAAAAGCGTAAGATACACACCTCTACTTGGCTATTTGTTTCCTTGCGCGTGAAGACGCTGTCTGCCGTGCCGCAGACGTGCTACTGGAATTTCCAGGACGGCATCCTACACATTATATATATATGGTGCCATCAGTTTTATATCCCTTATATGCAAGCCATCCTCCTTGCCAGCCGGGAAACACAGGCTGGCAAGGAGGATGCTGTCAATGAAGGGCAGGAATTGCCTTATACGTATTTCTCTATGTTGTCAAGGTTGTTTTTTACGTCCTCATCCGTAAATTCAAAGTTTTGAAGCGAGCCTGACAAGTATTGGTCATAGGCTGTCATGTCGATGAGGCCGTGGCCTGACAGATTGAAGAGGATGACTCTCTCCTCGCCTGTCTCCTTGCATTTCTTGGCCTCATTGACAGCAGCAGCGATGGCATGACAACTTTCCGGAGCAGGGATGATACCTTCGGCACGTGCGAATAGCATGCCTGCATCGAAGGAGTCAAGTTGCTTGATGTCTGTGGCTTCCATCAGTCCGTCCTTCAGTAATTGGCTCACGATGACACCTGCGCCGTGATAGCGTAGTCCGCCTGCGTGGATGTTGGCGGGCATGAAGTTGTGTCCCAGGGTATACATGGGCAGCAGCGGCGTGTAACCTGCCACATCGCCAAAGTCGTATTGGAACACTCCGTGGGTCAGTTTGGGGCAACTGGCGGGTTCGGCGGCCACGAATCTCGTTTGCTTGCCTTCCAGTATGTTGTGCCTCATGAACGGGAAGGATATGCCTCCGAAGTTAGAGCCGCCTCCGAAACAGCCGATAACCACATCAGGATATTCGCCGGCTTTCTGCATCTGCTTTTCTGCTTCCAGGCCTATGATGGTCTGGTGAAGAGTCACGTGGCTCAGCACGGAACCGAGCGTATACTTACAGTTGGGGGTGTTCATGGCCAGTTCTATGGCCTCTGATATGGCAGTTCCCAGCGAACCTTGGTTGTTGGGATCCTTGGTCAGAATGTCCTTTCCCGCACGGGTAGACATGGAGGGGGAGGCTGTCACCTGTGCTCCGTAAGTCTGCATGATGCTGCGGCGATAGGGTTTCTGGTTATAGGAAATCTTCACCTGGTACACTGCAGCCTCCAGGCCGAATACTTTGGCGGCGTAACTGAGCGCCGCGCCCCATTGGCCGGCACCGGTCTCCGTGGTGACGTTGGTCACTCCCTGCTTCTTGCAGTAGTAGGCTTGTGCCAAGGCGGAGTTCAGTTTGTGTGACCCTACTGGACTTACGCTCTCGTTCTTGAAGTAGATGTGTGCGGGGGTGCCCAATGCTTCTTCCAGTCCGTAGGCGCGTACCAGCGGTGTGGAACGGTAATATTTGTACATGTCCCTTACCTCTTCGGGGATGTCTATCCACGCGTGTGTCTGATCCAGTTCCTGCTTTGCCAGTTCTTCGGCAAAGATGGGATACAGATCTTCTGCCTTGAGCGGCTGCTTGGTGGCGGGGTTCAGGGGAGGCATAGGCTTGTTCACCATGTCTGCCTGTATGTTGTACCACTGTGTGGGAATTTCTTCTTCTGTCAAGAAATAACGTTTTTGCTTTGTGCTCATTGTTATTTGCGGTTTGATTTGTATTGGCATATATTAACGTTTTCAATTACAAATTTACGGATTTATAAGCAAACAGTGGCAGAAAGTATAAAGAATAAAGTCCGTTGGCGTGCAATTCTCTCACCCCCTCCCTCTCTCTGCTGGTACCTGTATGTTTGTCATTATACATTATTATAAATGAAGAGAGCCACCCGACTGCGGTCAGATGGCTCTCTGTGATGTTTGGCTTTCGCCGGCGAATGCTAGTTGATTAGCCGTTCACCTTCTTCATGTGGGCGATGAGTTCCAGCACCTTGTTAGAGTAGCCGATCTCATTGTCATACCAGCTCACAACCTTCACGAAGGTGTCGGTCAGAGCGATACCTGCCTTTGCATCGAAGATAGAAGTCAGGGTGCAACCCAGGAAGTCGCTAGATACCACTGCGTCTTCGGTGTAGCCCAGAACACCCTTCAACTCACCCTCGCTTGCCTCTTTCATGGCAGCGCAAATCTCCTCGTACTTGGCGGGCTTCTTCAAGTTAACGGTCAGGTCAACCACTGATACGTCCAAAGTGGGGACGCGCATAGACATACCTGTCAGTTTGCCGTTCAGTTCGGGGATAACCTTACCCACAGCCTTAGCAGCACCTGTAGAAGAAGGAATGATGTTGCCAGAAGCGGCACGGCCACCACGCCAGTCCTTCAGAGAGGGACCGTCAACGGTCTTCTGAGTAGCAGTGGTAGAGTGTACGGTGGTCATCAGACCGTCAGCAATACCGAACTTGTCGTTCAGAACCTTGGCGATAGGAGCCAGACAGTTGGTTGTGCAAGAAGCGTTAGACACGAACTTGGTGCCTTTCACATACTTGTCAAAGTTCACGCCACATACGAACATGGGAGTTGCATCCTTTGAGGGAGCAGACATCACCACGTACTTGGCACCGGCCTGGATGTGAGCCTGAGCCTTCTCTTCGGTCAGGAACAGACCGGTAGACTCAACCACGTACTCTGCCTCAATCTCATTCCACTTCAGGTCAGCAGGATTGCGCTCTGCAGTCACGCGGATGCTCTTGCCGTTCACAATCAGCTTGCTGTTCTCAACGTCAGCCTCGATGGTGCCGTTGAATGCGCCGTGCATGGTGTCATACTTCAGCATGTAAGCCAAGTAGTCCACGGGGCACAGGTCATTGATGCCTACGATTTCGATGTCGTCACGAGTCTGAGCGGCACGGAATACGAAACGGCCGATACGGCCGAAACCATTAATACCTACTTTTGTTGCCATTTCTTTAATTTATTAATAAGGTTAGAAATAATAGCCGAATTATCCACAGTTACAATAATGAGCCGACTTGCACGCTGCAAGAAGCAAGGCGAGTAGAAGCCAAAAGTGCATATAAAGCCATCTTCTCATTAACTTTTTTCCTTTTTCTAGGCGCAAAATTACGATAATCTTTTTAATTTCGCACCTGAATCAAAGCAAAAAAAGATAAATATGTCATTTATTCAAGACTTCAAGGAGTTTGCTCTCAAGGGCAATGTGATGGACATGGCAGTCGGTGTCATCATCGGTGGCGCATTCGGTAAGATTGTCACAAGCGTGGTCAACAACATCATCATGCCTCCAATAGGCGTGCTTACAGGCGGAATGGACTTTACTGACCTTAGGCTGGTCATCAAGGATGCCGTGAAGGAGGGCGACCAAGTGGTGAGCGAGGCTGTGACCCTCAATTACGGCATGTTCATACAGGACGTGGTGGATTTCCTTATTATCTCGTTCTGCATATTCCTTATGGTGAAAGGCATAGCCACACTTTCTCGTAAGAAGGACAAGAAACCTGCCGAGCCGGCACCTGCTCCCGAACCTTCGGCCGAGGAGAAGTTGCTTACGGAAATACGTGATTTGCTCAAAAATAAGTAAAGGGATGAGAGGACTTTTCACTGCATTGCTTCTGTCTGTATGTTTTTCCGCTCCGGCTGTTGCCTACAGTTCCGCCATGGCAAATACCGTAAAGGGAGAATATGGCGGAAAGGCTGACAGCCTGGCTCAAGTGCTCATTGACCAGTTCATGTATAAGCAGAAAGGTACTTTCTGGTCCACTCCCCAAGATGTGGATAAAGCCAGCACCTATATATACTGGCAGCAGGCGCATGCCATGGACGTGCTTGTGTATGCTTATGAGAGACATGCCGGAGATTCCGTATCCACGTTGGCCAGCCGTTACAAGAACTATATGAGGCTTTGGTACAACAACCGTGCCAACAACTATTCCAGTGGTACCACAGGCTTTGAGAATCCTTTTACGGATGATATGTGCTGGATTTGTCTCACACTTTTGCACATGACTGAGGCCACGAAACTGGAAATGTATGCCACCACGGCACGCAGGCTGTTTGACAATACCATTATGAAAAGAGCAGTGGAGGACGAGACGGGACTCTGGCTGCCGTGGAACACCGACCAGGGTTCTCGGGCAAATGCCTGTACGATAAGTCCTGCCTGCCTGATAGCAGCCAAATTGTATGAGAAGTACGGCGTGGAGAAATACCTGGAATATGCCACAAAGTTCTATGATTACATGCAGAAAAACATCGTCAAGAGTGACGGTCGCGTAGAAGAGCCACCACTTACCTATACCCAAGGAACCTTTGGCGAGGCGTGCAGGAAACTGTATCATCTTACTGGCCAGGCCACTTATAGGGTAAAGGCACAGCAGTATATAGAGTATGCCTTCACGAGCGATAGGTGTACCAATGGAAAGAATATTCTGAGAGATGAAGGTTCAAGCATGGATCAGAGCATATTCAAGGCAGTGCTTATCCCATACGCTGTGAACTATGTGCTGGATGAGAAGATGCTCCTGTCAAGCAGACTCAAGTTGTCCAGGTACATACAGCAGAATGCCAACACGCTTTGGAATGTGCTCGATAAGGAGTCTTATCCTGCCATGTATTGCCCGTATGATTGGACAAAGCCGTATGACAAAGCCCAAACGGCTTCCATGGGAGCCATGGCCAGCGGCGCCTCGCTGATGGAGAACTGTGCCAGGATGTGCATCGGACTCACCACGCCTGATGTCCCCGATGGAATTGACACGGCAGTGGAGACGAAGAAGGACGCACGTAGGGGCGTGTTTAATCTTCAGGGACAAAAGGTTGCAGGAGATGGTCGGCAGGTTGGGAAACTGCCCGCAGGCTTCTATGTCATCGATGGACGTAAGGAACTGGTAAGGTGAAACGGACATTCATTTGGACATGCGCGCTCCTAATTGTCTCCCCGGTGATGGCCAGGGGGAGGCTTCCGAGGGTCTCGCTTCACAAGGCCGGGCTTTCGGAGGAGCGCCTGTGCAAGGCAGACTCAGCCATATCCGATGCTATTGCGCGCGGCGAGATACCTGGTGCCGTGCTCGGCATCGTGCGTCGGGGGCAGATGGCCTACTTGAAGGCCTATGGCAACCGGCAGGTATACCCCACTTTGGAACCCATGAGCACGGAGACCGTGTTTGATATGGCTTCGTGCAGCAAATCCATGTCCACGGCCATCTGTGTCATGAAACTTTGTGAAGACGGCCGTTTGCGTCTGACTGACCCCGTGGCTGACTATGTTCCGGGATTCCAGAATTGGATGGATACCAACGGGGAGACGGAGATTATCAGAATCAAACACTTGCTCACGCATACCTCGGGACTCCCTGCATATGCCTCTGTGGATGCGTTGAGCAAGAAGTATGGCTCGCCCAACCCAAAAGCCCTGCTGGAGCACATCTGCCAGATGAAGCGTGGCTTCTGTCCGGGCACCGATTTCCGGTATAGTTGCCTAAATTATATCACGCTGCAGCATATTGTGCAGAACATTACAGGATTGTCGTTGCGCGAATATGCACAGGCAAATATTTTCAGGCCCTTGGGTATGAAGCATACAGACTATCTCCCCATTGGAGAAAACCTTGACCGATGGGGAAGTCTCATTGCTCCCACCACCCGCCAGGAAGACGGCAGTGTGCTGCGTGGACAGGTACATGATCCGCTGGCCAGGGTGATGAATGGAGGGGTAAGCGGAAATGCCGGCGTGTTCAGTTGTGCAGATGATATCGCCATCCTGTGTGCGGCACTTCAGAATGGTGGACGTTGGGGCAAGGCTCGCATCCTGTCCGAAGAAAGTGTGAAGGCCATGCGCTCAGTACCACAGTGGTGTCGTTCCATAGGACGCACCTACGGATGGGACGTGAGCAGTCCTTATGCTTCCTGCAATGGGGAACTGCTTTCCCCCGAGACCTATGGTCATACGGGTTACACCGGTACAAGCATCGTCATTGACCCGATGAATGACGTGAGCATCATCTTGCTGGTTAATGCTGTGCACCCTGTTGACGGCAAAAGTCGAATGGTCAGGCTGCGCTCCCTCATAAGCAACATTGTGGCTTCGGCTTTGACTGACAAGACGTGCTGAGTGCCGCCCCGCCTCCAATTGGCAAGTATATGAAAGCGCATCCGCACTTCGGCTCTTTGCTGAAGCGCGGGTGCGTTTTTATCTAGTAGTCCCGATAGTGACGGTCAGAAAAGGTTCAATTTGTTTTCGCGAGCCTTTTCGATGGGTATTCTGTTGACCTGTGCGGAAGCCTGTGAGCGCAATTCTTCCTGCTGCTTCCTTAGGTCTGCAAGTGCTTCCTTGCTTAGCGCGGAATTCATGAAGCGGGCAGCCTGTAGGGCAGCCTGGCTGGCGTCTTTGGTCCAGATGACAGGTCCGTTGTAGGCCGGAGCAATCTTGAGTGCTGTGTGGAGCGGACTTGTAGTGGCTCCGCCCACCATGACCGGTACGCGCACGCCCGCCTCGTCAAGCGTGTGGGCCACCTTGACCATCTCGGTGAGGCTGGGTGTTATCAGTCCGCTCAGCCCGATGATGTCGGGTTTGCATTCCAGAGCCTTTTCTAGCAGTACATTCTCCGGTACCATCACTCCAAGGTCGATGACCTCGAAACCGTTGCATGCCAGGACCACGCTGACGATGTTCTTGCCTATGTCATGCACGTCACCCTTCACCGTAGCCAGCAGTACGCGGCCGGCCGATTTCTGGTTACCGGTGCGCTGAGCCTCGATGTGTGGCTGCAGTATGGCCACTGCTTGTTTCATGGTGCGTGCCGTCTTTACCACTTGGGGCAAGAACATCTTGCCTTCGCCAAAGAGTTGCCCCACCGTGTTCATGCCTCTCATCAGGGGGCCTTCAATGATGTCCACGGCCTTAGGATATTTCTGCAAGGCCTCCGCCAAATCATCCTCCAGACCGTTGGATATACCCTTGCGCAGTTTCTCCTCTAGTCTTTCCTCCACACTCTTCTGACTATCCCGAATGGCAGAACATGCAGGGTTGTCCTTTGAGGCCGCAGTTTGCTCGGCAATCAGGGACGCCATCTCCACCAGTCGCTCGCTTGCCTGCGGTGACGGATGCAGGATGACCTCTTCAAGCACCTGCAGTTGAGTTGCGGGAATGTCATCATACATTATTTTGGCAGAAGGGTTTACGATTCCAAAATCCATACCCTTTTGCTGCGCGTGATACAGAAACACGGCATGCATGGCCTCGCGCACATAGTTGTTTCCGCGGAAGGAGAAACTCAGGTTGCTCACTCCCCCACTCACGTGTGTGCCCTGTAGGTGCCCATGTATCCAGTCCGTGGCACGTATGAAGTCAAGTGCATAGGCATCATGTTCAGGCATGCCCGTGGCTATGGCCAGCACGTTGGGGTCAAAGATGATGTCTTCGGGGGACATGCCCACCTGGTCGACCAGCAGGCGATAAGCCCGTTCACATACCTGTATGCGCCGCTCATAGGTGTCGGCCTGCCCTTGTTCGTCGAATGCCATGACCACCACAGCGGCTCCCAAAGCCTGCAACTCGCGGGCATGAGAGAGAAATGTTTCCTCGCCTTCTTTCAGGCTGATACTGTTGGCAATACATTTGCCCTGCATGCACTTCAGTCCTGCACAGATGACGTTCCAGTTGCTGCTGTCCACCATTACCGGCACACGGCAGATGTCGGGGTCGCTTGACAGGAGGTTCAGGAAGTGTGTCATTTCGTGTTCCGCATCCAAAAGTCCATCATCCATGTTCACATCTATGACCATGGCACCATCTTCCACTTGCCGCCGTGCAATGTCGAGCGCCTCCTCGTAAGCCCTTTCCTTTATCAGCCGGAGGAACTTGCGCGAGCCTGCCACGTTGCAGCGCTCGCCTACGTTTACGAAGAATCCGCCCTGGGAATCTGTCTCTTCCTTTTGTCTAACCAAAGGCTCCAGTCCACTGAGTGACAACGAAGTATGTCCGCTGTGCTGTTCGTGTCCATGGGAAGTGTACTTGTCGGCCAGTGCACGCATGCCGGCAATGTGTTCGGGAGTGGTTCCGCAGCATCCGCCAATGACGTTCACCAACCTTTCTTCCAGGAAAGGAGTCATCTCCTCCACCATCATCCGAGGTGTCTGGTCATATTCTCCAAGGCTGTTGGGCAATCCGGCGTTGGGGTGCACGGTGATGAAGCATGAGGCTTTTTCTGACAGGATGCGCAACAGGGGCAGCATGTCCTGTGCTCCGAACGAGCAATTCAGCCCCACGCTGAGCGGATGGGCATGCGCCACACTCACGAGAAATCCCTCCAGAGTTTGGCCGCTCAGGGTACGTCCAGCACGGTCGTTTACCGTCACGCTCAGCATCAGGGGAACCCGTATGCCGGTGTGTTCTGCGGCCTTGCGAAAAGCATAGATGCCGGCTTTGGCGTTCAGCGTGTCAAATATCGTTTCCATGAGCACTGCGTCCACACCTGCATGCAGCAGGCTGACGAACTGCTCCAAGTAAGCATCGGCCAGTTCATCGAAAGTGATGCCGCGGAAAGCCGGGTCGCTGACGTCGGGACTCATGGAGCAAGTCTTGTTGGTGGGGCCCACGCTTGCCACCACAAAGCGTGGCCTCTCGGGCGTGGAGACCTCATCTGCAGCCTTCCGAGCCAGTTGCACGGCCGCCTCGTTGATTTCCTTGACCAGGTGCTCGCAATGATAATCAGCCAGCGATATGCGCTGGCTGCTGAATGTGTTGGTACAGATGATGTCTGCCCCGGCCTGCAGGTATCTCCTGTGTATGTCGGTGATGATGTCGGGGCGTGTCAGTGCAAGTATGTCATTGTTGCCCTGCATCTGCCCCTTGTAATCGGGAAAGAGTTCTCCCCTGAAGTCCTTCTCTTCCAATCCATAGGTCTGTATCATGGTGCCCATGGCACCGTCCAGCACCAGCACCCTCTTCCCGATGGCTTCCTCTATGCTCACGTTCTCCTCCCTGATTGGTTTTTAGTATGCCTTCTTGAACTGGCGGTCAATCTCGCGCCTGTCCTGTTTCTCCTTCAGTGTCTCGCGCTTGTCATACTCTTTCTTGCCTCGTGCAATGTGCAGGTCCAGTTTTGCCAGCCCTCTCTCGTCAATGAAGAGCAAGGTGGGAATGATGCTGAATCCGGAATTCTTCACCTCCTGTTGTATCTTGCGTATTTCCTTGCGGTTGAGCAGGAGCTTTCGGTCTCTGCGCTCCACGTGGTTGTTGTATGACCCTTGTTCGTAATGGGCCACGTACATGTTCTTGACCCACATCTCGCCGTTGTTGACGTAGCAGAACGTGTCCACCAGACTTGCTTTGCCTGCCCTGATGCTCTTGATTTCGGTTCCGGTGAGTTGTATGCCCGCCGTGAACTTGTCCATGAGCAGGTAGTCATGCTCTGCCCGCTTGTTCTTTATGTTTATCTTCTCCCCTTTGTTGGGAATCAAAGTCTTGCTCATCTGCAATCCGTAGTGTGAGGCCAGAAGCCTCAAGTGTTGTATATAATAATGTGTAGTGTGCCGAAGTTCCGCCCACCGGCATATCCGGGATTGCTCTCACTCCTTGCTCACCTGCACAAAGTCGTCAATGTGCTCGTCGATGTAGTGGCAGATGGTGTCGGTCACCTCCTCCTCCATCTCCACGAAGGCATCGTCAAGGTCGTCAAATTCCGGGTACTGTTCAAACAGGGCCATGAATTCCTCGTCCGTGCACTCGGCTGTCAGTTCATCTGCATACTTCTCATAGAGTTTCCTGCCCTTGTATACCAGGTTGCTGAAGTCATGTGCCCCCCACAGCCTCATGGCTTTGGCAAAGGGGTTGAGAAAGATGAACGGGCCGTAGCCGTTGTGTATCAATTGCACGAAGCCGCCGTCCATCACCTCGCTGCGCAGGGTCACATAGGCCAGCACGGTTATCTGGCTTCCGTTGAGCAGAGGCATGGTGTCGGCATTCAGTTGTCCTCCTATGGCCTCCATGATGCGGTCGTGAAACAGTGCCAGGAAGGCATCCATGCCTTCGCCTGCCGCCCGCACGATATCCTGTTCGCTGACTGTTATCTGCATAAATCCTTTGGAATTGGTTGTTCCATCATCCTTTTTCTGTAGTGCAAAGGTACTAAAATATCCCGTAAAAAGGTCTGCGTACCAAAAAAAGCCGCTTTCGCCATTGGACATATACCCAAATTTAATTACTTTTGCATAGCATTTGCGTGGCATACCTTATGCAGCATACATTACTGTAAATCTAAATAATAAGAATTATGGTTTATTCTAAAGAAGTTGAGAACATGTGTTGCGTGGCCAAAGGCCCCAAGCATGGACCGGCTCCCATCCCCGAAGAAGGCAAGTGGGTGCAGGCAAAGGAAATCAAGGACATCAGCGGATTCACACACGGTGTGGGTTGGTGCGCACCCCAGCAGGGCGCATGTAAGTTGACCCTGAACGTGAAGGAGGGAGTCATTGAGGAGTGTCTGGTGGAGACCATTGGCTGCTCCGGCATGACACACTCTGCTGCCATGGCTTCAGAGATTCTGCCCGGCAAGACCATCCTTGAGGCACTGAACACCGACCTGGTGTGCGATGCCATCAACACCGCCATGCGCGAACTCTTCCTGCAGATTGTATACGGACGTACGCAGAGCGCCTTCTCTGAGGGTGGCCTGATGGTGGGTGCCGGCCTGGAAGACCTGGGCAAGGGACTCATCAGCCAGACTGGAACTCTCTATGGAACACGCAAGGCCGGCACACGCTACCTGCAGCTGACCGAGGGCTACATCACCAAGATGTACCTTGATGCCGACGACCAGGCTTGCGGCTACGAGTTTGTGCACATGGGCAAGTTCATGGATGCCATCAAGAAGGGTGTTCCCGCCGATGAGGCTCTGAAGAGTGTGACCGGTACCTACGGACGTACAAAGCCCGAGGACGGTGCCGTGAAGTGTATTGACCCACGTAAAGAATAATGAGGAGGACTGATATATGATTAGAGAAGTTAAGTTCGAGTCTCAGGACCGCCGCATCAAGCAGATTCTCGCTTGCTTGAACAAGCACGGCATCGCCTCTATTGAGGAGGCCAACCAAATCTGCGAGGCCGCAGGTCTGGATCCCTATATCACATGCGAAGAAACGCAGATGATCTGCTTCGAGAATGCAAAGTGGGCCTACGTGGTGGGCACCGCCATTGCTCTGAAGGAGAAGGCTGAGGATGCCGTGAAGGCTGCCCAGTACATTGGTGAAGGCTTGCAGTCCTTCTGCATTCCCGGATCAGTGGCTGACGACCGCAAGGTAGGTCTCGGTCATGGCGAACTGGCTGCCCGCCTGCTTTCGCCCGAGACCAAGTGCTTCGCTTTCCTGGCAGGCCATGAGTCTTTCGCTGCTGCCGAGGGAGCCATCAAGATTGCCCAGATGGCCAACAAGTCAAGACCAGCCGACAAGCCCCTGCGCTGCATCCTGAACGGCCTGGGTAAGGACGCTGCCATGATTATCTCACGCATCAACGGCTTCACTTACGTGCAGACCAAGTTTGACTACTTCACCGGCGAGTTGAAGGTAGTGAACACCACTCCTTATTCCAACGGCCCGCGTGCCGCTGTGAACTGCTATGGCGCCGACGACGTGCGCGAAGGCGTGGCTATCCTGTGGAAGGAGGACGTGGATGTGTCCATCACGGGTAACTCCACCAACCCCACACGATTCCAGCACCCCGTGGCAGGCACCTACAAGAAGGAGCGCCTTGCTGCCGGCAAGCCCTACTTCTCAGTGGCAAGCGGTGGTGGTACAGGCCGCACGCTGCATCCCGACAACATGGCTGCAGGTCCCGCCTCTTACGGCATGACCGACACCATGGGCCGCATGCACTCTGACGCTCAGTTCGCAGGCTCATCTTCTGTTCCCGCTCACGTGGAGATGATGGGCTTCCTGGGCATGGGCAACAACCCCATGGTGGGCTGCTCTGTGGCTTGTGCCGTGAATGTTGACCTGGCTCTGAACAAGAAGTGATTCCTGCCTGACAGGTTTTACCGATAACGCATTTGCTCCCATGGCTGTATGCAGCCGTGGGAGTTTTTTTGTGCTTCACTCTTTCTCCGTGGGTTCATTTGTGGAAAACCCGACGCTTGAAGATAAAATCAAGAAAATATCTGACGGTATAATGTGCGGTTGTACGGCGCATGAAAAGCCTCTTCAAGCGCATTGTTGTGCAAAATTAAATTTCCAACTAGAAAAAAATATTTCTCCAACTGGGAAAAAATATTCCCCCAACTGGGCAGTTTTTTGTTTTCTGTTGCACAATTCCCTTCATATAGACAGCATCCTTAAAAAATCATTACGAAATTTGATGGTTGAACAACCTTCATTCTGGACAAGTGTGCTTAATATTAAGTACGGTTTACAAGTAGAATATAATAAAAGTTTGCAAAAGTAGCGTTTTTGTTTGTTATCTGTTGCCTCCCGTACAGGCTTTCCTCCTCCCTCAAGTGACTTGATTGCTACCCTCAAGTGACTTGGTTGCCATCCCTAAGTGACTTGGTTGCCACCCCTAAATGACTTGGTAAATGCCAAGAGACAACCAATCAAGCACAATGATCCTGTATCAGTTGAAGCAGGACAAGAACCGAAAGATGCCGCAGGCAATTGGTGGTAAACTGAAAAAGACAGCACAGAGAAGCATCAGAACTTTAATGACTTGGCGTAAACCCTAATCAAGTTTAGGAGCATGATGGGATAGAGGAAACTTTTTTAGATTGTCATGAATTTGGAGGAGCAGAGAAATGTTTGTAACTTTGTGGACATACAATGCAACATTGACACCTATGCTGAAAGTAGCAATCATCTGTATATGTACAGGAAAATATGCTCAATTCTTTGATGGACTTTACCGCACGTGCGAGAAGAACTTCTTGCCCGGTGAGGCGGAGAAAGAATATTTTGTGTTCACGGACGACTGTTCGCTGTCCGGTGAGCCTAATGTACACCTAATTGAGAGGAAATGTCAAGGATTTCCACTGGATACCCTTTTTCGTTATGATATGATACTGTCACAGGAGGAGGCCTTGGCGCGCATGGACTATGTGTATTTCTTCAATAGCAATTCCGAGTTCCTGCTGCCCATTGGGCGCGAAGTGCTGCCGGAAACAGAGGATCAGATTGTGGCATGCGAATGGCCTAAAAAGCACAGACAGTTCTATCTCCCTTTTACCTTTCCCTACGAACGAAACAAGAAATCAACGGCTTACATATCTCCTTACGATGGCGGAGGGAGGTTCCATTATCACATGGGCTCATTCAACGGAGGGCATGCCGCGGCATACCTGCAGATGTCGCATACGTTGGCAGAGAACATACGAAGCGACTGGGACAGGGGCATCGTGGCCATTGTGCATGATGAGTCGCACCTCAACAAGTATCTCCGCTCCCATCCTTGCAAGATCTTGCCTCGTGAGTGGCATTATCCTGAGGAATGGCTTGACGGCAAGTTCGTGCCGCGCGTGGGACTGCGCCACAAGGTGAGTGTGGACAAGTATTTCGACAAGGGGCGCAAGCATTCCCAATGGGCACGTACCAAGCGTACCTTCCAGCGTGTATGGCGCGCCATACAATGGTACATCTGACCTCAGACATCTAACGATCAAATAATATAATAATGAGTACATCAGACAAAAACAATCCCATGAGGCACAGCATATCCCGCCGTACTTTCATCAAGGTGGGCGCGGCAGGAGTGGCCGGCACCGGGCTGCTGGCCGCAGGCGGGAAGGTCGCATATGACTTTATGAAGACCGCGGACGTGAAGGGGCGTGTGCTTATCATAGGCGGAGGAGCGGCCGGCTGCAGCATGGCCGCACGGTTGATGCGCAGGATTGAGCACTCCGATATCACCATCGTAGACCCTAGTGACAAGCAGTTTTACCAGCCGGGCTTCACGTTCATTGCCGCAGGCATATTCCAGCCCAACGAGGTGTGGATGCCGCAGGAGGACTGCATCCCGCAGGGAGTACGCTGGGTGAAGGACACGGTGACGGAACTGGATCCTGTAAAGCAGACGGCGCGCACGTCAAAGGGAGAAACCTTGCAGTATGACTTCCTGGTGCTTTGTCCGGGTCTGCAGTTGAACTGGGATAAGGTGGAAGGCATCACGCAGGAAACCCTGGGGCAGGGAAACGCACACTGCATATATGACTTCCAAGGTGCCCAGAAATTCTGGCCTGCCATGCAGAAACTGGTGAAGGAAGGCGGACGGGGAGTGTTTACCGACACATACACCAAGCACAAGTGCGGCGGTGCACCCAAGAAGGTGTGCATGCTCACCGAGCACCTGGCGCGCAAGATGCACAACAGGGAGAACGTACAACTGGACTATTTCTGCTCAGAGAAGGCGCTCTATGATGTACCCTATTACACTCCGCGCTTGCTTCAGATATATGAGGAGCGGGGCATCGGCCTGGAAGTGAACTGCCGCGTGAAGGGCATTGACACCCAGGCCAAGCGCGTGTTCCTGGAACGCCATGAGACCCGCAAGGTCAAGGCATGGGACAGCGAGGCCGGACGGGAAGTGGAACAGGAGGCCAAGACAGTGACCCCCTTCATTGAGGATTATGACATGCTCTCGTTTGTGCCACCACAGTCCGCACCCGATTTTGTCAAGCAGAGCGGACTGTCGTGGACAGAAGGCAAGCTGGCAGCAGACGGTTGGGTGATGGTGGACAAGGAGACGCTGGTGCACATGCAGTTTCCCAACATCATCTCGCTGGGCGACTGTGCCGGCATACCCACCAGCAAGACATCATCGGCCATACGCAAGCAATTGCCTGTTGCAGAGGCCAACTTGCTGGAAATCATGCAAGGGAAAGAGCCCACGCACCATTACAACGGTTATGCCTGCTGCCCCATCGTGACGGATTACGGGCATGTGCTGCTGTGTGAGTTCGACTATGAGAAGCGTCCCGACATCACCTTCCCCTTCTCCGTGCAGGACATGTCAAAGGAGCGGTGGACGGCCTGGATGCTCAAGAGATATTTCCTGAAGCCCATGTACTTTGACGCTATGCTGAAAGGGCTGATGTGACGACACTCTGCATAAACGACCATATAGAGGAAATGGAAGGCGATGCCCTGGAGAAGGCACTCGCCTTCCTGCCTTCATGGCGCAGGGAGAAGGCTTTGGCCTACCGGCATGTGGCAGGCCAAAGGCAGTGTGCCTTGGCTTATGTGGAACTGTGCCGTGCCCTGGCCTTGCGCGGATGTGCGGCAGTCAAGCCTCACTTCGCCTACAATGCACATGGGAAGCCGCTGCTGGAAGAGTGCCCCGGAACGCACTTCAGCATCAGTCATTGCCGCCAGGCTGTGGGCTGCGTGGTGGACGACATGCCCTGCGGGCTGGACATAGAGAGCATCAGACCGCTGAACCCATCGCTCGTGAGGCGCGTCATGAATGCCGCGGAGGCTGAGCGCATCTTTTCCTCGCTTGCTCCCGAGGTGGAGTTTGCTTGCCTGTGGACGTGCAAGGAGGCCGTGTTCAAACTGCTGGGGACGGGCATCACCGATGACTTGCCCCACATCCTGACCCGAGCACAGGACGACCGCATCCTGCTGGACACGGTCTGCAATCCGGCGCGGGGATACGTGTTTTCCACTGCCCGCCGGCCGGGATAGGCACTTGCCCGGCACAAATGTCATGATATCGTAATGGCTAAAAACTTGCCGGAACAACAAAACATCCTAACTTTGCCACCAAGAAGAAAAAAAACTCACAAGGACATGAGAATACTGGTAGTTGACGACGAACAGGACCTGTGCGAGATACTCCAATACAATCTGGAGACAGAAGGATATGAGGTGCAGACTGCAAACTCTGCCGAGGAAGCCCTCGGTCTTCCCCTTGAGACGTTTGACTTGATACTGCTCGATGTGATGATGGGTGAGATGTCTGGCTTCCAGATGGCTCTTCAGATGAAGAAGAATCCTGCCACGAGCCATGTGCCCATTATCTTCATCACGGCGCTTGAGGGCGAGGACAGTCTGGTTCGGGGACTCAACATAGGTGCCGATGACTATATGGTGAAGCCGCTGAGCGTGCGTGAGGTGAAGGCGCGTATCAAGGCTGTGTTGCGCAGGAGCGTGAAGTCTGAGGCGGAGAATGTGAGGGTGCCAAAGTTCATCACCTTCCAGGGGCTTTCCCTCAACTGGGAAGCAAAGACGGCCATGCTGGACGGGCAACCGCTGGCACTGACCAAACTGGAGTTTGAAATGCTGTCACTGCTCCTGCGCAACATGGGCAAGGCATTCAGTCGTGAGGAGTTGCTGGACCGATGCTGGCCAAAGGATGCGGTGGTGCTTGACCGCACCGTGGACGTGAACATCAACCGTCTGCGCAAGAAGATGGGGGCTTATGGCAAGCACATAAAGACGCGCATCGGATTCGGCTACACCTTTGAAGAATAAGTGGATGGGCAGTTTCCTGCCGCTGCCGCTTCATTTACCAACAAAAAGGAAAACACATGATAAAGTCCAAGAGTTTCCAGAAGAACATGTTCTTCAGCGTAGGTACAATCTTCGTTCTCTTTGCTCTCTGCTTCAGCATCTATCAGTACCGCAGGGAGAAGGAGTACAAGATTGAAATCCTGCACGCCAGGATGCAGATGTACAACTATGAGATGATACACTCGCTCAAGGCAGACGGCCTGTTGGACAGATGCACCTTCATGGCTTACGTGAGGAAGCACCATTACGAGGGACTGCGCGTGTCGGTGATTGACAGTACCGGGCGGGTGCTTACCGACAGCCGGGAGCCGGACGTGAGTGCGCTGGACAACCACATAAAGCGGCATGAGGTGGGCCAGGCACTGTTGCATGGCAGCGGATATGACATCAAGCGTATTTCCACATCAACGCGTCGCACTTACTTTTATTCTGCCACCCGCTTTGGAGGACTCGTGATACGTTCGGCAGTTCCCTATTCTGTGGAACTGACCAAGTCGCTGCAAGCAGACAGAACCTACCTGGTGTTTGCGCTCTTGCTTACCATTCTGCTGGGCGTCATACTCTATTTCCACACTTCACGCATTGGGCGGCACATCGGTTACCTGCGAGAATTTGCACAAAAGGCAGAGCAGGGCGAGGAACTGGACCACGAACTGGAAAAGAGGTTGCCCGATGATGAACTGGGTGACATATCGCACACCATCATCATGCTCTACTGGAAACTGCACCATGCGGAAGAGGAAAAACTGAGAATCAAGAAGCAACTGACACAGAATGCCGCGCATGAACTGAAGACTCCGGCAGCCAGCATACGGGGATTCCTGGAGAGCATCATAGAGAATCCCGACATGCCGCAGGACACCCGCCGGCACTTCCTGGAAAGGTGCTATGCCCAGAGTCAGCGCATGTGCAAACTGCTGCAGGACATGGCGGCACTGACAAAACTGGACGAGACGAGGGAGCGCATGGAGCAGGGCATGGAACTGGCTGAGATGAAGCAGAGCGTGGACGTGCGCAAGGTTGTGGACAATGTGCTTGAAGACACAGCCCTGCAACTGAAGGAGAAAGGGATAAACGTGGTGGTGAACATGCCCAAGCAGGTGGAAATCGAAGGCAACCAGACGCTCATATACGGCATATTCCGCAACTTGGTGGACAACGTGATAGCCTACGCCACAGGGGCTACGAGGCTCTGCATCATTGGCAGCGAAGTGGAGGATGGAGACAGGCGCACCTTTGAGTTCTCGGTGGGTGACAACGGCCCCGGCGTGGCACCTGAGCATCTGCCCCACCTGTTTGAGCGCTTTTACCGTGTGGAGAAGGGGCGTTCACGCAAGTTGGGCGGCACCGGGCTCGGGTTGGCCATAGTGAAGAACTCCGTTACTGCACATGGGGGAAGCGTGTCGGCAGAACTGGCACCGCACGGTGGACTGACCGTGCGATTCACGCTTGCTCACTGAGCCGCGGCACTCTCCCCTGAAAGACATGCGGAACGCAACACAAGCCCGGCCAGCATCATGCCGAATATGCCCGTTATGGGACACAATGAGCCGTTGACCTGAATCTTGCTGTCATGCCAGTCATGAGGCTTCTGCTTCCCGGTGCCACATTCCGGCATTGCCTCTTGATGGGAAACGGGATCGGGGCGAAGGGTCGTTTCTTCTGCCCCGAGGTTCTTCAGGGGAGTCTCCGTGCTGTACACACAGAGGAACTTATGGGCGGGAAAGAGCTTTTCCTTGCGGAATTTGTTGCGCAAGGCACGTGCGAGCGGGTCGCCCTGCACCTTCCAGAATTCCCCCACGGTAACCTTTGTGGGGTCAATGCGCAAGGCGGCTCCCATGCTGCTGAACAGGCATGGATGGGACTGGGCATGCGTGAGCGCGGTTACCTGACGTATGAGGAGTGCTTTCTCGCTGAGTGAATCAATGGCGTCTATTACGTAATCATATTCCTCCAGGGCAAAGTCTGCGGCCGTCTCTCTGCCGTATGCCTTCTGCAGGGCTGTGATTTCCGCATCGGGGTTTATCTGAAGGAGGCGTGAGCGCAAGGCTTCCACCTTGGGCTGGCCTATGGTCTGCGAGGTGGCCATCAACTGGCGGTTGCAGTTGCTGGCACATACACAATCGGAGTCCACAAGGGTAATCCTGTGCACTCCGCTGCGCAAGAGACTCTCGGCGCACCAACTTCCCACGCCTCCCACGCCAAACAGGATGACCCGCTGGGAATAGAGCCGCTGCATGGCGGAACTTCCCAAGAGAAGGCGGGAACGCTGGAAGAGGGACTGTTCGCCGGCAGTCATCTCCATCACTCCATCGTGCCTTCTATGGTCAGGCGAACCACTTCGGTAATCCCGTTGGAGCGGATGGTCACTGTCTTCTGGAAGTGCCCAGGGAACTTGTCTGTGCCGTTGTAGGTGACTTCAATCTCCCCGCGCTCACCTGGCTTTACGGGCTTGCGGGGCCAGACAGGCACCGTGCATCCGCAACTGGCAAAGGCCTGGTGGATAATCAAGGGAGCCGTGCCTGTGTTGGTAAAGGCAAAGGAGCACTTCACGATGGGGTCTTTCTTGCTGAAATGACCGAAGTCATGGCGCAGGGTATCAAACTTGATTTCGGCATAGTTCTCCGCACGTGTGGTGAGCGAAGCCTTCACGCTCGTGGTGGTCATCTTGGGTTTCTGGGTCTGAGCAAACAGTCCGGCGCATGAAACCATCAGCATGGATGCCATTGCGAGCCTCTTTATTCTGTACATGTTGTTTCCTTTGTTAGATTATACATTACAGGTCACAAAGATACAGAATAATTTCAGAAGAACAAGGCCGGCGGCGGGAATTTAACTTTGCCATACAGGGGGCAAGTGAATGTTTTTTAGTAATTTTGCGCCCTGATGCAGGCAGGATGCCGCACGAAGCAAGAATAAGAGATATGCTGATATACAATACCACCTATGCCGTACCGGAGGAGGAACTGGCCTGCTTCATGGTATGGATCAGAGAGAAATACATTCCCCTTGTGCATGACGAGGGTACGCTGCGCGAAGGAAGGCTGGCACGCATACTGAGCCATGGGAGTGACGAGGGCTACAGTTTCAGCCTGCAGTTCTGCGTGGAGGACTCCGCTGCCCTGCACAAGTGGTTTGTGAAGCAAGGCAGGCCGCTGCAGGAAGAGATGCGCAAGGTGTTCGGCAACAGAGTGGCCGGATTCTCCACCCTGATGGAAGTGATTGAGTGAGCATGGAAGCGCGGAGCGGACAGGTGATACTGGGCATCGACCCCGGAACGAACATCATGGGATACAGCGTGCTGCATGCTGACGGACGGAAGGCGGAGGTCATGGCCATAGGGATCATAGACCTGCGCAAGACCAGGGACCCGTATTGCAAGTTGGGGCATATCTTTGAGCGCGTGTCCGGCATCATCGAATCTTACCTGCCTGACTGCCTTGCCATTGAGGCGCCTTTCTTCGGGAAGAACGTGCAGAGCATGCTCAAGTTGGGGCGCGCGCAGGGTGTGGCCATTGCCGCAGCCATGAGCAGGCAGGTGCCCATTACGGAATATGCACCCACGAAAATCAAGATGGCGATAACAGGGAACGGCAATGCAAGCAAGGAGCAGGTGGCCGACATGCTCAGGAGGATACTGCACCTTGAGGCGAACGAGACAGGTGACTTCCTGGATGCCACAGATGCCCTGGCGGCGGCATACTGCCATTACCTGCAGGCGGGACGGCCTGACACGGGCGCGAAGAAGTACAGCAGCTGGAAGGACTTTGCCATCAAGAACGCATCGAGAGTGAGCAAGTGACGGACGGACACAGGACAACAAACCTACAGTCATGACAAAAAAGGTAATAGAGATAAGGAACGGCATCACGAGGCATCCGCTCTGGAGGATGGCAGAACCCGTGAACATGGAAATCCTGGAGGGCGAGCAGATTGCCATTGCGGGAGAGAACGGCGCGGGGAAAAGCCGGCTGGTGGAAATACTGACAGGGCACTACCCGCTCCTGGGGGATGCCATACGGTTTGACTTCAGCCCAAGTCCGCTGAGGCTGGTGAGCGAGAACATGAAGTACATCGCCTTCAGGGACTCCTATGGCGAGCCGGATGCCGCGTATTACTATCAGCAGCGCTGGAACCAGCACGACATCGACGAGAGCACGCCCACCGTGGGACAACTGCTGGAGGATGCCTTCTGCAAGGCCAACCGGAACGTGGGATACGGCCTGACGGACACGGAGCAGGAGGCACTGAGGATGTCCATGAAGGAGAAGCGCAAGCAGCTGATGAGCCTGTTCCACCTGGATGACCTCAAGGACAGGTACATCATATCGCTGAGTAGCGGGGAACTGCGCAAGTTCCAACTGGCAAGAGCCTTGGGCAGCGCGCCGCGCATGCTAGTCATGGACAACCCGTTTGTGGGCCTGGATGCCGGCACCCGGGAGCAACTGAAAGAATTACTCTCCTCGCTGATTGCCGGCTTCGGGCTGCAGGTGATACTGATTGTGAGCCGGGCGGTGGACATTCCCGACTTTGTCACGCACGTACTGCCCGTTGAGGGATGCAGGCTCCTGCCGAAGACCACGCGCGCCGATTACCTGGCCTATGCAGCGCCCGCTGCCTTGACCGGCCTGCATCCCGAGGACGGGGAATGGATCATGAACCTGCCGGAACGCGACCTGACCTCGGCGCACTTCTACCCTCAGCAGGGTGGCGAGATACTGAAGTTCGACGGGGTAAGCATACGTTACGGGAGCCGCACGATACTGAAGGACCTGCGGTGGACGGTGCGTGAAGGCGAGTGGTGGGCACTGAGCGGAGAGAACGGAGCGGGCAAGAGCACGCTGCTCAGCCTGGTCTGCGCCGACAATCCCCAGGGATATGCCTGTCCCATAGAACTCTTCGGCCACAGGCGAGGCTCGGGGGAAAGTATTTGGGAAATCAAACGCCACATCGGCTATGTCAGTCCCGAGATGCACCGAGCCTACATGCGTGACATGCCGGCACTGAGCATCGTGGCCAGCGGACTGCATGACACCGTGGGGCTGTACACGCGTCCTAGTGCCGGGCAGATGGATGTATGCCGTGGATGGATGCGGGTGCTGGGCATAGAGAGCCTTGCCGACAGGTCGTTCCTCAAGCTCAGCAGCGGAGAGCAGCGGCTCTGCCTGCTGGCACGCGCCTTTGTGAAAGACCCCGAACTGCTCATCCTGGACGAGCCTCTGCATGGCCTCGATGAGCCACGGAGGCTGCTGGCAAGGCAGGTCATAGAGACTTTCTGCCGCAGGGCGCACAAGACCATGGTGATGGTCACGCATTATCAGGAGGAACTCCCCCCGTGCATCACCCATCACCTGCACCTGACAAAACACTGAGGAAGAGGAGCGGGAAAAGCCGGGAGTTGGCAAAAAGTTCGGTTCATCATTCCGGGAACTTCTTCATGATAAGGTGAGAACCTCGTTATGACAAGGCGAGAACTCCTGCATGACAAGGCGGGAACTTCGTCACGACTTGCCGGGAAGTTCGGCATGCCAGTGTGACAAGTAAAATATTTTTTCTTGCGATGTTCAGCGGGGAATAGGGCGTTATGATACCTTGTGGAGGGCTATTCGATGTCTTTAACAGGACAATGTGCCGCATTGACATCCACAATATGCCATATAGTGGATGTCAATATGCCATATTGTGCTCCTCAATATGGCATATTGTCTAAGCATTTCCTAACCTGCTGATTTTCAGTGTGATTTGCAAAGGCCAAGAAAAGTAGCCCGGAAGGAGCATGGAGGCTTCTGCGTGATGTAAAAATTTTTCTGCGCTTCAAGACGTTTGCCGGAGGAAAGTCTTCGCCTTGCCGATGCCTTGTGCCGAACTGTCTTTCCTGTGTCTCCTTGGCTCGTTGAGGCCATGTACAACTTATCCGGGGGTGCCCTGTCTGCCGTCTGCTGCCTATCCTCTCAGCCTGCGGGCAAAAGCAGCAGAGGTGCCTTCACACCATTGTGAAAGCACCTCTGCCGTATGTCTGTGAATATGGCTCCCCTGCCCTACTCCTTGATGACCATGATGGAGAGTTCGTACAGTACATAGAGGGGGACGAACACCAGTGTCAGCGTGAAGGGGTCTCCGCTGGGGGTTATCACGGCCGCCAGTATCAGCAGCGTGACAATGGCATGGCGACGGTACTCGCGCAGGAAGGACTTGCGGAGTATGCCGAACTGCGACAGCAGCCAGGCCAGCAGCGGCATCTCGAACACGATGCCCATCACCAGGATGAGCATGGTGAAGTTGCCGATGTAAGAGGAGAGGTTGATCTGGTTCTCTATGGACGGACTGAGGTCATACTCCATGAGGAAGCGGAAGGTAAACGGGAACACAAGCAGGTATCCCAGGGCGCAACCCAGATAGAACATGACTGTGCCGCCTATGAAAGCCGGCCTGAGATGCCGGATCTCGTTCTCAAACAAGGCTGGTTCAATGAACTTCCATATCTCCCAAATGAAGTAGGGAAAGGCGATGACGGCCGCAAATGACACCGAGGTCTGTATGTGTGTCATGAACTGGCTCGCCACATTGATGTTGATTATCTTGACATGGAAGTTCGGGTCAAAGTGCATGAGCCCGTTGGTGAGGCTCTCTATCCACCTGTACACGAAGAACTGGCTCGTGGTGGGCGCAAGCACAAACTCATCAAATATGCGCGGCATGGCTATGAACGTGATTACCATGCATCCCACCAGCACGCACGCCGACCGGAATATTCCCCACCTGAGCACCTCCAGATGGTCCCAAAAGGACATTCCGGCCTGCTCCTCTTCCTGATTCAGTTCTTCCTTTTCCGTGTTATCCGCCATAAGACTGATTTTTTCACTGAAAAACTATGGGTTGCAAAGAGACCCGTGCCTCCCTGCAGCCCATAGACTATTGTTACCTTGTTGATTACTTGTTGTATGAAGCCTTCACGAACTTTGCGTTCTTGATGTATTCAATGCTCTCCTTCATTCCCTGCATGATGTCGGGAGTGGAAGCGTGCTCCAACTCGAGCACCCAACCCTTGGCACCGGCCTTGTCGAAGTTGTTAAAGATGGCATCGAAGCCCACCATTCCACTCTGGCCAATCTCAATGTCGTCCTTGATGTGGAGCAAGGTGAAGCGGCCGGGGTACTTCTTGAAGTAAGCCACAGGGCTCACCTGGCCGCGCACTGCCCAATATACATCCATCTGGAAGAACATGTAGTTGGGGTCGGTGTGCTGAATCATGTAGTCCTCCATCACCTGTCCTTCAACCTTCTGGAACTCATGGCTGTGGCTGTGGTAGCCCAGTTTCATGCCGGCAGCAGCCACCTTCTTGCCCACCTGGTTGTAGAAGTCGCAGATGGTCTGCAGGTCTGCCAGGGTCTTGGGAACGGAGCACCAGGGAATTACCATGTACTGCATTCCTGCACGCTTGTGTGCATCAATGCACTGGTCCCACCACTTTAGTGCCTCGGTGAAGTCCTTGCTCTTCAGTTCGTCGTCGTTCAGGTTGCGTGTCACATGGCTTGACATCACCTTCAGTCCGGCGGCTTCTATGTCGGCCTTGAACTGCTCGGGCTCCACTCCATAGAGTTTCCCGTCGCCATAACTGGCGGCTTCCACGGCTGTGTAGCCCATGTCGGCAAGTTGCTTGAGCACCTTCTCGTGGTTCTTGGCATACTTGCCGGGGTCGCCGATAAGTTCACGCACGCTGTACATCTGGAAACAAACCTCCTTCTTCTTGGCATTGACCGTCATTCCGCAGGAGATTGCCAGCATGAGCACACATGCTATCGAAAGAATTCTTTTCATGACTCTTGTGTTTAATTTTGGTTAAGCAACGCGGGAAGACCTTTATTTGAGCACCTTCACACGTATGTTGCGGTACCATACCTCGTCACCGTGGTCCTGGAAACCGAAGTAGCCCTTGTGGCCGTCGCCGCCGCAGTTCTTGAGCAACTCATATGCAAGGGGCCAGTTCTTCTGAGAGAACTTGCTGTTCTGGAGCAGGTTGTTCCACTCCTCGCCCCACATCTTGTAACTCAGAACCTTGACTCCGTTCTGGTAATGCGTCACTTTACCGTTCTTCACAACAATCTTCACCTTGTTCCACTCGCCTGCAGGCTTTGCATTCTGGGGCTTTGCGGGAATCATGTCATAAAGAGAGGTGCTCTGGCGAATGCCCAGCACGGCACCGAGTTTTGCATCGGGATGACGCTCGTTGTCAAGAACCTGGCACTCGGGACATGAGATGTAGATGGGCTGATAGTTGAGTTTGGCATCCTTGTTTACGGTGATGGTTCCCTGCAGGGGGCCGGAAGAGATGTTGATGTCCTCCTTTTTGGGAGCCTCGATGGTGGCTGTCTCCAGTCCGAGATAGAAGATGCCTGAGTTTCCGCCCTGGCTTATCTTCCATTCCACTTCAAACTCGAAGTTTTGGAAACGGTGGGTGAAAATGATGTCGCCACCCTCTCCTTCGCCACGGCCATTGAAGTGCAGGGCGCCGTCCTTCAGGTTCCACTTGCTGGGGATGTGGTCTTTTCCGTAGCCTCTCCAGCCATCAAGGCTTGTTCCATCGAAGAGAACGTAGTATCCGTCCTTGTCTACTTTCAGTGTGCTCAGGTCTACTTCGGGATTCTGAACCACCACGTACTGCATGTTTTGTGCATTTGCACTAATAGCAGCCACCATGGCGGTGGCTGCTAATAAGTTTCTCATTTTCATTTGAGAGTAATCCTTCGTTAAATTAAATGTCTTGTTCAGTCCTGAGGCATGTCGGGCAGAACGTACCCGTTCTCGTACTTAGGCTTGATGAGTTCAGCAGCAAACGTACGTGCATCAACGGGCTCGGTGTACTTGTTCTCGAATGTGGGATGCCCATCGTGTATTGAGAAGCCGTTCTTAATCATACTCCTTACACTTGCCTTCTCGGGGATGTTGGTGAACTGCATCTTCTCACCGTCCCACTCCAGGATTTGGTTCAGGCCCTGCAGACGCACTGCTACTACGCCCATGGCAACCATCTCATTGAAGGGACCTGCCTCGCTGAAGTCAGAAGCTGTCTTCACACGTGTTTCGGGGTCTTCCTTAATGGCGCGGATCCAGTCTCTCTGGTGGCTTTCCGTCACGCGGCGGCAAACCTTGGGAGCGTTAGGCACACGACCGCTGAGCAGGTAGGGCTTCTCACCGTAGCAGCCAACAATCAGAGTATCCTTGGTTCCGTAGAAGATGGCAGCACCGCCACTCACGTTCAGGTTCTTGCCTACGGGCAGGCCATCGGGGCGGAAGGGAATGATGCCACCATCGCTCCATGTCACTTCCACCTCAGGCATAGCAACCTTGGGACGGTTTGGACGAGCGGGGAAAGTGTACTTCACTGTCTGTGCATTGGGGCAAGACTCTGCCATCAGGGGTGTTGAGGTACCCTGCACCTTGATGGGATACTTCAGGTCGAGAGCCTTGAACACGGGATGCAGGATGTGGCAAGCCATGTCACCCAGGGCACCTGTGCCGAAATCCCACCATCCACGGAAGTTCCAGGGAGTGTAGATGGAGTTGTAGTCACGCTTGGGAGCCGGGCCGAGGAATGCTTCCCAGTTCAGGGTGTCGGGCACGGGCATAACCTCCTTCGGATGCTCCAGACCCTGAGGCCAGATGGGACGGTCGGTGAATGCATCCACACGAGTCACCTCGCCAATCTCGCCGTTCCAAATCCACTCGCACACGAGATTGACACCTTCGCCGCTTGAACCCTGGTTACCCATCTGGGTAGCCACGTTTGCCTTGGCAGCCAACTTGGTCAGCAGACGAGATTCATACACGGTACGTGTAAGGGGCTTCTCGCAATATACATGCTTGCCGGCTGCAAGTGCTTCGGCACAGATGATGGCATGAGTGTGGTCTGCGGTACCGCAGATTACGCCATCAGCCTGATCCAGCAACTCAGCGTACATCTTCTTGTAGTCGTTGTACACCTTGCAGTTGGGGAAGAGTTTGGTGTACTCGTCTATGACACCCTTGGCGTATTTCTGATCTACATCGGCCAGGCCTATGAACTCAATGTCGTCATATACCTCCTTGCCCTTATAGGTCACGCCGTTGATGTCAGCATGGCCACGGCCGCCGATACCTACTCCCAGCAATTTAATCTTACCGGTTTTTCCGGCCTTCTTCTTTGTGCTCTTAGCCTTGGCCAACATCTCGGTAGGCGTCATGGCCAGTGCGGCAGTGGCTGCTGTTCCAGCCTTCAAGAAAGATCTTCTTGACATTTTTTCCATGATTTTGTTTGTTTAGGGGTTATTTAATGTTTGTTACTTCTGTTCGTCCTTCTTTGTGCTGGCCTCCTCCGGGTCTGCGTTAATCTGCTTCTCAATGTCGTTCATGCCGTCTTTGAAACTTCTCACGCCCTTGCCGACTCCACGCATCAGTTCGGGAATTTTCTTTCCACCGAACAACAGGAGCACCACAAAAGCGATGATAACGATTTCACCCGTGCCCAGATTGCCTATGAACATCAAATTGCTTGTCATAACTCGTCTGTTTCTAAATTCTTATTTTTAATGTTGTTTCCTTATTATCGTGCCCCTCCGCACAGGTCAGTGGTTCAGCAAGCCGTAGCCGTTGGTCATGTGTGCCCTGCGGTAATGTATCTGCTCCAGTTCTTCTGCAGTTCCCTTGGACGGCAGGTCGTTCCTTCGTGCGTCTTCCAGCATGCGCCATGCAAAATCCGAGGCTATGGCTGCATCCACAAATCTGGGGAGCCCTTCAGGTCGCTTGCCTGTCAGGATGGCCTCGCCCATTAACTGGCACAGGCGGTCGATGTTCTTGTCTCCGTAAGGGCGTTCCACTACTTCGGTCACATTCACGCCATGCTTTTCCACCACTGCCGTATTGAAGTCATGGTGCATGCGCACAAAGCCCTTTGTGCCTATCAATTCCGTATAGGAGTTATGCGTTTGGTCCTTGGACAATTGTCCATACACAAATCCTTGGGTGATGTCATACACCACACCGTTCTGGAATGTGCCGTGGCATTGCAGCCACCAAGGGTCTTTATAGTCCCACATTCTTACTGCCTGTGCATGTCCAGTCTTGTATTCCGAATCGGCATACCAGCGGCAGATGTCCACATAATGCATTCCGCAGTCATGGAAAGAGGGACCCTCAAATTCATGTCCCTCGCCGGGAGAGAGCCCCGGTGTCATGTGACAGATGCGTATTATGGCCAGGTCGCCTATTTCACCCGATTTCACGAAGTCTTTCATCTCCTTGGTGTACCATGCGTTGCGCAGATAAAGGTTCACCGTGCACTCACGGTCGGAGCGTCTTTCCATTTCCACCACCTTCCACTCATTCTCCCGCTTGTAGGCCAAGGGCTTTTCGCATATCACGTGTTTGCCGCACTTGAGGCTGCGCTCAATTCGGCTTGCCCTAGAATCTGCCAAAGCGAACAATCCCACACAATCAATGTCGGGATTCAGAAAAATGTCGTCCTCGTTGGTGGTAAACGTTGCATTGGGAGCCAATTCGGCTGCCGAGGCTGCACGTTCAGGGTTGATATCGCAGATGTATTTCACATCCCAAAGGTCACTTGCGGTAAGTTCCTTGACATGCTTACGCCCCATCCGCCCAAATCCAAGTATACCTATCGATATACGGTTCATTTTCATCTCAGTCTATATTCCACAAGGGCGCATCCTGCACCTTTTTTCCTCTTTCACAGCATAAAGTTACGAAACATTTTCCATCGGACAATGCATTATCTCCCCTTTTTCTTCTTTTTTAACATCATTTGCGTGATTCGCATTCCACAGGGCATAATCCGGTTCACCAGATAGTCTAGGGGGTGGCTATATATAGTGAAAATAAAGTGTGCTTAATATTAAGCACGGTTTGAAAGTAGTATCTAATGAAGTTTTCAAGAAGTGGGTGTTTTACCCGTCCCCCCCCCCCACGCGGACACGCTTCCAAGTAGGCAACAGCCCTCCTCCTTGTCCCGAAGCGGCTTTGCCTCCTCGCAAGTGACTTGTTTACATTTGCAAGTGACTTGATTTCGTTTGCAAATGACTTGGTTGCTACCCTTGAATGACTTGATAATTGAAATACATTCCGTGAAAGTTCATGGGTACGTCATGCGCAGGAAGTTTGTAAAGTTGGCAGTTCTCTTTCTTCGTGCTGAAATGCGTGTGACTGCTCTCTCTGTTATAAAAAGAAAGTGTGGTTCCCAACGAAGCAATTCGTTTAGGAACCACACTGCAGATTTTTGTCTGTCGGCACGCGAAATCCCGCTTCGCACTTGAGCCGGCAGGAAACTCTGTTAAAGGGACTTATTTGGCACCGTTTGACCAGAATTCCTCCTCAGCCTTCTGCTTCTTTACGAAGTCATCGTATGCCTTGCGTGCACGCTCGTTGGCGGCCTGGTTGGCCTGCGCCTTCTGTATGTTCTGCTTCAGTCGGTCGGCACTTCCGCTCACAGTGATGTCTTCCGCGCTTGCCTTCGTGCAGAATTCTATGGCCTTGTCGTACTGACCAAGCATGGTGTACACATTAGCCTCCTTCAGGTAGGCCTTGCCTTTCAAGTCGCTGTTGTAGCCTATGGCCTTTTCGGCATAGGTCAAGGCTCCTGTGTATTGCTTGCTCTTGGTAAGTCCGTTGGCAATATTCAGGCAGATTACGCCACGCTTGGCATCGCTCTGACAGAGTTCAAGTGACTTGTTGTAGTACTCCAACATTTTTGTGGCTTCTCCGTCCTTCTGTGCCTTCTGTGCCAATCCGATGGCACTGGTAAACGTAGGCTGAATGGCGTAGGCGGCTTCGGCATACTGATAATAGATGTCGCTGTCGTCGCAGTCGTTCTGTGCCATGAGGGTCAAGGCACCGTTCAACTTGTTGATGTCATCCTTGTAACTGCTCAGTTTCTTGGTGTAGATAGTTATAATCTGCGTGGTGTCTGCAGCACCGCTTGCGCTGAAAGTCTGCTCGATGAGAGCCAGGGGGTCGTCATACTTCGCCAAGAGTTTGGCAGCCTTGGCGGTATCGCCTTCGGCCTTGGCTTCCTTGGCCAGTTGCAACATTTTCTCGCATGCGTCCTTGCTGTCCATGTAGTCCTGTAGGTATTGCTCACGCAGTGCGTTGGGTGCACTTTTATACATAGCGTCACTTACGAGGAAGAAGTTCTGGAGCACAGAGCCTTCAATCTCGCGCCCGCCTTTCTCATTGATCATCTTGATGGCATTGCTGTAGTTCTCATATGACTTGTTCAGCGTATAGCCTGAGCCTTGGATGGTGGGAGCAGTCCAGTTGTAGTAATCTGCCTTTAGGGCAAGGACGTCACCCAAAGTGGACTTTGTCTTGGCAAAAGTGTTCAGCACATCCAGGCTCTTCTGCCTGGCCTCAAAGAGAGACATCATCTCGTTGAAGTAAGCAAGTTTCTTGGCCTGGTCTTGCTCTGCAGTTATAAGTTGGTAGAACATGAATGGCCCTTGGGTGTAAACACCCGTGATGGCAAAAGGTGCATACTTTATGAGCCACTGGTAGTTCATGTGTGCGCCCTTCCAGTCCTGGTTCTGCAGGCTCTGTTGGAAGTATGACACATATCCACGTCCAGTCTTCACGCTGTCTTCATTGTTGTTGTTTGAATAAGCGATACGTTCGTCCAGTGACTTACCCGTGAAGTCCTGTGCAAAAGCAGGGGCTGTGGCAGTAGCCAAGGCAATGGCAAAGAAGATTCTATTCAGTTTCATAAATCTGTTGTGATATTACTTTTATTCTGTCGTTATATAGTGTCCTATAGTTGTTCTTTTGCGTTTTCGATGCAAATATACTAACTATTTGTCAGTTTGCAAAGATTTGAGCAATAAACATGTTTAATTTCATGATTTGCCTTACACTTGCATTTTCTTTTGTTAAAAAGACGTAATTTTGCCTATATTATCTATAACATAAATTATTAATGATACTTGAAATCGTACTTCTCCTGATTGGCATAGGGCTTGTGCTGTGGGGAGCAGACAAATTTACAGAGGGGGCTGCCGGGTTGGCCCGCAAGTGGCATGTGAGTGAATTGGTTATCGGACTCACTGTTGTGGCAGCGGGTACCAGTTTGCCGGAGTTTATGGTCAGCCTGTTGAGTACTTTGCGGGGCAGTGCCGACATGAGCGTGGGTAATGTCATCGGCAGCAACATTTTCAATAGTCTGGTTATTTTGGGTGCATCGGCCTTGGTCATGTCCATTGCTGTGGATAGGGAACTGCTCTACAGGGACATGCCCATTACGGTGCTGATATCCTCGCTGCTCTTTTTCCTGGTCTTTTTCGACGGGAGCATCAGCCGATGGGACTCAGTGGTATTCCTGGCATTCTTTGCAGCCTACCTTTATTATACGTATTACGTGGCCACGCACAGCAAGCGGCAGGAGTCATCTTCTGCAGAGGTAAAGAGTACGTCCTATATTATCCTTGCTTTGCAGATAGTCATCGGGATGGCTGCCCTCGTCATGGGAGCGCGTCTGATGGTTGTCGAAGGCGCATCCATGGCCAGGCAATGGGGCGTGAGTGAGAGTGTCATTGGGCTGACCATCCTGGCTGGGGGCACCAGTTTGCCGGAATTGGCAACCAGCATGGTGGCGGCTCACAAGGGAAGCCACGGGCTTGCCGTGGGTAATGTCATAGGCAGCAATGTGTTCAACATCGCCTGCATTCTGGGGCTCTGTGCATTTATCCATCCCATGCAGGTATCTGGCATTGCCCCAGTGGACTGGATTGCCTTGGTGGGCAGTGGCATTGTTGTGTGGATGGTATCCTTTACACGCCACAAGATAGAGAAGAGCGAAGGAGTGTTCCTCCTGCTCTGTTACTTCACGTACATGATAAAACTTTTATGGAAATAAGCATGCATAAGTCACACGTACACTTTCTCTTATCCGCTGCCATGTTCTTGCTGGCAGTCTCGTTCCAGTGCCGGGCCGATGATGCGCCACTTTGGCTTCGCCCGGTAAGAATCAGTCCTGATGGCAGGCAGATAGCCTTCTCTTATATGGGCGACATATACAGTGTGCCCACCGAGGGTGGGGCAGCCCGGCAGTTGACCACGAATCCAGCCTATGATACTGCACCATACTGGAGCCCGGACGGCAAACACATCGCCTTCAGCAGCGACCGCTCTGGGAGCATGGACGTGTATGTGATGCCTGCCGAGGGTGGTCCTGCAGAAAGGCTGACCACACACAGTGCTGCAGAGAGCGTAGCGGGATGGCTTGATGACAGCACCATTTTGTTCAGCCGTACCGGCCACCCCACTGCCTCCGACATCATCTTTCCAGGTGGCACCTACAAGAAGATGTATCAGGTAAGCCTCTCCGGTGGACGGCAGAGCCTCTTTTCTGCAATACCTATGGAAAATGTGTGCGTGGGTAAAGACGGCTCTATTATATATAATAATGTAAAGGGCTACGAGGATTTATGGCGTAAGCACCACACCAGTAGCATCACCCGTGACGTGTGGAGCATGAAGAATGGGCAGCATCAGCGGTTGACCACCACGCATGCAGAGGTACGTGACCCTCTGTGGGCTCCCTCGGGCAAAGGATTTTACTGCATTGATGAGGAAGACGGAACGCTCAATGTGGTGCAGCGCACTGCAGATGGACACCGCCGGCAGTTGACTCATTTTCAAGGATCTCCTGTGCGTTATCTGTCCGTTTCCAGTCAGGGGCTGCTTTGCTTCTCTTTTGACGGAGGCATCTACACTCTTGTCCCGGGGGCTGAGCCGCAGCGCGTGAACGTGTCCATTGTCAATGACAACCGCTCCGAACCTGTACGCAGGAGCAAGGTAAGGCAGGGCGCAGGAGGTATAAGTGTATCACCCGATGGCAAACAGGTAGCATTCATCATGAATGGAGATGTGTACGTGACCGATGTGGAACATAAGACTACACGTCAGTTGACCGACACCCCAGAGCGTGAACGTACGGTGAGTTTCCGCGCCGATGGAAGAGCCGTGGTGTATGATTCGGAGCGGGAAGGCGTATGGAGCATCTTTGAATGTGAGATAAAGGATGACAAGGAGAAGTCGTTTGCCTATTGTACCCAGACCGTTGAGCGCAGGCTGACGGACGGCAAGACCACTTCATTCCAGCCTGTGTATAGCCCCGACGGGAAGCAGATTGCATATTTGGAGAACCGCACCACCATCAGGGTGATGAACGTGAAGAATCTGCAGACTCATGTGGTTATGGATGGAAAGTACACCTACAGTTACAGCGACGGTGACCAATACTTCACCTGGAGCCCTGATAGCAAGTGGCTGCTGGCAGACTACAACGGAACAGCGGGATGGTGCATAGGTGACATAGCCCTGCTGCGGGCCGATGGCAAGGGCGAGCCGGTCAACTTGACCCAAAGCGGATACTCTGATGGTTCGCCCCGCTGGGCAATGGGCGGACGTGCCATGATATTCCAGAGTGACCGGGCCGGCTACCGTGCTCACGGATCGTGGGGGGCTGAACGGGACGAGTATGTCATGTTCTTTGATGCGAAAGCTTACGATGAATTTCGTTACTCCAAGGAAGACATTGCACTCCTTGAAGCCTACGAGGAAGGGAAGAAGAGCAAGAAAGACTCTAGCGAGCAGAAGGTGAAGGAACTTAAATTCGACTTCAACGGACTGGAGGCACGCACTATAAGGCTTACCCCCTCGTCAACCAATCTCGGCGATGCCGTCATGGACACCAAGGGAACCAGACTCTATTTCCTGGCTCCCTATAATGGAGGCATGGCTCTGTGGGTACGTGATTTCAAGGAAGAGCGCACGGAGATGAAACTCCAGAACATCGGAGCGGGAAGGCTGTGCCCTGACAAGGATCTCAAATACTGTTTCTTCACCGGAAGTGGCGGCACCATACAGAGGCTGGAACTGGCCACGGCGGCCATCAAGAACGTCCCCTTTGAGACCTTTGCCTCTTACCGTACGCAAGAGGAGCAGGCATGCCTTTTCGAGCACATATGGAGGCAGACCAAGGAGAAACTGTATGACCCGGAGATGAACGGTGCACCATGGGATTCCCTCTACCACGTGTACAGGAAGTTCCTGCCTTATGTAAGCAACGGGTATGACTTTAGCATCCTGGCCAGCGAAATGCTGGGCGAACTGAACGTCTCGCATACGGGATGCCGCTATCGCCCCTCCGGCAGCGCGCTTGCCACGGCGGAACTGGGTGCCATCTTCGATGAGACTTACCGTGGAGCAGGCATTCGACTGGCGGAAATACTTCCGGGCGGTCCCCTGGACACGCATACCGACATCAAGGCAGGCTCCATCATCACTGCCATAGACGGCAATGCCATTGGAGAGGGAAGTGACTATCTGCCCTTGTTGGCAGGTAAGGCCGGCGTACTGACAAGGCTCAGCATTAAGGGGCATAAGGAAGACGTTCTGACCCGTCCCATCTCCTCGTCTGCACAAAACCAGTTGCTTTACCGTCGTTGGGTGCGTAGGAACACTGCCCTTGTCGACAGCCTTTCGGGTGGCAGGCTGGCTTATGTGCACATCCAGGCCATGAACGGGGAAAGTTTCCACGAGTTGTACCGAACCCTCTTGAGCGATAGGAACCGCCAAAAGGAGGCTGCCATCGTGGACACACGCCACAACGGTGGCGGATGGCTGCACAATGACGTATGTGAACTGCTCTCCGGCAAGCGCAGTGTACGCTACATGCCCCGCGGGCAACACATCGGTGACGACCCCTATAACCGTTGGGTGAAACCGTCCTGCATGCTCATCTGTGAGGACAATTACTCCAATGCCCATGGCACACCATGGCTCTATCATGAACTGGGCATTGGCAAACTGGTGGGCGCGCCTGTGCCCGGAACCATGACGGCAGTATGGTGGGAGAACGTAGGCAATTACGTTTTCGGCATACCGCAGGTGGGTTCGTTGGACAATAGGGATTGTTTCCTGGAAAATCAGCAACTGGAGCCTGACATTGAGTGCTATCTTTCCCCGTCGGATCTTCTCAGTGGAAAGGACACTCAGATAGAACAGGCCGTAAGGCTTCTTCTGGGCAAATGACAAGACATTAAGGAAAGGGCTGTATCGCGAGGCATTATGTGCGGTGCAGCCCTTCCTACATGTCGGAATCATCCCTCAGGGATATTGCCCGTCAAAGGCATTCCCTCATCGCCTGTACTTGCAGAATGACCATCTTTGTAAGTGGCATCTTGCATTTGGCACATGCTTTTTACCTTTTCATCTCATGTCGGCGGCAAAAATAATACAAGAGAGATGTATGTTTTTGCAAAACGAGTACTCATATACAATGAATTTTATTAAATTTGCAGTGTGAACGTGCTCTGAGAAGCCTATAAGCACAATGCAGAGGCATGCAGGGCACACAGCAAAAACAGCAATACAAGCAACATGGAAACAATCAAACCCTCTCAGCAGCGGATGACCAACTACCGGTGGGTCATCTGCATCATGCTCTTCATGGCCACCACAATCAATTACATGGATCGGCAAGTGCTCTCTCTCACATGGAAAGACTTCATCGCTCCGGAGTTTCATTGGACAGACCGCAACTATGGCGACGTTGCCGCCATCTTCTCACTGGTCTATGCCGTGGCCAACTTGCTGAGCGGAAGATTCATGGACTGGATAGGTACGCGCAAGGGATACCTTTGGGCTATCGGGATATGGTCGTTTGGGGCATGCCTGCATGCCGCTTGTGGACTGGCCACCATCGGATGGCTTGATTTGGGCGGACGTGAGGACCTGTTTCAGGCAACGGGTGCCTTGGCTGTCAGCATTGCCAGTGTAAGTGCGTGGTTCTTTATTCTGGCACGTATCGTACTGGCTGTGGGTGAGAGCGGTAACTTTCCTGCCGCCATCAAGGTGACGGCTGAGTATTTCCCGCCAAAGGACCGCGCCTTCAGTACCAGCATATTCAACAGCGGTTCCACTGTGGGTGCGCTCATTGCCCCACTCTGCATCCCGTTGCTTGCCCACTGGTTTCGTGAGATGGGCATAGGTGGTGGATGGGAGATGGCATTCATCATTATCGGCAGTCTGGGCTTCGTTTGGCTTGGACTTTGGCTGTGGATATACCGCCGTCCCGAGGAGTGTAAGCATGTCAACCAGGCGGAGTTGGATTACATACGCCAAGGCATGGGAGGTGACACGCAGGACGCTGCCCCCGTATTGCAGGAGGCTCAGGACGATGAGCAGTCCATTCCTCTTCGGCGCTTCCTGTGCTTGCCCCAGGCATGGGCCATATTCCTGGCCAAAATGGTGACCGACGGTGTGTGGTGGTTCTTTCTCTTTTGGACACCAGCCTACATCAGCGATGTGTATCACTTGAAGTCGGACAACCCCACGGCCATGGCGCTTATCTTTGTGCTTTATGCCATTACCATGCTGTCGCTCTACGGCGGCAAGTTGCCCACCATAATCATGCGGCGCACGGGGCTCAATGCCTATGAGGCCCGCCTAAAGGCCATGTTCCTCTTCACCCTCCTGCCTCTGCTTACCTTGTTTGCCCAGCCTCTCGGAGCCATCAGTTATTGGTTCCCTGTCATCCTTATCGGTCTGGCCGGCGCATCTCACCAGGCTTGGTCGGCCAACCTGTTCTCTGTGGCCAGCGATCTCTTTCCGCGTAAGGCTGTGGGCACAATGACCGGCATCAACGGCATGGCGGGCGGCATCAGTTCGTATGCCATCAATAAGGTGAGCGGTCATCTGTTTGATTATGCGGCCGAGACGAACATGACCTTCCTGGGATTCGAGGGAAAGGCAGCAGGTTACTTCATCATCTTCATCTATTGTGCGCTGGCTTATTTGGCAGGCTGGTGCATCCTGAAGGTCATGGTTCCGCGTTTCCGCCCTGTCAAAGCGTGACACATCTTCTTTGGAAACACACATAATATATTAAGTTAAGGTATATGATGGAAAAGACATGGCGATGGTTTGGTCGCCAGGATAAGATTACACTGGACATGCTCCGGCAAATAGGTGTGGAAGGCATCGTGACCGCCTTGCACCAGATAAGCAACGGAGAAGTTTGGCTCCGGGAGGACATACGCTCGCTCCGGCAATACATTGAGCACCATGGACTCCGGTGGAGTGTTGTGGAGAGCCTACCCGTGAGCGAGAGCATCAAGTACGGGGGGGCTGACCGCGATGAATTGATTGAGAAATACATCACAAGCCTGGAAAACCTGGGTCGTGAGGGTGTGCACACTATCTGTTACAACTTCATGCCTGTGCTCGATTGGGCTCGCACCGACCTGGCACACCCCAATGGCGATGGCACGTCAAGCCTTTATTTCAGCCATGCGGAGTTTGCCTATTTTGATTGCAGGATACTGAAGCGTCCCGGAGCCGAGGCAGATTACAGCCAGGATACCCTTTCCGAAGTGGATCGCATGGGCAAGCGGTTTACTGCACAGGACGAACACAGGCTGGTGGAGAACATCATCGTGAAGACACAAGGCTTCGTCAACGGCAACATCACCGAGCATGACGAGCGTCCCGTGGAGATATTCCGTTCGCTCCTCTCACTCTATGACGGTATCGGCAAGGATGAGTTGCGTGAGAACATGAAATATTTCCTTCAGGCTATCATGCCCGTATGTGACCGCTGGGAAATGAACATGTGCGTGCATCCCGATGACCCGCCCCTGCAGATTCTCGGCCTTCCGCGGATTGTGTCCTGTGACCAGGACATAGCGTGGTTGCTCGATGCTGTGCCTAACAGGCACAATGGACTTACCTTCTGTGCTGGATCGCTCAGTGCTGGTGCCCACAATGACGTGCCTGCACTGGCTCGCAAGTATGCCCGGCGGACACACTTTGTGCACCTGCGCAGCACCGATGTCCTGCCTGGCGGAGACTTCAAGGAGGCCAGTCATTTGGGCGGCAGGGCACATATCATAGAGTTGGTACGCATCTTCCAGCGGGAGAATCCGGGCTTGCCCATGCGTGTCGACCACGCACCACTGATGTTGGGTGACGAACACATGGGCTACAATGCCGGCTATAGTTTCCATGGACGCATGCTCGCACTGGGGCAGGTGGAGGGTGTGATGGCCACAGTGGATGACGAATTGGGCATTGCTCCGCAAGGTGCAAGGCTCAGGCCATACAGGTTTAAAGACAAGTAACATATAAGAAACAAGTAACGACAAAGGAGAAAAAAACAATGTCATTATTCGATATCAAGAATCAAGTGGTGGTCATAACGGGCGGCACAGGGGTGCTAGGCCGTGAGATAGGTGCCTACCTGGCACATGAGGGAGCGCGCGTAGTCCTGCTTGGACGGCGACAGGACGTTGGCGAGGCACTGGCTGAAAGCATCAGGCAGGAAGGTGGCGATGCGGCCTTCATGGCGTGTGACGTGACCGATGCAGCCCAGGTGGTATGCGTGCGTGATGCCGTGGTAAGTGCTTACGGACGGGTGGATGCCCTGCTCAACGCAGCGGGTGGCAATATGCCCGGTGCCACCATTTCCCCTGGCGGCACACTCTTTGACGTGAAGGTGGAGGAGTTTCAGCGTGTGCTGGGTGTCAACCTCACCGGGACACTCATCCCCACGCAGGCCTTCCTCAAGCCCATGGTAGAGGCTGGACAGGGAAGCATAGTGAATTTCAGCAGCATGGCGGCCTTCCGTCCGCTGACACGCGTGATGGGCTATGCGGCTGCCAAGGCGGGCATCAGCAACCTCACGGCCTTCCTGGCCAACGAGGTGGCCACTAAGTTCAGCCCCGCCATAAGGGTCAATGCCATAGCCCCCGGTTTCTTCCTCACCGACCAGAACTGGGCACTGCTCACCAACCCCGATGGCTCGCTGACCCCGCGGGGTGCCGATGTCATACGCCAGACACCCTTCAAGCGCTTCGGCAAACCTGAGGAACTGTGTGGAACCATCCAGTACCTCATCAGTCAGGCCTCCACTTTCGTCACCGGCACGGTGGCTGTGGTGGACGGCGGATTCAACGTGTTTGCCATCTGACAGCACTATGCACGGATGTACACATGACGACAGGTTTGGAACGTGGGTGTGCATCTTCGCCTATATCAACCGGAACATAATCAAAAGCATTACTTATGAATCAATCCATCAAGCCATTCATGGACCGGGACTTCCTGCTTGACACCCCCACGGCGCGCACCCTTTACCATGAGGAGGCTGCCCACCTGCCCATCATAGACTACCACTGTCACCTCAACCCCAAGGAGATTGCCGATGACCACCGATTCCGCAGCATCACCGAACTGTGGCTAGGAGGAGACCATTACAAGTGGCGTGCGCTGCGCGCCAATGGTGTGGACGAGCGTTACATCACGGGAGATGCCGATGACTGGGAGAAATTTGAGAAATGGGCTGAGACCATGCCTTACTGCATGCGCAACCCGCTTTATCATTGGACTCATCTGGAACTGCGCACGGCCTTTGGAATCTGCGACATATTGAACCCCGGGACGGCAAGGCAGATATACGATCGTTGCAACGAGATGCTGGCCAGCCCCGAGTTCTCGGCCAGGGGGCTGATGAGGCATTACCATGTGGAGGTGGTGTGCACCACCGATGACCCGGCAGACACCCTGGAGCACCATCAGAGCATACGCGAAAGTGGTTTCGGTGTGAAGGTGTTGCCCACCTGGCGTCCCGACAAGGCACTGGCTGTGGACAAACCGCAGGACTTTTCCACCTACATGACCAGGCTGGGCGAGGCCGCCAACGTGGAAGTAAACAGTTATCGGGCACTGATAGACGCATTGCAGAAACGCCACGACTTCTTTGCCCAGCAGGGATGCCGCCTCTCCGACCATGGCATAAGCCACTTCCCTTGGCGCAAGTGCACGGAATCCCAGGCCAACACCATCCTTCAGAAGGCGCTTGCCGGGAAACAGGTGAGCATGGAGGAGAGCGAGCAGTTCGCTACCGCCCTGTTGCTGGAACTGGCCAGGATGGATGCGCGCAGCGGATGGACCCAGCAGTTCCACTATGGCCCCATGCGCAACACAAACTCCCGCATGTTCAGCCGTCTGGGGCCTGATGCGGGTTATGACAGCATAGGCACTCAGGACACCTCTGAGTCCATGGCACGCTTCCTTGATGCGCTGGATAGCGAGAATCTGCTTGCCCAAACCATACTGTACTGCATCAATCCTTCCGACAACGAGATGCTGGCCACTATGGTGGGCAACTTCCAGCAGGCTCCCATGCCCGGCAAGATACAGATGGGAAGCGGCTGGTGGTTCAATGACCAACTGGACGGCATGGAGCGGCAGATGAATGCCCTCTCGCTCCAAGGCTTGCTCAGCCGCTTTGTGGGTATGCTGACCGACAGCCGATCGTTCCTCTCCTATCCCCGGCATGAGTATTTCCGCCGCTGCCTCTGCCGCATGGTGGGGCGTGACGTGGAGGATGGATTGCTGCCCGAAAGCGAGATGCCCTTCATACGCCAGATGGTGCGTGACATCTCTTACTACAATGCCAAGCGTTACTTCCGCTTCTGAATCTCCCGCCAATGGGCGGTAACACACCGGTACAAGGCCGCCACATGGGACACACTCATGTGGCGGTAAAAAACTGTCCAGTTGGGAAAAAATAATTTTCCAGTTAGAAAAAATATTTTTTCTCAGTTAGAGACTTTGATTTGACACACTAAATGTGTGCGAGAGACTTTTGTGTGTCGTGTATTAGTATTGTTAGATGTTTTTTGATTTCTAAATATTGGCTTTCCCATAAATGACTTCACGAAGAAGAACGTCCTGCCGGTGAACAAATGTCCTATCGTGTTTTCCCGCCCGCGTCTCCCCGCTTCTTCTCCGCATGTCCAGGTACCCGCACAAATGGCATGAAAGCCACAAGAGAGGGCTGTGAATGTTTACACATTTTAAGAAAAAGCACTACCTTTGCAGCCCGTAATACGTAATCATAACCCAACAGTTTGTGATGAACAGATTCAAATTTACGCCGCGCATTGTAAGCGAACTGCGGCATTACAACAGAGAGAAATTCATGGCCGACCTCATGGCCGGTCTTATTGTGGGCATCGTGGCTCTTCCCCTGGCCATCGCATTTGGCATTGCATCGGGCGTGTCTCCTTCACAGGGAATCCTTACGGCCATAATCGGCGGTTTCATCGTGAGTACCCTGGGCGGAAGCAAAGTGCAGATAGGCGGTCCCACCGGTGCTTTCATCGTCATTATTTATGGTATTGTCAATGACCCGAAACTGGGTCTCTCGGGACTCATGGTGGCCACCATGTTGGCAGGCGTGTTCCTCATCCTGCTGGGTGTATGCCGCCTGGGCACCATCATCAAGTTTATTCCTTATCCCATTGTGGTAGGTTTCACCAGCGGTATTGCGGTAACCATCTTCACTACACAGATAAAAGACCTTTTCGGCCTGAGCATTGACGGAAAACTTCCAGGCGATTTTCTCTCTAAATGGATTGTCTACTTCCGTAACCTCGACACCATTGACTGGCCCACCACGGCTGTAGGGTTGCTGAGCATCCTCATTATTGCGCTCAGCCCAAAGGTATCTAAGAAAATTCCCGGATCGCTCGTGGCCATCATTGTGATGACTGTGGGCGTGTACTTCCTTAATGCCTACACCGACGTACATGTAACCACCATTGGTGACCTGTATCACGACATCAAGGCCAGCATACCACCCCTTGTGGTTCCTGACATCACGTGGGAGGGACTCAAGAACCTGCTGCCTACAGCCATGGTGATTGCCGTCCTGGGTGCCATAGAGTCCCTGCTCTCGGCCACGGTGGCCGATGGTGTGTGTGGCGACCATCACAATTCCAACCAGGAATTGATAGGCCAGGGAGTGGCCAACCTGTGTACGCCTCTCTTCGGAGGTATCCCCTGCACGGGAGCCATAGCGCGCACCATGACTAATATCAACAATGGCGGGCGCACCCCCATGGCCGGCATCTTCCATGCCATCGTTCTTCTGGTCATTTTCCTCGTGCTCATGCCCTTGGCTGCATTCATTCCCATGGCATGCCTGGCCGGTGTGCTGGTGATAGTGTCATACGGCATGAGTGGATGGCGTACCTTCGTGCAGATGATGCGGAATCCTAAGAGCGACATTGCTGTACTGATTGTCACCTTCCTGCTTACCGTGATATTCGATCTCACTGTGGCCATTGAGGTGGGGCTGCTTCTCGCCTGCCTGCTCTTCATGCGCCGTATGGCCGAGAGCACGCAGATTAAGGTCATTGCCGATGAGATTGACCCCAATGAGGAAACCGATGCTGAGGTGCACGAGGAGCATCTGAGCATTCCCCAAGGTGTGGAGGTGTATGAAATCAATGGCCCCTACTTCTTCGGCATCGCCAACAAATTTGAGGAACTTATGGCCACCATGGAGAAACGCCCCAAGGTGCGCGTCATACGTATGAGGCGTGTGCCTTTCATTGACTCCACAGGCATACATAACCTGCAGAACCTGTGCCAGATGAGTCGCAGGGAGGGCACTCATATCGTGCTTTCAGGTGTAACTCCCAAGGTATATGAAGTTTTGGAAAACAATGGGTTCGGCGAAATGTTGGGCGAGGAATACATCTGTCCCAATATTAACGTGGCACTGAAGAAAGCCGAGGAATTGACCGGCAATGTATGACATGCGGCCTTGCCGCACATACACACGGAATTTCCCTCGCTGCATACCGTATCTGCGGATTTGCAGCGAGGGAAATTCATGCAGGAAAGAAAAATTAGCTTGGCGCAACCCTTGCCGGAAGCAGAATAAAGCGTATCTTTGTAAATCATGCATGTATACAGCATGGCAATGCTTAAAATATCATAGACGATGAAACGCAGGACACTGAAGAGAATGACCAATAACCTGTGCGGCGAACTATTTGCTGAGTGCATAGTGATGTCGCATCTGTACAAAGACAAACAGGAGCAAACCGACCAGATAATGGTAAAGATACTGAACGCACAGGACAGTCTGCTGAGCAGGCTGTCACATGTGGAGCCTGGCAACGTGAAGGGATTCTTCGAGAAATTCCATGAGGACTTGCAGGCACTGGAGCAGGAGACTGCCGAAATGATGAAAGCATTGGATTGAGCATCGCGTCTGCAGCACAGTGGCTGAACCGTGCCAGCACATTTCCTGATAATTGTAATCACAGAGGCATGAAGCAGACTTTCTACCGGCGGATACTGTACAAGTGGATGGGTTTCTCTGAGGTGGTTACTGAACCACGCCCAGAGAAGTACATCATTGCCGTGGCTCCCCATACGAGCAACTGGGACTTCGTCATTGGCAGCCTCTATTGTCGCGCCGAGGGATTCCGCTGCAACTTTCTCATCAAGAAGGAGTGGTTCTTTTGGCCCATGGGCAAACTGATGCGCCGGATGGGAGGCATACCGGTGTTCCGGGACAAACGGATGGGTTCGACCGACAGGTTGGCCATGATGGCTCGGGAGTCGAATGAGTTTCATCTGTGCATCACGCCTGAGGGAACACGTAAGGCCAACAGGGAGTGGAAGCGCGGATTTTACTATATCGCCCTAAAGGCAGGGCTGCCCATCCTGCTTTACGGGCTGGATTATAAGGAGCGGAAAATCGAATGCACCAAGACCATTGTGCCCAACGGTGACGTGGAAGGACAGATGGCCGAAATCAAGGATTACTTTACACGTTTCGTGGCAAGAAAGCCCGAGAATTTCGCATTGTAAATGGAGAATATCATCAGAGCCGCACTGCTGACGGCTGTCATCTGGGTGACAGGAACAGGGAAAGTCTGTGCACAGACTGACGCGAGGTCGTTGCGCACGTGCCTTGCCGACTATATTGAAAACTACAACAGGAATGCCACCTGCTATACAAGTTACGACCGGGTAACCGTGGAAGACCTCAGCGTGAATGCTGAGGAGCGCAAGGTGTACATTTACCTCAGCGAGGGTTTTCTGGGACAGCCCTTTACGCCGGAATCAGTGCAGTCCATCAACGAGAACATAAAGCAGCGTCTGCCCAAGGGACTGAAAGGCTATGAGGTGGTGGTATATGCTGATGGTACTCCTATTGAAATGCTTGTCCCTGTCAATTTGGCCAAATCCGAGGATCCATCCAGAGTGTACGGGAAGAAGGAGCAGAAAGTACATCCGTGGGTACAGAGGGAGGGACTTCCTTACACCATTTCGCGGGGACTTTGGGGGAGGCACCTTTGCTTGTGGGCCAGTCACGGCAAATATTATAGCAACAGGGCGCAGAAGTGGGTGTGGCAGCGTCCTCGTCTCTTTTGCACGACAGAGGACCTCTTCACGCAGACCATTGTAATACCTTACCTCATACCCATGCTCCAGAATGCAGGAGCGTGCGTATTCACCCCACGTGAGCGTGACTGGCAGAAAAATGAGGTGCTTGTAGACAATGATACACCCGACACCAACGGCCTGTATCAGGAGGCGAACAGCAAGCAGGAATGGACTGACGGGGGCGTGGGGTTTGCTTACAAGCGCGCTTACTATCAAGACGGGGACAATCCCTTTGTAGAAGGAACAAGCCGCATGGCAGAAAGCGTAACGGGACGCAAACCAGTCAGTTGTGCCGTATGGCGTCCTGTGATTGCGGAGGAAGGTGATTATGCGGTGTATGTTTCCTACAGGACTTATCCCAACAGCATAGATGATGCACACTACGTGGTGCGCCACCAAGGCATTGACACACCTTTCACCGTCAACCAGCAGATGGGTGGCGGGACATGGGTATACCTAGGCACATTCCGCTTCGGCGCGGGTGATTTGGACAACAACTGCGTTTTGCTGACCAACCAAAGTGAGTCGCGTGGAGTGGTATCGGCTGATTGCGTGCGCTTTGGAGGCGGCATGAGCAACATCGTGCGCTCAGACAGCAGCATGTCCTATGCCCTTGCTAGCGGACTTCCACGCTTCCTTGAGGCTGCACGCTATTCGGTGCAGTGGTACGGATTCCCGCAAGAGGTGTACCATGTAAAGGACAATGACGACTATGGCGATGACATCAATGCGCGTCCGGGAGCGGAAAACTATCTTGGGCGGGGAAGTTTCTATCTGCCTGGAGACAGCGGGCTTTGTGTCCCCATCGAGTTGAGCATGGCGTTACATAGCGATGCCGGTTACAGAAAGGATAGTTCCATCGTGGGATCATTGGGCATTTACACCACCGACTTCTATGACGGAGTGACGGGTGCCGCATTGTCACGCCTTACAAGCAGGGATTTAGCAGACATCGTCATGACGCAGGTCTATGGTGACCTGAACAGCACGTTTGGCCAGTGGACACGCCGGCAGATGTACAACCGCAATTATGGTGAGACCCGGGAGCCTCAGTACCCTGCCATCATATTGGAGATGCTCAGCCATCAGAACTGGTCGGACATGCGTATGGCACATGACCCCTATTTCAAGTTCACCTTGGCTCGGGCCATATACAAGGGCATACTGCGGTATCTCTCGGCAGTGCATAAGTGCGAGGCAGTGGTGCAGCCTTTACCTGTCAATAGTTTGAGTGGGATTCTGGATATGAGCAGGAGGAAGGTGAGACTCTCATGGAAGCCCACACCGGATATGCTGGACGGCACCGCTCAGCCCACTAAGTATGTCATTTACACAAGCCGCGGAGGAACTGGATTTGACAATGGTACGCCCGTGGATGCACGTTCTACGGCAGTCGACATTGACGTGGAACCAGGCGTGACATACCGTTTCAGGGTATGCGCAGTCAACAGCGGAGGTGAGAGCATGCCTTCTGAGGAGGTGTGTTGCCACATGGCGACAGAGGATGCACCGCACATACTGATTGTAGACGGCTTCCAACGTGTGGCTGGTCCAAAGGCTTTCAACAGCATAAGCGAATCAGGATTCGACATGAGCCAAGACGCTGGCGTGGCTGATGTGAAGACTCCGGGATACTGTGGATACCAACTCTATTTCGGCAAGGATGGTTGTGGCAAGGAGAATAGTACCGGACATGGTTACAGTGGCAGCGAACTGGAAGGCATGATACTGGCAGGAAACACTCATGACTGGTCTACGGTGCATGCAAGAGAAATCTTGCAGGGTGGGCAATACAACATCAGCAGCACTGTGGCATCAGCGTGCAGTGAAATTGATGCAAGACAGTTTGACCTGGCTGATTTTGTATTTGGTGCACAATACGTTGACGGCTATGCCATGCGTGGCTACAAGACTTTCACGCCCGAGGTAAAGGGATTAATGGAACAACTGACTCGCAACGGGAAAGGAATCTTGGTGAGTGGAGCCTATATCGGAACGGACATGACGACTCCTAATGAGCGGCAGTTCTTGACTCAGATATTGAAATGGACATCAGACGGAGCGATGTTTGCTGGCGACTGCTCAAGCGTGCAAGGCATGAACACACAGAGCGCAGTGTACACTGAACCTAACGAGGCCCATTACTGGGTGCGCCACATGGATGCACTGCAGCCTGTTTCCCCGGCCTTTGCCACGATGCTTTATGCTGATGGTCAAAAAGTCTCTGCCGTGGCTTATCAAGGCAATGATTACAAGGCAATCTCATTTGGCTTCCCGTTGGAGTGCATGATATCTCCTGAGGCACGCAGTGCCGTGTTTGCGGCATCCATGCAGTTCCTGCTGGGCAAGTGACAACCACAGACAACACATACCTTATATATATGTACCAGATTATATGTAACGAAAAAGGGTCAAGGACTCTTGCAGTAATGGAAGAGCATCTGGAGACTATAGAGAAACATAATCTTTTTATCGACTTGCTGGACAGCAACGGCATCGTTGACGAGAATGTACTGGAGAAACTGCGCCTAAACGTGCGCTCGCTGCTCAACAACGATTGCCCGGATTCTAGTCTACTGAAGTTCTGCCAGGACATTCTCTTCCATGACAACATGAAGGCACGTGGGTTGCATCAACTCATTCTACTCTATCTTGATTGGGAGAAGGAGAAACTGGATGCACTGAAACCTGAACTGGAGATAGAGAGCGAGAGTTGAGCGTGACCACACATCACCTGACAGATTGGTTGCCCACCACGCGTCGGGAAATGGACTTGCGTGGATGGGATTGTGCTGACGTGATTCTGTTCAGCGCGGATGCTTACGTTGACCACCCTTCTTTCGGTGCGGCTGTAATAGGTCGTGTCATGGAGGCTGAGGGGCTGCGTGTGGCCATCGTGCCGCAACCGGACTGGCACGGAGACTTTCGCGACTTCCGTCGCTTGGGTCGTCCGCGGCTTTTCTTCGGCATTGCACCGGGTTGCATGGATTCCATGGTGAACAAGTACACCGCTGCCCGACGGCTCAGGAGCGAGGATGCATACAGTCCCGATGGCCGTCACGACATGCGTCCAGAGTATCCAACCATTGTCTACACAAGGATTCTTCGACAACTTTATCCTGATGTGCCCGTGGTGTTGGGCGGCATAGAGGCCAGCCTTAGACGTGTCATGCATTACGACTACTGGAAAGAGAAGTTCCGTCCAAGCATCTTGGTGGACAGTCGTGCTGACATGATTACTTACGGCATGGGGGAAAAGCCCACCATGGAACTGTGTCATCTGCTGATGGAAGCCCTGGAAGAGTGTCATCCGGATTTGTATTACAATGAGAATGGAAACTCTTTCATCACCCGTGCCACTTTCCGCCATGTAGTTCAGCAGCAGACCGAAGTTCCGCAAACAGTGTCGCTTTACAGCAAGGACAGCATACCGGGAGGATTCCGCAAGAGTGATATCGTGCTGCACAGTTACGAGGAGTGCCTGCGTGAACCACGCCTTCACGCCGACAATTTCCGCCATGTGGAAGAAGAAAGCAACAAGTTGAAGGCTAATCGCTTGCTGCAGCAAACGGGGCAGGAATGGGTTGTGGTGAACCCTCCGTTCCCTCCGCTCACGCAGGAAGAATTGGATCACAGTTTTGACCTTCCTTATACACGCCTGCCCCATCCCAAGTATAAGGGCAAGCGCATACCGGCCTACGAAATGATTAAGTTCAGCGTATGCATGCATCGTGGCTGTTTCGGTGGGTGTGCTTTCTGTACCATCAGTGCTCATCAAGGCAAGTTTATCATGAGCCGCTCCAAGGAGAGCATCCTGAGAGAAGTGGAGCAAATCGTGAAAATGCCCGATTTCAAGGGATATCTGAGCGATTTGGGCGGCCCTAGTGCCAATATGTACATGATGCATGGGCGCAATGCCAAGGCTTGCCAGGCGTGCAAGCGTCCCTCATGCATACATCCTCAGATATGTCCGAATCTCAATGGCGATCATCGCCCGTTGCTGGAGATATATCGGGCAGTTGACTGTATGCCGGGTATCAAGAAGAGTTTCATAGGCAGTGGTGTGCGGTATGACATGCTCCTGCATGACTGGAAAGACGAAGCCTTGAACCGTTCGGCACAAGAATATACACGAGAGTTGATACTCAACCATGTGAGTGGACGTTTGAAAGTTGCACCCGAGCACACTTCCGACAGCGTGCTCCAACTGATGCGCAAGCCCTCCTTCTCGCAGTTCCGACAGTTTAAACGCGTCTTCGACAACCTGTGCCGCAGCCAGAACCTGCGCCAACAGATTATACCTTATTTCATAAGTAGTCATCCGGGATGTCATGCGGAAGACATGGCACAATTGGCCATTGAGACCAAAGGACTGGACTTCCATCTGGAACAAGTGCAGGACTTCACCCCAACGCCACTCACTGTGGCTACCACCTGCTGGTCTACGGGCTACCATCCCTATACGCTTGAGCCTGTCTTCTCGGCACGCTTGCCTAAGGAGAAGGAGCAGCAGCGCATGTTCTTCTTCTGGTACAAGAAGGAGGAGCGACACCGTATCGAGGCATATCTTTGCAGCATCGGTCGGCAGGATTTACTTAAAAGATTGTTTAACAAATAACACTGAAAGAATATGGCAAAAGAATGGTTTGAATGCAAGGTCAGATATGACAAGACACTGGAAACGGGATTGCTGAAGAAAGTAACCGAGTCATACCTTGTGGACGCACTTAGTTTCACCGAAGCCGAAGAGCGCTTCCTGGAAGAGATTGAGCCGATGATGTCGGGCGAATACAGCGTGAGCGACATCAAGAGGGCTAAGATTGCAGAACTGTTTGAGAGTATTGATACCACTGATGATAAGTGGTACAAGGCCAAGGTGGCCTATATTGCTTATGATGAGAAGAAGGGCGTGGAAAAGCGTACAAACCAGATTATGCTCATCCAAGCCAAGGATCTCAGGGTGGCCGTGAAGAATTTAGACAAGGGGATGCAGGGTACACTGGGCGACTGGGACATCATATCCATAGCCGAAACACCCATTATGGACATCTTCAAATTCTCTCCTAATGGAAAGGACAGCGCCTCAGAAGGCGAATGAAATCCGCTCCCAACTGCCTGCTTCCGTACAACTGGTGGCTGTGAGCAAGTATCACCCTGCCGAGATGATACAGGAAGTGTATGAGGGAAGTTGCCAGCGTGCGTTTGCGGAGAGCCATGTACAGGAATTGCGGCAGAAGCATGAACTTTTGCCCAAGGACATTGAATGGCACTTCATAGGGCATCTGCAACGCAACAAGGTGAAGTACATTGTCCCTTATATCTCACTCATACATTCTGTTGACTCCCCTCGGTTGCTCGTGGAAATTAACAGGCAGGCCGAGGCTGCCGGGCGGCGTGTGGATTGCCTGCTGCAGTTGCATGTGGCGCAGGAGGATACAAAGTTCGGTTTTACACCCTCTGAATGCCTGGACTATCTGAAAAGCGGTGAGTGGAAGCAGATGCCGTGGATCCGGCTTAGGGGGATGATGTGCATGGCCAGCAATGTGTCTGACAATGTACAGATTGCCTGGGAATTTACCATGGCAAGGGAAACCTTTCAGGTAACCAAGGATACCTATTTTGCAGATGATGATAACTTCAACATCCGTTCCTGGGGTATGAGCCATGACTACCCTATTGCCGTACAATGTGGAAGCAATATGGTGCGCGTAGGTACATCCATTTTCGGTTCAAGGCAGTACTGACATGGTGCTGAATGTGCCGTATGGCAAGGATAATTGTTCAATAAAGCATGAAAATTGCACTTTACTTCCTGTATTGTGCAACTTTCATGCTTTATTTCTTGCAAGAGTGTTAACTTTCCTTTAACTTTGCACATATTATAATTATATGTGCAATGGCAGACATTACGAAAGTACAATCGTTCAACAAACTTGTAGAGTGCAGTATCCGTAAGTACTGGGACATGGACTCCATGTCAGACTATGGCATATGCACGTTTCGGTATAAGGATGTGGCACGCATCATTGAGAAAATGCACATCCTCTTTGAACATGCGGGCATACAAAAGGGTGACCGCATTGCTCTCTGCGGGCGAAACCTCAGTCGTTGGGGAGCCGCGTTCTTCAGTGTATTGACTTATGGTGCCGTGGCGGTTCCCATACTGCATGAGTTTCATCCTTCACAGGTGCACGACATAGTGAACCACAGCGGGGCACGCCTCCTTTTTGTGGGTGACAAGGTGTGGCCTAAGTTGAATGCTCATGCCATGCCTGCATTGGAAGGAATAATTTCTTTGGCCGATTACAGTCTGCTCACCTGCACCAATGCAAAACTTGATTATGCCAGGAAAAACCTCAACCTGCTTTTCGGTGAGAGGTTTCCCTTGAATTTCAGAGCCAATCACATCTGTTATCATGAAGATAAGCCCGATGAATTGGCACTTATTAACTATACCAGCGGAACTACAAGTAACTCCAAGGGCGTGATGATTCCCTACCGTGCGCTGTGGAGTAACTGCGACTTTGCAGTCAGTGTGCTGGGCACACAGATAAAGGCCGGCGACAAAGTGCTGAGCATGTTGCCCATGGCACATATGTACGGCATGGCGTTTGAGTTCCTCTTTGAATTCACTTACGGTGTGCACATCAACTTCCTCACCAAAGTGGCTTCTCCCACGGTGCTCATGCGTGCCTTGGCCGATGTGAAACCTTGCATTCTCATTGTGGTACCACTCATTATAGAGAAGGTTGTGCGTAAGGCCGTGCTTCCGAAGATTCAAGACGTGCGTGTGAGAATGCTTATGAAGATGCCGGTCATCGGACAAAGCATCAAGCAACGCATCTGTGACAAGTTGACGCAGGCTCTGGGAGGGAACTTCTATGAGGTCATCATAGGTGGAGCAGCACTCAACAGGGAAATCGAGGAATTGTTGCATGATATAGGTTTCCATTATACAGTGGGATATGGAGCCACGGAATGTGCCCCCATCATCTGTTATAATGATTATAAGCGACAGGTCATAGGCAGTTGTGGACGCAACGTCATACATCAGGAACTTATGATTGACAGTCCCGATCCAGCCAACATCCCGGGCGAGATACTCACGCGTGGACTGAACGTCATGCTTGGTTATTACAAGAATGAGGAGGCCACCGCACAGACACTTGATAAGGAGGGTTGGTATCATACGGGCGATTTGGGCACGATGGATGCCGAGGGCAACGTCTTCATCAAGGGGCGCAGCAAGAACCTGCTGCTGGGTGCCAACGGCCAGAATATTTATCCCGAGGAGATTGAGGACAAGTTGAGCAGCATGTCGCTGGTCAATGAGTGCTTGGTGGTGCAGCGCAACGAGAAACTGGTGGGACTGGTTTATCCCGATCAGGAGCAGATTGCCACGCTGGGGCTCAAGACCGAAGACGTGGAAGCCATCATGGAGCGCAACCGTCAGGACATCAATCCCAACCTACCCTCGTATGCTCAACTTGCATCCATCAAGGTGATGGACAAGGAATTTGAGAAGACTCCCAAGAAGAGTATTAAGCGTTTCCTCTACACACAACAGTGAGGATTGGCCTTTCAAGAGGGGGCAAGACTATGAGGTGGGGACATGTTACAGTGAGAACATGTCCCCACCTCGCGTATTATGGGAAAGTGAATTTCGGTCATGTTATCCGTAATTTTGTTTACTTGCCTTTCCGCACATTGGAATAACTTTGCAACATGAAAGAATACAGGTGGCAGAGTTTGGTGCACATGTCACTTGATAGAACAAATCAATAATACAAGTCAAGATGAGAAACGTATTGAGAAACATGGCTACTGTGCTGCTGGCACTCTTTTGCCAGTCTGCGTGGTGTGTCGACAATGGCAATGGGACACAGTCCAATGAGAAGAATTTGGTAGTTTACTTTTCCGCCACAGGAACCACAAGAGAAGTGGCTCAGAAGTTGGCACAGTTGGCCCAGGCTGACCTGATGGAAATCACGCCGCAGAAGCCTTACACCGATTCCGACTTGGACTGGCGCGACAAACAAAGTCGTTCCAGTGTGGAAATGCAGGATGCCAAGGCACGCCCTGCAGTGAAGAAAACCCGCAAGAGCGTGGCGGGTTACAAAGTCATTTATCTAGGCTATCCTATCTGGTGGAACTTGGCTCCCAGGGTAATCGACACGTTCCTCGAGACGTATGACCTGAGTGGGAAGACCGTTATACCCTTTGCCACTTCGGGAGGTTCCGGCATAGATAATTCCGTGAAAATGTTGAAGTCGGCTTACCCGAAGGTGAACTGGCAGAAGGGCGCGTTGCTGAACAGTGCCAAGGAGACCGACCTCAAGGCTTTGGTCGGGCAGTGAATGCATTCCGCCCACATGCTTTCCTACAACGGGCATATGCATCCGCACAGGGGGCAAGCACATGTAACATCTTTATGGCAACAGGTCATTATGATAAAGAAAACAATTCTGATAACGACACTTAGCATATTTACACAAATCATCATGGCACAAGAAAAGATTGTACAGACGGCCGGACGAGACCAGTTGGGCGAGTTCGCATCGAAATTTGCGGAACTGAATGATGATGTCCTCTTCGGTGAAGTTTGGAGCCGGACGGACAAACTGGGGCTGCGTGACCGCAGTCTGGTGACCATCACCTCGCTTATCAGCCAGGGAATAACGGACAGTTCGTTGACCTACCATCTGCAGTCGGCGCGCAAGAATGGCATCACGCGTGCCGAGATATCAGAAATCATCACCCATATTGCCTTCTATGCCGGATGGCCGAAAGCATGGGCGGCCTTCAACCTAGCCAAGAACGTATGGGCTGAGGACAACATCGGAGAAGATGCCAAGGCTGCCTTCCAGCGCGAGATGATATTCCCAGTGGGCGAGCCCAACACGGCATACGTCAAGTATTTTAAGGGCAACAGTTACCTGGCACCTATATCACGCGAACAGGTCAGTATTGCCAATGTGACCTTTGAACCGGGCTGCCGAAACAACTGGCACATACATCATGCCACCAAAGGAGGCGGACAAATGCTCATAGGAGTGGCAGGACGAGGCTGGTACCAAGAGGCAGGAAAACCGGCCGTGGAGATTTTGCCCGGCACCGTCATCCACATCCCCGCCAACGTGAAGCACTGGCATGGAGCCGCTGCCGACAGTTGGTTTGCCCACCTTGCCTTTGAGGTTGAGGGAGAGAATACTTCCAACGAGTGGCTGGAACCTGTGAGCGATGAACAGTATGGCCAGTTGGGACAGAAATAACATACAATACGACAGAAACATGAAATACATTGACAAGATTAAGTCACCGGCCGATGTGAAACGTCTGAATATGGAACAGATGCAGGAGATGGCCGGTGAGATACGTACATTACTCATCAACAAACTCAGCCGACATGGCGGACACTGCGGTCCCAACCTGGGTATGGTGGAGGCCACGATAGCCATGCACTATGTGTTCGACTCACCTCGGGACAAGATTGTGTTCGATGTCTCACACCAGAGTTACGCCCACAAGATGCTTACCGGACGTGTCGAGGCATTCCTGAAGCCGGAACACTATGATGACGTTTCGGGGTATACTGACCCATCGGAGAGTGAGCATGACCATTTTATCATCGGTCACACGTCCACCTCGGTGAGCCTGGCGTGCGGACTTGCCAAGGGACGTGACCTGAAAGGCGAAGCCGGCAATGTGATAGCAGTCATTGGCGATGGGTCATTCAGCGGCGGCGAGGCGCTGGAGGGGCTGGACTGGGCAGCCGAACTGGACGGCAATCTCATCATTGTGGTCAACGATAACCAGATGTCCATTGCCGAGAACCACGGCGGTCTTTACCGCAACCTAGAGCAGTTGCGGCTCTCCAGAGGCACCTGTGACAATAACCTCTTCCGCGCCATGGGGCTGGATTACCTGTATGTGGATGAGGGGAATGACATTGAGGCACTCATAGCGGCCTTCCGCAAGGTGAAGGATTCCACTCATCCCGTGGTGCTGCATATCAACACGCTCAAGGGCAAGGGATATGCTCCGGCAGAGCATGACAAGGAGAGGTGGCACTGGAGCGCACCCTTCGACATCGCCACGGGTGAACTGAAGTGTGACGCGCAGGGTGAAACCTATGACAACCTCACCACCACGCACCTGCTGGAGAAAATGCGGGAAGACAGCAGCGTGTGCGCCATCACGGCAGGCACCCCCGGAATATGGGCGTGGACACCGGAGCGCCGCAAGCAGGCCGGGAAGCAGTATGTTGACGTAGGCATCGCCGAGGAACACGCCGTGGCCTTGGCTTCGGGAATAGCCAAGTCGGGCGGAAAGCCTGTGTTCGGCGTATGCAGTTCCTTCTTGCAGCGCACGTATGACCAAGTTTCACAGGATCTCTGTATCAACAACAGCCCTGCCACCATACTGGTGCTGTGGGGGTCGCTTACGGGCATGAATGACGTGACACACCTTTGCCACTTCGACATTCCCCTGCTCTCCAACATCCCCAATCTGGTATACCTGGCTCCCACCTCCCGTGAGGAATACCTGGCCATGCTGGATTGGAGCCTGGAGTACAGGGAGCACCCCGTGGCCATAAAGGTGCCCATGGGACTCACTGCACCCGCCACGCGTCCTGTGGCAAGCGATTATTCCAACCTTAACAAATACGAAATGGTGAGGCACGGAAGCAAGGTGGCCCTGCTCGGACTTGGTGCCTTCTTCCCTCTGGCAGAGGCTGTGTCCGCGCGTCTGGAATCGCAGGGCATACAAGCCACATTGGTCAATCCTCGCTATATCACGGGCATTGACAGAGAGATGATGGAAAACCTGAAGGCAGACCACAACATTGTGGTGACACTGGAAGACGGCGTACTCGACGGTGGATTCGGCGAAAAGATTGCGCGCCACTTCGGAGCATCGGACATGAAGGTACTGTGCTATGGTGCCGCCAAGGAGTTTGTCGACCGTTATGACCCTCAGCAATTCCTTGCCGATAACCGTCTTCGGGATGATTTGATTGCCGAGGACATCATGCGCCTCCTGGCTTCCGGAAACTAAATCATATTTTTTTTTGACATGACAAAGCCCCGGCTTGGGAAAGTCAGGGCTTTTTTTATGTCTTGCAGCATGCTGCCAACAAGGAACTTGCGCGGGAGCCCTCTGCAGTATATATCAAATGTCGCGTTCTTTTCCTTTCCTTTTGTTCACCTTTCAGCGGGTGGTGCCATCGGAGTTTCCGCTGGTTTTCTGCTGTGCAGCTTCCTTCATCCAGTGCCAGAGTGGACGGGCATCGTACTTGTAGATGATGAATTTATTGCTGTTATACGTGCAACTCGGTATGTACAGGAAATCGCCCCTTCGGGCATTTATGCTCGCGGCCATCATTGTTCCGACAAGCGGGACGTTGATAGAGGTTATGACTTCAGTACTGCCTGGGCCGTAGAACCTGAGTTCGCGCAGGGTGTCTCTTTCTGAGGTCTTGACGAAGAAAGGCAGATAGTCATAGTCAAATCCCTTGTCGACTTCCACGTCCTCTCTGCCAGCATACATGCGCAGCCTCTCATGGTACCCAATGGTTGCCATTTGCTCGCCGGATTTCTTTACACGACCGTCCAGGTAAACGTCCATGAAGCGCGTGCGGACAGTAAATTCGTATTGGTAATATTTCACATCATGCTTGTCAATGAGTTGCAGTCGAAACTTGTCGTCATATCTGCATGCCCAGACCACAGTGTCCTGCGCCTGCAGGCGCAGGTCGGCATAAGCCACCTTGCCGTGCCCGTCCCGGTGCATGCGCCTCAGGCGGAAGCGTTCCTCATCGAAGAAATAGATGGAGTCTCCCTTCACCTGCAAGAGTCCGTAGACGGAGCGATCGAGCGAGAAGGGCATCAGCCGTTTCCACATCTGTCGCTCGCCTTCATAGCAGGCGATGCTTGCCTTCGGTTCTCCGCCTATCACGTAGAACCGCTCCCGGTCATCCACGGCAAATCCCTTGATGATGCAGGTGCGGGGAAATTCCGGTGCCTCGAACATCTCACAAGGGAAACTCCTGCTCTTGTCCATCCATGGAATGCTCCATACCCTCTGCGGCCACAACGTGTCAATCTTGCTCACGTCTGCCAGTCCGTTCTCGGGACGCGCCTGTGCCGCCTGCCACTCTCCGCCCGTGAGGACGATAAGCAGCAGCGCAGCAAACGTCAGCCAATTCCTTGTTCTCATTGTTCAGTCCTCCTTTCTGTAAATTATGGGATCTACGTATGTGTTCGTCTTATCTAACCAGTAAGTTCCTAAATTATGTGAGTGGCTTGTTGGACTGCCCACCTTCCCATGTGCATGAAAAATGGTGTCCCCATTTACAAATATGGCAGCATGACCGATTTTGTCCTTATATTTCCACACGAGTATGTCTCCCTTTCTTAAATTAGCTTTACTTGTGAACTTTATCCTTGTTAGTCCCGGGATATCACCGGAACCGGTTGTCCATCTCGTTTTCAGTCCAAGCACAACAGAGACAAGTCCGCTGCAATCGAGTCCATTCATGTCAACCCCTCCCCTCCGATAGGGAACACCTTCATATTTAAGAGCCCTTTGGTAAATTTGCTCGCCTGAACTGGCAACTGGAAGAGGTCTTATCTCGCTCAGCTCTTTGGGTGCCACATATCCGACTCCCTTAACGTATCCTCCATGCCACGTTCCGTTATCCATCATCTCGTCTATTTCGGCATAGGTGTAGTAATGAACGTCATTTTCTTTGCCTTCGCCCGCATTCGGTTGAGAATTAGAAGAGTAACCGCCTGGTGTTCCGCCGGGACTTCCGCCAGGGTTACCTCCAGGATTTCCTCCAGGATTTCCACCGGGAGTCTCATTGCCTTCATTGCCGGTGCCTCCTTTGCCGTCTGAATCCGGGTTATCCTCGTCATCTGAGCCGCAACCTTCCTCATCATCCGAGCCACAGCCTTTTTCGTCATCCGAGCCTTCATCGCTGCCCGAACCGCAGCCGCTGTAGCCGTTGCAGGTTGCCTCACCACCCATTGCATAAGTGACGTCACCGGCATCGTCCTTCACATAGCCGCCTTTCCATGTGCCGTTGTCTAGCATCTGTTCATACTCACTCATTGAATAGGGATTCTCCATTGACCCTTTTGCACTGTCTGCCATAACCTTCTTGTATTTAGTTCCTAAATGTCAGTATATCCTTGCCGTTTCCGGGATTGAGCACAAATGCTCCCCTGTGCACCAGTTCTCCTATCTGCCGTTCCATGATTTTCCGCCAAGTGTCAACGCTCTCTTCGCTTGTCAGGGTGAATCCGGACAGGAGCGCGGCTTCCAGTTCCCCGTACTTCATGGGGTGTTCCTGCAACATCCGCAGGGCCTTCATCTGCGTCTCCACCACGGGCACCTCCCTCATTCCCTTGTCATACAGGCATGGAAGCATCAGCACGTCCGTCAGCGGGAACTGTTCCTCTATGCCCAGTCTTCCATGCATCAGCCGCAGGGCTTCGGGATGGAAACCATCGGGGAAATGATAGGATTCAATGATGGGGCAGCACTCCATCCACAGGTCTTGGCGTATGTTTCCGTCTGTCCGCATGAGGATGGCTGACTCTGCCGTCCGTTTTTCCCACGCATACAATTCCTCCCGCCTGAGCGAGTCCCAAATTTTCTGCTGGCGCTCCACGGCATCTTCGTAACAGGCTATGCTGCGCTCCACGCTCATGCAGGCCGGCTTTTCTCCTGTCTTTCCGGAGAATCTCCGGTGCCTCCCGGGGAACAATGCGAGCACGCGTTCCAGCACGTCCGGGTAAAGCCGCAGCAAGGTGCGCCTGATTATCTCTGCGTTGTAGGGGTTGCGCTTGTGCCCGCCAAGCAAATGGAAGAAAGGCCGCTGGTCCCAGTAGGCCAGGTCGCAGAACTCCCGGCCGGAATATCCCTCATCCTTCATCGCACGTCCGAGCACGCTGGCCACCTCCTTGCCTTCCATGTCGGCCAGCACGGCAAAGAACACCTGCTCGAAGAGTATGTTGCAGCCCACCCGTGCATAGGGCAGGGAGCGGTCGTTCATGCGGTTGTTTTCCAGGAAGGCGAAGGACTCCCCGCAGTAGCGGTGTATGAACTCCAGGTCCGAACCGCCGAATATGCCCATGTTGTATGAGGCAATGGATTCCTCACCCAATGCATCTGTAATGTATCTGGGCAGTGTTATCTCCTCATGGCGAAGTATGTTGTCCATCATACGGCGGTAATATACCGTGCCAATCTCGCGGTTCTGGGCAACTAGAGGGGCATTGGCCGCTTCCAGGGGGAAAGGCTTCGGCGCGTAGATGTCTCCGTCCACGTGCAGGAAAGGCTCCGTTTGCAGGGAATAGGTTTTTACCTTCGCGTATGCCCAGTGTTGCGGCAGGCAGAGGCTGTCATCATATATGACGTGCACTTCCGTGTAAGGCAGGCGGAGTTTTTCTATCAGGACTTCGTAACCTTGCCTGTCCGTATATAGTATCACATCGTCATAATGCTCACGTAACGAACAGCAACTCAATGCCCATGACATCAGGTTGTGTTCAGCATTGTTCCATCCGTATGATTTGCTGAGAGGGTTGCCAGTCCCGCTCCAGAATGTCTGTGTGATGCGCATGGTTGTGTGCTTTTGTTTTTTTATGTTGTTGTTTGCAAATGTACATGTTTTTTTTCTGATGTTGCAAGGTCTTGTGATTTTTTTTGTTTCAATCCTCCTTCCATCCAATTACCGTTTCCTTCCTGCTTCGGTGACGGGGTCAACAGAACACTCAAATACCCCATTTCAAGTTTCCAACTGGAAAAAATATTTTTCCTAACTGGATTTTTATTTTTTTTCCAGTTGGCGCATCAAAAACGCCTCGCCTATAGAGTGACAGATGACAGATAATATCTGGTTTTTCTATAAACTTATATATATAG
>JAHZGX010000034.1 GCA_019420585.1 Prevotellaceae bacterium
AGTACTGCACGGCCTCACGTGATAGTACTGCACGGCCTCACGTGATAGTACTGCATGGCGTCACGAGATAGTACTGCATGGCCTCACGAGATAGTACTGCACGGCGTCACGAGATAGTACTGCACTGCATCGCGAGATAGTACTGCACTGCGTCGCGAGATAGATCTGCACTGCGTCACGAGATAGACCTGCAGCGTGGCAAAGGACTGCAAATCTGCCGGAAACGCCGCTGCCGAGTGTTCTCTCCGCCCTCCCCCACAGCCTGCCGGCCGGGGAAAAAGAGGCTGAATGACACATGAATGACACGAAAAAAGCACGGGCAGGCATTTTTTTCATCTGTGCAGCAGGATTATACAAACATATATTATATTCTTTTAACAGAATTTCATATTTTTGCGCCGTGAAAAGAATTATATAGTCTATTCAACCCATTAACGTTAAACTATTAGTTTATGCAGAAAAGATTGCTTTTTCTTCTTGCCTTGCTGATGACGTTCATGTCATCTGCCATGGCACAGGTGACCACATCGAGCCTGTCGGGCACCGTGGTTGCCGACGGCGAAGAGGTGATTGGCGCCACCGTGGACGTGGTGCACAAGCCCTCGGGAACACACTACAAGGCCGTGACCAACGACAAGGGTGTGTACACCATCAACGGCATGCGCGTGGGCGGCCCCTACGAAGTGACCGTGAGGTGCATCGGCTTTGCCGAACGCAAGGTTGAGGGCATCACCCTGGAGCTGGGCGAGACCTACAACCTGAAGACCTCCCTGAGCGAGACTGCCAAGGAGATGCAGGAGGTGACGGTGTCGGCCAAGGGCTCGAAGTTCAGTTACGAGCGCACGGGTGCAAGCACCAACATCTCCAACGCCCAGATGATGGCCATGCCCACCGTGAGCCGCAGCGTGACCGACTTCACCCGCCTCTCCCCCTACGGCGGAAACGGGATGACCTTCCAGGGTAGCGACGGACGCACGGCCAACTTCACCGTCGACGGTGCCAACTTCAACAACAACTTCGGCCTGACCAGCACGCTCCCCGGCGGCGGAAACCCCATCTCCATGGAGGCCATCGAGGAACTGCAGGTGGTCATCTCGCCGTTTGACGTGCGCCAGACAGGCTTCATCGGAGGTGCGCTGAACGCCATCACCAAGAGCGGTACCAACACCTTCAAGGGGCAGGCCTACGTTTACCATCAGAATGAGAACATGCGCGGCGATGCCGTGGAGAGGGAATTCATCTCCGGCTCACGCGATAAGGACCGCACCACCACCTACGGCTTCTCGCTGGGCGGCCCCATCATCAAGAACAAGCTCTTCTTCTTTGTCAACGGCGAACTGGTGAAGAGCCCCGGCACGGGCACGGCATGGCGCCCCTCGGAGAACGGCGTGGGGAATGCGGACGCATACCTGTCCTACACCACCGTGGCCGACATGCAGCGCGTGCAGGAGCACGTGGCTCAGAAGTACGGTTACAACACCGGCTCATACAACAGTTTCCCTGCCGATACCGACAACAAGAAACTGCTGGCCAAACTGAGTTGGAACATCGACTCGAAGAACCGCCTCGACCTGCGCTACAACTACACCACCAACTCCTCATGGGTAATGCCCAACGTCAGTTCCATGGACGGCGGCACGCGCTCGGCATTCGGCCGCACGGGCCTGTACTCCATGCCTTTCGCCAACTCCATGTACAGTCAGGAGAAGAACGTGCACTCAGTGTCACTGGACCTGAACACGCGCATCTCCAACACGCTGTCCAACCAACTGCTCGCCACATTCTCGAAGATTGATGACGTGAGAGGCAGCAACTCCTCGGAGTTTCCCTTCATCGACATACAGGACGGCACGGGAACCAACACCCAGTACATGTCACTAGGCTACGAGCTGTTCACCTACAACAACGCCGTGCACAACAACATCTTCAACATCAAGGACGAACTCATCTACTCCGTAGGCCGCCACAAGATCATCGGCGGACTCACCTACGAGTACCAGATGGCCGACAACCAGTACATGCGCAACGGCACAGGCTATTACCGTTACAGCAGCGTGGACGACTTCATCAACGGTGCCACGCCCGAGGTGGTGTGCCTCACCTACGGTTACGGAGGCGAGAAGGATCCCGCCGCCAGGGTGGCCTTCAACAAGGTCGGCATCTATGCACAGGATGAGTGGAACGTGACTCCGAAGGTCAAACTGACCTACGGCCTGCGCCTGGACGGCCTCTTCTTCAACAACGGCGACCTCACCACCAACAACGCCATATATGCCCTCAACTACGGCGGACGCCACATCGACACCGGCAAGTGGCCCAACGCACAGGTGAGCGTGTCTCCCCGAGTGGGCTTCAACTGGGACATTCTGGGCAACAAAACACTGAAACTGCGCGGTGGCACAGGACTCTTCTCCGGCCGTCTGCCCCTGGTGTTCTTCACCAACATGCCCACCAACTCAGGCATGATACAGTATCAGGCACAGGTGAATGCCAAGAATGCAGCTGAGCGCGGCTTCGCCATGAACGAGTTCGCCGGCGGCCTGGTGACCGACAAGAACGGCCATGCCACCATAGCGGCACTCAGAGACAAACTCATCTCACTGGGCTATCCCGAGAACATCACTCCCGATCAGGGAACCGTGCCCTCCAGCATCTCGGCCGTAGACCGCCACTTCAAGATGCCCCAAGTGTGGAAGACATCCCTGGCCATTGACTATCAACTGCCCGTTGACTTCCCCTTCACCATCACCGCCGAGGGCATCTTCAACAAAGCCGTGAACGATGTCACCATCTCCGACTGGAGCATGACCGACACGCGAGGCTACACCCGATGGAACGGGGCCGACAACCGCCCCATCTATCCGGAGGTGTTCCGCACTCCCGGAACCAAGCAAGCCTTTGTGCTGGAGAACACCCACAAGGGCTACGGATGGAGTGCCAACGTGACAGTGAACATGCGCCCCTGGGACTTCATGAGCTTCATGGCATCATACACCCACAGTGTGAAGAAGGAACTGACCAGCATGCCCGGCTCCAACGCCGAGTCTGCCTTCACGTATGTGCCCACAATCAGCGGCCCCAACAACATCAAACTGCACAACGCCATCAACACTACCCCCGACCGCTTCATAGCCTCGCTCACCGGGCATGACAGGAGCAACAACCACTACAGCCTCATCTACGAGACCTGGCGTGGCGGGTACAATTACTCATACATGCTGCAGAACGACATGAACGGCGACGGATACTCCTATGACGCACTCTACATCCCCACGGACAAGCAAGTGCAGGACGGGGAGTTCCGCTTTGCCACCGAGGGAGACAAGACACGCTTCATGGACTATGTGCACGGCGACAGCTACCTGAAGAACCACCAGGGCGAGTATGCCGAAGCCTACAGCGTATACAGCCCTTGGGTGCACCGCGTGGACATCAGCTACAAGCACGACTTCAAGATTAAGGCGCGCAAGAGCATGAACACCCTGCAGCTGGGCTTCGACATCAAGAATCTGATGAACCTCTTCAACTCCAACTGGGGCGTGAGCAAGTACATGAACAGCAAACTCAACGAAGGCCGCATCCTGAAGTATGAGCGCACCGATGCCGACGGCTATGCAGTGTTCTCCACACCCACGGCGGTAAGCAAGGACATCAAGACCTTCGTGCCCTACCATAGTGTGGGACAGTGCTGGTACATGTCCATCGGAGTGAAATACATGTTCAACTGACGTGCGGCACAGCAGCCGGACAGCAGCAAAGAACGCATCAAGTCAAAACAATAAGAGAACAAGAACATGAAACTGAGACATATATTGGGAATGTGCCTGACAGCCCTCCTGGCCACAGCATGCTCCGAGAACGAGGTGATAGGCTCCATGGACGAGATCAAGTTGAGCAGCACCTTTGTTGCCATCCCCGTTGAAGGCGGTGACGCAAGCGTGACCGTGGAAGCGAAAGGCGACTGGAAAATAGATGAGATCATCACGAAAATCAGCACCAACAAGGACGGAACTGTGGACACCACGTGGTCAAAGCGTCCCGACTGGCTGACCATTACGCCCACCGAAGGCACTGCCGGCAAGACAACAATCAGCCTGCATGCCGATGTCGCCGAGTATGGACGCGAGGCCGAGTTGCACATTCTCTGCGGTGGCCGCGTGCAGTACCTCACGGTGCGCCAGGGCAGCCTGGAGGCATCATCGGCCACCTGTGCCGAGGTGATTGCCGGGACAGACGGAAAGACCTTCCGCGTGAAGGGAAGTGTGACAGCCATAGCAGAGACCACCTATGGCAACTGGTACCTGCAGGACAACACCGGCACCGTGTACATCTACGGCACGCTGGACAAGGACGGCGAGAAGAAGAACTTCAAGAGCCTGGGCATCGAAGTGGGCGACATCGTGGAAGTGGAAGGCCCCAAGAAGGTCTACAACGGCACGGTGGAACTGGTGGACGTAACCGTGCTGAGCATTGAGAAGTGGATGGCCAAACTCATTGGCGGAGACATCACCCAAGGCAAGGAAGGCGGCGGCTTCGACGTGAAGATTGCCTACAAGGGAAGCGGCTGCATGGTAAACATCCCCGAGGAATACAGGGACTGGATTACTTACCTCAACATGGACTATGTGCCCGGCATACCCAGCAAACTGGAACAGAACCCCGCCGACACCGCCATCGTGCACCTGAACTGCGCGGAGAACATCGGTGAAGGCCGCGAGGCCACCCTGAAGTTCGTGTCAGAGAAATATGACGCAGACAAGGGAGCAACCGTGTCCACCACGGTAAGCGTGAAGGTAAGTCAGGAAGGCTCCATAAGCGACATCTCCTGTGCAGACTTCAACGCACTGCCCGACGGCACTGTCCAGTACCGTGTAACCGGCGTAATCAGCAAGATAACCAACACAAAATATGGCAACATGTACGTCAAGGATGCCACCGGCGAGGTCTACGTCTACGGAACACTTACTGCCGACGGACAGGCACAACAGTTTGCCTCGCTGGGACTGAAGGAGGGCGATGTGGTGACTCTGCTGGGAGCCAAGAGCAGTCACAACGGTGCAGCACAGATGAAGAACGGCGTGTACGTGTCACACATCGCAGTGGAGACCATCAGCCTGGCCGACTTCAAGCAACTGCCCGACGATGCCACCAAGAGCAAGTACTACTACATCAGTGGCACCGTGGCTCAGCCAACCGAGGCCGGCACGAAGTTTGACATGACCACCTATGGCAACTTCGCCCTCACCGACGGCGAGACCGAGCTGTACGTCTATGGTTGCTCCACCGGCTGGAACGGCGAAACCAAGAAGTTCGGAAGCCTGGGCGTGAACGAAGGAGACCAACTGAGCATCCTGGCCTACAAGACCTCATACAAGGGGCTGACAGAGGCCGTGGGCATCTACGTAAAGCATACGCCTGCCACAACGGCAGAATAAACAGAACAACTATCCATCAAGAGCCGGCGGACACAACACACTTGCATCCGCCGGCTCTTTGCATAAACCAGCCTGCCCCATACCCCGCAGGCACGTTCCCTTCCTGTACAGAGCATATTGAAAACTCCCCCCTGCACCAAGCTACAGGCAACAGAAGAAAGAACTAAAGGGAATCCAAGACCGGTTGTCCGAGAAACTTTTCGTAAATTTGCATCTGCAAGACATAACCATATCCCTTACACTACAAAAGGATTACAGAACATGAAAACCTACAACAAGTATGCATTGGCAGCGGCACTGATGCTGGCCGCCCCAGTCACAGCACAGAAAAGCCACGCGGACGAGAAACTGTCACCGGTAAAAGTCACCTTCGTAGACGGCACGTCAGCAGAAAGCAAAGAGGGTGCGCCCTTGGTCGTTGACGGACACAAATGGACAAAATGGTGCCTAGACGAACCTCAAAAGATGCCTTATCAGGTAACCGTGGATGCCGGCAAGCAGATTGCCCTCAAGGGATATGCACTGACAACAGCAGAAGACACGCACACCTACCCCACCAGAAACCCCATCTCATGGAACATCTACGGAAGCAACGACTGCAAGGAATGGAAACTGGTGAAACAGGTAAAGTACAACCGTGACCTGCGTGATGAGAATGAGCAGACCTACAAGTTCTCCATCAAGGACAGCAAGGCGTGGAGGTACTACAAGTTTGAGTTCACACGCATGACAGAGGGCACACGCATGCAACTCGCAGAAATAGGACTCTACGAGTAAGAAATAGATTTCTGAACGCCGCGGCCATTACCGGAAACCCCTCATTCCATTCGGAAAACCACCCCCCGGAAGCCTTATTGAACCAGCAGACCGCCTGACTCCGGACTGGATTCTTGGAGAATCCCGGCACAATGAAAGGCTTTTTCGGCATGCAGTTCAAAAAAGACTTGGTGTCTCGCAAACGTTTCAGGAAAAACGCCTAACTTTGTCCTGAACAAAATCCTCCGGACATGCCCCGTAGGGCAAAAGAGCCGAAGAGGTTGAGAATTTAACTTCAAAAATCATTATTATGGCAACAAAGAAATGGGTGTGCCCCGTATGCGGGTACGTTTATGAAGGAGAGAATCCTCCCGCCGAGTGTCCACAGTGTCACGTTCCAGGCTCCAAGTTCAAGGCTCTTGACGAGAGCAAGGGTCTGCAGTTCGTTACTGAGCATGAATTGGGAACCGCCAAGAATATTCCCGACACAGAAGATGGCAAGTTCATCCTGCAGGGACTGCATGACCACTTTACGGGCGAATGCACCGAGGTTGGCATGTATATGGCTATGAGCCGCCAGGCCGACCGTGAGGGTTATCCCGAGATTGCAGAAGCATTCAAGCGCTATGCACTGGAAGAGGCAGAGCATGCTGCCAAGTTCGCAGAACTGCTGGGCGAGATGGTATGGGACACCAAGACCAACGTGGAGAAACGCATGCTGGCCGAGGAAGGTGCCTGCGCAGGCAAGATGGAAATAGCCAAGAAGGCCAAGGCTCTCAACCTGGATGCCATTCACGACACCGTGCATGAGATGGCCAAGGATGAGGCACGCCATGGTGCAGGCTTCCAGGGACTGTTCAACCGCTACTTCAAGAAATAAGCACTTACCGGCAGGTTGCCCCTGCCTGATATGGAAGCACGCTCCGGCAACCGCCGGGACGTGCTTTTTCTTTTGCACTCCATGCAACCTTCTACCCACAGGCAAGGAAGCAGCACTCAGAAGAAAAACCAGCCCGGAAAAGATGGGGACAAAGAAAATTTGCCCTTTCGGATTATCTTCTTACCTTTGCCGTCCGATAGCACGGAGAGTCGTGCCCGACACAAGGAAAAGAGAAGATGGAAAAACTGCTTGACTATTATCTGCGTCTGTCGCAGAACAACTGCAAGCCCTGGTTTGATGAGCACAGGGACGAATATGAGGAAAGCAAGAAGGAACTGGAAACCCTTGCAGAACAGTTCATCAAGGGCATAGAAAAGTTTGACCCACGCTGCAAGGGCTTACAGCCAAGGGACTGCACTTACCGCATAAACAGAGACATACGATTTTCACAGGACAAGCGTCCATACAAAGACTGGCACGGAGTGTACGTGTGCCCCCGGGGCAAAAAGTCGGGCATGGCCGGCTATTACATCCACCTAGAACCTGCCAATGACCTGTACTTCCTGTGCGGCGGACTCTACAATCCCACGAAAGAGGTATTGCAAAGCGTGCGCGAGCAAATCTCACTCGAACCGGAAGAATTCCATCAGGCAGTGCTTGCCTGCGGCAAAGACTTCCGGCTCAGTTGGGACAAGGCCCTGAAGCGCATGCCCATAGGCTACAAGGAAACTGACCTTCACAGCGAATATTACAGGCTGAGGAGTTACGAGGTGTATCATCCGCTGAGCAAGCAAGAGGTCCTGGCCAAAGACTTCATGCAGAATGCGCTCGACAGGCTGCAACGCTGCCACAGGCTGAACGAGTTACTCAACCGCTGCTTCGATTATGCCCGGGAGATGGACTGAGGAAGCAGGCAGACACAAAAACATCACCACCAGCCGGGCAAGGCACACGGCAAACCCGGAAAACACGAACATACAAGAAAACACATTCATGTCCACAATCAACAAGAACGCCATCATATCATTCACCTGGCAACATATCCTGCTGCTTGTCTCGCTTTACATCATGACCTTGGGCGTGGCCGTATGCGTACGCAGCCAACTGGGTTCAAGCGTCATATCCACCATACCTTACGTCATGGCCTCGGCCGGCGCACTCATCGACGGCATACCGGCATGGAGCATCGGCACTTACACCATCGTGATGAACGCCATATTCGTAGTGGCACAGATAGTCATCCTGCGCAGGGACTTTGAATGGGTGCAACTGTTCCAACTCGTCATCGGCTTCCTCTTCGGCATGCTGATTGACCTGAACATGCTGCTTACCACATGGATTTCCAGCAACATACTGGCCGTCAACGTGCTGGCACAGGTTGCAGGATGCACCATACTGGGCATGGGAATTGCGCTGGAAGTGAAATGCGGATCCGTGACCATGCCCGGCGAGGGCATCACGATAGCCATCCACAAAGTAAGCGGACTGGAGTTCCACAAGACAAAGATTAGGGTGGACAGTACACTGGTGGTGCTGGCTGTCCTGCTCAGTTTTATTCTCTTGGGCTCCTGGCAATGGCACATAGTGGGCGTGGGCACTCTCTTTGCCATGGTATATGTGGGCATGGTGGTGCGCGTGATGGGCAAGCACATGGGATGGTTTGACCACCTGCTCGCTTACTGCCCCGGCTTCAGGAGGTACGTCTACGGACTGGCAAGGTACATCAAGCGGTAAGGAGTGTACGACATCCGAAAAGCGCAAGCAAGGAATTCAGGCACAGCATCATGAAATCTGCATACAAATTTTCAGCATGGATAGCGGCACACATCACGCTGGTGGTACTTGCCGTGACGGCTATCAGCCTGTCCATGCCGCAGTCCTTCACATGGATAAGCCCGTCGGCCATAACGCCCATGCTGGGAATAGTCATGTTCGGCATGGGGCTTACCCTCAAGCCCTCCGACTTCAAGCCCGTACTGCTCCATCCCAGGGACATACTCATTGGCGAGATGGCACAGTTCATCATCATGCCCCTGCTGGCCTGGATGCTGTGCAGGATGCTCGCGCTTCCTGCCGACCTGGCCATAGGCGTAATACTTGTTGGATGCTGCCCGGGAGGCACAGCCAGCAACGTCATCTGCTACCTGGCTCAGGGGGACATCGCGCTCAGCGTGGCCATGACAGGCGTGTCTACCCTACTGGCACCACTGCTTACACCGACCATCGTACTGCTACTGGCCGGCCAGGAGGTGCACGTTGACGTGGCAGGCATGTGTCTGAGCATCATGCAAGTGGTGATATTGCCCATTGCCCTCGGCTTCGCAGTCAACCATTACCTGAGCCGGACAGCTAAGCGCGTGGTGCCACTGCTCCCCATGCTTTCCACACTGTCCATAGCAACCATCATAAGCATCATCGTGGCTCACAATGCCGGCCACATACTCTCATGCAGCCTCATCGTGGCAGTGGCAGTCATACTGCATAACTTGCTGGGGCTCACACTGGGCTACGGAGCAGGCACACTGCTGGGACTCCCCAAGGCAAAGCGCACAGCCATTGCCATAGAAGTGGGCATGCAAAATTCAGGATTGGCCACATCACTGGCCACCACCCACTTTGCCATGTATCCCATGGCAGCCGTACCGGGAGCCATGTTCTCTGTATGGCACAACTTCTCTGGAAGCATTGCCGCACAAATATTCAGGCATGCCGGACGGGGAAGAGAAAAAGTCCCCTCTCCCCTGCATCCTTAAGCCCAGGCAAGGCACAAGTCAGGCCGGATGCATGTCGGCATCCACAAAGCGCAAAGGCAACAGGACATCTATTCCCTCGGCCACATACACACCATCCGTACCATAAAGCAAGATGCGCACAGGATGCCCGAAGCGGTCCTCCACTCCGGAAATTACCTGACGGCAGGCACCACAGGGAGATATGGGAGCCGAAAGAAAGCGCTTGCCTTTGCAGGCTGCTATGGCAAGTGCCTCCACAGGCTGGTCCGGGTACTGGGCATTAGCAGCAAAGAGCGTGGTTCGCTCTGCACACAAGCCCGACGGATAAGCCGCATTCTCCTGATTAGCTCCTGTAAAGACAATACCGTTGGCCAATCTTGCCGCAGCCCCCACACGGAACTTGGAATATGGAGCATAACTGCCCTTCGTAGCATGCATGGCAGCCCTGACCAGCCTTCTGTCTTCGTCCGGCAATTCGTCGATGGCATAGACCCGTATCACACTCTTTATCTCTATTTCTTTCATATAGTGATAGTTTGCATGTCACAAATTTATGCTGTTTCTTCCAAAGTCAATTGCTTTTTTTGCTAATTCTGGCAGATTCCTGTGGTATTCATCGTTTTAGGTATCACTTGTCCCTTTTCTATATTCTGACAAGGAAAGTCCTGTCTGCCTGCGAAAATAGCGACACATATAAGATGTATCGGAGAAATGAAGATGGTTGGCTATTTGCTCTACCGTCATGGTAGTGTTTCGGAGCATATATTTCATCTCCAGGGTCACCAGCCTGTCCAAAGCCTGCTTAGGAGTTTCATGGCATACCTGCCGTATAATCTTGGCAAGATAACATGAGGTTATACAAAGTTTATCTGCATAGAAAGCAATGTCACGATGCTCCAGGAAATGATCAAACGCAAGGTTACAGAATTTCCTGCAGATAGTTTCTGCAGAATGTCTTTCATCCTTTATGCTCAAGCCATCATATTGTAACTTCCACTTGCTGTAAAAGTCAAGTGCGAAGGCCTGCAGTATGTTGGATATGATGGTTTGTTGATACGGATTACACTCGTCCTCATATATGGCTTTCAGCAAATCCATCCAAACACCCATACCATCACCTATGTACAATATAGGCTCGGCATAAATGGCATCATAAAAACTGCTGGGGATTCCATAAAAAGTCTTTTCTGCAAAGTCTCTGTCCATCAAACTATAAAACGTAGTGAAATCGACTGTCTCCGAACTGAAGGCAGGGAACATATCGAGAGGAATAATTGCAACCATACCTTGCCTAAAGGCATGTGGCTTGAACTGAATAGTCAGTTCCGCCTCTCCTTTAAGGCAATAGACAATAAGCCATGCCGGCAGATTGCTCTCCCACCAAGATGTGAAGTTCTTCATGTCAGACTGTTCAATAGTACAGGCCTTCTCCATTTCCTTACCATCTGATTTATAGTTTTCGCCTGTAAAATTAGCGAAAAACACCCGATATTCCGCCGTTTGTTTGTAAAAGTACCCATTCTGTCATGAGAAAGGAAGCGGAGACATGAGGAAAAGCCAATACCTTCGCACCCGCAAAAGCAAATAGTATATGGAAAGAGACAGAATAGACTGGGAAAACATGAACATCCCCCTTTTGTTCCGCAAGATGTTCTTACCAACATTGCTGGGAATGTTGCTTGCAAGCACCATCAATATTGTCGATGGTATATTCGTAGGACAAGGCGTGGGAAGTGATGCCTTGGCAGCAGTAAACATTGTGGCACCGTTTTTCCTGATTACCACAGGCATTGGTCTGATGTTTGGCTCCGGCGTATCTATCGTTGCGTCCGTCCACCTATCGCGAAGAAAGCCAAATGCTGCAAACATCAACGTAACACAGGCATTCATCATCGCTATATTTATTATGGTATTGCTTGCAGGAACAGTCATGCTTTTCCCTGAAACAGCGGCACGACTGATGGGATGCAGTGAGCGCCTTATGCCATACGTAAAAGACTATATGCACTGGGTAATACCCTCATTGCCGTTTGGGATGTTGATGAACATTGGGCTTTTCGTCATCCGACTTGACGGAACACCCACCTACGCCATGATATGCAACGCCATGCCTGCCATCGTGAACATAGTGCTTGACTATCTTTTGGTATTCCCCTTGCAGATGGGCATTGAGGGCGCCGCACTTGCCACAGGCATTGCTCAAGTATTTGGCAGTGTACTGGTACTGGCCTATCTGCTTACATATGCCAAGACCATCCACCTGTATAAAATCAAGTTGACGGTGAAAAGTCTTCGTCTGACACTGCGCAATATCGGTTATCAGGTAAGGCTTGGAGCACCATCAATGATTGGTGAACTTGCCATCGCCTGCATGATGCTGACCGGCAATTTCGTCTTTATCCGCTATCTCGGAGAAGATGGTGTGGCAGCATTCAGCGTAGCATGCTATTGTTTTCCACTTGTGTTCATGATAGGTAATTCAATAGCCCAATCAGCACAGCCCATCATAAGTTATAACCATGGAGCGGGATTACATGAAAGAGTATCTCAGACATTCCGAATTTCCATATGGATAGCCCTTGCCTGCGGTCTGTTGACTATGCTGGGCGGAATGACGGAAAGCCCGTTGGTAGTGTCTTTGTTCTTGCCTGCATCCGCACCGGCTTCCCAGTTAGCCAAAACAGGATTGCCTTATTTCTCAATTGCCTTCCTGTTTTTTGCCCTCAACCTGGTACTCATCGGCTATTATCAGAGTATCGGACGCTTCAAGGCGGCAACGCTGTTCATGCTTCTGCGCGGTCTGTTGTTGGTTGTTCCATTGTTCATTCTATTGCCCCAAGCAATAGGAACATTAGGGCTGTGGCTTGCCGTACCTCTATCTGAAACCCTGACATTGATAGTTATTCTTTTCCATAGTATTAAACAAAAAAAGAGGCAAACAGACTTATGATGATGAAGAAGAAGGACATCTTGAGCATGCTTTTTTGCACAGCGTTGCTTTCAGCCTGCCAGCAGAAAAAAATCGGGCAGGAAACGGTGAATTATTCCGTCATGACCATCAAGAAAGGTGAAGTAACACTCACCGAATCTTATTCCGCATCGGTTCAAGGCCGGCAGGACATTGAGATATATCCCCAGATTTCCGGAACCACCAAAAAGGTCTGCGTAAAAGAGGGACAGCAGATACACCAAGGTGAGTTGCTGTTTGTCATTGACCAAGTACCTTATTAGGCCGCACTTAGGACAGCCGTTGCCAACGTACGCTTTGCCGAGGCACAGGTACAGACAGCACAACTAACCTACGAAAGCAAGCAGACACTTCATAAGGAACAAGTGATTTCTGAGTATGACCTTTCCATGGCACGCAACGCACTTGCTGCCAATAAAGCCTCTTTGGAACAGGCCAAGGCACAGGAGATGAATGCCAGCAACGACCTTTCCTATACTGAGATAAGGAGTCCTGCCAACGGAGTTGTGGGAACAATACCCTATCGTGTGGGGGCATTGGTCAGTTCCGCTTCAGCACAGCCACTGACCAACGTATCAGACAACTCTGAGATGTATGTGTACTTCTCCATGTCCGAAACACAGTTACAGTCGCTAATAAGACATTACGGCTCCATCGATGAAACCATTGACAGGATGCCTCCACTAAGACTGCAATTGAATGACGGGAGCATGTATGAGGAAGAAGGGCGCATTGAAAGCATCAGTGGCATACTTGACAGACAGACGGGAAGCGGGTCTCTCCGTGCCGTGTTCCCCAATGCAAAAAGGGTGTTGTTCAGCGGAAGCACGGGCAATGTGCTCATTCCTCAGACTCTGCACGACGTTATTTCCATCCCTCAGGATGCCACCTACGAACTTCAGGACAAACTATTCGTCTACCGAGTTGTCAACAACAAGGCCGTGTCTACCCAAATAAAGGTAAATCCCATTCATGACGGAAAACACTATACGGTGACTTCCGGACTTGAAACGGGTGATGTAATTGTAACTACAGGTGTTGGCCTGCTAAAAGACGGCGACAACATCACCATTAAGAAATAAGAAGGAGGCAAGCAATATGAATTTACGTTTCTTCATCGACCGCCCCGTACTGTCCATTGTCATTTCCGTGGTCATTGTGTTGCTGGGCATCATCTCGCTGTCCGGACTCCCCATAGAACAATATCCCGACATTGCGCCGCCAACGGTGCAAGTGACGACCTCCTATCCCGGTGCCAATGCCGAGACTGTGCAGAAAGCTGTCATCGTACCGCTGGAAGAAGCAATCAATGGAGTGGAAAACATGAGTTACATCCACTCTGAAGCCTCCAACACAGGTGAGGTCACAGTCAATGTCTATTTCCGTCAGGGAACGGACGCGGATATGGCTGCAGTGAACGTGCAAAACCGCGTCTCTAAAGCACAAGGATTGTTACCCTCCGAAGTGACAAAGATAGGCGTACAGACACAGAAACAGCAAAAATCGCTGCTGAAGGTTGTGGCTCTATACAGTCCCAACGACTACTACGACATGCAATTCATCAACAATTACATGAAGATAAACGTGGAGCCGAGAGTGAAGCGCATAGCCGGTGTGGGGGAATTCAATGTACTTGCCTCCAACTACTCCATGCGCATTTGGCTGAAACCCGATGTGATGGCACAATACAAACTGATACCGGATGATGTGACAAGCGCAATAGAGAAGCAGAATCTGGAATCGGCAACAGGTGCTTTTGGAGAGAACCACGACAATGCCAACGAATACACCATAAAATACCGTGGACGTTTCTCCACGCCTGAAGAATTTGGCAACATCATTATCCGCTCTCTCCCCAATGGAGAAATACTCCGGCTTAAGAATGTGGCACGTATAGAACTGGGAGATGAAGCCTATACTTACCGTGCCATGACCGATGGACATGCAGGATGCATAGCCGAGGCTTATCAAAGCGCAGGCTCCAACGCCACAGAAGTCGTGCAGGACATAGATGCCCTGATAGAAGAAATTTCCAAAGATTTGCCTGAAGGCCTTGAGTTTGCCAGTCTTTTAAGCGTCAATGACTTCCTATATGCTTCCATGGAGAACGTAATATGGACTTTGATAGAGGCTGTCATATTGGTGGTACTGGTGGTATATATATTCTTGCAGGATATTCGTTCCACACTTATCCCTACCATTTCCATCATAGTTTCCTTGATTGGCACATTTGCGTTCATGGCTGTGGCAGGCTTTTCTGTCAATCTGCTTACGCTGTTTGCCTTGGTACTTGCCATTGGCACGGTGGTGGACAATGCCATAGTGGTGGTAGAGGCAGTGCAGTCGAAGTTTGACGCAGGTTATTTCTCCCCATATATGGCAACCAACGAGGCCATGTCGGGTATTATGGCAGCCATCGTTACCTCCACTTTAGTGTTCATGGCGGTGTTCATTCCCGTTTCCATGATGGGAGGAACATCAGGTGTGTTCTATACACAGTTCGGTATCACGATGGCCGTGGCTGTCGGTTTATCCGCTGTCAACGCCCTGACTCTGTCTCCAGCCCTCTGTGCCCTGTTGCTTCAACCATATGTGGATGCAGACGGAAAGGCCAGGGAAAACTTCTCGGTACGTTTCCGCAAGACATTCAATGCCGCTTTCAACATTATGGTGAAAAGATATGTGCGGGGGGGTCATTTACTTCTGCCGTCACCGCATGCTGACTTGGGGCACTCTGATAGCCACTGTCGTACTGCTAGTGATACTGATGCGCAACACGCAGACAGGGCTGGTGCCCGATGAAGACACCGGCACAGTGATGGTCAGCATCAACACAAAACCCGGCACATCTCTGCACCGCACCACACAGGTGCTGGCACAATTGGAGAAAGAAATACAAAAAATGCCACAGGTGAATCACTATGCCACGGTAAGCGGTTATTCACTCAGCGGTTCCGGAGCCAGCGCAGGACAAGGCTGGCAAACCGGTTGCCCAACTGGACAAGAGCACAAAGAGATTCGTTGCCGCACTGAACCAACGGCCAGAAATAAGCATGGCCTATTCTGCCTTCTCATCCGACTATCCTCAATATACGCTTGACATAGATGCAGCCAAGTGTGAGCGTTCCGGGCTTTCTCCTGCAGAGATACTGTCCACGGTCTCTGGATATTATGGCGGTCAATATATTTCCAATTTCAACCGATTCTCTAAACTCTACCGAGTCATGATACAGGCAGAACCCAATGCTCGGGTAACCACTGAATCTCTAAACCATCTGTATGTACGCACAAGTAACGGGGAGATGTCACCTGTTGGCCAATTTGCCCGACTAACCAAGACTTACGGACCACAATCACTTAACCGCTTCAATCTCTATGGTTCCATTGCAGTCAACGGTTCTGCCGCAGAGGGATATTCATCGGGCGATGCCATCCGTGCTGTCGGTGAGACCGCAGCGTCATCTTTGCCAAAAGGATATAGTTATGAGTTTGGAGGCATCACCCGTGAAGAAAGCCAGTCAAGCAGCAACACAGCCATCATCTTCGGCATATGCTTTATACTGGTCTATCTCATTCTCAGTGCACTTTATGAAAGTTTCCTCATACCATTTGCCGTGGTGCTTGCCTTACCGTTCGGCTTGTTCGGCAGTTTCCTGTTTGCCCAACTGATGGGATTAGAGAACAACATCTACATGCAGACAGGCCTCATCATGCTCATCGGACTACTTGCAAAGACAGCCATATTGATTACAGAGTATGCTGTAAAGCGTAGACAGGCAGGAATGTCGCTGATACAGGCTGCCGTGGGAGCAGCCAAAGTCCGCCTGCGTCCTATCCTGATGACAGCCCTGACCATGGTGTTTGGACTGCTGCCCCTGATGGTTTCCACAGGTGTGGGAGCCAACGGCAACCGCACACTTGGCTCAGGTGCCGTTGGCGGCATGCTGGTTGGAACACTGGCTCTGCTGTTCATCGTCCCTGCATTGTTCATCACATTCCAATGGTTACAGGAAAAGATGCATCCTGTCCAAGCCACAACTCCAAGGGAATGGGCAATCCAAGCAGAAATGGAAGACATGAAGAAACGTAAAAAAGAGAAGAAGCAATGAAAAATAATGCTCATCAACACTTGAATCCCAATGGTTTCAAGTATTGATGAGCAGATGAGCACTACTTACAGCCCATAAAACATGGCTGCCAGTCCCCTAATTTTGCTTCATTGCCTTCATTGGGCATTTCCTGACACACTTGCCACACTCTATGCAAAGAGTGTAATCTACTGCAGGAAATCCATCGGAATCCTGTGAAATGGCTCCCACCGGACATGCTTTGATAAGCGGGCAAACATGGTTGTGAGGGCAGATGTTCTTGTCTACTTGTATCATATAAATTATATTTTTCTGCAAAATTAGCGCATTACTCCTGTCCCACAAAACAGATTTTGTCTATCTTTACATTGAGAATATCGAACGCACACATCAACCCCTATGACACTTCAGCAAATGGAATACATAGTGGCGGTGGATAAATACCGCCATTTCGCGAAAGCCGCAGAATCATGCGGAATCTCGCAGTCAACATTGTCAGCACTCGTTCAGAAATTGGAGTTTGAACTTGATGTCACCATATTCGACCGTACCAGCCACCCTGTCAAGCCTACAGCCGTGGGTGAGGAAATCATCAGCCGTGCCAAGCAGTTACTGTTCAATGCCGCACAAGTCAAGGAACTGGTGGCAATGCGAAAAGAAGAAGCCGTTGGAAAGGTTTCGCTCGGGATTACCTCCACTGTGGCTCCATATCTGTTACCAAAAATGTTCAAATACCTGTCAGACTATCATCCGGGCATAGAATTGCATGTTGAAGAATCACGGGTGCCTGCCATTATTTCACAACTTGAACGCGGAGAACTTGACATTGCACTTTTAGCCACGCCCCTCAACAATATGGAGTTGTTGGAAATCCCCATCTATGAAGAGCGACTTATGGCATACGTTTCCCCCAATGAGCCAATATACAATGACACGAATCTGCAGACAAACCAACTCCCGGTGGAAAGCGTATGGGTACTTCATGAAGGCTATTGCCCCAACCGAGGCATATTCCCCTTCTGCAATTACAAAGCAGACAGACAGACCGTCTACGAAGCGGGCAGTGTGGAAACACTGATAAAGATTGTGGATGAAAACGGAGGATATGCCATAATTCCCGAACTTCACGTGCCACTGCTTCGGAAATGTCAGCAGGCCAACGTACGTGTCCTGAGCAATCCGGAACCTACCCGCGAGATAGCCTTTGTGGTGCATCGCAATTTTGTACGCGAACGTTTATTGAATATTCTTGCAGATGCCATCAAGACAATTATTCCTCCAGAAATGCTCAACAAGCGACTGAAGAAATTCTCCATCACACTCTGATTGACGGAAACGATGCCCCAATCGGTTTTGTAGTTTGTACCCATATTGGCAAATGTGTAATTTTGCATCTCAAAACAACAAAATCAAGAAGTACATGGCACGCAAGCAGTTTTTCCGTCCTCTCCCGCGAAAGGGATTCCCGTTATATTGGATACTATTAGTGTATCTTGTAGTTGGTTACTTTTATCCCATAATCGGATTTCTTGCCATAATCTGCATGATAGCACCGATTGCATTCGCAGTACGCAAAGGACGGTGGTGGTGTGGAAATGCCTGCCCTCGGGGAAACTTTTACGACCGTGTGTTAGCAAAGTATTCACCACACAGACCGATTCCTGCATTTGTGCGCACCAAAGGATTCCGCATTTTCATGGTGATGTTTATCTTCACCATGTTTGGCATCCAGATGTACCGGGCTTGGGGGAATTGGAACGATATGGGACGAGTATTTTGGACAATCATACTGGTTACCACAATTGTAGGCATAACCCTTTCATTTATTTACGCGCCCCGTACATGGTGCTCGTTTTGTCCCATGGGAACATTGTCTTCGTGGGTAACTCCTCGCAGTGGCAGACTTCCCGCCGGTTATCTCCGCATAACTATAGGAGACAAATGTACCACCAGATGCAAACTCTGTTCCGCGGTATGCCCCATGCAGTTAAAGCCATATGAGAGTAGGAATAACGAAGAGGGATTCCTTCACCCAGACTGCCTCAAGTGTAAACGCTGCGTCAGTGGCTGCCCCCTGAAAGTTCCAGAGATGAAATCATAGCCTACGGCGGACAAGATTAACAGACAACATCAACAATATATATACTATGGTAAAGATTGCCATTCCAACCAGAGAGAATGTAGTTGACAGCCATTTCGGCCACTGCGAGTATTACACCATCCTGACAATAGGCCAAGACCATCAAATCCTAAACAATGAGACCATTCCATCTCCCCAAGGATGCGGATGCAAGTCCAATATAGCAGAAGAGTTGGAAGACATGGGAGTCACTGTAATGTTGGCAGGGAACATGGGACAGGGAGCCTTGAATGTCCTGGCATCCCACCACATAAAAGTAATAAGAGGTTGTTCAGGAAACATTATGGATGTCACAACTGATTATCTGAATGGGAAAATCACAGATTCCGGCATAAGTTGTTCCTCCCATGAGCATCATCACGAATGCCATGGACATACAAACAAATAGCCTAGCCTTTTCATTTTACCCACATAAAAAAGGAAATACGGGGTCCACCATGTGAACCCCGTATTTCCTTTGATGGATTTTTGCCCTCTTAGCCTGTAAGCGCAACAGAAGAAAAAACAGTCCAGTTGGAGAGATTTTTTTCCAGTTGGGGAAATTTTGTGAGGCCTTTTCAGAAATCAAGACAAAAAACTCTTGCAAGGAAGAGTGTGCCGTATCTGAGACACGGATTTCCTTGCTTCTCCGGGACAACACGTATTGCTTGGCCGGGACATGTATATTGCCAGGGTAAGGAATACGTGTTGCACGAAGAGCAATGCCGGACAGCCCGAAGCAATCCCAAGCATCACATAAAGCATAAGAACAACGGCGAAGGGCTGCGACTATTCCATAATTTATATGGATAAAGCAAGGTAGGCTGAAAAGGAATACAGCAAGGCAGAAGATGTTGTGCAAAATCTCTTATCTCTCCGTAAGAGATGTATTAATTCGGTGCAAAATTATATAATTTATTGAAAATAACGATATAGAACGAATGGAATATTCCTACAAATCTTCTTTTTAGGTTGAAATTGTACAACAAATGTAGTATAATCTCAAAATCAAAAAGAGGAATATCCTCTGTCAATCTGCCTTTTATCACCAACGGTACATCTCTTACGGAGAGAGGTAGATCAATAGTGTGAAAAATTGGGGATTGCCAGTATAACAAGATGCATTGCTGATGAAAATCAATCAACATGCAAAATCGAAGTACTTTTCCTTCCTCGAACTTTTAAGGAGAATGTTTATAACTACCTGGTTATGCTGCGATTGCACGATTAGGCAGGATTTAAAGGAGTACCTGTATTCAAGATATGGCAGATTCTAATATCATTTCAGCAACAGAAATAAAATGGTACGCCTTGCGTGACCTCAAGCGTCCCAATGCCATACGTCGTGCGTGGGAAATACTCCAAGATGACCGTAAAATAGAGGTATTCACGCCCAAGAAATGGGTATTGTCCACAATAAAAGGGAAACGCAAAGCAAAGGAAGTCGCGTTTATCCCAGATTTGCTCTTTGCGCACGAATCGAAGGTTGTCTTAGATCCGATTATTGAAAGCATGGAAACACTTCAATACCGCTTTCGCAAGTATGGCAGCCAAAACGAGCCATTGGTTGTTCCCAATGCCGATATGGAACGCTTTATCCATGCCGTCAATTCGTCAGAGAGCCCTCAATATTTCTTGCCGGAAGAAGTCACGCCACAAATGTACGGAAAAGAGATTCTTATTGTTGGTGGATCTCTTAACGGATACCGGGGACGGTTGCTTACCGCTCGGGGCTCCAAGGTAAAACGCCTGCTCATAGAACTCAAAGGCTTCTTTTGTGTAGGTGTTGAGGTCAGCCCGGAATATATCCAAGTCCTTGGCTAGATGGTGGGAATGCCAGGGATACTTTAATCTTCAACCATAGAAATCAATTTAAATATTTATCATACATTATATATCATGAATTTCTGGATTGTAAATCTTTGCCTGGTTTTTCTTCTCAGTGCTTTCTTTGCCGGAATAGTAATCCCTAAGATTTTGCTTATTGCTTTCCGTCGCCGGTTGTTCGATGAGCCTGACGAACGTAAAATTCACCAATGCGCTGTTCCCAGGCTAGGCGGAATTGCTTTCAAGCCGGTGATGTTTTTCTCCATTGCCCTGTTGCTCGGAGTAAACTTGACAATGGGAAACATGGAGATACTGGCAGAAGTAGGCAATGAAGCGCTGCCCCTTGATTTCGGATTCTGTGCCATTATGGTTTTGTATCTGGTAGGTATGGCCGACGATTTGATTGGTATCCGTTATCGGGCAAAATTTTTCATTCAGATACTATGCAGTCTGATGCTGATAGCCGGAGGCATCTACTTTACCGACCTGCATGGCGTGTTATGGATTCATGAAATTCCCAACTGGTTCGCTTATCCGTTCACGGTTTTGGTGATTGTGTTCATCATCAACGCCATTAACCTGATTGACGGTATTGATGGACTGGCCTCAGGCTTGTGCAGCATCGCCCTGTTGTTTTACGGATTAACGTTCTATTTGCTCCAGGAATATATCTATGCCATGCTGTCGTTTGCCACTTTGGGGGTGTTGGTTCCCTTCTTTTACTATAATGTGTTTGGCAATGCAGAACGTGGACGGAAAATTTTCATGGGCGATACCGGCAGTCTGACCATAGGCATGATGCTCTGCTTCCTGAGCATCAAGATGGTGCTGTGCGCTCCTAATGAAGGCCTGCGCATTCCCAATCCCATGGTTCTTGCCTTTTCCCCGCTACTTATTCCCTGCCTTGATGTACTGAGGGTCTACATACACCGGGTACGCAGTGGCAAAGACCCGTTTTTGCCCGACAAGAACCATATTCACCATAAACTGCTTGCCATCGGAATGCAGCAGCGTGTAGCCATGATTACCATCATATCCGCGTCGCTTCTTTTCACCTTATGCAACATTCTCCTGTCGCGGCATGCGAGAGTTACCTTGCTGCTGGTTGCTGATATTGCAGTCTGGACAATATTCAACATATGGCTTACGCGAAAGATACGTCAAACAAAAAAGAAACTATAGTCTTACTGAACATAATGAAACTTTGCAAAATTTTAATGGTATCGGCATCCATCCTTGTGCTGAACTCATGCTCCACCTCTAAAAGAATCACCTATTTTCAGGATGTGTGGCCGGGAATGAGCGAACTGGCACTCGTGGCTCCTTCCGAGATTAAAATCATGCCCAAGGACAAACTGTCCATCTTGGTGAACAGTCAGGACATGAGGTTGACCAACTTGTTCAACCTGCCCGTTGTATCTCAGCAGGTGGGAATGGAGAACTCACAGGGCACAAGCCGTGGATTGTCCGGTTATACGGTAGACTCGAAAGGGGATATTGACTTTCCTGTTTTAGGTTCTCTCCATGTAGAGGGTATGACCCGTGAACAGATTGCCGCATACATTAAACAGGAATTGCAATCGCATGACCTGATTAAGAATCCTGTCGTAACCGTTGAGTTCATGAATCTCAATGTCGCGGTAATGGGCGAAGTGAACAACCCCGGACGTTACAGTATTGACAAAGACAATGTCACTATTTTGGATGCCTTGAGTCGTGCCGGTGACCTCACCATCTATGGGAAACGGGAAAGGGTGCTGGTACTGCGCATGGAAAATGGAAAGCAGCGCATATATGACGTAAATCTATGTTCTGCCACCAACCTCTGCCTCTCACCGGTCTATTACCTGCAACAGAACGATGTGGTCTATGTGGAGCCGAACAGCACACGGACACGTCAGTCCACGGTAAACGGCAACAATGTACGTTCCACCTCATTCTGGATATCGCTGGCATCCCTGCTGACGACAATCGGCGTATTGGTATTCAAATAAACAAAATGTCATGGCAACACTTAAAAAAAGCACATTAGTACAGGACTCCCAGGATTTCATCAGCATACAGGATTTGTTCTACCTTTGCCTTGGCAAATGGCATTGGTTTGTCCTCTCGTTGACCTTATGTCTTGGCATTGCCGTCTGGTATCTGCTAATCACACCACCGGTTTATACCCGTACCGCATCCATCCTTATCAAGGATGATTCCAAAGGCAAGAGTTCGTCAGATGCGATGGAGACATTTGCCGATTTTGGCATGTTCACCTCAAATACCAATGTGAACAACGAAATGGGAACCTTGCAGTCGCCAGACCTAATGCATGAAGTGGTTTCAAGATTGCATCTTGAACTGGATTACCGAACAGAGGGACGTTTCCATAGGCAAACCGTCTATGGGAAGCAACTTCCTTTCCTTGCATCCATTGACGGACTTCCCGACAATGAATCCGCAGCCTTTACACTGGAGGTTTCAAAGGATGGCAACATAATCTTGTCTGACTTTAAAAGAAACGATGAAAGTTTGGATGACAAGAAAGTGAAGGGAAAGTTGAATGACACCATCCCCACTCCGGTAGGTCGTATCGTGATAACCCCGTCAGCATCTTGCGTGGAAACACCGGAAGCAATTATCTACGTGGTACGTTCCACCGTGGCAAATGCCGTGGCTCATTATTCTTCCGGCCTGTCCGTTTCACAAACAGACGAGAAATCAAATATCATCACCCTATCTTTCAGGGATGTCTCCACTCAACGTGCAGAAGACGTGCTGAGCACCCTCATAGCCGTCTATAACGAAAACTGGGTGAAGGACAAGAACCAGATTGCCGTCAGCACCTCCATGTTCATTAACGAACGCCTTGGGGTGATAGAAAACGAATTGGGCAATGTGGACAATGACATTTCTTCCTATAAGAGTGAACATTTGCTTCCTGACGTTCAGGCTGCTGCAAACATGTATATGGCGCAGGCCAGTGAGGCCAATGCTTCCATCAAGGCACTGAACAACCAGGCCTACATGGCGCGTTACATAAGCAATTACCTAAGTAATGAAACCAATCGTTTTCAGTTGCTCCCAGCCAACTCAGGGATAGACAATCCCAGCATTGCTGCACAAATCAATGAATACAACAATCAGTTGCTGGAACGTAACAGTCTTGTCTCGCACAGCAGTACGAAGAATCCGTTGGTGGAGGAAATGGATGCTTCTCTTGCCGCCATGCGCAAGGCACTGGTGACTTCCATTGACAATCTGCTGGTAGCCTTGAACGCGCAGATAAAGACCCAGCAGGCTTACGGTGGGCAGGCCACCTCTCAGATTGCCTCCAACCCCAAACAAGCCAAATACCTGCTCAGTGTGGAACGTCAGCAAAAGGTGAAGGAATCACTATACCTTTATCTATTGCAGAAACGTGAGGAGAATGAACTGTCACAGGCATTTACCGCTTACAACACCCGCATTATCACCATGCCGAGCGGCAGCATGATACCCACCATGCCGGTAAAAAAGAATATTCTGCTGGTGGCCTTTGCCTTGGGACTGCTGATACCCGTGATTGTCATCTTTGTCCGGGAAAACATGAACACGGTGGTTCGTGGGCGTAAGGACCTGGAGGGTATGACCATTCCGTTTGTAGGTGAAATACCTCTTACCTTCCATCGAAAAGGAAGATGGCGGTCGCATAGGCCCAAGGAGAAAAAATGCGCTGTGGTGGTTAAGGAGAAAAGCCGCAATGTCATCAATGAGGCATTCCGTGTGGTGCGCACGAATTTGGAATTCGTTGTGGGGAATGGGAATAAGTCTCATGTCATCATGCTTACGTCTGCCAATCCGGGCAGCGGAAAGACCTTCATCTCATTCAATCTTGCTGCCAGCCTTGCCATCAAGGGTAAGCGTGTGCTGGTCATTGATCTTGACTTGCGCAAAGGCTCGTTGAGCGAATACGTAGACCGTCCAAAGAAGGGCATCTCCGACTATCTGGTGGGCGATGTAGAGAACATCAGTGATATTACATTCAAACCATCGGACAATGACAAAGTGGACATCATTCCCGTGGGCACCATTCCGCCCAATCCTACGGAACTTCTGTTTGCAGACAGGCTGGAGCAACTGGTAGACAATCTTCGCAGGGAGTATGACTATATCTTCATTGACTGCCCGCCTGTGGAAATCGTGGCCGATGCCTCCATCATCAACAAACTGGCCGATGTGACTCTGTTCATTGTCCGTGCAGGATTGCTTGAGCGCAGCATGTTGTCCGAAATAGAGAAATTCTATACGGATAAGAAATATAGGAATATGTCTCTCATCCTGAATGGTACGGATGGCGGCAGCGGACGTTACGGTTACAAGTATGGCTATAGATATGGTTACCATTATGGTTATGCCGGATATGTCAAAAATGAGGAGTCATAAGAATCCGTCCTTCGTCTGTCATTTTCCATCCTTATTGTTCCATGTGGCCATTCAACAGGCGTACCAGCATTGAAGAAAGCGGAATCCTGAAAGGGTTCACAGACTGGCATTGCCATCTGCTTCCCGGTGTAGATGACGGCGTGCAGACCATGGAAGAATCCCTGCAAGTCCTCTCCCTCTATGAAGAGTTAGGCATCAGCGAGGTTTGGCTGACACCACATATCATGGAGGATATGCCGAACCGGACGGGAGACTTGAAGAAAAGATTCATGGAACTGGATGCCGCCTACCAAGGGAACATCACGCTCCACCTTGCCGCCGAGAACATGCTCGACAACCTGTTTGAAGAGCGGTTGGCGAAGAACGACCTGCTTCCTTTGGGAAAGGGTGGGAAACACCTGTTGGTGGAAACCTCCTATTTCAATCCCCCAATGGGGCTGAACAACATCCTGCTCCGCGTCAAGGCAAAAGGATATGTCCCCATCCTGGCACATCCCGAGCGGTATGTGTATATGGACGAGGACGATTACCAACGGTTAAAAGAGATGAACGTAATGTTCCAACTCAACCTGCCCAGCATCGTTGGCGGATACGGGGCGGAAATCAAGAAGAAAGCAGAATGGCTGTTGAAAAACGGCCTTTATGACCTGACAGGCAGCGACACCCACCGTCTTGCAGCTTGGGAAACAACCATAGCGAGGAAGATGACTAAAGCCGAAGGCTTGCCACTGAAAAACAGGGGCATGCTTTCATGGGATCCAAATCATGATGGCCCACAATCAACGCTTTAGGGTATCTGCGGTGCAAGTCTGCAAGCAACTGTTCCAGTGCCTCCTTTTGGGCAGGTGTCCGGGTGTCCATGGGAGTCTTGCCATCGGCAGCCAAGCCGCCGATATAGCATACCCCGATGGAATGCCGGTTATGGTTCTTGCAATGCGCCCCGACCATCTCTTCGGGTCTTCCCGCCTCGATGGTGCCGTCAGTAGGAATGACGTAATGGTAGCCACATCCCATCCATCCAAGCGAACGATGGTAGCGGTCGATGTCCGCCACGCGGAGAGCACTGCCCGCCTTGTTGGCGGAGCAGTGCACGATAATCAGTGTAATGGTTCTCATAAGTTGCTTCCCAGTGCCCCTCCTGCGGCACCGCTGACGAGCAATTCGATGATACGGACGATGTACAACAGTACGGTTTTCCAATTTTTCTTCATGTTGCTTTTTGTTTTTAATAAGACAATAATCAATAGTTCCATAACTCAAGTTTTACTCCAAGCCGCCATCGCCATCTCCTGTGTTGCCGGAATCATCGGTACCACCGGTCGTGTCATCCGTTGTCGGCTTCTTACCCTTTGCTGTCTTGATGTCCACAATGCCGATGCCCGCCTTCTCCGCCTTCAGTGTAGCCACCTGCGCCACACGGCTTGCCACGGGGTTGAACTCGGCACGGTCGATGAGGTTCTCAAAGTCGGCACCCGGTGTAAAGAGGATGTTCAGACCCGTAATGTTGGCGGCAGTGAACTTCTGGCAGTTCTCCGCACCTGTGCAGGTCAGCGACAGCCAGAAGTCGCCCAACTCGTCAAGTTGCACCTTCTTGCCCTCCAGCAGCATTTCCACCAGGCACTCGCACATGTCGGAAAGTACGCCTTTCACCGTGCCGCGCTTGTGACCTCCGTGGTCGGCGATGTGTTGCACGAAAGCGCGGAACGACATCACATCCGAAACCTGCGCCTTGGCGTAAGCCTTTGGAGCCGCCTCGCTGTCTTGGGGATTGGGAAGCAAGAAAACACTGTAATTAATCATAACAATTGCCCATTGCCGGTATGGGACTTGGTATTTACACAGTCCGTTGCGGGACTGTGCCCGGCAGGGGTTAGAAAATAAAATGAATATAATAATTAATAAGGTGTATCACCTCGCCATGGTTGTCGTGCCAAACTGTCAAAGAACGCTGTGTAACTGGGTTACGTCTGCAAAGTTAGTTCAGGCTTCCACCCATTCCCATGACCGTTTGGAAACGCTTCCGAATGTTCGGGAACAGGCTCCTTGCCATTCAATCCTGTTCGGTTTCATGCACCCTAAAACATACTGAAATGGACGAGAAAGACCGTATAGAGAAGTACCGGGAACTCTTTGACATGGCGAAGGAGAGCCAACTTTTTGAAGACACCCTCAGCCTCCTGCAACGTGCCACCAAGGCGCGTGAGGTGGCAGAGGTGGTGGCACGGCTGTTCGGTGTGGGCAACGTCAATTCCGACCGGGTAGTCACAAAAGAGTTCATTGGCATCCTCCTTGGAGTGGTGCCCCACCTCCAAAAGGGCAGTTCGGTGAACAACATCCGCGAGCACATCAACAGCATCATTGCCCGTGACCGGTGGAAGGCACGGGAGAAGGAGAGCCGTGAGAGCAAACCATTCAAAATCAGCGAGGACACCATCACCGTCAACTTCTCCGTGACCTTCGACCGCGACAAGTTCGCCTTGCTGCAGGACATTATCCACCAAATGGATATGGTTCTGAGCCGTGTCACCGTCAGCCATTTCGACGGCCATCCCGACACAGCCATCCCCGTCTATCAACTGCAAGGGGCGTCCCCGTCTGTGGCAGCGGCACTCCGCCAAATACGTGACAACTTGGGTGCGGAATCACTCACCGACATGCGCTATGCTTCGGAAAGTTACGGTTTCGAACGCAGTCACCTCACCCTATCGCAAACCATTCGATTAGCAGAAAATGAATATTGACCACAATCATATATTCAGGCAGATAGCCGAATCACTCCGTCATTACTATGGCATACAGGCCGTCCCGGAAGTAGCCCATGGCGCCGACATGTTCCCCGAGAACAAAACGGTGACGACCGGCGAGCAGACAGGCTATGTCATACGCTTCAACCCCAAGGTGCAGACGATTCTCTCGCTCTATAACCTTGCCATGAGTGACGGCGTGGACATCGGCGAAACAGTATGCCGCTATGCCCTGTTCCATACTTTTCTTGAACTGGATGACTATGAGGCGGCACGCCGCCATCTCGATGCATTCCGCAGGGAGGTGCAACGCCTGCACCTTGACCGCCGCACAGAGGAACAGCGGGAAGAAGCACGCGGACAGGTACTTTTGCAACTTTACTTCATCATGCTGCATGAGTCGTTCCACATCATCTTCCGCCACTCATCCGAATCGGGGAAGATGGCGGCAGAGACCACACGGGAGTTGCTGTGCGACATGAAGGACGAACTGGCAGACCAACTCTCCCTCATCACCAACGACGAACTGATCTCGCACCCCAAGACCCAAGAGCACCTTGCCGCCCTCATACCGCCTACGCTACCACAGAAAGAGCGGGAAACGATGATGGCACAAATGCGTGAGGAGATGAAGTCCGAGCCTTATTCCACGGATTATATAGACCAATTGGTAAATGGGAGCGATCACGTGCTGATTGAGGAACTGGCGTGTGACCGTCAGGCATGGCTCAACTTCGCGGACATGGCCACAACGGACGGATGCCCCACCGAAGACCTGCTCCAGTTCCATCTATGGTTTTTCGTCGTGTTCTGCGCCATGGATTTCAACCAAGCCATCCTGTCACAGTACCATCCTGCCCTTCGTGCCAACTATCAATACGATGGCAGGCGTGTTGTCCTGAGACATAATGCGTTCAAGACCCTACTTCGGCAATATAATCCCGATGTGTACCATCTGATCAAGCACCAGTATCTTGAACTGAACAAGGGGTTGGAAGCCATCTTCCGCACCGCCACCCTCGGCATATACAACTATCAAGAGGATTTCATCCGCCTCCATGCGCTTTATCAGGCAAGGAAAGCAGAGCCCGTCCTCCCCGATATTCGGACGATACACCAATTGGAAGCGGAAATGGAGGCGGCTGTAAAAGACTTGTAGATGGGAGAAAAAGACTAAAGCGGCTTCATCAGGCATTGAAAGCGGCTTCGTTGACCAACGAAAGCGGCTTCATCGGGCATTGAAGCCTATTGCATGAAAAGAGTTGTCCAATCTGCCTAAAAATGACATGCAATCAGTAAACGATAAATGTAAACAATATATATATGAACAACTTGACTGACTTGAAGATTGCCGGAGCCAGAACAGGCTATGCCGGACTTCGTACAGCCAAATTGTCAGCGCATTTAAAAGGATAACGTATGAAAGGAATCGTATTGGCCGGAGGAAGTGGTACTCGCCTCTATCCCATCACAAAAGGAGTGAGCAAACAATTACTTCCAATTTTTGACAAACCGATGGTTTATTACCCAATCTCGGTACTTATGCTTGCTGGCATTCGTGATATACTGATTATATCAACTCCATACGATTTGCCTGGTTTTAAGAGGCTTTTAGGAGACGGTTCTGATTATGGGGTACATTTTGAGTATGCAGAACAACCCTCTCCCGATGGACTTGCTCAGGCATTCATTATCGGCGAAGAGTTTATCGGGAATGATTCTGTTTGCCTGGTATTAGGCGACAATATATTCCATGGCAACAACTTTACGGGTATGCTGCAAGATGCAGTCCGCACGGCAGAAGAAGAAAATAAAGCCACGGTTTTCGGTTATTGGGTAAGCGATCCGGAACGCTATGGCGTGGCAGCATTTGATGCGGAAGGCAATTGCCTTTCCATTGAAGAGAAACCGGAAAAGCCGAAATCGAATTATGCCGTTGTCGGATTATATTTCTATCCCAACAAGGTAGTGGATGTGGCTAAACACATCAAGCCCTCTTCACGTGGTGAATTGGAAATTACGACTGTAAACCAACGTTTTCTAGATGACAAGGAACTGAAAGTCCAAACATTGGGACGAGGATTCGCCTGGTTGGATACCGGTACGCATAATTCATTGTCAGAGGCATCAACCTATATCGAAGTAATTGAAAAGCGCCAGGGATTAAAGGTCGCTTGTCTTGAAGGCATTGCTTACCGTAAAGGCTGGATTGACAGTGAAAAAATGAGAGAACTGGCAAAGCCTATGCTAAAGAACCCCTATGGACAGTATCTCCTGAAAGTTATAGATGAAATCGAGAGAACAGGAAAAACGAACTTGGATTAACACGAGATGGAAATTATAAAAACAAATATAAAAGGAGTGGTCATCCTTGAACCAAAAATGTTCAAGGATGCCAGAGGCTATTTCTTTGAAAGTTTCTCACAGCGGGAGTTTGAAGAGAAAGTCAGGAAAATCAACTTTGTGCAGGACAATGAGAGTATGTCCTCTTATGGAGTCATGCGCGGTCTGCATTTTCAGCGTCCGCCTTTTACCCAAAGTAAATTGGTGCGTTGCGTGAAGGGATGCGTGTTAGACGTGGCGGTGGACATCCGCAAAGGCAGTCCCACTTACGGTCAGCATGTGGCCGTGGAACTGACAGAAGATAATCACCGGCAGTTCTTTGTGCCGAGAGGCTTTGCCCACGGTTTTGCCGTGTTGAGCGAGACGGCTGTATTTCAGTACAAATGCGACAACTTTTATGCACCAGAGGCAGATGGCGGCATCAATATCAAGGATGACAGTTTGGGGGTTGACTGGAAAATCCCCATGTCAAACGCCATCCTTTCGGACAAAGACCTCAAGCATGCTTGCTTGAAGGATTTTGATTCTCCTTTTGATTACCAGGAAAATTTATATCCGGAGTTTGAATAACATGAATATATTGGTCACTGGAGCCAACGGGCAGTTGGGAAACGAGATGCGTATCATTGCGCGAGGAAGTAATGAGACCTATTTCTTTACAGATGTCAGCCAGCAAGAAGATGCAGAAACCCTTTTCTTGGATATTACCGATTTACAGGCTATTCGTGAAATGGTGACAGCAAATAAGATTGATGCCATCGTGAATTGTGCAGCCTATACTAATGTGGATGCGGCAGAGAGCAATGAACCACTGGCAGAAAAGTTGAATGCAGAAGCGCCGGAGAACCTAGCTCGGGCAATGAAAGAAGCAAATGGCCTGCTGGTGCAGATTTCTACGGATTACGTATTTGGCAAAGAACCCTATAATATACCCTGCAGGGAAGAACAGCATGGTACGCCTACCGGTGTGTATGGCACGACCAAACTTCATGGTGAACAGAAAATTATTGCTACCGGATGTAAGCACGTCATCATCCGTACAGCCTGGCTTTACAGCGAGTTCGGCAAGAACTTCTGCAAGACTATGATGAGCCTGACCGCCACTAAACCGCAGTTGAAAGTAGTGTTCGACCAATGCGGCACACCGACATATGCTCTTGACTTGGCAAAAGCCATTGCACAAATATTGGATGATTACAGCAAGGAGACAAAAGCCAACAACTACTCCAAGACAGGTGTCTACCATTACTCCAACGAAGGCGTTTGCTCATGGTACGATTTCACCAAGATGATTGCCGAATACAACGGCACAACGGCTTGCGACGTGCAGCCGTGCCACAGTAACGAATTCCCCAGTCCTGTCACACGTCCCTCGTTTTCGGTACTTGACAAGACTAAAATCAAAGAGACATTCGGCATCCGCATTCCTTATTGGACGGAGTCGCTGAAACAATGCATTACTAACATTAAAAACAACAAATAATAAAATGGCAAAGAGAAATATCGTCATCACAGGTGGTGCTGGCTTCATCGGAAGTCACGTGGTACGTTTGTTTGTGAACAAATATCCCGAATACAACATCATCAATCTGGACAAACTGACATACGCTGGCAACCTTGCCAACCTGAAAGACATTGAGGACAAGCCCAATTACAAATTCGTGAAGATGGATATTTGCGACTTTGAGGCGTTTTATAAGTTGATGCAGGAGGAACACGTTGACGGCATCATCCATCTGGCAGCCGAAAGTCATGTGGATCGCAGCATTAAAGACCCGTTCACATTTGCCCGTACCAACGTGATGGGAACACTCTCCTTGTTACAAGCTGCCAAACTTTATTGGGAAACCTTGCCTGAGAAGTACGAGGGTAAACGGTTCTATCATATTTCCACGGATGAAGTATATGGTGCATTGACAATGAACCATCCCGAAGGCATCAAGCCTCCGTTTACAACGACAGCCTCAGCCGCCGAACATCATTTATCTTATGGTGATGATTTCTTCTATGAAACAACAAAATATAACCCTCATTCACCCTATTCGGCAAGCAAGGCTAGCAGCGACCATTTTGTCCGTGCTTATCATGATACATACGGTATGCCGACAATCGTCACCAACTGCTCCAACAACTATGGACCTTACCAGTTCCCGGAAAAACTGATACCGCTCTTCATCAACAATATCCGCCACCGCAAACCATTGCCGGTTTATGGCAAGGGGGAGAACGTGCGCGATTGGCTGTTTGTAGAAGACCATGCTCGTGCCATCGACACGATATTCCATAATGGAAAGATTGCAGAGACCTATAATATCGGCGGTTTTAATGAATGGAAGAATATCGACATCATCAAAGTCGTTATCAAGACCGTTGACCGTCTGCTGGGACGTAAGGAAGGAGAAGATTTGAATTTAATTACTTACGTGACCGACCGCTTAGGGCACGATGCACGCTATGCCATCGACTCTACCAAGTTACAAAAAGAATTAGGTTGGGAACCAAGCCTGCAATTTGAGGAAGGCATCGAAAAAACCGTCCGCTGGTATCTGGATAATCAGAAGTGGATGGACAATATTACTTCTGGGGAGTATGAGAAGTATTATGAGGAAATGTATAAAGAGAGGTAATTTTTAAAACGTTTTCCTATGCGTATGTGATTAATTATATAATATAGGATTTTTCAGTTCCTAAAATTTAGGATTAGAAAGCATATCCTAAATAGAGAATTTACTAATGTGAATATAATTTGCTTCTAAGACCTATAGACAAAGTAGATTGAACTTACAGCATATTAAAACTCATGGTATATGTGAAGTTGTTTTTTAGTAACATTTTTTACCCACAAATTTATCAATATATATAACGCACATTTTTTTATTTGTGGCAGTTTGCTTACAACATATTTTTCAAACAGATTAAACAATAATACAGAACAATTTCATGGGCGATTCAGCTAGAACCTTAAACATCGAATGTTTACGATGTATTGCAATGTTTTTTATTGTGCTAAATCATTGTATTTTGAATTTGGCAACCAACGAATATACATTAGAGCGCAATTTCGTTAATTTTTGCATTACGGATTTTGTATACCAAACGGTATATAACGGAGTAAATGTTTTTATACTGATTTCTGGTTATTTTCTTGTCAAGACAACTCGGGAAACCACAAATTGGGAAAAAACAACAAAATTGTGGCTAAATGCTTTCTTCTACTCCGTAACAATATACGTGATTCTTATTGTTTTGCATTATAAATCTTTTGATGCTAAGAACCTCATTCATGCGCTGATGCCTGTAAGATACGATTCGTATTGGTTCATTACCCAATATTTAGGCTTATATATCATGTCTCCTTTTTTATCAAAATGGGCAAGGAGCATGTCTAAAAAAGAATACCAGACAATGCTTGTATCTTTTTTTATTATAACCTCTATCATACAGTTACAAGGATTAAAGGGAGGTTTCAGCCTTATATGGTTCATTTTTCTATTTATGTTTGCCGGGTACATACAATTGCAGGGGGGGGGGTAAACGGTATCATACCTGAGTGGAAACAACATGCAGGAATTACATTCATAACAACCTCTTCCTTATTATTTATAATAAGCCTTCCTATCAATGGAAATAAACTGAACATCGTGGGCTATTGGGGATTTTACAACGGGCCATTATTGTTTATCGCTTCCGTTTCTCTTTTCTTGTTCTTTCTAAAAATGAAAGAATCCAATGCTGTCAGAATCATTTCCAAGTTATCTCCCTATATGTTAGGAGTGTATCTTATCCATGAGCACCCCATATTCAAGGATTGGTTATGGAAATTCCTACACAAAAATGTGGCACATACAAATATTTTTCACTTACTAATCATAGCCCTCGTCATTATGGCTATCTGTATTCCTATAGAGTATGTCAGACAATTACTGTTTAAGATATTTAGGATAGATACTCTCTTTTACAAAAATGTCAAATTCCTCTTATCACCAGTTACCACGATATTAAAATACAAAAACAAAAAAAATGTCTGAATCATTAAAAGGAAAGACTTTAAAAGGTATAGCATGGAGTGGAATAGAACGATTTGCCACTGCTGGAATCAATTTTGCAATCGGTTTGGTGATAGCCCGTATATTGTCTCCTAACGAATATGGCATTATAGCCATGCTTGCTATATTCATGGCTATATCGCAATCGGTTATAGACTCTGGATTCTCCAATGCCTTGATAAGAAAAAAAGACCGAACGGAAATAGACTTTTCTACTACCCTATATTTCAATATAGCAGTAAGTATATTGATGTATGGAATCTTATATTTTTCATCCCCTTTCATTGCAAGGTTTTATGGAATCAGCGAACTGGAGAAAATAACAAAGGTGGTCGGTACCACTCTCATCTGGGGAGCCCTTTCCATTGTTCAGCAATCTATACTTACTATTAAGGTGGATTTCAAGACTCTCATGAAAGTATCTCTATTTGCAGCTGTTATATCTGGATTCATCGGTATCATTATGGCTGTGACGGGATTCGGGGTTTGGGCTTTAGTCGGTCAAATGTTATCCGTATCAATAGTTCGCACAATGGTTTTATGGTTTGTCGCTAAATGGCGGCCAACGACAGGCTTTTCTACAAAAAGTTTCAAGAACCTATTTGGTTATGGTTCTAAACTATTAATGGCAGGAATCCTTGAAACAATTTACAGAAATCTTTATAGCATTATTATCGGCAAATATTATCAAGCCGAAACACTTGGCTTGTATCACCGAGGAGAGCAATTTGCATCGTACGCCTCAAGTAATATTACAGGGGTCATTCAACGGGTTACATTTCCTATAATGGCAGAAATGCAGGACGACAATCCAAGACTGCGTAACGTGTTTATAAAGACATTGAGGACTGTATGCTTTTTTGTATTTCCTATTATGACTTTTATTTTGATTTCTGCAGAACCATTGGTCAGATTAATCTTAACTGAAAAATGGATCAATTGTGTTCCTGTCATGCAAATTCTCTGCATTTCATATATGTGGTATCCTGTCCATATACTCAACTTAAATGTATTGCAAGTATCAGGTCGTTCCGATTTGTTTTTCAAGATAGAGGTTATTAAGAAAATAATAGGATTACTTATTTTATTTGGAACACTTCCATTTGGAATAATAATCATGTGCTGGGGACGTGTGTTATATTGCGGCATAGAATTGTTTATTAATATGTATTATACCAACCGCATTGTAAATATGAAATATAGTGAGCAATTAAAATACACGTTACCTTTTATGTTTTATTGCATAGTTATAACTATCATTGCCTTTTTTATACATCAGCATGTATCAAATGATATATTAACTTTAATTATTGATTTTACCATCATAGTTACGAGTTGGCTACTTATTGTTCAAAAATTGGAACACTTGAATATCAATACACTTTTATCAAGTCCAAACAGACACTAATATGCGAATTCTTTGGTTTTCAGTAACTCCATCTTTGTTTAATCCTCACAGCAACGGACATAATGGTGGTGGATGGATTGCTTCATTGGAACGAATCACACAAAAAGTACCTGATATGAAATTAGGAGTTGCTTTTAACTTTTCCGATTCTACATTCCGCTATGAAAAAGAAGGAACAATATACTATCCTATTGCTAAAGGGAATCTTGAAACCTATAAGCGTGTTATCGCAGATTTTAAGCCAGACTTGATACAAATTTTTGGAAGTGAGAACGAATTTGGTGTGATTTGTGGCGAAACGGATATACCTGTTGTAATTCACATACAAGGATGTTTACCTCCGTACCACAATGCTCTATTCCCTGTAGGAATGAGTTCCATTGATTTCCTTACACAAAAAGGGTTGAATTGGCACTATCGTTATATTGGTTTACGCTCAGAATCCGCTTTCAGGAAAAATGCAGAAAGGGAAATTGATACAATCCAACATTGTCGCTACTTTATGGGACGTACGGATTGGGATAAAGGACTTATCGATTTATTTCATCCAGGTGCTACTTATTTTCATTGCGAAGAGGCCTTACGTGATTCTTTTTTACAAGGGAAAGAACGTTGGTCTTGGCAGACAGGGCAGAAAAAAATCTTTGTCAGTGTTATCTCACGTCCTTGGTATAAGGGCTGTGATTTGATTTTGAAGACGGCTCAATTGCTTTGCAGGTTTACTGATTGGGATTTTGAATGGCAAGTTTACGGCATTCCTGAGATGCGTTTCTTTGAGCATAAATATGGCATCAAAGCAGAACAGGTGCATGTAAAGATAATGGGTACAGCATCGTCCGAAGATTTGGTCAAAGCCATTTGCAAGGCATCGTGCTATGTGCATACCAGCTACATTGACAATTCGCCAAATAGTCTTTGCGAGGCACAGATATTAGGAGCGCCAGTGTTGGCAACTCATGTAGGAGGTATCTCTTCTTTGATAAAAGATGGAGAAAGCGGAATCTTATTTCCAGCAAATGACCCTTATACCTTGGCTTCTTTGCTAAAAAGGATAGTACAGGAAAAGGGATTGGCTGAAGCATTAGGAAATGAAGCAAGAAAACAGGCTTTACAACGCCATAATCCAGAGCATATCAAACAAACATTAGTACAAATTTATCGCCGGATTATCAATGAAAGCAATCGTTAACACTATTTTCTTACTTGGCTGTTGGATAGGCAGATTGTTGGCAGTGATAGGTACAAAAGGTGATTTCTTATGGTATGTGTTTCGCCGTGCAATAGTAACAGGGCGGCAAAAAGGACATTTTAGATCATTTGGCTTAGGAAGTAAGTTAGCTCCCCAGTTATCTTTGCTGAATCCTCAATATATCACTGTAGGACGAAATGTTTCTATTATGTCGCATTGCGTGTTGGAATGCAGTCCTGCTTCAGGGCTGCATCCTGAAATAATTTTAGGTAACAATATATCCATAGGCGAGTATTCTCATATAACTTGCGCCCGTCGGATAGAGATTGGTGACGGTTTGTTGACAGGCCGTTTTGTGTTAATCACAGACAATGGGCATGGAGATAATCGTGCGGAAGAACTTGACACCAATCCTTTACTTAGAAAAATCAGCTCGTCGGGGCCTGTAATAATTGGAAGAAATGTTTGGATTGGCGACAAAGCAACAGTATTGCCCAATGTTACGATAGGCGATGGGGCTGTTATTGCAGCCAATGCTGTAGTCACCAAAAGCATTCCTCCATACTGTATAGCTGCAGGATGCCCAGCTAAAGTTGTAAAGACAATTAAATAACGAATAATCAAATATAATTTTTATGAAAGTAATACCGGTATATCTTCCGCAATTCCATACTATTCCAGAGAATGATAAATGGTGGGGAAAGGGGTTCACGGAATGGGTGAATGTAAAAGGAGCAAAACCTCTGTTTGAAGGTCACAACCAGCCACGTGTACCCCTGAATGATAATTATTATGATTTGAACGATGTGGAAACGCTGAAGTGGCAGTGCAAATTAGCCAAAGATTATGGCATTTATGGCTTTTGTATGTATCACTATTGGTTTAGTGGGAAAGTGTTGCTTCATAAGCCAATGGAATTATTATTGTCGCATCCTGAAATCGATATTAAATATTGTATCAGTTGGGCAAATGGAGAATGGCGAGATACATGGAAACACAAAGATCAGAAGCAGACGAAAATCTTAATTTTTGATGATTATGATAATGAAGCTTTATGGGTAGATCATTTTAATTATATGCTTCCCTTTTTTAAAGACCCACGTTATATGAGGGAAGATGGGAAACCTCTTTTGGTAATTTATTCACCACACTTAATTCCAAAACTAAACAAGATGTTGGATTTGTGGAATGATATGGCTAAAAAGGAGGGGCTAAATGGTTTAATATATATATATCAAAGTGCTTCTGCGAGTTTTGATAGTTCGTGGGATAGGTCACGTTTCACCTATGGTGTAGAAATGAACCCTGGATATGCCAAAGGTATAGATTCTGTAAATCGTAATAAAATAAAACATTTTGCGATAAGAAAAATAGGATGGATAAAAAGAAAACTAAATATTAAGCGCAGCCTTTATATCAGTAAAACTAATAATAATATTTATCATGACGACTATGATGCTATTTGGCAGAAAATATTAACGCTCCGTCCTCAAAAAGGACAGCGGATGCTTCCATGTGCTTTTACCGATTGGGATAATTCCCCACGGTTCGGAATTAATGGTAGCATGTATGATGATGTAACTACGGATAAATTCCGCCATTATTTTGCATTACTTGTTGAAAATGCTAAAAAATATTATCATAGTGACAAAATATTTGTTTTCGCTTGGAACGAATGGGCGGAAGGTGGATATTTAGAGCCAGATAATTTATATGGTTATGGATTCCTCGAGGCTATAAAAAAAGTTCTTGATGAAGAAAATGCTAATACAATTTGATAAAATTGCTAATTCAACTAACTCTCTCCTGATATATGAATGTTGGTATTGTAGCGGCGAAGCGAATTATAAAAATAAGACTTAACGATTTTTTTTGCAAGTCTCGATACTATAGCATTACCTTTGCTGCATGGGATTTATTATGGTGGATTTGTTTCTATACACATATGCCCATATCGTGGAAGTTATCGACCTTTGCCATAAAGCGCAAGACTAAGTGGCTTGACTGCTATATGGAGCGAAATTATGGCAATATAATTGCAACTCATTCACAGATTGTTGTTTTGCATAATAAAAATGAACATAATGAACCTCGTATTTGGGTATTTTGGGGACAGGGTGAGGCAGATATGCCCAATCTTATTAGAGCTTGTTACAAGCAGTTGACTTTGTTCAATAACAATGTCACTTTAGTTACGAAGGCAAATCTACAGAAGTTTCTTTATATACCAAAGGATGTGTATCGTAAAGTTGAACAAGAGAATATTACTTGGGCTCATTTCAGCGACATCGTTCGCACTTCGTTACTTGCACGCTATGGCGGATTATGGCTTGATGCAACAGTATGGGTGACAAGACCTTTCCCATTTGAGAAGTTTGCGAAGTTGCCGTTCTTTTCTGCAAATGGTAAAGTGGAAGTAAGTGGCAGGAGTGTTCGGTTCTGGAGTTCATTTCAATGGAATTGGAGTACTTGGTGCATGTATGCAGCGATGCCAAACACTATTTTATTTGGATTTGTAAGTCAAATGATGCAGGCGATAGCCATTCGGGAAAAATATTGGCCTGACTATGTTTTGCAAGATTATCTCATTTACTATGCATGCCGCAAATTTCCGAATGTAGGTGAAGCAATGGCTGAGTGCAACAAGTTTGAGTTCCGTTCCCGTAACCGTCTAGCAGAGTTAATGAATAGTCCTTACTGTGAGGATGAATATAAAAAACTTACTGCTACAGACTATATATTCAAACTGAGCTTTCGATCGAACTGTGCAAGTAAAACAAATGGTGGTAGGGCTACTTTTTATGGAAAACTTATCTGTAATTTAGATTAAATATTATGCTTGATAGATTTAAGATTTTCCAGTGGATAACCATTGCCTATATGGTTGTATTAAGTATTTACATTCCAGGAGTACTTGACCCTATATATGGAATAGATAAATTGGCTGTATATATATTATCAATTGGGGCATTCTTTCTTATTGATTTTAGAGTGTCAATAGTATTCCTATTAGGTTTGCAATGTTTAATAATACAGTTTTTTGTTGCAAAGTTTCATCCCGAATCGTTTAGGTTATCGACACTCTTATATTCGTTTCTATTAATGATGTCGTTTATCAGTGTGTATACATTTGTGTATAATCATAATGTTTTAACATTGAAGCAATTTATCAAATTAGTGAGAATAATGATAGTAACATTTTTTATTATATGTATTATCCAACAAATTCTTTTACTTGCAGGTTTCAGACACATACCATGGTTGAATCTAAGATTTCTTGACCGTGGTGTAGGGTGTTCTTCACTTTCGTATGAACCGAGTGCTTTTGCTCGTTTTATGTTTGTATATTATTTTGCATATATTAAGTGCAGTGGCTATTTGGAGAATAAAAAGTTAACAATTAAGGACTTATTTAGTGAATCTCATCGTAAAATCACCCTTATGTTTTTATGGATGATGACTACTATGGGGAGTGGAACGGCATTTGTCTGCTTGTCTTTTCTATTGCTTGTTTTTGTAACAAAATACAATTGGTATTATGTTGTACCTATTGTATTGGTTGTGGTATTTGTTATATTACCTATGCTTGATTTTGAACAATCAAATAGGGCAGCAAAGGTTATGTCTGCAATGACTACTCTTGACCAAAAGCAAGTGGAAATGGCAGATGGTTCCGGGGCAAGCAGAATAAGCCCATTTCTTAATTCATTATCCGTGGATTTGACAAAAAAAGAAACTTGGTTGGGATATGGAACTGATTATGCTGTAAAGCACAATTTTTTTGTACTGCAAAAAGGTACATTGTTTGATGATTATGGACTTATTTGGTATATTTTCATTTTGTTTTTTTCATTGTTTTCTACTTATGGCTTTTCTTTTTTCACTATATTGCTAATGTTTTCAGGTCTTGCTGGAGGTGCTAATGGAAACATTAATTATTCATGGGGATTGATGTTTATAGTTTCGTGTGTCAGATATTTTGAACAAAACAGAAATTGATATGATTCATAATAATCGAGTTTTTCAAAGAGAGAGGGGGGTAGATATAGTTAAAGGACTATCTATACTTTGCATAACATTCTTGCATTATGAAGACGGTTTGCTAAATGAAAGGTGGAATGTATTTATCAGTTTGTTTATGGTTTCCATGTTCTATTTTGTGGCAGGTTGGGTAAATGCATTAACTGGTAAAAATCTTACGACCAAAAAGTTAGCTGCAAAAAGATGGAGACAAATAGGACTCCCTTATGTTTATTGGAGTCTCATCATTATATGTTTTGATTTTATCTTATTCGCTTTTCAATATTATGACCTTTATTTTATCAGTAGAGAGATGTATAAAACTCTTACATTGCGGGGTATTGGAACATTATGGTTCTTGCCCGCATTGTTTGGAGGGGAGTTGATTTGGAACTGGCTTAAAAATAAAACGTGGATTTATTTAGTTCTTGCCTTTTGTTTATCTTTGACTTATCTGCATTTTTATACGGAAGTTTTCGCAGGGAAAGAGAAAAATATTTATAAGATTATTGGTGCGCCTTTTTATTCTATTAGTAGTATCTTGAATGCATGGATTATTATAGGAATAGGTTATTATGCATATAATTTGATACAATATCTTAAGATTTTCAAACATTGGTTTTCGGTAATTGGTTTATTACTAACAATAGGTGCCTATTGGTGGATTCCGTATGTTTATGTTCCATATTTGCTTTCCACAATGGAATGCTTGGGCTTGATACTTATATTTTATTCGTGTCAACACTGGAAAATTTGGAATTATTTTGATTATTGGGGACGTAATTCTCTCTCTCTTATGGTAACGCATTACTCAATAACGTTGGTGATATGTAAGATTATAGTTGAAAATATTTTAAAAATGCAATTTAATGGATGGGTAACTATATATGCATTTGTGGCATCTATGTTTTTTACATATTCTATCACGCTTATTCTTAATAAATACTTCCCTTATCTACTCGGGAAGAAAATGTAATCACAAATAAATAAAGATATGAACAATATAGGTTTTTCAATTGTTATAGCCAATTATAATAGCGGACAATATCTTGAAGATGCGATATTGTCTGTAATAAGGCAAAACTATTCTAAAGTACAACTGATAGTCATAGATGGTGCTTCAACCGACAAATCTGTTGATATCATAAAACGTCACGAGAAGGATATAGACTATTGGATTTCCGAGAAAGACAACGGACAGAGTGATGCATTCAATAAAGGTTTTATGCAAGCTCGGTATGATTGGTTGTTTTGGCTCAATGCAGACGATTTCTTGCTGAAGGATTCTCTCAAAAAACTTGATAAAGGCATTAGGAAACTATTGGCAAATAAAGCATCGAGGGGGGGGGATTTTTGGTTCACATTTGACAATGTTTTGGTAAAAGAGGATGGAACTACGAGTAGAACTTTGTATGGCCCGGCCTGGAATGATTTCTTCTGCTCGCGAGTTGGACCTCAAATTTATTCGGCTACAACTGTCTTTCATAGGACATTGTTTGAACGCTCTAAGAAGTTTGATACTTCATTGTATTGGTCGATGGATTTGGATTTGTGGTATCAATTTTTCAATTTAGGAGAGAAATATTCTATAGTCCATAAGTTTATATATGGGTTTAGAATCAACCCACAGTCGAAAACAATAAGTAATGGAGTTGATGCTAATACCGAGCGAAGTGAGGAAAGGCTCCGTCAATCTGCATACATGGTTAAAAAGAATAATATGAATATCCAATATAAGTGGATAAAATGGCTGAAATTGTACAAGACATTTAATGTTTATCCAATTAATGTGTTCTATACATTGCTTTATAGGGGTAAACAGTGGCGCTGGTGGATTTAGAAAATAGAGTGAGAAATGGACTTGACTTTAGCAATATGCATGTACAATGCAGAAAAATATATAGAAGAGACACTGGGTTGCCTCATGGCACAAACTGTGCAGGACTTTCATCTGCTCATTGTGAATGATTGCTCCACCGATGAATCGGTGGAACGTGTGGAGCGATTCTTCGAACGGCATCCCCGGCAATATGAACTTGTTATGCTGCCGGTGAATGGCGGACTGTGTGCTGGACGACGCTATGTGGAGGAGCATGCCACTACTCGGTATATTCTATTTGTTGATGCCGATGATTGTCCGCTGCCGACTTTGGTGGAGAAGCTATATGGCAAAATATCGGCTGATGCCGATTTAATGGCAGTTGGGTGCCATCAGTCGTTTATTGACAGTAATGGAAAGCCATTGACAGGTGGTATTTTCCTCGGTGAAACTGACAAGGAGGGATTCTACTTAAAGGCTAAACGCGAGAAGTTGATTTTTATGCAGCCTACGGCAGTGTATGACCGCGAGGTGGCTCTTCGAGTGGGCGGACATAATGTGGATGGTTTTCCTGAAGGCAAACCACGGTATCAAGACTTATGCGAAGACTTGGATTTGTGGACACGCATGAGTGACTTGTATAAAGAAAAGAAAGCTATTGTCGTAGTACCAGAAATATTATGCAGATACAGGAAGCATGAACAGGCTCTTTCGGCCAACTCATTGGGAATGATACTTCGGATGCGACACATCAAAACCAATCTAAAGCGTCGGAGAAGGGGAGAAAGGGAACTTTCCTTTATAGAGTTTCGTGAAACGATGAGCGAAGAGGAACTGAAGAAACTGGAAAAAGAGGCACAGGCAGCCAACAGCCTTCGTAATGCTTATTATTACCTGAAGAAAGGTAACGTGATTTTGTTTGTTAGGGATTTATGTATATCTATATATAACAATCCTGCATATATTGTAGATAAAGTAAAGCACAATCTGTTAAGAATGAAATAATGGGAACATCTGATTTCTTGAAAAGAATATTTGACTTTCTGAATAAGGAAGTGGAATATGCCGTATTGCGTAACTTTGAGGGGTTGCCATTTCACAATGACAGCCGCGATATTGATATAGCTATTGAAAAAGCGGATTTTAGGAAGATACGCACACAGCTAATTGCACTAATTGAAAAATCCGGCTGGTATATTGTAACTTATCTGAACAGTGACCGGTTGGTAACGTGGGTATGCGGAATTGTACACGAAGATAACAGCGTCGATTTGGTGCAGCTTGATTTCTTTTACCACACTTCGGTCTTTGGCATCGTTCTGATAGAGAATAAGGAAATCCTGCGAAACAGACAGTTTAACGGCATGATTTACCATGCTGACAAGTCTTTTGAATTTTTGGATAAATATATGTACGACCGTGCAGTAGGTGCGGGTTACCCGGATAAATACAAACAGACACGTCTTGCGGTAGAAAATAATCCTTTGGTAAAGAATAAGATTAAAGCAGTTTTCGGAATAGAGACATTGGCTACTTGTGACCGTACCGGTAAGACAGATTTGCTGAAAGCCGCCCTAAAATGGAACTTCAAACGCTTCGGTTTGTCCATACTGGGCAATTATATGCGATTTGAATATCATCATATTAAGAATTATCTCTGTTCCAACACAGGATTCAGCATCGGTTTCACTGGACCTGACGGTTCGGGTAAAACGACTGTAATAGATTTGCTAATAGATAATTTAGGTGAGGTTTTCCGCAAAGCTCACATGTATTACCATTTCCGTCCTGCCTTGTTCGGCAATCTGGGTGAAGTGGCTCACTCTGCCGGACTAAAAAGAGATGTGGACCGCAATTACAGCGATCCGCACCGGGGAGGGAAAACAGGTGTGTTGAGTTCATTGGCAAGGTTATTCTATTATTCGATAGACTATATCATCGGTTATTGGGTAAAAGTGAAAAGTGCAACACGCATCACCCGAGTAGTAATATTCGACCGATATTATACCGATATTATTTGTGATAGCCGCCGTTCGCGCATTTATCTGAATCCGAAGTTTCTTTATTGGTTCGGACGATTGTTTATTCCATCGCTTGATTATAATATCCTGCTGACAGCAAGTACAGATATAATTTTGAATCGCAAGCGTGAATTGGATGAAACGGGAATCAAGGCCATCAATGACCGCATAGATTACTTGGCGGATAAGAAAGGTTATAAGAAGGTGTTGAATGAAAGCACTCCGGAAGAAGCGGTAAAACTGATATTGTCTTACATCTTTGAGAATCAACATAAGAAGAATTTAAAACGATTGAAATGAACAAACTAAACTGGGTTGACTCCATTAAGGCAGTTTGTATGATAGCGGTGTATTTACTTCATAGTGAAATGTATTATGGCACGGCAGGAGTATCGTATGGTTATGCTGTACAACCTTTTTATGTGAATGCGTTTTTCTTTGTAAGCGGATATCTGTTTTTTCGGAAATACTTGAATTTAGAAATATCAACAAATGCTAATCTGGGGGGGGGACTGGCACGCTTTAAAAACGTATTCTTCCGCTTAGTAATTCCTACACTTCTGTTCTCAACGATAATATATATACCTAAAGTGTTATTCCATAGTGGAACGGCTATTTGGAGAGACTATTTTTTTGATGTATTTGGTGGAATTAGCTATTGGTTTACTTCTGCTTTGGCGGTAGCACAAATTATATTATTGACGCTTTTGCTATTTAGGCAGACTTATATTGGTTTTTATTTGGGTGTGACGTTTTTGTTAGCTGGTTTAGGTATGCATTTAAACTTGGAACGTACTTCCAATACGGCAGTTGCATTTTTCCCTTGGTTCTATAAAACGGGATTGGTCTATACTTTTGTTATGGCTTTAGGCGGATTATATTTTCGTTACGAGGGGAAGATAGACAGTCTGATGAAATACGGTTGGATGGGGACTGCCTTTTTTTACGTATGGATTATATTTTCCACATGGGAATTACATAGTGTTAAAACAATAGGATTAGGAGGTATTTGCAATTTTATCGGCTTTGTTTCAATGATTTGCGGAATCGGTTTGTTGGTTTTGTTGGCAAAACAATTGCGATATTGTAAATGGTTAGAATTTATAGGACGAAATTCAATTGTTTTCTATTTCTTTTCTGGCGTAATGCCAGCTTTATGGGGAACAATTGCCAATCGTATCATTCTTGAGAAATCTTATATGGTAACACTTCTTGTGGCAACTATTTCAGTATTATGTAGCTATTGTCTTACATGGATAATCGTGAAATATTTACCGTTTTTGATTGATTTGCGTAAATTAAAATGTAAATGAAAAAACTGAAGATTTTAATCTCCGCCTACGCCTGCGAACCGGGACTTGGCAGCGAAATAGGTGTGGGGTGGCATTGGGTGTTGGAGATGTCCAAATATTTTGAATTGTGGGTGCTGACACGTGAAAGTAATCGCCACACCATCGAACCGTGGATAGCAGAGCATCCTGAATACAAGCATATTCGTTTTCTTTATTACGATTGGCCCAAATGGGCACGGTTTTGGAAGAAGGGTCTGCGTGGGGTGCGCACTTATTATAATATATGGCAATACTGTACTAACCGTATCGTAAAACGAACGATGCAGGAGAACGGCATCAGGATATTCCATCATCTGACCTATGGCAATGTATTGTGGAAAGTAAGCAGCTACGGGCAGAAGCAGTTTTTCGTCTGGGGGCCGGTAGGAGGACTGGAGAGTATTCCAGAGGAATATTCGCGGCACTACGACAAAAAGTCAAGAATGATTGAAAAAGTCCGCAGAGTCGTAACTTCAATGGCTGTATGGAACAGGGGATTCCGAAAGCGTTGCAAACAAGCCGATTTGATTCTTTGCAAAACAGAAATAACACGCAACCTAATTCCGCAAAAACAAATGGAGAAAGCCACACTCTTTACGGACGTGGCGGCAGACATTTCTTGTGCATCCGGTTTGGGCAAGAAAACGGAGCAGAACGTTACTGAATTTATTACTGTAGGCCATTTGGATGCGTGGCGTGGATTTGACCTCATTATAGAGGCATTGCCAAAAGTGATTGCCCAGAATCCAAAGGTTCATTTGACCATCGTAGGAAATGGACCGGACGAGGCTCGCTTGGAACGGTTGGTGAAAAAGCATGCTTTGGAATCCTTTGTGACATTGGCCGGCAAGGTATCCATGAATACTTACAAGGACTTGATGAGGAATGCGGATGTGGTGGTAAATGCCGCTTTGAAAGAAGGAGCGGTAACTGTGTCATTCGACAGCATGGCGATGGGGAAACCATTGATTTGTTTAGATACGACCGGCTATACTCGTTATTTCACAAATGACTATGCAATACTAATTCCTCGGAAAGGAAGAACAGAAGTTATTCAACATTTAGAAAAAGCCATGTTGAGAATGACCCAACCGGAAGAACGGGATAGACTTGGAAGAAAAGCGCAAGAGGTTTCCAAAAAGTTTTCATGGGAGAATCATGGGAAGGAGATAAGAGATGCGATAATAAAAGCATATACTTCTTATTCGACAAAATAAATGCAAATAGATTCTATATTGGCCTGTTTGCTGAAAAAAGGAACGGGCGAATGTTCTTATCGCTTCTCCAATGCCGATGGTAAGACATGGATAATGCCTACACGGAACATGCGGATAGCCATGCACCTCTACCAGCCCAGCGGACGAAACGGGAAATTGGTGAAAGCATTGTTTCCTTGGCTACACGGAATGCCATTTGTGCGGAAAGTGATTCATGCGGAAAGGTTGCGTTGCAAACTCAGTGGCAAACTAGAACAATTGCTTTGTAGGCTATTCCATGAAGAGGAAATTGAATTCTCCATATTCGGAGGTACGCCTTGTGTACATCAAAAAGTGACGATACAAATAAGCAAGGGATGCCGCATTTTAGGATATTGCAAGGTGACAGACAGCCATGAAGTAGCGGCACTGTTCCGAAGTGAAGCTGATTTACTGGAACATCTGAAAAGACAAGGGATGGAAGGGGTGCCTCAGGCTCTTTTCTGCGGTGAACTGATGGAAGGCGTGTTCCTTTTCGTACAGAATACCACAAAAACACGACAGTCGAAAGTACTGCATGAATGGAGCAACCTACACGAGCATTTTCTGAATGAATTGCAAAGGAAAACGGTTCAGAATATAACATTTGAAAAGAGTGATTACTACAGAGTAGTACAAGGTTTACAATCACACATGGATTGGCTTCCGGAGTTCATGAATCGAAATGTCATCGAAAAGATGATAAATAAGATTGTTAATTCATATAAAGGACAGGTTGTAGATTTCTCGGCTTACCATGCAGATTTTACCCCATGGAATATGTTTGTAGAGAAGAACCGTTTGTTTGTCTTCGATTGGGAATATACCCGTACAACTTATCCTCCGATGCTGGATCGATATCATTTCTTCACGCAAACCGCCATTTTTGAAAAGCATTGGCAGGGGAAAGAGGTTATCGCGTTCCTCCAGTCTCCTAATGCCGATTGGGTAAACAAGGAGAGGTACACACTTTATCTATTGGACATCATTTCCCGATTTACGGTGCGTGAGAAAGGAACTATTGAGGGGGACATTGCCCACTCGATGAAGATTTGGAACGATTTATTAGTATATCTAAATAAATGAAACACATCGTTTGTTTCCATCTTTTCAACGACTACAGCGGCAGCCCTAAGGTGTTGAAGATGGTATTAGAGGGCTTGTTAAAGAAAGGCTATCAAGTGGATTTGGTATCGTCCAAAGGTGGAGTTTTGGATGAACTGCTGCGCTATAAAAATTTGCATAAGCATTCTTATCCATATAAGTTTTCTAACAATCCCTTGCTTACAATGCTGCGTTATTGCCTGGTGCAACTCTATACTTTCTTTCTGTCCTTCCGTTGGCTGTTCTGTAAAAATGTAGTATTTTATATCAATACTTTACTACCTGTTGGCCCTGCGTTGGCAGGTCGAATAATGGGCAAGCGTGTTGTCTATCACTATCACGAAAATGCCTTTGTCAAGGGGGCTTTTTATAAGACATTGGCTGCATTGATGCAAAAGTTGGCTCATGAGATTATTTGCGTTTCTAAATACCAAGCATCATTTCTAAAACGCACACATGGGGTGACAATCATTCCAAATGCTTTGCCACTGGAATTTACGGGCAGACTAATACCGAATAAAGAGACGGCTTTCGAGCGAAAGCGAATACTGATGTTAGGTTCGTTGAAACTTTACAAAAGTCCATTAGAGTTTATCAGTCTGGCACAACAATTACCGCAGTTTGCCTTTGAACTGATAGTGAACGACACGCAGGAGAACATCGACCTGTTCATTACAGAACACAAGGTAAATATCAGCAAGAATCTGACTATCTATCCCCGGCAAAGCGATGTGGCACCATTCTATAACCGGGCTTCGTTGGTGCTGAATCTTTCCAACAAAAAACTATTTATCGAAACATTCGGATTGACTGCTTTGGAAGCCATGAATGCCGGACTCCCCGTGATAGTGCCTACCGAAGGAGGCATTGCGGAGATGGTAGAAGATGGGGTGAACGGTTATAAGATAGATGTACAAAATTTGAATAGCATTGCAGAATGTATCGACCAAATGCTATCGAACCAAGAACTTTATACAAAATTATCCGATAATGCATTGCGTTATGCAGAAAAATACAATGCCGATGCGATGATAGACGGCATCCTTTCTCATTTTTAATAACACACTGATTTTTTGTATGAAACAAGTTGCTATTGTGGGCATCCAAGGGGTGCCTGCAAAGTATGGCGGCTTCGAGACATTGGTGGAGAACATGATTGGTGAAAACTGTTCTCCCGAGGTCTGCTATACCATTTTTTGCAGCGGCAAAGACTATACCGCTCACATGGATACGTATAAGGGAGCAAGGCTGAAATATGTGCCACTGTTCCATGCCAACGGGGCACAGAGTACGCCTTACGACATACTCTCGATGCTGAAATGCCTGCGAGGATATGACACGGTATTGATATTGGGCGTATCAGGTTGCATCTTTCTCCCTATATTCCGATTGCTGTATCGCAAACGGCTGATTGTGAACATTGATGGATTGGAACATAAACGAGATAAGTGGGGAACGTTCGCCAAATGGTTTCTGCGTACCAGTGAGGCAATGGCGGTGAAATATGCCGATGTGGTGATAGCCGACAATAAGGGTATACAGGACTATGTAACAGAGACCTATGGCAAAACGTCAGAACTGATAGCCTATGGTGGCGACCATGCGCAAAGAGAGGTGTCGGAGGAGCGGCAACAGGAGATATTGAACAAATATGGAGTAAAGTCAAATGATTATGCCATCAGCGTATGTAGAATCGAGCCGGAGAACAACAGCCACATTCTTTGTGAAGCCTTTGCCAAAAGTGGAAGGGACTTGGTCTTTGTCGGGAATTGGGAGCGCAGCGAGTACAGCCGTAATCTGAAGAAGGAGTATGGTTCGTATAGCAATATCCGTATGGTGGATTCCGTTTACGACTTGGACGAATTATATGCCTTGCGCAATCAATGCGAATGTTATATCCACGGTCATAGCGCCGGAGGAACAAATCCGTCACTTGTGGAAGCCATGTCGTTTGGCAAGCCGATAATCGCATTTGATGTGGTCTATAACCGGGAGACGACGGAAAACAAGGCTTACTATTTTAAAAATAGCAACCAGTTGGTGGAACTGGTGTCGCAAAAAGAAAAGGACGGAGCGTCCATGAAGGAGATTGCCAAATGGCGATATACTTGGAAGCATATAGCAAAACAGTATGAGGCTTTATATGGGATTTAGGTTGAAGGCAAGAGTGTCTTTCACCGTTTTGTTGTTGATGGTTTTGGCAAAAGTTGTCGCCCAAGAAGCGGTGAAACCCAACGTGGAAATTTTTGCAGGGGCGGAACTTCATTACAGAGACTTCTTCTACGCAAAGATGTATGAAGTGTTGGTGAATGTGACGCCCGGAGTGAAGTGGCATTTCGGTGACCGATGGCAATTAGCGGGGCAAGCCATCGTTCCGGTTTATAACGACTATGGGGACCGCTACAAGAAGATACGCCTGAATATGGCGGTGCTGTCGAAAGAATGGGATTGGAATAAGAAGCAATTCTTAAAGGTGAGCGGAGGATTGTTTGGAAAAGAACGCTACGGGTTGGATGCCAAATGGATGTATCCCGTAAACAGATGGTTGGCGTTGGATGCGCAACTGGGGCTGACAGGGTTTTGCTCCATGGCTGCCGATTGGGAATGTAGCAAGATGGAAAGAGTGACCGGACAAGCCGGAGTGAACCTATATATAGAGAAAGTAAATACGGAATTTAGGCTGCACGGAGGACGGTATCTTTATGAAGATTACGGAGTGATGGCCGAAGCGATGCGCCATTTCAGGCATTGCACGGTAGGACTTTATGCGCAATACAGTGACAAAGGAAAAGAGACGGCCGGTTTCAAGGTGGTAATGATGATTCCACCGTACAAGCGGAAGGCGCGTAAGGTGATGGTTCGTCCCGCCTCAAATTTCAGGCTGACATATGACATCAACGGATTGCCCTACGCTGTGAAGATGTACACCACCGATCCAGAAGAGAACGAACGTGAAGGACACTTTGACCGTAACCGATTGCAATGGGGTGCCAATCGCATGGTTCCGGATTTTAAACTTAGAGAAAAGGAGGTGCGAAATGTGGAATAAGGAATACCGGATGAAGATTCTACGATGCGTATTTGTCGGGATACTTCTAACCGCTTTGTCTTTTACCGCTGCCGCACAGCAATATACCGGTATGAGCGGGCTGATTCATGTACCAAGTGCAGAGATGGACGATGCCGGTGAAGCACGTATAGGCGTTCACTTCCTGAACAGGGAGTTTACACCGGATATCGGGTTTGATTATGAAGGTAAGTACCATACAATGAGCCATTATTTGAGCCTTACTCCTTTTTCTTGGTTGGAAATTGGTTATACCTGTACTTTACAGAAAGGACGTGCCATAAATAATGAGGGGATAGTGCAAGACGGTAAACCCAAACTTCGTTTCAAGGATCGTTATTTCTCACTCAAACTACAACCTTTAAAAGAAGGGAAATGGTGGCCTGCCATCGCAATAGGAACCAATGACCCATACGGAACAGACAATAAAAATGGAACAGGTAAGGAGGGAGAAAAGCCTCAAAATGGTGATGGGAAAAGCCAATATTTCTCCAACTTCTATATCGCCGCCACCAAGCACCTCGACCTGAAAGGACATAGCCTCGGCTTCCATCTGGCATACCGCCATTGGAAACGAAGCTATAATAGCAAATGGAACGGTCCGGTAGGCGGTATCACCTATCAGCCTTCTTTCCAAAAGAACCTGCGCCTGATAGCCGAATATACAGGCGATGATGTGAATGTAGGTTTCGACTGGAAACTATGGAAGCATCTGCTGATACAGTCTTCCTTGCAGAACGGGAAATACTTCTCTGGAGGTGTCTGCTTCTGCATCAATCTATTGTGATTTAACCATTTACGTTTAACTATAAACATTTTAAATCATTTTTTATGTACAACTTCATGAAGAAAGGAGCCATGATGCTCCTGATTGCCGGTTTGGCAATGAGTGTGACTAATTGTAGTGACGATGACCCAAATTATGACAACGTGACTCCGCCGGAAGTGGCGATTGCCCCGAATACATTGAAAGGTATCATTACAAGTATCAACGGAAGTGCCATTTCCAATGCGACCGTTACATTGGGAACGGAAAAGGCTACAAGTGACGCAAACGGCGTGTATATGTTTGCAGATGTAAAGCCAGGTACTTACACCATCAAAGCGGAAGCAGACGGTAAACAAACGAAAGAGGCAGAAATCACTGTGGAAGATACTAAGAAGAGCCAAAACCTAGTGTGGAATGCCAGCCTGGCCGCTGATGTCAAGGAAGAAGTGGCTGTATCTGCGACAGAAGAGACAAAAGGCGATGTGGAGACAGAAGCCTTGAAAGACAATGACCAAGCCATCGTAAACGTGGAAGCCATCGTTCCTGCTGATGCCATAGAAACAACCGAAGGCGAAGAAGTGAAAATTATTATCTCTCCCATTTACGATGCCAACGCTGTGGTAGGAAAGACAAGAGCCGCTACCCGTGCAGACGAATCGACTTTACTCTTGGGTGCCAGCCTGTCTTGTAATAAAGCTGAGGTTTCTTTGGCTAAACCTGTGGAATTGGGGTTCAGCGTAGATGACGAAGTTGCGCAATCCGTCGAAGCCAAACAGTTCAAAAACGGCCAGTGGGTGGCTGTTGAAAGCCGTATTGAGAACGGAAAGGTAATCATAAACGCCACAGAGTTCACGGCATACGGTCTGTTCCTCGGTATTTCCTTCTCCACATCCAACGGAAGCGAGACCATTTCTTTCGAGCAGAACAAGTGGGACAACCTATATGGTGCCAAAAGCATGGCAGTAGGCAGTGCCAATTACACTTACAAAGCCGGTACGGAAATCACAACCAAAGCAACCTCCGTGCTGACAGCCCTGCTGATTGAGAAGTTGGCTCAGCGTTTTGGCGCATCGGTTTCTACCGTAAACGGCAGCTACCCGCTGAACGTGACATTGCCTATCGGTACCATCCTGACCATCAACGGTACGCAAAGCAAGCAAAACGTAACTGTAAGTGCAAAGGGTAAGAGCGTGAGCGGTACACATTACGGAACGGTGTCGGTTGTTGTAACCACTTCTAACCGTAAACATAACGGTGGAACAAACTTAGGATAATAATTTTTCATCTCAACTGACTTTTCAGTCAATTCAAAATGGTGTTTGCCCCAAAAAGGCAAGCACCATTTTTTTTATAAAGCCTTTCACGCCATTCACGTCCTTTGTATTCGGAAAAAACGATACCTTTGCAAGTCGTTGTCATACAGCAAAAGTCATGAAAGAAGTAAATCCCCAAGAAACCACTCGGGCATACGCCTTTGAGATGTGGATGAAGGCACCTATGCCGATGGTGACATTCTTCAAGACACTCAATGTGTCACGCCTTGTGAAAATCAGCAGAAGAACAGACATGAAGTTCAACATGCTGATGTGCTGGTGCATAGGTAGGGCGGCAAGTAACGTGAAGGAATTTTACCTGCTCCCCGTGGGAGACAAACTGATACAATACGATACCGTTGCAGTAAACACCATCGTTGCCAACAAAGAGGGCGAAGTAAGTTCGTGTGACATACCTTTCGATGAGAATCTGTCACAATTCAACGAACATTATCTGCGACTTACCAAACAAGTTGCAGAAAGTTGCATCAACCATGACTTGACGGAAAGCATGGTCATCGGTACTTCAGCATTGACACAATATGAAATAGACGGAGCAGTCGGTATGTATAGCGGCATCTTCAACAATCCGTTCCTTATTTGGGGAAAATACAAACGGCACCTATTGAAAACGACACTCACCGTTTCTTTCCAGTTCCACCATACACAAATGGATGGAGCACACGCTTCTCGCTTTTTGGACGGAATACAGAAAGAAATCAATAATCTGAGAATACGAGACTAAGGAGGATTAGACTTAATCCAATAACAGATTACGTCAATACTGATTTTATACATATTGCAATTATTTCTAGCGAGTTTTTTATTCATAAAACTTCACCTACAAGGATTTCAGAATAAGATTGTTTGCCTTGTCAACTACCGAAGCATCCAGTGAGGCGAGATAGATGCGTGTGGTATTTTCCGAATCATGCCCCATTGCCTCGCTGATGGTGGAAATTGATATGTTCTTGCTTTTGGCAATACTGGCCCACCCATGCCGGGCAACATATGTAGTCAGAGGAACAGGCAATCCAAGTTGCTTTCCTATCTTCTTCAACTTGCTGTTTACAAAGTGAACTCCATTCCTGTATTGCAGTCTTTCGTCCTTCCCTGTGTCTTTTATGACCGGCAACAGGTATGGGGTGTCTATGGTATTATACTTGTCTACTATCTCCTGCATGGGTTTCTCCCATTTGATGAACAGTTGCTGATTGGTCTTCTTGCGGCAGTAACTCAATATACCATTCCGCAAGTCTTTCTTCTTCAGGAAAGCCATGTCTATGAATGACATTCCACGGGTATAAAAACTGAACATGAAGATGTCTCTTGCATAGTCCATTGACGGATTCAAGGTCAAGTCCATATCCTTTATCTGGCGGATGGCATTCAAAGATATGGCACGCTTGACAGTCTTGCCTATTCCCGTATACACATGCCTGAAGGGATAACGCTGCGCTGTCAGTTCCTTTTCCACGGCACGATTATAGACAGCGCGGAGGTTACGCATGTAAAAAGACGAAGTATTAGGACAGATGCCGGTTCCTGTCAGATAAGCCTCGTATTCCATCATCAGATTGGGTTCAACCTCTTCCAATGACACATCCTGATCTTTCCTGAACCGGGCAAAACTATTCATAGCAATCAAATAAGTTTCAGCCGTGCGAACCTTACCTATTTGCTTCAATCGGCAAGCAAGTTCCCTGCCAAACAGAATAAACCCGCCAACCTTGCCAGAAGCCACAAACACTTCCACGACCTTTTCTGCCGTATAACCATTTCCCGTATGCTCAAGATGCGCGATAATGCCGGTCAGACGTCTTACATCTTCCAACATGCTCTCTCTGATGCGGCACAAATAGTTCTTTCTGTCAGATTCAACATTTGTGGGAATGGACACTTCTGAACGTCTTCCATTCCATTCGTCCGGATATAACTTGTATCCGGATTGCACCTGTCTCGCCACCCGATTATGAATAATTTGATAGAACAATGTACCTTCATTCTTCATGACGGAAGATGCACGGAATTTTATCTTTACTGTTGCCATATTTATTATTATTTTGATGAAAACACTCTCTCAATCTGTCTGAAAGACATTCATGACTATGGATTCCAGCAGATAAATATATAAATTACCTGCCATTTCCCGTTCTCACAGAGAACATCGCATTGTTTTTCTTTCACAGCGTCTTTGGAAGAATAAAGAGGCCAGGAATACTTTTAGGCTTCTTTATTCGACATTTCCAGAGATTTTGGGTAATTTTGTGCCTTCAAAGGGAAAACCATGCTTAATAAGACAAGAAACTTACTGACTCTGCTCCTTTTCGTGTGCTGCAGTCTGCCTATGATGGCACAACGTACCAACCAAGCATTCTGGACTTACATCGACAAATATAAAGATTGGGCCATTGAGCAGATGAAACTTTACCGTATCCCCGCAAGCATTACCTTGGCTCAGGGACTACTGGAGAGTGCTGCAGGCAGAAGTACCCTGGCCACTGAGGCCAACAATCATTTTGGCATCAAGTGTGGAGGAACATGGACCGGACCTTATGTGCTTTGCAATGATGATGCTCCCAATGAGAAATTCCGCAAATACCGCAATGCACATGACAGTTTTGAGGACCATTCACGCTTTCTGCAAGGCAAGCGTTACCAGGGACTCTTCCGTCTCTCCATCACCGACTATAAAGGTTGGGCACGAGGGCTGAAAGCAGCGGGCTATGCCACAAGTCCAACCTATGCCGAATCACTCATACGCATCATAGAGATGTACAACCTGAGCCAGTTTGACTCGGGCAAATACATGCTAATGAGCCATAAGAAAGGTACCGTGGAGCAAGATCCGTTCTATATTAACCACGTGGTGTACCGTAACAACAGCAACTACTTTATCGTGGTGGAACCTGGTGACAACATGGCAATTATCAGTGAAAAAACCGGAGTGAGTCTGAAAGACTTGTACAACTACAACGATTTGCCAAAAGATTATGCCGCCACTGCCGGTGACCTCATCTATCTGCAAAAAAAGCGCAAGTGCGCCTCTAAGGAGTTCAAGGACAACCCTATCCACATTGTGGAACCCAACCAAAGCCTGCACGACATATGCCAACTCTATGGCATCAGACTGAAATACCTGTACAAATTGAACAAGATGTCGGCCGACCACACTCTGACTCCCGGTGAGATATTGCGCATCAGATAAACACAGGCGCACACATTGGGGAATACACATTAACTATTTATGCACACGCGAGAGAAATACGCCAATAAACACAGAAACACAACTAAGATATGATAACATTAAGCAACATTGCCGTTCAGTTCGGCAAGCGCGTCCTCTACAAGGACGTGAACATGAAGTTTACCAACGGCAACATCTATGGTGTGATTGGTGCAAACGGGGCAGGAAAATCCACACTGCTCAAAGCCATCAGCGGAGAACTGGAACCCAGCAAGGGAACAGTGGAACTGGGACCGGGCGAACGCCTAAGCGTACTCAGTCAGGATCACTTCCAGTATGACCAGGAAACCGTGCTCAACACAGTGCTTATGGGGCACACCACCATGTGGCAGGTGATGCAGGAGCGCGAGGCTCTTTACAGCAAGCCTGACTTCAGCGACGAGGACGGCATCAAGGTGGCCGAACTGGAGGACAAATTTGCCGAGATGGGTGGATATACAGCCGAAAGTGATGCAGCCACCCTGCTGAGTGGCCTGGGAATACGTGAGCAGAAGCACAATCTGCTGATGGGGCAATTGTCCGGTAAGGAGAAAGTGCGCGTGATGCTGGCCAAAGCACTGTTTGGTAACCCAGATAATCTGTTGCTTGATGAGCCAACCAACGACCTGGACCTGGATACCGTACAATGGTTGGAACAGTATCTGAGCGAATTTGAGCATACTGTACTGGTGGTGAGCCATGACCGCCACTTCCTTGACAGCGTGTGCACACACACCATTGACATTGATTTTGGCCGCGTGACCATGTTTGCAGGCAACTACAGTTTCTGGTATCAGAGCAGCCAGTTGGCACTCCGCCAGGCACAGAACCAAAAAGCCAAGGCTGAGGAGAAGCGCAAGGAACTGGAGGAATTCATACGGCGCTTCTCTGCCAACGTGGCCAAGAGCAAGCAGACCACCAGCCGCAAGAAGATGCTGGAGAAACTAAACGTGGAGGAGATACGCCCTTCAACCCGAAAGTATCCCGGCATCATATTCCAGATGGACAGAGAACCAGGCAACCAGATACTGGAAGTGGAAGGGCTCAAGGCTGTGGCCGAGGATGGCACTCTGCTTTTCGACAACGTGAACTTTACCATTGAAAAAGGAGACAAGGTGGTATTCCTGAGCCATGACCCTCGTGCCATGACCGCCCTGTTTGAGATTATCAATGGCAACCAGCAAGCAACTGCCGGCACATACAATTGGGGCATCACCATCACCACGGCCTATCTGCCCGTGGACAACACGGAATTCTTCCAAAGCGAACTGAATCTTGTAGACTGGCTCAGCCAATTCAGCGAAGGCAACGAAGTATATTTCAAATCCTTCCTTGGCAGGATGCTCTTCAGCGGCGAGGAGGTGCTCAAGAAAGTGAACGTACTTTCCGGTGGTGAGAAAATGCGCTGCATGATAGCACGCATGCAATTGAAAAATGCCAACTGCCTCATACTGGATACACCAACCAACCATCTGGATTTGGAGAGCATACAGGCGTTCAACAACAACCTCAAACTCTTCAAGGGCAACATTCTCTTCTCCAGCCATGACCATGAGTTTATACAGACGGTGGCCACACGTATCATTGAACTCACACCCAATGGCACCATTGACAAACTGATGGACTATGATGATTACATCAGCGATGAGCACATCAAGGAACTGAAGGAGAAAATGTATCACACAGCCGACTGACAAACTGACACTTGGCACGATTCTTGTAGCAAATAGGCCAGTGTAATCATTGTGCACAAAAGCACAAGCATCATATATATAATATGGAAGAAAAGGAAGTAAAAGAGCAATGCACCGAAAATCAGGAGTCCACGCAAACCACGACTGACACTGCCGACAAAATGGCAGGACAGGAGCAGGAGAGCACATCAGAGGAAACTGCAAGCGAAGCACAGGAAGCAGTCGAGCCTCAGAATCAAGAGAAGACCACTGAGGAGAAACTGCAGGACGCTGAGCAAGAGATAACAGACCTAAAGGATCAACTGCTGCGCAAGATTGCCGAGTTTGACAACTACCGCAAGCGTACGATAAAGGAGAAGACCGAGTTGATACTCAACGGAGGCGAGAAGACCGTGGTTGCCATTCTGCCTGTACTGGACGACATGGAAAGAGCCCTGGCCAACATGGAAAAGGCCGAGGACGTGGCTGCAGTGGTGGAAGGTGTAAAACTCATACACAAGAAATTCATCAGCATTCTAGCCAAGCAAGGCGTGGAAGCAATTGACACAGAGAACGCCACCTTCGATGTAGACCTGCACGAGGCCATTGCACAGTTGCCAGCACCCAATGATGAGATGAAGGGAAAGGTGATGGACTGCACTCTGACAGGTTATAAACTGAACGACAAAGTCATTCGCCATGCACAGGTGGTGGTAGGACTCTGATTGATTCAGATGTTAACAGGAAAGGAGCAAAACCATGGCAAACAAGAGAGATTACTATGAAGTCCTGGGCATAAGCAAGACCGCCAGCGATGCCGAGATAAAGAGTGCCTACAAGAAAATGGCCATCAAATACCATCCTGACCGCCAGACCGGCAAGACGGATGCAGAAAAGAAGGAGGCCGAAGAAAAATTCAAGGAGGCAGCCGAAGCATACGATGTCCTGCATGACCCACAGAAACGACAGCAATATGACCAGTTCGGATTCAACGGACCACAATTTGGAGGCGGTGGATTCGGTGGTGGTGCCGGGATGAGCATGGACGACATATTCAGCGCATTCGGTGACATATTCGGCGGACGCGGCGGAGGAAGTCCTTTTGAAGACCTCTTTGGCGGACGCGGACGCAGAAGCCGGGAGGCACATCCGCAATTCCAGGGTGGAAACCTCAGAATCAACGTACGTCTGACATTGGACGAAGTACGCACCGGAGTGACCAAGAAATTCAAGGTCAAAAAGAATATCACTTGCCCAAACTGCCACGGAACAGGCAGCCAGGACGGACAGAAAGAGTCCTGCGGACAGTGTAAAGGCTCTGGCGTGGTATACAGAACCATGCACACCATGCTGGGAACCATGCAGACGCAGACGACATGTCCCGGATGCGGAGGCACAGGCTCCATCATCAAGAACAAGTGCGGACGCTGCGGAGGCGAAGGTGTGGTAAGCGGCGAGGAAATTGTTGAGGTGAAGATACCTGCGGGAATCGAGAACGGCATGGTGGTCAACGTGCCCGGCAAGGGACATGCCGGCAAACTGAACGGAGTCCCCGGTGACATTCAGGTAATCGTGAGCGTGGAGGACAACAAGAACTTTGTTCGCGATGGAAAGGACCTGCATTGCCAACTGCAGTTGGACATCCCCACCGCCGTGCTGGGTGGCTCGGTGGAGGTTCCCACATTGGACGGGAGAGTCAAGATAAAGATAGATCCCGGCACACAGCCTGGCAAGGTCATGCGCCTGCGTGGCAAGGGACTGCCGGCACTGCAGGGCTATGGATATGGAACGGGTGACCTCATCGTGACTATCAACGTGTACATCCCACAGACATTGTCCAAGGCCGACAGGGAAATCTTTGAAACGCTTAGGGAACATGACACCATGAAGCCTAGTTCCGAGAACAAGGAGAGTTTCTTCAGCAAATTCAAAAAACAATTTGAATGACTTACGAACAAGCGACAGACTATCTGTACAAGTCCGCCCCGTTATTTCAGAATATCGGGGCGGGCGCATATAAGGAAGGATTAAGCAATACGGAACTGCTTGACAACCATTTCCTGCATCCACACAGGCACTATGCCACCATCCATGTGGCAGGCACCAACGGCAAGGGTTCTGTGAGTCACACACTGGCTGCCATACTTCAGGCACAAGGATATAAGGTAGGGCTCTACACCAGTCCGCACCTGACCGACTTCAGAGAGCGCATCCGCGTGAACGGGGATATGGTTCCCAAGCAAAGGGTGGTGGATTTCGTAGAGCAGGAACGTGCCTTTTTTGAGCCGTTGCATCCTTCTTTTTTCGAGTTGGCAACAGCCTTGGCTTTCAAATACTTTGACGAACAGGAGGTAGACATTGCAGTCATTGAGGTCGGGCTGGGCGGAAGACTCGACTGCACCAACATTATCCAGCCCCTGATGAGCATTATCACAAACATCAGTTTTGACCATACACAATTTCTTGGCAATACCCTGGAAAAGATTGCAGGAGAGAAGGCCGGCATCATCAAGCACGGAATCCCGGCCATCGTGGGTGAATCAAACATCCCAAACGTGGCCGATGTGTTCATGCAGAAAGCCGAATCCGTAAACACCACCTTGAGTTTTGCAGACAGACAAAACGAGATTATCCGTTTCACCCATGACCTCATACAAGGATATACCTATCATACTGCCACCTTCGGAATCCTACATGGCGAACTGGGAGGTATTTGCCAGGAAAAGAATACGGCCACCATACTGGAGGCTGTGAAAGAACTGCACAGACAGGGTTATGCCGTCAGCAACCATGCCATAAACGAAGGTTTCGCCCATGTATGCGAACTCACGGGGTTAAGAGGCCGCTGGCAGAAACTCTCGGAGTCCCCCTTGACTATCTGTGACACTGGGCACAATGTGGGTGGCATGCAATATATCGTCCGGCAACTGACCGGAACACCACACCACACCTTACATATTATAATAGGTATGGTCAATGACAAGGACGTGAACACAGTGCTGTCCATGTTGCCCAAGGAAGCGGTTTACTATTTCACCCAAGCCTCAGTAAAACGCGCCATGCCCTGCATGGAATTTGCAGAGAAGGCTGCTGCACATGGTCTGAGAGGTCAATCTTATCCATCTGTAAGTGAATCATATAAAGCCGCAAAATCCGCTGCCACTGCCGATGATCTCATCTTCATCGGAGGCAGCACCTTCATTGTGGCCGACCTGCTTACGGCCTTGGAACAAAGGAAAACATAATCCGGGCATCTGCAATAATACCAAGGCGAAAAGACATTTATATGTAACGCCAAAGAATATATAGCAAACAAGTGACGATATTGGCATCAGAAAACAAGCACAGTACTTCCCCAACAAGCACAGCGCAGCAGGCATAATCCCCAATTTCTCACATTCCAGACTAACTTTTTGTCCATCTTGTTTGTGAATGTCACATATTATTATTAAGTTTGCAATAGGATTTTGGACAAAAAGCCAGAAACATCGTCAAACTAATAGAGATTCCGATGGACAAAGAACTGATTTCCGGACTGAAGAGAGAAGACTTTCAGACCGTGGTACAAGGCAGGCAAACAGACCTTTACACGCTGACCAACAGCAATGGCATGGAAGTAAGTGTCACCAATTATGGAGGCGCACTGGTGGCCATCATGGTTCCCGACAAGGAAGGCAAGATGGCCAATGTCATTCAAGGACATGACAGCATAAAAGGAGTTATGGAAAGTCCCGAACCCTTCCTGAGCACCTTGGTGGGCAGATACGGCAACCGTATCTGCAAAGGCAAGTTCACCATGAACGGCAAAGAATACAGCCTGGCAGTGAACAACGGCCCCAACCACCTGCATGGCGGCCCCACCGGTTTCCATGCAAGAGTATGGGATGCAGAACAGATAAACGACCAGGAATTGGTGCTGCGCTACATTTCTGCCTATTACGAAGAAGGTTTCCCCGGCGAACTGCACATGATTGTAAAATACAGTCTGAATGACGACAATGAACTCAGCATCGACTATCGCGGCACGACCAACAAGAAGACCGTGGTAAACATGACGAGCCATGGCTTCTTCTCGCTGGCAGGCATCGCCAACCCCACACCCGAAGCATTGAACTGCCAACTGCAAATCAATGCTGACTTTTTCATACCTATTGACGAAAACAGCATCCCCACAGGTGAAATACTGAAAGTGGAGGGAACTCCATTTGACTTCCGTACACCTCACACCGTGGGCGAGCGCATCAATGACACCGATAACCAGCAGATTGTCAATGGAACCGGCTACGACCATTGCTTTGTCCTCAACAAGCAGGAACCGGGTGAACTGAGTTTTGCAGTAAGATGTACAGAGCCGGTAAGCGGCAGAGTCATGGAGATGTACACCACAGAACCCGGCGTGCAATTTTACAGCAGCAACTGGCTCAGTGGCTTCCAAGGAACCCATGGAGCCACTTTCGGCAAATACAGTGCTCTGTGCTTTGAAGCCCAGCATTTCCCCGACAGCCCCAACCGCCCACATTTCCCCAGCGTTATATTGAAGCCCGGTGAGATATACACCCAGAAGACGGTGTACAAGTTCAGTACACAAGACTGAGCACCCTTCAACCGCTTCTCCCGAAAATAATCACTTACAAATCATAATCAAACAAAACTAATGGCACAAAAATCAAAACAATGGGCTGCGATTATCATGATGATCGCGCTCTTCGCCATGATTGCCTTCGTGACCAACCTGTGCTCACCCATGGCCGTCATCGTGCAGAACCAATTCGGAGCAAGTGAACTCCAGTCCCAGATTGGCAACTATGCCAACTTCATCGCCTACCTTGTGATGGGTATCCCCAGCGGTATGCTCATCGTAAAGTTCGGCTACAAAAAGACAGCCCTGCTTGCTCTCATCATTGGCATCATAGGCATGGGACTGGAATTGTTGTCCGGCACCATGGAAAGCATGTGGATTTACCTGGCTGGCGCATTCATTTGCGGTTTCACCATGTGCATGCTCAACACTGTGGTAAATCCCCTGCTCAATGTATTGGGTGGCGGAGGCAACACCGGCAACCAGTTAATTCAGATTGGTGGCGCATTCAACAGTGCAGCAGCCGTAGCCGTGTATATCATCCTGGGAGCCTTGATTGGTGAGGTAACCAAGGAAACTGCCATTGTGGACGCAGCCCCTGCCATGTACATTGCAGTGGCAATCTTCGTGGTAGCATTCCTTGTGTTGGCAGCCACAAAGATTGAGGAGCCCAAGCAGGAACCAGTAAGCACAGACCTCATCAAGGGTGCGCTGTCTCATCGTCATTTTGCCCTGGGCGCACTGGCCATCTTCCTTTACATGAGTGTTGAGGTAGGCACACCTACTTATATGATTAAGTATCTGACCAGCGATGCTGTGGGTGTCTCTGCAGGCGTGGCCTCTCTGATTGCAGCAGTATATTGGTTTGCCATGTTCATCGGCCGTTCTGTGGGCGGTAGCATCGGCGGCAAGGTTTCCAGCCGCGCCATGGTAAGCACGGTGGCCACCGCAGCCATCATCCTGCTGGCATTCGGCATGTTCGCTCCCTCCACTTGGCAGGTACAGGTTCCCGGCGTGGATTGGGCAAACCTGTCAGTCATTTGGGTTGAGGTACCCATTGGCATTGCAGCCTTCATTTGCGTGGGTCTCTGCACTTCCGTGATGTGGGGCGGCATCTTCAACATGGCAGTTGAGGGACTTGGCAAGTACACAGCAGCAGCATCCGGCATCTTCATGACCATGGTGTTCGGTTGCGCAGTGATGGTAGCCCTGCAGGCTTTGGTGGTGGATGCCACCGGCGGTAACTATCTCATCAGTTATCTGATTCCTCTGGCTTGCGCCGCATACATCCTGTTCTATGCGCTCGTAGGTTCCAGAGTATCCAAGAAAGAAGAATAATCCACAACGTATAATCTCAGTCTTGCGCTTTGCAGTTCCTGCGGCGCAAGACTCCTTTTAACAAACAACACAACCATGAGACTGACAATAGAAGATGTAAGAAGCCGCTTCGTGAAGCACTTTGACGGCACTACGGGTTCCATTTACGCCGCTCCTGGAAGAATCAACCTGATAGGTGAACATACGGACTACAACAACGGTTATGTGTTCCCAGGAGCCGTTGAACAGGGCATTATTGCCGAAATCAAGCCCAATGGCACACGCAAGGTACGTGCTTACGCCATCGACCTAAAGGACTACACCGAATTCTCTCTCGATGATGAGCAGGGGCCCAAGGCTTCGTGGGCACGCTATATCTTTGGCGTTTGCCGTGAGATGATGGCACTTGGAGTACCCGTGGAAGGTTTCAACACAGCCTTTGCTGGTGATGTACCCTTGGGAGCAGGCATGAGTTCAAGTGCAGCCCTTGAGAGCACCTACGCCTGTGCCTTGAATGACCTATGGGGCGAGAACAAGATTGACCGTATGGAACTGGCTCGCGTGGGACAGCGTACCGAGCACAAGTACATCGGCGTGATGTGTGGAATCATGGATCAGGCCATCTCTTGCCTAGGCAAGAAAGGCTCACTGCTTCGCCTTGACTGCCGCAGCGGCGAATACGAATATTTCCCTTGGAATCCCAAAGGCTACCAATTGGTACTCGTAAACAGTTGCGTCAAGCACACTCTGGCAGGCAGCCCCTACAATGAGCGTCGCCTGCAGTGTGAGCATGTGGCAGAGATTATCGGGAAGAAGCATCCCGAAGTTAAGTCACTCCGTGATGCAAGCATTGAGATGCTGGAAGAGGTCAAAGGTGAAATCACTGGCGATGAGTACAAGCGCGCACGCTATGTCATCGGTGAGGTGGAACGCGTATTGGCTGTCTGCGAAGCATTGAAGAGCGATGATTATGAGATGGTGGGCAAGATGATGTATGAAACTCACTATGGCCTGAGCAAAGAGTATGAGGTAAGTTGCGAAGAACTTGACTATCTCAATGATATTGCCAAGGAGGCCGGCGTAACCGGCTCCCGCATCATGGGTGGCGGTTTTGGCGGTTGCACCATCAACCTTGTGGCAGAAGAGTTGGTCAGCAACTTCAAGAAACTTGCCAAGGAAAAGTTCGCAGCGAAGTACGGCAAAGAACCTGTCATCATTGATGTGGTGATTGGCGACGGCGCACGCAAACTCTGCTGAACACACGCACATACATCTGCATGAATTAAGGAAAAGGCTTTCATTTAGGAAACACTATCTGAAAGCCTTTTCCATTTTTACAAAGTAGACATACGGTTTAGGAAACACGCCAACCTCCTATAAATCTGCTTGCATCTCCAGTATGCTGCCACAAATCAAACATCAGGAAATTCGCGGGCATGCGCAGTTTCCATCCATCATCCCCATCATGTGCAAATCACTAACCGTACAGGATTAGTTCACCCATATGACATTTCTGCAATGAAAAGATTGGTTCTCTTACTCATCATCCTGTTCACCGCTACCACACCATCTGCTTTCGCACGCAAGCGCATGCCTGTCTTCAGCAAGGGCGGAATAATAAAAACGGACACTACCCGCAAGCAGTTGACCTTGATATTCACGGCTGCCGACAGGAACGATGGCGTGGAGACTATACTGAAGGTACTGGAAGAACACCACGTCAAAGCCGCCTTCTTCCTGACAGGCAGTTTCCTGAAACGCTTCCCCAAAGACGTGGCACACATGAAGAAAGCAGGCCATTACGTAGGCAGCCACAGTTATGCCCACCCCCTATATTGCCCTTGGGACAACCCAGACAGAACACTGATTACACGTGAGGAATTTGAGACAGACATCAGTCTCAGTTACCTGGCACTCGCCTCCTACGGCATTACCATCAAGAACTCACCCTTCTTCATGCCTCCCTATGAGCACTACAATGACACCATATCGCAATGGGCAAGAGACATGGGACTCACTTTGGTAAACTTCACAAGCGGCACAGCCAGCAATGCCGACTATACCACACCCTCGATGAAGAACTATCGCACATCGGACAACATATACCAAACCATCCTGGCCAAAGAAGAGAGCGAAGGGCTGAAAGGGCATCTGATGCTCTTCCATGCCGGAACCTCACCGGATCGCACCGATAAGTTCTACACTCGTCACCTGAACCTACTCATCACAGAACTCCACCGCAGGGGCTATCGCTTCATGTCACTCCCCAAGGCTCTGCGCTGAATGTCCCCTGGCCATCGGCATATACTTCCCACACTTTCAGGCATGGAAAACCAATTGAAGTGCACCGCCCAAATCGCCCCATTTTTCTCACCATGAAACACCCATACTTGCCTCCGTCTGCACCTCGCCACTCGCCCAAAGGAACAATTTAGCCGCCGAGAAAGTTATGTAGTACATTTTTTTCATAACTTTGCGCTGTAAATCACAAATACGGCAAGTTTGCCATTTACATACAAGCATCATTTGCACTATGAACAGCATTCAGACAATGAATCGCGCAGCCGACAACATCCGCATACTGGCAGCCGCCATGGTGGAAAAAGCCAAAAGTGGACATCCTGGCGGTGCCATGGGCGGCGCGGACTTCATTAACGTGCTCTACAGCGAGTACCTACAGTTTGACCCCAAGAATCCCACATGGATGGGCAGAGACCGATTCTTTCTCGATCCCGGACACATGTCACCCATGCTCTACGCCCAACTGGCACTCGTAGGTAAGTACAGCCTGGAAGATCTCCAGCAACTGCGTCAATGGGGCTCCCCTACTCCCGGGCATCCTGAAGTTTGTTACGAGCGGGGGATAGAGAATAGTTCCGGCCCACTGGGACAAGGGCATACTTATGCTGTAGGTGCAGCCATTGCAGCAAAGTTCCTGGCTGCACGTACAGGTAACCCCACCTTTGAGCAGGAGACCATCTATGCCTACATCAGCGATGGAGGTATCCAAGAAGAAATAAGCATGGGGGCGGCACGCATCGCAGGCACGCTTGGCCTTGACAATCTGATTATGTTCTATGATGCCAACGACATACAACTCTCCACAGAGACACGCGTTGTGACAAACGAGGACACGGCCGCCAAATACCGTGCCTTGCAGTGGGAAGTCATAGAGATTGACGGCAACGATGTGGCACAGATACGCCAGGCCATCAAGACAGCCAAGGCTGTGAAGGACAAGCCTACGCTTATCATAGGAAAATGTATCATGGGCAAAGGCGCACTCAAGGCTGATGGCACCTGTTACGAAGGCTCATGCAAGACCCACGGAGCACCTTTGGGAGGTGAAGCCTACCGCAACACAATAATCAACCTGAACGGTGACCCCGATGCTCCGTTCCAGATATTCCCCGAGGTTCAAGCCATCTATGATGCCCGCCTCAAGGAACTGCAAGCCATGGCCGAGATACGCCACGACGAAGAAGCCAACTGGGCAGAGAAACATCCCGAAAAGGCTACAATGCTCAATGACTGGTTCTCCGGCCGTCTGCCCAAGATAGACTGGGAGAGCGTGCAGCCCAAAGCCAACGATGCCACACGCAATGCTTCCAGCGCATGCCTCAGCCTTCTGGCACAACAGGTACCCAACATGATCTGCGCTTCTGCCGACCTTTGCAATTCCGACAAGACCGATGGTTTCCTCAATCAGACCCACGAACTGCAGTTCGGCGACTTCACTGGAGCGTTCCTCCAGGCTGGTGTGGCAGAACTCACCATGGCCTGCTGTTGCATAGGCATGGCACTTCATGGGGGTGTAATAGCCGCCTGCGGCACCTTCTTTGTATTCAGTGATTACATGAAGCCGGCCATACGCATGGCTGCGCTGATGGAGTTACCTGTCAAGTTCATCTGGTCTCACGATGCTTTCCGAGTGGGAGAGGATGGCCCCACACACGAACCTGTGGAACAGGAAGCGCAGATTCGCCTGATGGAGAAACTGAAGAACCACAGCGGCCGGAACTCCATGCTAGTGATGCGCCCTGCAGATGGAAAGGCCACAGTGCAGTGCTGGAAACTGGCAATGGAGAATACCCATACGCCCAGCGCACTTATCCTCAGCCGCCAGACTATAGAAGACCTTCCCACAGAAAATCCCTATGCCAACATCGGCTGTGGCGCATATGTAGTGGCAGAGAGCGACCCCGAATATGACATCATCCTGCTGGGCAATGGCTCAGAAGTAAGTACCCTGGTATCAGGAGCGCGCATGCTTCGTCAAGACGGCATCAAGGTAAGGGTGGTAAGCGTGCCCTCAGAAGGTCTGTTCCGCGAGCAAAGCAGTGAATACCAGCAGAGCATCATCCCCATGGGAGCAAAGATATTCGGACTCACAGCCGGCCTTCCCGTCAACTTGAGTGGCTTCCTCATCGGCGCAGACCCTGCCAGCCGTATTTGGGGATTGGAGAGTTTCGGTTTCTCCGCACCCTATAAGGTACTGGACCAGAAACTTGGCTTCACCCCCGAGAACATATATAATCAAGTAAAGGAACTCTTGGCACAATGAAGAAGATAGGATTGGCCAGCGACCACGCCGGCTTTGCGCTCAAGGAGCACATCAAAGAGTACCTCAGGGAACGACAGATAGAGTATATTGACTACGGTACACACAGTGAGGAGAGTAGCGACTATCCCGACTTCGGGCATGCACTTGGCCATGCCATTGACACCAATGAGGTAAGCACCGGCATTGCCGTGTGTGGCAGTGGCGAGGGAATCAGCATGACCCTCAACAAGCATCAACACGTTCGTGCAGCACTCTGCTGGCGGCCACAGATTGCCCATCTGGCACGGCAGCACAATGATGCCAATGTATTGGTAATGCCAGGACGTTTCCTCTCTGACGCAGAGGCCGACGGGATTATGAATGAGTTTCTCGACACACCCTTTGAGGGCGGACGGCACATCCGCAGGATTGAGAAGATACCCTGCCAGGCGTGACCCGCCTGCATGAAAAGACATCCAATCCCCTCCGGACAACATGTCCCGGAGGGGATTTCTTTCTCCCTGCCACATCCGCGCAAGGCAAAAACCTACATGTGCCGGCACACCATTCCTCCCAAGCAACTTGCCGACATGAGTTTTCGTTATATCTATGGGAATGGACAAGGGGTGCTTTTTCAAGTGCATGCTTCTCCATTAGGAGGAAAGTGCGTAACTTTGCAGCCGTAAAATCGGACAATTCAGATAAACATAAGATAAATGAAAGCATTTGTATTCCCTGGTCAGGGTGCCCAATTCAGTGGAATGGGCAAAGACCTGTATGAGAGCAACGAGACGGCCAAGCGCCTGTTTGAACAAGCAAACGAGATACTGGGATTCCGCATCACGGACATCATGTTCGAGGGCACAGCAGACGAACTGAAACAGACACGCGTGACACAGCCTGCCGTATTCCTGCACAGCGTCATCAGTGCCATCTGCATGGGCGATGAATTCCAGCCCGACATGGTGGGTGGCCACAGCCTGGGCGAGTTCAGTGCGCTTGTGGCTGCCGGGGCATTGAGTTTCGAGGACGGCCTGAGACTGGTGCATGCCCGTGCACTGGCCATGCAGAAGGCCTGCGAGGTGACTCCCGGAACCATGGCTGCCATCATAGCCCTGCCCGACGAGACCATCGAAGCCACCTGCGCCGAGGTATCGGCCGAGGGACAAGGCGTGGTGGTACCCGCCAACTACAACTGCCCGGGTCAACTGGTAATCAGCGGCAACGTGGAGGCCGTGAATGCTGCATGTGAGAAACTCAAGGCCGCAGGTGCCAAGCGTGCACTGGTACTGCCCGTGGGCGGTGCATTCCACAGCCCCCTCATGCAGCCTGCTGCCGAGGAACTGCAGAAAGCCATTGAGGAGGTAGAGTTCCACACTCCCCGATGCCCCATCTATCAGAACGTGGACGCACAGGCACACACCGATGCCGCAGAGATAAAGAAGAACCTCATGGCGCAACTTACCGCCAGCGTGAAATGGACTCAGGAGGTGAGCAACATGATTGAGGCCGGTGCCACGGACTTCACCGAGTGCGGCCCCGGAAAGGCCTTGCAGGGCATGATAGCCAAGATAGCCAAGGGCAACGATGCCGTGACCGTCAAAGGTATCTGAGCATGACCATATATCAGGTACTGACCCGACTCTTCACCAACGACCGCACGGCCTGCATCCCCAATGGGACAAAGGATGAGAACGGATGCGGGACGATGGACAGCATCAGCGCCAAGGCACTGGACAGCATACGATGTCTGGGAGCCACGCACGTATGGTTTACCGGTCTGATAGAGCATGCCACGCAGACGGACTATTCCGCCTGGGGCATTGCGGCCGACTGCCCGGATGTGGTGAAGGGAAAAGCCGGAAGCCCCTATGCCATCAAGGACTACTATGACGTGGATCCAGACCTGGCCACCCGAGTGCCACGCCGCATGAAGGAGTTTGAGAGCCTCGTCAGGCGCACTCATGAGGCCGGACTGGGCTTCATCATGGACTTCGTGCCCAACCACGTGGCGCGTCAGTACCACTCCGACGCCTGTCCCAAGGGAACCAAAGACCTGGGATCCGGCGATGACAAGACGCAAGCCTTCTCCACCCGAAACAATTTCTATTACCTCCCCGGCGAACCGCTGCGGCTGGACAAGATTGCTCCTCAAGGCTCCGCATACCGCGAGACGCCGGCACTGGCTACAGGCAACGACTGCTTCACGGCCTGCCCCGGCACCCATGACTGGTACGAGACCGTGAAGCTGAATTACGGTGTGGACTATCTGGCAGGAGGCTACAGATGCTTCAATCCCCGCCCCGACACTTGGGACAAGATGCTCGACATACTACGCTTCTGGGCAGCCAAGGGTGTGGATGGCTTCCGCTGCGACATGGCAGAGATGGTGCCTGTGGAGTTCTGGCAGTGGGCCATCGGCACGCTGAAGTCAGAGTTTCCCAACGTCATTTTCATCGCCGAGGTGTACAATCCGGCTCTCTATCGCGACTATGTGCACCGCGGAGGCTTCGACTACCTCTATGACAAGGTGGGACTCTACGATACCCTACGCGCGGTGACCCGCCACGAGGCATCGGCACAGTGCCTGACATCATGCTGGCAGCAGGTGGATGACATAAGGCCACACATGCTGCGCTTCCTGGAGAACCATGACGAGCAACGCCTGGCAAGCGACTTCTTTGCCGGCGACGCACGCCGCGGACGCGCGCCACTGCTGGTCAGCGCCCTGATGGATGCCAGCCCCATGATGGTGTATTTCGGGCAGGAACTGGGCGAGAAGGGCATGGATGCCGAGGGCTTCAGCGGACGGGACGGGCGCACCACCATCTTCGACTACTGGGCAGTGGACACCGTGAGGCGCTGGAGAAACGAAGGCAAATATGACACCAAACTGCTGACAGGCGATGAGCAGAGACTCAGATCCTTCTACGCACGGGTCCTGTCTCTGCGCGAGAGCATGCCCGTGCTGCGCTCCGGCAGTTTCTATGACCTCATGTATGCCAATCCCCACCTGCACAGGCAGTACGTGTTCGTACGCTCGCTTGGCCAAGAGGATGAACTCATGCTCAGGAGCCCGGGCAAGGAGAAGTACGTGTTTGTGCGCTCGCTTGACCAAGAAGTGGTTGTGGTGGCCGCCAACTTCGATGACAAGGAAGCAGACATCAGCGTCAACCTGCCGCCCGAACTTTTCACGTTCCTTCGCCAGAAGGGCCAGACCTGCGTGCCTGCCCACGACCTGCTCAGCGAAGAAGACACCCAAGTGGACTTCTCCCCCAGCACTCCCCTGCGCATACGCATACGCCCATGGAACGGTGTCGCGCTCAGAATCAGACTCTGACCTCTCCCACCCAAACATATTTTCGGAACAGACACGGCGCAGCCCCAGACCTGGTACACGATACCCAGTCTGGGGCTGTGCCATACAGATGTCCAACCGCTTCCTGCCGCACATCCCTCCCTACAGCGAACTCGCGCAACCCGCACAGGAAGGCGGAGACACGGGACAACAAGCCCGCCTCCCGAGAGCCACCCACACCACAACTGAAGCAGCCAAATGCTACATACGTTAGTAGCCCAATGCTACATACGTTGGTAGCAACACGCTACATGCGGCCGACTGGGATTACGCAATCCACATGCACAAGGACCTGGCGCGTGTCATCCTAATGTCCGGGGCAAAGCATACCATTATGATTCCTTCATGTATCTGATGCACCGCCCCTGTCCGCGAAGCACCACTGCCATGCAAGAACGGGAAGGGGGCGGAAGGAGACAGAGCGTGAATCGGAGACCAAGGCATTGCGCCTGCTCCATGATGCCACCGCCCAAGAAAAAGAGGAGAAGAGGGGAAGCATATAATCTTTTTTTCATAATTTTGCAAAAAATAGCGTTTTATTGTCCAAAAGTAACCATTATGGATAAAAAAAATCATCTGGTCATCATGGCCGGAGGAGTAGGCAGCCGCTTTTGGCCCCTGAGCACGAACGATGCCCCCAAGCAATTTGTGGACGTGCTGGGGTGCGGCCGCACGCTGCTGCAACTGACATTTGACCGCTTTGAGGGAGTGGTTGCCCCGGAAAACGTGTGGGTGGCCACCAGCAAGGAATACGCACAGCTGGTACGCAACCAGTTGCCCGAGATACCCAAGGAAAACGTCCTGTGCGAGCCATGCCGCAGGAACACGGCTCCCTGCATTGCCTATGTGTGCTGGCACATCAAGGCCAAGAACCCCAAGGCCAATATCGTGGTATCACCCAGCGACCACATGGTGACAGACCCCGTGGAGTTCCGCAGGGTCATCGGCACAAGCCTGCACTTCGTGGCCGAGACAGATGCCATCGTGACACTCGGCATGAAGCCCACTCGGCCGGAGACCGGCTACGGATACATACAAGCCGACCTCTCGGTGCCCTCCGCACGCAACCGGGAGATGTACAGGGTGGACTCCTTCAGGGAGAAACCCGATACGGAGACGGCACAGAAGTACATCAGCCAGGGCAACTTCTACTGGAACTCCGGCATATTCATCTGGAATGTAAGCACCATCGTAAACGCATTCCGCGTATATCAGCCCGCCATCTCACAAATCTTTGAAGAACTCCTGCCCGTCTACGGCACCGCCGATGAGCAGGCTGCCATCGACAAGGCATTTCCCCGCTGTGAGAACATCTCGGTGGACTACGCCATACTGGAAAAGGCCGAGGAGATATTCGTGTGCCCGGCGCAATTCGGATGGAGCGACCTGGGCACCTGGGGCTCGCTGTTGCTGAACAGCCCCCAAGATGCACACGGCAACGCAAGCATGGGAAAGGAGGTACACCTGCACGAGACCTCAGGCTGCATCATCCATGTGCCCGAAGGCAACAAGGTGGTGATACAAGGACTGGAGAACTACATCGTGGCGCAGAAAGACGGCAACCTGCTCATATGCAGGCTCAGCGATGAGCAGCGCATAAGGGAGTTCAGCAACGAGTAAGCACAAGACACGAACATCAGACATACAACACACCATATATATATATATTATGGAAAAGAAAAACATCGCACTCATCACAGGAGTGACCGGTCAGGACGGATCTTACCTGAGCGAATTTCTGCTGGAAAAGGGTTACGAGGTGCACGGAATCATCCGCCGCTCCTCTGTAGACTTCCGTCAGCGCATTGCGCACCTGGAAGGAAAGCCGCACTTCCACCTCCACTATGCCGACATGAGCGATTCCATGTCGCTGGTGAAACTGGTGGGGAAGGTGATGCCGACCGAGATATACAACCTGGCAGCACAAAGCCACGTGCAGGTAAGTTTCGATGCGCCCGAATTCACGGCCGATGTGGATGCCGTGGGAGTGCTGCGCATACTGGAAGCCGTACGCACGAACCACCTGGAGGAGACATGCCGCATCTATCAGGCATCCACAAGCGAACTGTACGGCAAGGTGGAGGAGGTGCCGCAGAATGAGGAAACGCCTTTCCACCCTTACAGCCCCTATGCCGTGGCCAAGCTCTACGGCTACTGGATCGTGAAGGAATACCGTGACGCCTACGGCATGTTCTGCTGCTCGGGCATCCTGTTCAACCACGAGAGCGAACGCAGGGGCGAGACCTTCGTCACACGCAAGATCACCTTGGCCGCGGCACGCATTGCACAGGGCAAGCAGGAAAAACTCTACCTGGGAAACCTCTCCTCACTGCGTGACTGGGGCTATGCCAAGGACTACGTGGAGTGCATGTGGCTCATCCTGCAGCAGGAGAAGCCCGAGGACTTCGTGATTGCCACCGGCGTGCAGCACAGCGTGAGGGAATTCTGTTACTACGCCTTCAAGCATGCCGGCATCGAACTGGAGTTCCAGGGAGAGGGCTTGGACGAGAAGGGAATAGACAAGGCCACGGGACGAGTGCTGGTGGAGGTGAGCGAGGACTTCTATCGTCCCACCGACGTAGTCAACCTGTGGGGTGACCCCACCAAGGCCCGCACCAAACTGGGATGGGATCCGCTCAAGAAGACATCCTTTGAACAACTGGTGGCCATCATGGTCAAGCATGACATGGAACAGGTGGCGGCAGAGCACGTGGCACAGGTGATGCGCGTGAACCTCGCCGAATACCTGGAAAAGGGACTCGTGAAATAAAACGGAGGAGAGGCAATGCTTGACAAAAGCACGAGAATCTTTGTGGCAGGACATCACGGACTGGTGGGGTCTGCCATATGGAACAACCTGAAGCAGAGAGGATATGAACATCTGATAGGACGGAGCCACAAGGAACTGGACTTGCTGGATCCCGTGGCCGTCAAGGACTTCTTCGACCGGGAACAGCCACAGGCCGTGGTGCTGGCAGCCGCACACGTGGGAGGCATCATGGCCAATCTGCAGTACCGCGCAGACTTCATCTATCAGAACCTGCAGATACAGCAGAACGTGATAGGAGAGAGTTGGAAGCACGGGGTGGAGAAGCTGCTCTTCCTGGGCAGCACTTGCATCTATCCCGGAGAGGCTCCCCAGCCCATGCCCGAAGACTGCCTGCTGACCAGCGAACTGGAGTATACCAACGAGCCTTATGCCATTGCCAAGATTGCAGGACTCAAGATGTGCGAGTCATTCAACCTGCAGTACGGCACCAACTACATAGCCGTGATGCCCACCAATCTCTATGGGCCGAACGACAACTTCCATCTGGAGAACAGCCACGTGTTGCCTGCCATGATACGCAAGGTGTACCTGGCCAAGTGCCTGAGCGAGGATGACTGGGATACCGTACGTAAGGACATTGGCCTGAGACCCGTGACCATGAAACAGACTCAACTGCGTGTGTGCGCCACTTCCAGTGAACAAGACATACTCACCGTGCTCGCTTCCTACGGCATTGAGAAAGGGCGGGTGACCCTGTGGGGCACGGGAGCACCCATGCGCGAGTTCCTCTGGAGTGAGGAGATGGCGGATGCCAGTGTGCACTGCCTGCTCAACGTAGATTTCAAGGATGTGCTTGAGACCACACAGATGAAGGTCAACCACGACGGCATACGCGAGATACGCAACTGCCACATCAACGTAGGTACGGGCAAGCAACTCAGCATACGTGAGTGCGCGGAGAAGATTGTGAAGGAGATAGGATTCCGCGGAGACTTGTGCTGGGACAGCACCAAACCCGACGGCACAATGCTCAAGTTGACAGACGTGAGCAAACTGCACAGGTTGGGCTGGCACCACAGCATTGAGATTGATGAAGGCATACACCGCCTGTATGACTGGTACCGGAAGGGCATCTGCATCAATCACAAGGAAGAGACAGAGGCTTAGCCCTGCACTGCCTGCCGCGCAACACGCAAACAAACAGACACACGTCATGACAAAGAAACTGCTTTCCCTCCCTCCGAACTTAGTACACAGTTTCCACAACATTGAGAGAGTCTCACCCCAGGAATACTTCTGTACCAGCGACCCCATCGGGAAAAAACTGGGCAGCGGAGGAGGCACCACATGGCTGCTGGAAGCCTGCAGGCAGGAGGAGTGCCCAGTTTTGTCCATGGAAGAATGGCTTCCCAGAGAAAAGCGCATCTTGCTCCATGCAGGCGGGCAAAGCCGTCGCCTGCCCGCCTATGCGCCGGGCGGAAAGATTCTCACCCCCATACCAGTATTCCGCTGGAGCCGCGGACAACGCATCTCACAGAACTTGCTCCAACTGCAGTTGCCACTCTACGAGCGTATCATGGATGCTGCGCCCGATGGGGTTCACACGCTCATCGCCAGCGGAGATGTGTACATAAGGGCTGGCAAACTGCAACCTATCCCTCAGGCCGACGTGGTGTGTTACGGATTGTGGGTAGATCCATCACTGGCCAAGAACCACGGCGTATTCTTCTCCAGACGGGACACCCCGGGCCAACTGGACTTCATGCTGCAAAAGCCCAGCGTGGAACGACTGGGAAAACTGCTGCATACACATCTCTTCCTAATGGACGTGGGCATCTGGCTCCTCAGTGACCGTGCCGTCAGACTGCTGGCTGAGCGAAGCAGGAAAGCCGATGAAAGCATAGGATGTTATGACCTTTACAGCGATTTCGGATGCGCCCTGGGGAAGCATCCCTCAAGTCCGGACAGGCTGCTGGACGGGCTTTCCACAGCCATCCTACCGCTCCAAGACGGTGAGTTCTACCACTATGGAACAAGCCGCGAGATGCTCAGCAGCACGCTCAGCATACAGAATCTGGTGTATGACCAGAGGCGCATCATGCACCTGGGTATCAAGCCCCATCCCTCCATATTCATACAGAACGCACAATGTCAGACCATTCTGACCGAGGAGAACAGCAACACCTGGATAGAAAACTCTTGGGTGGGAAAACACTGGAAACTGCATGGCAACAATATCGTGACAGGCATACCCCAAAACGACTGGCATGTAAACCTGCCACAGGGAGTGTGTGTGGACATGGTGCCCATCGACACTCCACAGCCCCATGCCTATGCACTGCGTCCCTACGGGATGAACGATGCATTCAGAGGTGACATCACAGATTCCCGGGTCACCTACTTGGGCATGAGTGTCAGCAAATGGGCATCAGACAGAGGAGTCAGCCTTGAGGAAATACAGCCACAAGCCGACTTGCAGGCCGCACGCATCTTCCCGATAAGCCAGGACATGGAACAACTGGGACGCATGCTGAACTGGATGGTGCACGATACCGAAGACTCTGACGCACGCGAGATGTGGCGCAATGCGCCCAAGGTGAGTGCCAACGAACTGTCGGACAAGGCCAATCTGCAACGCCTGCAAGCACAACGTGAGGATTTTCTCAGCCACAATCTCACAGAACTGGCCGCCAATTATCGCCGCAGCATATTCTATCAGACCAACCTGGACGATACGGCACGTAAGTTTGCACGGTACAATCTGCCATTGCCGGAAGCACTGAACGAGGATGCTCCTCTGCTCACCCGTATCAGCGACCAAATGTTCCGCCACCGCGTGATTACACTCCGCGGAGAGGAAGACACACAGCATGAACAGGCTGCCTTCATGCTGCTGAGGGACGGTCTTGTGAGCCAGGCACGCAAGGACAAGCAGATGCCCACTATGAACGTGCTGGCCGACCAGATTGTATGGAGCCGAAGCCCGGTGCGCATTGACCTGGCTGGCGGATGGACTGACACCCCTCCCTACTGCCTGATAAACGGCGGAAACGTAGTGAACCTGGCCATCGAACTGAACGGGCAACCTCCTCTGCAGGTGTATGTAAAGCCCTCTGCACGGCATGAAATTACATTGCGAAGCATTGACCTGGGGGCAGAAGAACACATAAAGACCTACGAACAATTGCAACGCTACGCACTGCTAGGTTCACCGTTCTCCATTCCCAAGGCTGCCCTCTCGCTGGCAGGATTCCTGCCGGAGTACTGTGCTACCAGTTACCCAACACTCAAAGAACAGTTGCAAGACTTCGGCTGCGGCATCGAGATTACCCTGCTGAGTGCCATTCCGGCAGGCAGCGGGCTGGGCACCAGCAGCATCCTGGCAGCCACGGTTTTGGGTGCACTAAGTGACTTCTGCGGTCTGCATTGGGACAAGTGCGAGATTTCCAACCGCACTCTGGTACTGGAGCAACTGCTCACCACCGGTGGTGGATGGCAAGACCAGTATGGAGGAGTGCTTCCGGGAGTGAAACTGCTGCTCACGGGTGACGGGTTCATGCAGACACCGGAAGTGCGCTGGTTGAACGAGACGCTCTACACCGACCCGCAGTACAGCGGCTGCCACCTACTCTATTACACGGGCATCACACGCACGGCAAAGAAGATACTGGCCGAGATAGTACGCTCAATGTTCCTTTTTGAAACAGGTCACATGGAACTTCTGGCCGAAATGAAAGAGCATGCCCTGGAAGTCTACGAGGCATTCCAGCAGTGTGACTATGACCGTGTGGGACGCTTGGTAAGGCGCACATGGCAGCAGAACCAATTGCTGGACAGCGGCACGAATCCCGAAGCAGTGCAATCCATCACCCGACTCATTGATGACCTGTGCACGGGCTATAAACTTCCGGGAGCGGGAGGAGGAGGCTACCTATACATGATGGCCAAGGACCCTGAGGCCGCAGCACGCATCAAGAGGATTCTGACAGAGCGGCGTCCCAACGCGAAAGCACGTTTCGTGGACATGACACTGAGCCCCACCGGGCTCCAGACAAGCCGTTCATAAGTGCTCACGAAACAGAGGGAAGGATTCACACAGCCGACATCCGACACCGTCAAGAAAGCAGGAAACACCAGCTCACTGGATAAGTTTTGAACTACACCCCAAAAGTTTTGTGTCCAACTTTTTGGGGTCACTTCAAGTCACTTAAGGGTAGCAATCAAGTCATTTAAGGGTGCTAATCAAGTCACTTAGGGGTAGTAATCAAGTCACTTGCAAGGGAACAAAGCCGCTTCGGAGCAAGGGGGCGACTCTTTAGGGCAAATCAAAGAGGTGGCACCGGTAAAAAGTTCTTCCTTCTTTCAGAATCGCTAACTTATACGCTTATCCTCCTAGATTTATCTGGTGAACCGAAATACCTGACAAATCCGTCAGAAAAGAATAATTGAATGCGAAGCACCAAGGTACGCACATGGTAAACCTGTGGCCTGCGCATTCACTTGCCTATATCAGGGAAATGTCCGTGCAAATCCCGGTAAGCATACAGGTAATACTCATCAGGAGCCACTCCCGGGTAAATGGAGCCGAACAACTGCTCCGTACTTTGCCTGTCCGCCTCAGCGGCCTTTTGCAAGTAAGCAAGGCTGGTAATCTTATCACCAGTCTGATAATAGTAATAAGCCAAGTAAGGAAGAGGAGATGCCCCATCGTCCGTGTCAGGAAACTTGTCCTGCACATTGAGCATCATCTGTATGGCCTCACCGTAATGTCCTGCCTCACCATAGGCAATGCCGATAATCATCAGCGTGTTGCGCTTGGTCTTGCTTGCGCGCAGAGCCTTGGTGAAACTCTCTACCGCCTCATCGTCAAAACCGTTCTCCAACAACACCTGCCCCCTGAGCAGGCTATACTCGCAGTCCATATCGTCCATGCGTAGGCTCTCGGCAAAGGCTATCGCCTCCAAAGCCTTGTCGGCACGGTGCAATTTGCTCTCCACATAAGCCTTCTCCAGCAGCATGTGCACATATTGGGGGGATTCCGATGAACACACATTCAAGGCATGGTCCACCTGTTTCACCGCGTCCGCATAGTGTCCCAGGGAGGCAAGGCACACGGCATCAAGATACAGTACATTGGCATCCTCAGAATCATCCTGGAGATATTTCCCATAAAGTTCATGAGCCTTCTCTGGTTGATTCATGTGGAAGAGGCAACTGGCCTTGGTGGCTAAAGCCCTGCGGTCATCCTTGTCAATGGCCAGCACGTACTCCGCCGAATCAATAGCTTCGGCAAACCGCTCGGTGGCTCCCTGCGACTCGGCAAGAAGGTTCCACACGTCTTTGTGGTACGGGTTCTCGTCAAGAATTTCATTCAGCATCACTATGGCCTCGTCATAGCGCCCCAGACATACAAGCAACTCAGCCTTCATGCGCTTCAGTCTGGAGTAGTCCGGGAAGAGACGCCCCAGTCTGTTGACCCACATCATGGCATATTCCCACTGCCCATAATCCATGAAAAGCCCCGCACTGTCATACAGGAAATGGTCACGCTCGCCGTCAAGAGTACGGTACACATGCAGCAGGTACACCACCGCCTCCCGGCCACGCTCCTCCTTGATGAGGATTTCCGCATTGAGGAATTTCACCTCCCTATCCTCCTGATCCATGATGTTCCGGCTGATGCGCCATGCCTCTTCGGTATTGCCAAGGAAGAGTTGCTTGCGCGCCAAGAACACCTGCGGATCCACGCTGTCGGGATGCAAGGCCAATGCGAGCGAGATGGCCTGGTCGGCATCCCGCTCGCGTTCCTGAGTCATGTAGTACTCCGCTATGTCGGTCAGTTCGTCAGCATCCATATAAATCGACTCTCCCCGACGAACCGCCTCCTCATAGCGTGCCAGTGAATCCCGGAACTCCGGTTGGCTGAAATACTTCTCGTCCTCTTCGTTTATCGGCATCGCTTATCTGCTGACTTTAGCATAAGTGTCCTTCAAGCCCACTGTCTTGTTGAACACCAAATGGTCTGGGCGACTGTCGGTATCCACATTGAAGTAGCCGATACGCTGGAACTGCAGGTAACTCAACGGAGCCATCTGCCCGGCAAACTCCTCCACGTAACAGTGGGAAAGCACGTGCAGGCTGTCGGGATTGATAATCTGCTTCATGGCCGTCACCGCATCGCATGCCTGTGCATCGCGTATGGCAGCCATCTCATCGCGCGGGTTCTCCACCTTCCACAGGCGGTCATACAGGCGTACCTCGGCTTCCAGCGCGTGCGCACAACTCACCCAGTGCAGTGTTTTTCCCTTTATCTTCCTGTCAGCACCCGGCATGCCGCTACGGCTCTCGGGATCGTAGGTACAATATATCTCCACCACACGCCCATCGTCATCCTTCTTGCAGCCCGTGCACTCCACGATGTAGGCATTCTTCAAGCGCACCTCCTTACCCGGAGCCATGCGCATGAACTTCTTCTCGGGCACGTCCATGAAGTCGTCCCGCTCTATCCACAACTCGCGTCCAAAGGCCACCTCATGGGTACCATCGGCCTCATTCTCAGGATTGTTCACGGCAGTCAGCATCTCTGTCTGCCCCTCCGGATAGTTGGTGATGACCACCTTCACGGGGTCGAGCACCGCACTCACGCGTATGGCCCGGCTGTTCAAATCCTCGCGCACAGCACTCTCCATGAGGGCAATCTCGTTGAGGGCATCGTAAGTGGTGTAGCCTATCTTGTCGATGAACTTCACTATGCTCTGCGGGCTATAGCCCCTGCGGCGGTATCCACAGATGGTGGGCATGCGCGGGTCATCCCATCCGTTGACCAGCCCTTCCTTGACCAGCGCCAGCAGGTTACGCTTGCTCATGAGCGTGTAAGAGAGATTCAGTTTGTTGAACTCCGTCTGCCTGGGGCGGTTGTCCTCAATGTTGTCCGTCTCGCCCTTGTATTCCTTCATCCACGTGACGAACAGGTCATAAAGGGGTCTGTGCTCCACAAACTCCAAAGTGCACAGACTGTGGGTCACGCCTTCCAGGTAATCGCTCTGCCCGTGCGTGAAGTCATACATCGGGTAAGCGTTCCACTTGTTGCCCGTGCGTATGTGCGGAATGTTCATCACCCTGTACAGCAGGGGGTCGCGGAAGAGCATGTTGGGGTGCGCCATGTCAATCTTGGCACGCAGCACCAGCGTGCCGGGCGTGGCCTGGCCGCTGTTCATGAACTCAAAGAGGCGCAGGTTCTCCTCCACCGGCCTGTCACGGAACGGGCTGTTGGTGCCTGCCTGAGTGGTGGTACCCTTCTGCTGTGCAATGACCTCCGCGCTCTGCTCGTCCACATAAGCACGCCCCTGGCGTATGAGCCACAGGGCAAAGTCCCACAGTTCCTGGAAATAATCGCTGGCATAATACACATGGTCCCACCGGAAACCCAGCCAAGATATGTCGTTCTCTATGCTTTCTATGTATTCGGTGTCCTCCTTCACGGGATTGGTGTCGTCAAAGCGCAGGTTGCAGGTGCCGCCATACTTCTGGGCAATTCCGAAATCAAGCGCGATGGCCTTGGCGTGCCCGATGTGCAGGTATCCGTTGGGCTCGGGCGGAAAACGCGTCTGCACGCGGCCGCCATTCTTACCCTCGTCCAAGTCCTTCTCCACTTTCTGTTCTATGAAGTTCAGGCTTTTCCTTTCCTCTTCCTTATCCTTGATAATCTGTTCTGCCATAGATTCACACATTTAGGGGAATTATATTGTCACAAAAGTACCACTTTATTGGCTATTTCTGCACATTAAGGGCAAAAAAGAAGGCTATTTGCAAAAATGTGTTATAAAACATGCCAAAATGTTTTGCCACGTTGCGAGAATTAACGTACTTTGAACCAGTTATTCTGACAAACAATCTTTTTACCTTAGAAACTAGTATCAATTTAGTGAGGTCTCGTTGTGAAACGCGGCCTCATTGCTTTTTATAAATACCCTCCATCACCCACATCTCCACCAACCATCTTCATAAACATCCGCATAAACATCCGCCCTCGGCATACCTCTCAAACTGGACAGAAGGCATTCCCTGACGCACCGCAACCTCTCAAACGAGTTCTGCAAGACTACCCTTTTCACACACAGACGATGCGCATGCCGCCCCCGCCACTGATCCTGTATTTCGCCAAAACGCCTGATTTTATGTTTCCAGTTAGGAAAAAAGAATTCCCTAACTGGATTTTTATTTTTCCTAGGCAGCCCCTTTTTCGCGCTCAGCGGATATTTGGCGGCCTGTATCTTGGCTCCGACATGCGTGGAAATCTGACATGCGTGAAAACAAGAAAAGAGATGGATTCATGAATCCACCTCTTTTCACTCTGTTGCGGGGGTCCGACTCGAACGGGCGACCTCCAGGTTATGAGCCTGGCGAGCTACCAACTGCTCCACCCCGCGATGTTATTGCCTGTTTGCGAGTGCAAAGGTACATCAATATATCTTTCCCACCAAACTTTACATGAAGAAAATTGAGTGCACGTCTGCATTTCCCTGCGTTTTGGCACACATCGGACAGCCTTGTGCATTTTTAACAGGAGATTTTTGCGCCATAAGCCCAATTTGAGTTATCTTTGCATGAGAAATGATTTCGGGGAAAGACTGAATGCACGGCAACGGGCATGCCCCCTCCCCAAGCATAACCGGACAACCAGTCTAAACGGAAAAATATGGCAGCAACAAAGACCAGGGAAAAAATGGTGGACGTGGCGCGGCAACTCTTCGCAAAGCAAGGGGTGGAAAATACCACAATGAATGACATTGCGGTGACCTCGGGCAAGGGGCGGCGTACATTGTATACCTATTTCAAGAATAAGGAGGAAATTTACTGGGCTGTAATAGAGGGTGAACTGGAAAGACTATCGGAAAGGATGAACGAGGTGGCCAAGCAGAACATGGAACCGGAGGACAAACTGGTGGAGTTGGTATACACGCACCTCAACATGATCAAGGAGGCCGTGCAGCGCAACGGCAACCTCAGGGCAGAATTCTTCCGCAACATCATCATGGTACAAAAGGTGAGAAAGAACTTCGACCAGACCGAGCTGAAGCATTTCAACGCCATCATGACCGAGGGAGTGCACAGCGGGAAGTTCGAGATAGACTGCATACCATTGTGTGCCAACATACTACATTTCAGCGTCAAAGGACTGGAGATACCCTACATCTACGGCCGCCTTACACAGGGGCTGCCCAGCGGAATGAGCAGGGGCATCGTGCAGAAACTCATCCACAAGGCACTGGCAAAGCCCGACAGGCAGCACATCAGTTATTACCTGTAACCCACCGGGGGCAGAAAGATGGAGCGCCGGTGGCGGGCAAAGGAACATGCCGACCGAAAAAAATAGAAATTCATTTATCCAACATACATTATATATAATATGGGATTACTGACAGGAAAGACCGCGCTGATTACCGGCGCGGCACGCGGAATCGGAAAGGCCATCGCTCTGAAATTCGCTTCAGAGGGTGCAAACATCGCATTCACTGATCTTGTGCTCAACGATGACATGGCTGCCGGACTTGAGGCCACACGCCGGGAAATTGAGGCCGTAGGAGTGACATGCCGCGCTTACGCAGGCAATGCTGCCGATTTTGCAGAGACAGAAAACGTGGTGAAACAGATACGCGAGGACTTCGGAAGCATTGACATACTGGTAAACAACGCCGGAATCACCAAAGACGGACTGATGCTGCGCATGACCGAGGCACAATGGGATGCCGTAATCAACGTGAACCTGAAGAGCGCGTTCAACTTCATACACGCCTGTGTGCCCATCATGATGCGTCAGCGTCACGGCTCCATCATCAACATGGCCAGCGTGGTGGGTGTGCACGGAAACGCCGGACAGGCCAACTACGCAGCCAGCAAGGCCGGACTAATCGCACTGGCCAAGAGCATCGCACAGGAAATGGGTCCCAAGGGCATACGCGCCAACGCCATCGCTCCAGGATTCATAGAGACCGCCATGACGGCTGCCCTGCCCGATGAGGTGCGCGAGGAATGGAAGAAGAAGATTCCCCTGCGCCGCGGCGGACAGGTTGACGACATAGCCAACGTGGCCACATTCCTAGCCAGTGACCTGAGCAGTTACGTGTCTGGACAGGTCATCCAAGTGGACGGCGGAATGAACATGTAAGCAGGACGGACAATAGCCCGGCACACACCCTGTTGTATGCCGGGCTGCCTGCCTTACAACGACAAGGAGATGGAAGTTCTATACGAAGACAATCACATCATTGTGGTCAACAAGATGCCGGGCGAAATCGTGCAAGGGGACAAGACCGGCGATGAGCCTCTCTCGGAGACCATCAAGCATTATCTGAAGGAAAAGTACGCCAAGCCAGGCAATGTATACCTGGGAATGGTGCACCGGCTTGACCGTCCCGTGAGCGGTGCCGTGCTGTTTGCCAAGACGAGCAAGGCACTTCCACGGCTGAACAAACTCTTCTCCACCCACGAACAGGTGAGCAAGACTTACCTGGCCATCGTGGCTTCGCGCCCCCAGGCAGACGAGGGGACGCTGACCCACTGGCTGACAAGGAACGAAAAGTCAAACACAGCCAAAGCCTATAGCCGCGAGGTGCCGGAATCAAAGAAGGCCGTACTGGACTACCGGGTCATTGGCTCATCTGAACGTTACTTTCTGCTTGAAGTGCACCTACACACAGGCAGGCACCACCAAATCAGATGCCAACTGGCAGCCATGGGATGCCCCATCAAGGGTGACCTGAAGTATGGCGCACCACGCAGCAACCCCGATGGCAGCATCAGCCTGCATGCCTACAGTCTGAAACTGGAGCACCCCGTAACCCACCTGACACTGGAGGTAAAGGCACCACTCCCGGAAGGCCGCCTGTGGCAATCCTTCCTCCCCGCGCTCAACGGAGTCAGTCTCTGACAGTCACACGCTTCAGCACCACCTGACGCAGCGGACGCTCATGCCCGTCAGTAGGCACTTTGCCTATGGCCTCAACCACATTCATGCCGTCAACCACCTCACCAAACACCGTGTATCCACCGTCAAGATGAGGTGCACCCCCGCGTGTGGTATACAACTTCTTGAGCGGACCAGGAATAGGGGGAACTGCATGCAGGGTGTCAGTATCCATCATGAACTGGTGCAGTTCGGCCAGTTTTCCTGAGGAATACACCTTGCCGGTAACAATGTAGAACTGCGTGCCGCTGCTCTCCCGATTAGGGTTGATGTCATCAGGCTGGCGCGCCATGGCCAGCGCACCCGGCTTATGAAAATGGCGCGGATAAAGTATCTCCGCCTTCACTGTATGCCTCACCGCCGAAGTATCAATTGCCGGCTTGCCGCCGTCTGCCCGCAAGACGGGGTCTCCGCTCTGTATGGTAGACTGCTCCACGATGCGGTTCCAGACAATACCATCATAAGCCCCCATGCGCACCATACATACAAAGTTGTCCCGATGCAGCGGCGTATCATCATAGAGGCGAAGTGTTATGTCGCCCATACTAGTCTCCATCACCACTTCGGTGTGCCCTATGGCATCACGTTTCCTGTCCGAGCAAGACCCCACGAACAACGCAGCAAGTCCCATGATTATGCTCAGTGTTCCTTTCTTCATATTTTGTAGACTTTCGTCCCGCAAACTTACGCTTTTTTCCGTCCTAAGCAATGCTGCAATGCACGCTTTTTGCTAATTTTGTCCCAACATTCATGAAGGAGCATCCATACTGATACATGACCAAAGTTCGGAAAAGGATTCTACGCATCCTGTTGACAGTTGCCATTGCCCCATTGGCACTGATGTTGCTGCTCGGCATCCTGCTTTACCTGCCCCCCGTGCAGAGATGGGCGGTACGGCAAGTAACTGCTTATGCTTCGCAAGAGACAGGGCTGGCAGTCTCGGTCGATGAAGTACACCTGTCTTTCCCACTGGATTTGAAACTGGGCGGAGTGCGGGTCGAAGAACAGTCTGACACAGTGCTCTCGGTGGGCACTGTGCTTGTTGACTTTGACCTGAGCCGCCTGGCAAGGATGAGCATCGGTGTGGATGCCGTGGAACTGACCGACGGACTGGTACACACACGCAGCATGATACCCTCGGTAAGCATTGACGGCAGACTTGAGCGTTTCCGTCTGACAGCCGATGCCATCAACCTTCGGACACAAAAGGTATGCGCTGCCTCGGCTCTGCTGCATGGTGCCGACATCGAGGTTACCCTGCATGAGACGGAAGAAGACCAAGACACCACCAGTACCCCCGCCCCACAATGGGTCATTGGCATCCGGCGTGCCGAAATCAGCCAAAGCCACCTGCTGCTGCACATGCCTGGTGACAGCATGAAGATAGAGACGGGCATCGGACAGGCACTCCTGCGACAGGGAAGCATTGACCTGGCTCATGGGAGTTACAAGGCACAGACCTTCTCGCTGAAAGCCGACTCACTGCTCTACGACCTGCCCTTCGACTCCACCGCAGCCACAGGCGGTATCAATCCCTCACATATCCAACTCGGAAGCATCCACCTCAAGGCCGACAGTCTGAAATTTGTGCAAGACCCCATGCTGGTGGAATGCACCATCTCCCAAGGAGCAGCACATGAACAATGCGGACTCACACTGGATTCCCTGGCCGGACATGTACGCTGCACCAACCAAGACATCGCACTCTCCCGACTGAGCATATGCACCCCACAGAGCAGTATTACGGGCAGGGGCAGGATGGATTTTACAACTTTCACACCTCATGCAGGCGGTCAACTAGCGCTCCACGTCCAGGGACACATAGCCATGCAAGACATTTCTGCGGCTGCCGGAGACAATCTGCCCATAGGCATGCGCAACGCCTTTGCCGCCCAAGCAGCAGACTTCCGGGCAGAAGCCAACGGCAACATGGACATGCTGAACGTGGATACGCTGGCACTCACCATACCCTCCGTGGCCGACCTGAGAGCACATGGCCACCTGGCCAACCTGCTTTCCGCAGATAGTCTGGGAGGAAACATGAAGTGGGACTTGCGCACCATGAACCTCGATGGTGTGCGTCGCTGGCTCGGACTTTCAGGCGTGACCTTTCCCGCCACCACGCTTCATGCCGTCACAGAAATGCGTCCCGGCAACCAAGTAAGCGTGGACGCGCTGGCAGCACAACGCAACGGACACGCCAGGCTGACTCTAAAGGCAGACCTGCACAGCATGGCTTATCATGCACGGACAACCATACGCGACTGGAGATTAGGTGACTGGCTGCCGCAAAGCGGACTGCGCCACCTCACGGCACAAGCCTCAGTCAAAGGCAGGGGTACCGATTTCCTGTCAAAACGTACCAGTATTAATGGACAACTCCGCATTGACTCCTTGGCCTACAAGACATGGAACCTAGGCAACATGGGACTTGATGCCAACCTGCGCCAAGGCATAGGACAGATGCAACTGATCAGTAAAAACCAGTTGATTGACCTACTTGCACGTGCTGACGTGCACATCCAAAAGCACAAAGTGAAGGCTTCAACTTTCAGTATGGACTTGAACAGCCTGGACCTGCACGCACTTCACCTGGCCAAGGACACCATGAAAGCCAGCATGAAGATGCACTTTGAGGGAAGTTCAGACTTGCGGCAGACCCACGCACTGGATGCGCATGCCGACCACATTACACTGACTCTGAAAGACACCATTTTCCATCCCGTGAACCTGGGAGCACGGCTACGCTTGTCACCGGACAGCATTTTGGCCGAAGCCTCAGCAGGTGACCTGGAACTGAAGGCTGCCTCGCCACACGGTCTGGACTCGCTCATGGCATATGGCCAACGGCTGTGGGACGAGATAGACACAGAGGTCGACAGCATGCACCTTGACCAAGAGAAACTGAAGCAGATGCTGCCCACCCTACAGTTCCACCTGACATGCGGCACGCGCAATCCGGTAAACAATTTCCTGAGAAGCGCATCAGGCTACTCTTTTGACCAACTGCATCTTGACTTGAATTCCTGTCCGCAGGCTGGCCTTAAAGGCAACGGACACCTGTACACTCTAAATACAGGTGCCATACTGCTGGATACCATCCAGTGGAGCATCGCACAAGATGACGAGGGGGTGACACTGAAATCACGCATAAGAAACGGGCTGAAGAACCGCGTAGTGTCCTTTCAGTCAACCTTACAGGCACGCCTAACATCCAACGGCACCGCCATCCACCTCGACTATATTGATGCCAAGGGGAAGAAAGGAGTGGACCTGGGCCTGGAAGCCAACGTGACAGCAGAGGGCATCAAGGTACACATGACACCGCTCAAACCCATCATCGCCTACCGGAGATTCACGCTCAACGAGGACAACTATATAGAGTTCTCCAGGCAAGGCAAACTTCTTGCTCTGGTAGACCTCCTGGCCGATGATGGCACTGGACTCAAGATATACTCCACTCCTAACGAAGATGCAAAGCAGGACATTTCACTCAGCATGCACAACATCAACATGGCCGAACTGACCAGTGTGATGCCCTATGCTCCCCGGCTAGGTGGACTGCTGCATGGTGACATACACTACATGCAAGCCGACAGCACCACTACCGTGTCAGCCGACATGGGCATACGCAAACTGATATACGAGGACACCCCCATGGGTGACATGGGACTGAATGCCATTTATTTCCCTAACTCTGACGGAAGTCACCACGTCAACGCCGTGGTCACACAGAACGACAACGAAATAGCCATGCTGGCGGGCACCTACCATGAGGAAGATGGGCAGGGTCTGATAAATGCCGAAGCTACTCTGGAAAACCTGCCGCTGAGTCTTGCCAATGCATTTTTGCCCAAAGGGACAGTAAGTCTAAAGGGAGCCACCTCTGGAATCCTGAGCGTGTCAGGACCCACATCAAACCCACTTTTCACAGGGACACTGGCCACACAGTCCATGCATGTACTGGCCGAGGACTATAGCGTGGATCTCACCATACCCGATGACACTCTGCACATCACTGGCAGTCATCTGGACTTCGACCGCATAGAAGCATACGCTGCAGGCAACTCACCACTGACCCTCGATGGTTCAGTAGACTTCAGTGACCTGGAAAGAATCAAACTGTCAGTGGACATCAACGCCAAGAATTACAAACTCATCGATGCTCCGCAAAGCCATACTGCCCTAACCTACGGTAAAGTATACGTAGACATGAGTGCACGTGCATGGGGCACGCTGGACAACCTGAAGGTACGGGGACAGTTGACCGTGTTGGGCAACACAGACGTGACCTACGTACTGCGCGACTCACCCATCACCGTTAAGGATCAACTTTCGGACATCGTGACATTCTGCGACTTCTCCGATACCACACACGTCCAACCTATCCAAAAACGGGGACAAAGCGTGGACGCACTTATTGTGCTCTCAGTGGAACAAGCGGCTCAGGTGCACTGCATGCTCAGTGAGAACGGTTCCGACTACGTGGACTTACAGGGAGGCGGCGAACTGACCTTAACTTACGACTTGGAAAACGACATGCGCCTATACGGCCGCTACACCATAGAACAAGGCATGATGCGCTACTCCATCATGGCCATACCTCTCAATGATTTCAAAATACAGAGCGGAAGTTATGTGGAGTTCACCGGAAACGTGAGCAATCCCACTCTAGGCATAAGTGCCAGTGAGCGGGTAAAAGCCAGCGTGACAGAAAATGATGTGCCGCGCAACGTGGCCTTCGATGTAGGTCTTGCACTCAGCAAGACGCTGGAGGACATGGGACTGGCATTCACCTTGGATGCCCCGGAAGACATGACAGTGCAGAACGAACTGTCGGCCATGTCGGTCGAGGAAAGAGGACGTGTGGCTGTGACCATGCTGGTGACAGGTATGTATATGACAGATGACTTCAACTTCAAGAGTGGATTCAGTTACGCAAACACACTGAACGCTTACCTGCAGAGTGCCATTAACAACATTGCCGGACAGGCTCTCTCCACGGTGGATCTCAGTTTCGGCATAGAGAACAGCACCACTGCATCAGGCGGCACAACTACAGACTATAGTTTCAGTTTCCGCAAGCGTTTCTGGGGCAACCGCATTAGCTTAGTACTAGGCGGCAAGGTAAGTTCGGGCAGTGAAGCGGAGAACAACGGGCAGACAATCATCGATAACGTGTCACTGGAGTACAAACTTGACAATGGGGCAAGCCGCTACGTACGCCTCTATTACGACCGTAACCATCAATCACTGATAGAAGGCGAACTCACGGAAATGGGAGCGGGATTGGTGCTGAGAAGACGTACCAACCGGCTACGCGACCTGTTCCGCTTCCGCAAACAACCGGACGAACTTCCCATGCAAAGCAAGTCCCGGAAAACTGGCAGCAGAACGGTTAACTCACAGGAGACCGTGACACAAGACAAGAAAGAGAAATGAGAAAGATCATACACGCGCTGATACTCACCATCGCAGTGCTCTCCCTGTCAGCCTGCTCCACCACCAGCAACCTGCTGGAGGGCGAGACCCTGTACCGTGGCATCAAGGGACTGGAATACAACCAGCCCGCCACACAGGAGGCGGATACCATCCGTGAAGGAGTAATCACGGCACTGGCCGATGCCTATTCCAAGGTTGAAGGGCTGCTGACGGGCGACATCAAGGCCGCACAGCCACAGCAAAGCGAGCAAGAGAAGCGTGACAGCCTGAAACGTGCAAGCCGTATTGACCAATTGGCAAGCGCTGAGGCCAAGGAAGAGGTGGAGGCTGTACTGGCCTATGCTCCCAACGGCGCACTGATGGGCAGCAGCCATGTGACCCATCCATTCCCAGTACGGTTGTGGATATACAACCGCTACGTAAACAGCCGCCGCCGTTTCGGGCGCTGGATGTTCCGCCATTTCGCTGCCACACCGGTGTACATAAGCACGGTGAACCCAAAGACGCGATGTACCGTAGCACAGAATACCTTGCGCGGGAAAGGCTACTTCCAGGCCCATGTCACACACGACACCATCCCCATGAACCACCCTCGCAAGGCCAAGTTGACCTACCGAGTGGAGACCGGCCCCCTGTTCCATCTGGACAGCATAGCCTACCAACTCTTTTCTCAGCGCGCCGACAGCATCATCAAAGCCACAATGCCAAGGAAACGACTGCTGTCACGAGGCGACCCCTTCTGCGTGGCCACCTTGGACAAGGAGCGTACCAGGCTATCAGAGACTTTCAGAAATGCCGGATATTACTTCTTCCGTCCCTCTTACATTACATTCCGGGCCGACACGCTGCAGGCTCCGCTCCGTGTGGCACTGCAGGTGAGACCGTCTGACAGCGCACCGCGGGATGCCCTGCATCCTTATTACATCGGCAACACACGACTGACCGTACTGCAAAACGGACTGACACAAGTAACCGACAGCATCAGTGTGAAAGGATTCACTTACCGTTACAGCACTTCCGGAAAAAGGGCACCGCTGCATGCAGGTACGGTCATGCGCCACTGCACCATGAAGCGGGGCGATCTCTTCAGCCAGCAGGCAGAGGAGCAGATGCAGAAGAAACTGCTCTCCACCAACCTTTTCTCCGCGCTCAACATACGCTATGTACCACGTGACTCTTCCTTCACCGGTGACACCCTTGACCTGGACATACAGGCCATGCTCGCCAAACCGTACGATGGAGAATTTCAGGCCGGACTCACGGCAAAGAGCAACGGACAAGTGGGACCGGGCATCACATTCGGGATGAAAAAGCACAACGCGTTCCGTGGAGGTGAGACCCTGGGGCTGAAGGCATGGGGCTCGTATGAATGGCAAACAGGTGCCGATGTGCCTCAGGACAGGTCGCTGCTCAATTCCTATGAGTACGGAGCCAACCTCTCTCTGTCCTGGCCACGGCTGATTCCCTTCTTCCTAGAACGCAGGAAGCCCTATCGCACGACTTCCACAGACGTGCAACTAGACGGACGCGCCATGAGCCGAGCCGGATATTTCTCGCGTGTGTCACTCAGCACATCGTTCTCCTACACCATACAGAACGGCACTAATGAGCAACACCAGTTCACGTTGCTCTCGCTTGACTACCAGTCTCTGCAACATACCACAGCACGCTTCGACAGCATCACAAATGCCAATCAAGCCCTGTATGTATCCATGCGTGACCAGTTTGTTCCCAGCATGGAGTACACTTACACCTGGACGAGCAAAAAGCACCACCCGCGCTCACTCCGCGTCAGTGTGAAGGAGGCAGGCAACCTCACCTCACTGGTCTATGCTGCCTGCGGGCAAGACCTGAGCCGGAAAGGCAAGAAGATGTTGGGAGTTCCCTTTGCACAATACCTGCGCGTCACCGCCCAGTATACCCATCGGTTCCCTCTGACACGCCGCAGCAGCCTGGCCACACGTGTCATGGGAGGCGTTGCCTATAGTTACGGCAATGCCGTCATCCCTCCTTACTCCGACCTCTTCACCGTGGGCGGAGCATGCAGCGTGAGGGCTTTCAGCGTGCGCAGTATCGGACCGGGGCGCCATCATCCCGGCAAGAGCCAGTATTCATACGTTGACCAAGCGGGTGACATGAAACTGGAAGCCAATGTGGAATACCGCTTCCCTATCGTGGGAAAACTCTACGGAGCGACCTTCTTGGATGCAGGAAACGTGTGGTTGCTGCGCCGCACAGACAACATGGAAGAAGGACAATTCAGTCTGCGGCATCTAGGACGGGACATAGCCTTGGGCACAGGAGCCGGACTTAGGTATGACCTTGACTTCCTGGTCATACGTTTTGATGTAGGCGTAGGGCTGCATGCACCCTATGATACAGGCAAGAGCGGTTACTATAACATGACACGCTTCTCACGCTCACTGGGTTACCATCTGGCCATCGGTTATCCCTTCTGAGCCATCTCCCACACTTCAAATTCCGCGGTAGAGCGCCCGCATAGACATTCCAGTCACCCGGTTCTCCGGTCTCACTCCACTGCACGAAACACGAAACAGCGTGAGCAAGGCAAGTCCACCACCATGAGGTGGGCATGCCATGCTTTTTCGCAACAAAACGACTTGCCGCCTGTGGTCGGTTGAAATAAATGTGTTACATTTGTCCCCGTGATGAAGCAAAGCCTCTCACCCAAGCAAGGAAAAAAAGAATACCTATATAAACAAGGAGGAAAAGAAACATGAAACCTACATTATTCCTGCTGGCAGCAGGTATGGGAAGCCGCTACGGCGGTCTCAAGCAGTTGGATACCCTGGGTCCACAAGGACAGAGTATCATGGACTACAGCATTTACGATGCCATTCAGGCCGGATTCGGAAAGATTGTGTGGGTCATCCGACGCGACTTCGAGCAGCAGTTCCGCGAGCAAATCCTAAGCAAGTACGAAGGTCATGTGCCCTGCGAACTCTGCTTCCAAAGCCTGGATGCCCTGCCGGAAGGATTTACCGTACCCGAGGGGCGCACCAAGCCATGGGGCACCAACCATGCCGTGATGATGGGCGAAGAAGTCATACACGAGCCTTTTGCCGTGCTCAATTGCGATGACTTCTATGACCGCGATGCATTCCGTGTGATGGGTAAGTTCCTCTCAGAACTGCCTGAAGGCAGCACTGGGAAGTATGCCATGGTGGGATTCCGCGTGGGCAACACTCTCTCAGAAAGCGGAACCGTGAGCCGCGGCGTATGTGAGAACGATGAGCAGACTCACCTGCTGACCAGCGTGGTGGAGCGCACAAAGATTGAGCGTCACGGAGACACCGTGCAATATCTTGATGAGAACGAACAATGGGTGAGCATCCCAGACACAACTCCCGTGAGCATGAACTTCTGGGGATTCACTCCTGACTACTTTGAGCACAGCAAGGCTTACTTCCGTCAGTTCCTTGCCGATCCCAAGAACCAGCAGAACCTCAAGAGTGAGTTCTTCATCCCACTGATGGTCGACAGCCTCATCAAGCAGAAGAAAGCCACCTGCGAGGTGCTCGACACCACCAGCAAGTGGTTTGGCGTGACTTATCCAGAAGACCGCCCCGAGGTGGTGGCCAAACTGGCAGCCCTGCACGCACAGGGACAGTACCCCGACAAGATGTTCTGATCCGGCACACACGCCTCACCGCCAACACCATGGCGGCATGAGGGCAAGATTCTAAAAGCCCTGACAGGGCAGACTATCAAGAGTCTGTCTTGTTAGGGCTTTCTTGTATGCAGGGAAGAGGCAGAGCACATGCTCAAATATCAAGCACTAGTCCATCGTAAGCAAAATGGAAACCTTCGGGCAGCAGGGTTTCTTGCTCGGCATGTAACCCCATTTGGTCACCCATGTGTATGAAGTATGTGGGGAAGTCGCCGGGAATCGATCGACGAAACTCGATAGCCTGGCCGAGGGACTGATGGGTGGGATGGGGAGTGTGTCTCAGTGCATTGACCACCAGCAAGCTGATGCCTTCAAGCAGGGGACGTGACTCATCGGGCAAGGAGGTCATGTCGGTGATGTAAGCCACATCGCCAACACGAAAGCCCAAGATGGGCAACTGCCCGTGCATGACACGCAGTGCCGTCACCTTCACCCCCTCCACGCTGACGCTCTCACCAGGAGCCATGACACGCAGTTTCAACTGCGGAATACCGGGATACTGGTGCTGCACCAGGCAGTAAGGCAACCTCTGCCGCAGGTTGCCCGCCGCATAATCGTCGGCATAGAGAGGCACGTCACGCAGATAACTGAAAGGACGCAGATCATCAATACCGCCCACGTGATCATAGTGTTCATGGGTGATGAATACCGCATGTATGGGTGACGAGAAGCGTGCACGGAGCATCTGATAGCGGAAATCGGGGCTGCAGTCCAACAAGATATTGGTGTCGCCCTGCTGGAAAAGAGCCGAACAACGCAGGCGGTTGTCACGCGGGTCTGTGCTGGTACACACCTCACACTGGCATCCTATGCGCGGAACACCGCAACTGGTGCCAGTGCCCAGGAAAGTGAGTCGCATGCTGCCATTGCCCTCCATGGCTCAACCTCCAATGAAATTGACCTCCGGATGCAGGTCTATGCCGAACTTCATGCGCACAGCCTGACGTACGGCATCACACAAGGCCAGAATGTCAGTGCCCGTGGCTCCTCCGCAGTTCACCAGCACCAGAGCCTGCCTGTCATGCACAGCGGCACGACCTAGGGCACGACCCTTCCAGCCGCACTGTTCAATGAGCCATCCCGCAGGCACCTTCACATGTTCCTCATCCACATCATAATGTGGAGCCTGGGGATATTCGGCGCGGATGCGCTCCCACTCCTGCCTGCCCACCACGGGGTTCATGAAGAAACTGCCTGCGTTTCCCCGCACCTTGGGGTCGGGCAACTTGGCCTGACGCAACTCAATAATGGCCTGACGCAACAGAGTCGGCGTGACACGCTCCGCATCAATACCCCGTGACTGAAGCATAGAGCGCAACGCGCCATAGTCAAGATGCGGGCGAAACGTACGGTGCAGCCGGTAGGTCACGTGTGTAATGGCATACTGCCCACGCAAGGCTCCCTTAAACACACTGTGTCGATAAGCATAGCCACACTGCTGCCTGTCCCAGGAACAGGAAACGCCCGTGCTGAGGTTCACACCCTCAACGCGCTCTATCACGTCCTGCACCTCCACACCATAAGCACCTATATTCTGCACGGCCGATGCACCCACTTGCCCGGGAATATGGGAAAGGTTCTCCAGTCCATGCCACCCGCTGGACACAGCCTCGGCCACCCATGCATCATGCTCCATGCCGGCTCCCACGCGCACCAGCACGTCATCCCCCCGGCTCTCCAACAACGTCACGCCGCCTATACGGGAGTGAAGTATCATACCGGGGAAATCGGAGAGGAACAGGAGATTGCTGCCTGCACCCACATGGAGCAGTGGCAATCCGGCATAAGCCGAACGGTAAAGGTGCAGCGCCCGGAGCAGTTCCTCCTCGCTGTCATACGTCACAAGCACCCTGGCCTGCGCATTGATGCCGAAAGTATTGTAGGGAAGCAGTGAGCATTGTTCGTGTATCTGCATATTATCCGATATTTTAATAGAAAGGGAGAACGTCAGTCCTCATAACTTGTCAAGCGCCACCCAAGCCCATCGTTAAGGAAGGTGAACACCTCCTGGAGCCCCGTACCCATGCCACATTTCTGCATGACCATGCGATGGGGAGTGTAACGCTGGCTGTACCTGATGTTGGTGATGACCCCACCGGGAACCTCCGGACAGAAACTCGTCCACTGGCTCGCGTCGATGGTTCCCTCAATGATGCTGACCTCGTCTTCCGTATCGTGGATGGAAACATGCAGTGTGGAAGCCAATGCATGTGCCTGGAAGGTACTGTCAGAGGAGAATCGGGAATAAAAGCGATAGAAATCGGAGAGTACATCCTCGCCGAACATGCGGTCGGCCATGGAGGTCAGCAGCCATTTGCCGGCCAGTTGCTTAAAGGTGTAGGTACGCATGCACTCCGCCGACAAGTCCACCCGATCCACATGCACCAGGCTGTCCAATTCACCATGTTCGGCCTCCAACTCACGCATGGAAGCGTAAAGCACGGTGTAATAATCACCACCCAGGAAGTCGAAACTGCCCACTCCCGCAATATCCTCAACGGTGGTCTGGGTGCCATCTGCCTTGATATAAGAGAGCGGGAATTGCGTTCGCTGCGCCTGCAGATGGGGTGAGCGCGTGAAGGTAAAGATAAAGTCATCAAACGAACCATCCACCCGATTCTCATCCACAGCCTCATCCATCTCTTCTTCCAACTCGGCCAGACTGTCTGGCATCAAGGTATCCTCAACCCACGTACTGTCCTGCAAGTCCGGTTCCTCAACCGTCCGGCCTCTCCCGCAGGAGGCTGCCAACAGCATGATGGCCAGCATGCAGACCCATGTTTTACTAATCATACAGAAACAACTGCTTGATAAACGGGGCAAAAGTACACTTATTTTTCCATATCGTAATCCGTTTTCATCAATAAAAGCGTACCTTTGCATGGAATTAGTAAAAAACATCACAGCAAGGAAATGATAGAGAGAATACAGAAGATGATGGCCGAAATCTCCACGCTGCAGGCACACAACAGCGAGGAAGTGGAAGCACTCCGCATCAAGTACCTGAGCAAGAAGGGTGAGATTTCAGCACTGATGGCAGATTTCCGCACCGTGCCTGCCGACATGAAGAAGGAACTGGGCATGAAACTCAACGAACTCAAGAATGCCGCACTTGAAAAGATAAACTCACTCAAGAGCAACGCTGCCACCGAAGAGGCAGCCGGCCCGCAGGTGGACCTCACACGCACACCCTACCCCATTGCCCTGGGTACCCGTCACCCGCTCACCATTGTGAAGAACGAGATTGTGGACATTTTCAGCCGCCTGGGATTCACCTTGGCTGAAGGTCCCGAGGTGGAGGATGACTGGCATGTGTACAGCAGCATGAACTTTGCAGATGACCATCCCGCGCGCGACATGCAGGATACTTTCTTCGTGGAATCGCATCCCGACATCATCCTGCGCTCACATACCAGCAGCGTACAGGCACGTGTGATGGAGAAGGCACAGCCACCCATCCGCGTCATCTGCCCGGGACGAGTGTACAGGAATGAGGCCATCTCGGCACGTGCACATTGTTTCTTCCACCAAGTGGAGGGATTGTACGTAGACAAGAATGTCAGTTTCAAGGACCTCAAGCAGGTGCTTCTGCTCTTCGCTCAAGAAATGTTCGGCCCCGACACCAAGATACGTCTGCGCCCCAGTTATTTCCCCTTCACAGAGCCCAGTGCCGAGATGGACATCAGTTGCAACATCTGTGGCGGAGAAGGTTGTTCATTCTGCAAACACACAGGTTGGGTGGAGATTCTAGGCTGCGGGATGGTTGACCCCGCCGTGCTGGAAGCCAATGGCATCGACAGCAGCGTGTACACGGGATACGCCTTCGGCATGGGCATAGAGCGCATCACCAACCTCAAGTATCAGGTGAAGGACTTGCGCATGTTCAGCGAGAACGATGTGCGCTTCCTCAATGAGTTCCAAAGCGCGAACTGAAACAGGCTGTCAGGTACAAGACACCATACAGAAAAGGGATTGTGTCACCGCAGAAGTGACCTCGGCTCGTTCCGCCTGAGCATCAAAGGCAAACGGCAGTGCCAACGCCAATGAAGCCCGGCGGGACGGGTGCCAACGCCATCAAGGCCGTGAACGCGCAGTTCACATGAGTACGGCTATGCGTGATGCCCTCTCCCCCTCCGGCGTGGAGTTCGGACTGCAGGAAGACATCAGTAACGATTAGCCCACACAACGAATTGATAATCAACAGATACATAATTCCCTAATTGTCCAATAAGACACTTGGGGAACAACAATAATAACACTAAAAGAAAGAAGGAGGCCAAAGACAGACAGAAAATAAATGGAACGCAAAAGGAACAGGCACTCAGAAGAGCGTCATCCCGCAGGTTAAAACTTAAAAATCCGCTGCTCTGAAATGTGCGGCACAATTACAAACCGAAAGAGCGTTTCCATTCAGAAAACTTGAAATGAACAAATAAATAGATATTGAGCTTTTAGCTCTTGTTCTCTTATCATCGAATACCGCCAATATTCAAACGTGTGAGGACAAGCAGACTGGAAGTTCACGCTGATTAGGCGTGGACTATTCTGTGCTTGTTACACGTGCAGGTCACTTGGCGGTAACCCGATGATAAGGCAAGCAGAAAGAATGGTTGCACGCCTTTTTCGTATCTATTATTGAAATAAAAATGGAACAAAACAATTATTTGAAATTAGTATGGGTAACCGCTTTTATTGCTTTTGCCGCTGTGAGTTGCTGGGCGACATCAGAATCCCTGCATTTGTTATTGTCATCATGGCCAATAGCAATGTGTTGGGTGGTTTCTGTAGGCTTTTTCATTATTGCTGCATTGGGAACAAAAATGATTGTAGACAGCCTTAACCAGAACATTTACCTTGAAAAACGGGGCATCCGTCTTGTTGGTGGTGTGCTTATAGTTCTTGTTTTCTGGCTTGTGTGCAGTATGCCTACCAACACACATACATTTTTCTACCGCACTGTTATAAATGACAAGGTAAACACGGATATCTCAACCACTCGTGGGTACTTGGGGCAAATAAAAAATAACACCAACAATAAAACGCAAGCAACGATAAAAGTAAATGAACTGAAAAACAATATTGATGTTCTTTTAGGTGAACTGGAGGCTGAAATTAAGAACGAGGTAAATCCTGGATTTGGTTCAAAATCGAAAGAAATCTTAAGAAAGTTCGCCACTCTCCTTAGTGTAGACAAAGTTGAACCGCTGAGTTTCAAGGGTACTTCCAAACAAGACAGGGAGAAACTATGCGACGCATACCGTGCGAAAATCTATCTTCTTACCGAAAACCGTGCTACAAACATCATGGCTCATATATTGTCGCCAAACGCAGACAATATAAAAGAGGTGAAGCGTGATGACGAGAATTTGGCTTTGGTAAAAAAATATATTGGTGACAAGACCATTAACCTGAATGATGCAGAAGATATAGAAGATGTGTGTGGCAAACTCAACACATCGTATAACACGGTTAGAAAAAACAGAGACTTTGTCAACTTCTCATCAAAAACCGATGAGGCAAATTACACGGCAGACAATCCCGTAACCAAAGTGAAAAGAATGATAAACGTATTTGACGTATGGGAAGATTTCATCAAAGGAGAGTATTCCGGACATGGGTTCATGTTTTGGATAATCATATCCATACTGGTGGATATTGCAGCCTTCATCTTTTTCGACTTGGCTTTCAAGAAACAAGAATTTTAATAACATAAAAAACAGATACAACAATATGGCTGATATGAATTTCGGCATTTCGCCAACCAACGAACCGTTGTCCAATGTTTCCATGGGCACGAATGAAGAAATCGTGAACAATGACAACACTTTTTCTGCAGAAAATGTACAAGTGAATGATGTTGGCATGAGTTCGGAAGAACTTAACGATGCCAATAAAATTAAAGTGACCATCGCAGACTACAAGACACCATTGGTTGTGTTTTTTGGTCCACCAGCTTGCGGCAAGACAATGACGTTAATCCGTCTGACCCGATATCTGCAAGGCCAAGGATATACCATAGAGCCTGTGACCTCTTTCAGACCCACATACGACACGAATTACAGCAACATGTGTAAGAATTTCGACGCCATGGTGGGAAGTGAAGATGCCGCCAAGTCCACAAGTAAAATCAACTTCATGTTGGTTCAGGTACTTCGTGACGGCAAACCCTTATGTCAGATACTGGAGGGACCTGGCGAGTATTATTTCAAGCCGGAAGACCCTCAAGCAAAATTCCCGAAATACGTGAATGCTATAATCAACAGTTCAAACAGAAAAATATGGGCAATCATGGTTGAGCCAGACAGAACAAACAAGAGAATGGATGTCGAGGCTCGCAGAAATTATGTAAATAAGATACATAGATTGAAAACACGTATCAGTTCACGTGATAAAATCCTGTTTGTATTCAACAAGATAGATGAGACTCCATTCGTGATAGGTGTTGGGAACATAAAGTATAACCTTGCTTTACAGCATACAGAGTTTTTGTATCCAAGTATTTTCGCTCCTTTTATGAATGTGAATCCTATTAACCGATGGTGGAAACCGTACAACTTTGATTTTGTCGCATTTCAGACAGGCGATTTCTCAGAAGCGGCAGACGGAACGCTCACGTTTGAACAAGGATCGGATGCTTACCCCAAGAAACTATGGAATTTTATACTAAAACGAATCAGAGGTTGATGTCATGGATGTAGAAATTTTTGTTCACGGTGTTCCCAATGGCGAGAGTTTTTGGGGAAAAGACGAAGACCGCAACTATTTTGGTAATTTTTATGACCAAAGTTGTTCTGACAAGGTAAGATTCTTTATTCAAACACGTACTTCAAATGGCAAAATATACTGCTATTACAACTATCTTGTATATGGTAATGTCGTAGGCAATGATGGTCGTGATGGCTCATATTTTGGGTTGTCAATACGATTTGCTGCTTATTGCAAAGACTTTATGAACGTGTATAAAGTCCTTGATATAGTTTTCTCGACATATGTTGTCAACAGTATATTAAAAATACAGAATGGCAACTACAAATATATCGTACCTGATTTTTCAAATGCTCATGATGTCTTGAAAAAAATAAGTTCCAGCATTTGGGAACTAATCCAATCTGCTCTTACAGGTGAAAGTTTTTGTACTCTGAACGGTTTTAAAACAAACGGAACACAGTTTCCTTCAGCAAATCTGTATGAAAGCACAAGCAGCGAAGTTGAATCAGCGGTAAGGCAATATGGCAAAATAGTAATATCTCCTTATTATCAGACAAGTAGAGAAAAAACGCTAGCCAAGAATTACGAAGCCAGATTAAATGCAGAGAAACAACAATGTGAAGACCGTATTAGAGCAAATGCTACAGCCTCTAAGAACGAAATCACACAGAAGGAAAACGAACTTTCATTATTACGAACAAACAACAGCAATTTGGCAAGTAAGATTGCGGAACAGAAAGAAACCATCCAAAAGTTGAACGGTAAGATTCAAGAGCATAATTTAACAAAAAAGAATATCGCAATCATAGAAACCATAAAAGAACCTGTAATAGAACTCGCCTCTGCTCTTGGCTACACAGCCCAATCAAACTTAGATGACGGGCATAAATGGAAGTTACAAAGTTTCATAAGGTATATTATTCCATGGATTAATACTATATTGGGGGTGATAATTATTTCAATACTTATATTTCCATCAAAAGAGAAAAATATAGAACAGCACGATGACCTATACGTATTAAACGATACAATCAATATGTTGAAAGCAGAGAACGAAGACCTTAAATCGCAAATTCAGGTTGTTGAGCAATCCAAAGAAAATATGATAATAGAAGATGTAAATCATACTTTTGGGACTGGTAGTTATGATGCCATAGAATCACCTACAAAGCCTGCAAGAATAGATGCTTCAGATTATAATGCAAGAAAAAATATTTTTCTTAAAATAGGACAAACACATTATGCGTCTATACAAAACGTCAATAATTCCAACAATCAAAAGTGGACTATTAAAGGTGGCGAAATCATAGGACGTGACGATGGGGTTTCCATAACGTTTAAACCAAAATCTACGGATGTCACACTAATTTACGACAATTCAAAAGGTGAGCATATAGAACGTAAGTTAATAGCAAAGCAACAAAAAAAATTATGAAGAATGTAAAATTCATTATTAGCGTTTTTTTCGCTGCCGCACTAATATCGTGTGGCAGCGGAAAGAAAAAGCCTGTTTATGTCGAGGTTGAGACAACAACAGAAGATGCTGAAGAATCTTCTTTAGCGCAAAGTGGAGACGAGATAGCCGTACCTTTCAGAAATGAAAATGGTGTGAAGTTTGTCCAAGTGAAAGTAAATGGCGTTGGCTTGGAAATGGTTTTTGACACAGGTTGTTCAGGAGCTCTTATTTCTGTAGCCGAGGCCAACTATCTTTACCAAAAAGGAAAACTCACGCAAGAAGATATATTGGGAACAACGCAGTCTCAAATTGCAGACGGAAGTGTTGTGAAGAATATGGTTGTGAACTTGAAAGAAGTTGTTATAAATGATCAAATATTATGTCCAAATGTACTGGCAACAGTTGCAAACAATATGAATGCTCCTCTATTGCTAGGCAACGAAATCTTGGATAGATTGGCAACTATTAAGATTGACAATGAGAATGAGACTTTAATCTTCAAACTAAAATAATGGTAAATACTTCTGTCTATATATTTGGAGTTCTGGATGATGGTTACACACAATATCCAGACAACTATTCAAGGGACATATATCAAAATTTCTATACGCACACCTCTGTAAAATCTCAAATTATAATACATAGAGACAACGGACTTATGTATTATGGGTATATACGCAAATTGGACAACGTCTCACAGTACATAGGCTTTTGCATACTTCTCAATGGTATGATGTTCTCGAATATTAGTATACTATTCCCTATTTTTGAGAATGCAGTGACGGAAATGGTGACAAAAGGGGAAATACTTACGTTTAGCGAAAATGGAGATGTCGTGTCCACGAACAAAAATCTCGTTCAAAATCAACAAGAGATAAAACGAATATTAAGCATTATAGGTAATGCTATCAGCATTTTGGATAACTATATAAAGATTTTGCCACCTGTCGATTATTCAAAATCCAACACGGAAAAGAAACAATTTAATATTGCAGACCCAAATGACGCAATTATTGAAGCCTCATACAAATACGCATATACTTTCGTTACAAAAGAGACAGGCTGCGATACTTCATCGTTGGCCGGCTATAGAAGTGTTATCAAGAAACTTTACAAAGAAAAAGCAGAGTTGTCTTTTCAATGTGACAAGCAGAAAAAACAATACAACAAATTGAATAAACAGAAAAAACAATATAAAAATGTTGCCGTTTTATGTTTCATTGCAGTTTCCTGCAGCATTGGATTGTTTTTTCTTAAAATTGCATTGAATGACACAGAGTTGAATCTCCAGAAAGCGCAAAAAGAGAACGCACAAAAGAGCGAAACGATAAAAGAGCAAAATACGTTTATCGCAAGCTTAAAGAACAATATCTCAGACTTGCAATCTTTATTGACTGCGGAAAAAGAGCAGCGAGAAGACATAGAAAGGGAACTTGGTCAACTTATGGAAATATATAATGAGAAACAGCCTTTGTTTGTGAAAAGTACATCGTTTAATTTCGATACAGGTTGGTTGTCTTTTGATTATTATGGATTTTGTGAGAAAACAGTGACTTTGAACATAAGGGCTTTTAATGGAGATTATTCCTATTCAAACTCAACCACTTTGCTAGTAGAGAAAGGACATCATTCATATTCGATATATTTGAATAGCAGTTTGAATAGTTCTAAATGGTATTCTTTTGAACTGTTAATTGGTAACAGAATAGTAGGAGGAGACAGGCATTGATATAACATTGCTAAAATGAATTTCTGAATTTATAGTCAAAAAAACATTGTAAAATATATAAAATTTTCATAATTCCTGCGCTTGAAATATCCCACCTGTTCGATGTTCTTCAAGTCGTCATTCACGGTTTCCATGATAGCCCGTTTCCAGAGCGGCGAACCTGCCGGAGACACCCATCAAAGCCCCTCCATGTTACTTTCAAATTTGGCGGCAAGCGGAATGACATCCACAAGCAAACGTTGGAAAATGTCCTTGCTGACATGCCCTTTCCAGCGACCGGCTTGCCGTATATGAATCCGATGAATACGTTGTATTCCAGTTGTTTAATGCCATCCACATCAACAGGAGTTACCATAACGTCCTGCAACTCGCCCTTCTCGTTGCAGGCCAGACAAGGCCTGAAGCCAAGGAACCATCCCATGGGACACTTGCCTCTTTGGGCTATACCTTTGAATACTTTATGAATGCCTATCCTCTGGTTCTTGCATTCTCTCAGAGGAGTGCTGTTCACGAACTTATGCCCATGCATTTTCCAAGCAACACTTTCTTTATGAACAGAGCCAGAGGGCAACCTCTTTTTCAAGTTCCACAAAACGGTTATACGAGACAACCTTGGGGAAGAGATGGCACAGTTAATTGCTGACTTTTTCCAAATAGTAAATGTTTCAGGCAACGGTAGCCTGAAACATGAAACAGTATTATAATCAGCATGATTTCTGCCTTTGACGTGATTGAATCACGATGATAACGGTACTTCCTGTTTGATTCCTGCGTATACTTTTCCGTCACAGCCTCAAAAAACTTGCAGAAGTCATCTGTCATACAAAATAATTCTGTAACTTTGTCTTCGGTGAACATAGTGATTACTGTTTATAATACTTTGTATTTGAGCACAATAAGATCACAACAATTTTCGCTAATCACCAATTTTACAGGCGGTTATAATTCATCGAACTCACGTTAAATATAATCAATAAGATATAAGTTATATGTCCCACACAAAAGATATATGTATCATTACCCTTGTGCTTTTGGCCGTTTCGTGTGCAGAAAACTATAAAAAGAATAGTGTTTTATTGGAAACAGCGGAAGCATGTGACATCAGGGTGAATGCCTGTGTTGACGAAACGCCCATTTATTCCTGCACGAATAGTCTTGCTGAGGAGTTCTGTGATATGGAATTGATAGCCTTAGAGAATAACAGCGAGAATCCAATGGGAGAAATCCTGAAGATGCAGGTTTCTGACTCCGGCATTTTTATTCTTGACAACCAACAGGGAGGTTCAATATTTCATTATGCAAATGATGGCCGTTTTATTTCCAAAATCGGAGAAAAGGGGCACAGCCTGCCAGAGTACTCGGCCATCTTGAATTTCTCTGCCAATACTGCAGGAGACACCATCGCCATATTGGATTACAGCTATGTGAAGTTCTATAACGCCACGGGCACTTTTCTGAAAGTTGACGCCCTGAAAGGTACGCCTCAGTGGCAGGGCTTCCTGATTACCAATAAGGGATACTTCCTGTCAACCAACAATCGTGGCCAAAAGACTATACTCGCACGATATGACAATAATTTCAAATCAGAAGCCCCCCCTCATAAAGGGACATGTGAATCTCATAAGGGATATTCCGTCTTCATGGCAGAATCAGATTCGGAAAAACGGTCAGAGTCTTTGCTATTATGATTATTACACTTCATCATTCTATCTCTTCAATATAGGAAATATCTCGGAGAGTAAAAGATACACCTTGCTTTCACCGAATGCGCTGACAGAGAGTAAGGCAAGAGAGGCTGCCGGCCATAATACCTATGAATATGATCATCTGGAGTCGTTCGTATATGAGGACAGCACTATATGGGGCATATTCAAGTATGGGGAGTCCCTCTATGATTTCAAGCTTGACCTGCAGACAGACTCCTGCCGACTAAATCATCATATTGATATGGGATATGGTTTTCTTTGCACACATGACGGATGGTATTATTGCGTTTTCGAACCAGTCCAACTTCTGCAATTGATAGGATTGGAGAAACATAGACTGCCGGCAATCGGAAGGCTGCTCAGAAATGCCCTTAAGCCCTACGAAGAGAAGATGAAAGAAACAGATAATTATTATATCCTGAAAATGCGAAGGAAGAAGGGGATAGTATAATATAAATTCCACAAAACCAAAATCAGTCACTAGACCACCAAAGATTAGATTCTTCTAGAATTGCTTTTATAATTAACGTGAGTTTGATGAATTCAAAAACAATGCAAGCTGTGTGTCTAATGTACGTTGTACTTTGATGCACGGCTTTTTAGAAAACATGCAATAAACAGCAATGGTCCCAAGCATGCTGACGATGGAATTTTCATGGCTCCTGTGCTTGGAATGTTCCACCAGCGCGATGCTCTTCAACTCACCATTCATGGCTTCCCTGATAGTCTGTTCCCAAAGCGGCGAACCTGCCGGAAACACCCATCAAAGCCCCTCCATGTTACTTTCAAGTTTGGTGATAAACTGAATGCAATCCACGAGCAAGCGTTGGAAATGTCCTTGCCGACATACCCTTTACCTGCGGTCGATTTTCCGTATATGAATTCAACGAAGTCTTTGTGTTCCAATATTTTCATATCATCCATACCACCAGGAATTATCATAAAGTCCAGCAATTCGCCTTTCTCGTTGCAAATCAGACGAGCCTTGAAGCCAAGGAACCATCCCATGGAACATTCGCCTCTCTGCGCAATGCCTTTAAACACTTTATGGATATGTTCCAGGGGAGTGCTGTTCACGGAAATCCCTTTCATATAGATGGTGCACTGAAAAATCATTACCAAATTTGGTGGTTTGGCACCCCTGCAAGTCATCAGCGAAAACCTCTCGGCCAAACTCAGTGCCGTGAGCCTTGGCAAAGCCATGGTGGAACCGGGCTTTGAGAGGGTCAGAAGGGGACAAGTGCAAGGCTTCATCGTGGTTCCGAGGTCGGGCAACGTGATTGCGGACTTCCAAAAATGCCTCTCCACAGAGTGACAGATGACGGATAATATCTGGTTTTTCTATAAACTTATATATATAGTAAAAATAAAGTGTGCTTAATATTAAGCACACTTTACAAGTAGTATATATAAAAGTTTGCAAAAACAGTGTTTTTATCTGTCATCTGTCACCTCCCGCACAGGATTGCCTCCTCTCACGAGTGACTTGGTTACAATCGCAAGTGACTTGGTTACAACCCTCAAATGACTTGGTTACCACCTTTAAGTGACTTGGTAAATGCAACAAGACAACCTACCGGGCAGCATGGTAAGCAAGCGTGACCCGGCCATACCCTGCTTCCCCCGGCATGAAGGGAGCACATTGCGGATATCAATCTCAGACACAACAGGCGCAAAATGTTAATATATGCTAATAAATCAGCCTTAATTCCATCTAATTCCATTTAATTCACGGTTGCCACTCCACCGCCGCCGTACCTTTGCACCGTGTCCAAAAGCCCGTTGGCACGTCATCACCACGGCCTGTTCGGGAAGGCCAAGGGGGTGAGAGAAAAGGGCAGACATGAAGTACAACCATCAAAACCAATCAAGCACAATGATCCAGTATCAGTTGAAGCAGGACAAGAACCGTAAGATGAGGCAGGCATGCAGCAAGTGGTACACCGCTCCCGTAATCCGACGGATTGTAGGCGACCAATGCAACGCTCTGCGTTTTTTAACATCTGTCAGATGCGATTTACGATGGAGTGCCCCGACAAGAAAAACAGGACGGATTTCAAGAAACAGGAAACCTCTCCCGAACTTACATTACAAAAATTTCAACTCTCAGAAAAGAAGGATGGGCATCCCAACTTCACTTGGTCAGAATCATCTGGAACACGGCCACGTCTTGCCAACCATCCGTGCAGCACGTCCATTGCGGCAAAGTAGCCGTACGGATGAAGCCAGCCGCAAGGAAAAGCCGCAAGGCCAGATGATTTCCAGTATGCACGTGGGCATAGAGTTGATGCAGGTGCAGCATGTCACGGGCGTACTCTGCCATGAGTGTCAAGGCGTGCTTTGCCAACCCCTGATGCTGAAAGTCAGGCATAAGCACAATGCCCACCTCGGCACGCTGATGCTTGGGCTCATAGTTCTGAAGATCAATAAATCCCACCGACATGCCCGATGGCAAGGCTATGGCCATACGCACGGCCTTATCCTCATAAAAGTTGCACGAACACTGCTTGATGTACTCCTTCAACAAGTGCGAGGAGTATGGCACCGACGTGTTTGCGCAGTCCCAAAGCCTCGCATCATTCTCCAGCAAGTACATCAGTTCCAAATCCTCAGGCTCCACAGCCCTGAGCATCACCTTGTTATCCCTCAGCACAACCCGTCTCCTTTCCTATTCTCTTGATATTCATCACTCTGTCCCAATTCAGCCATGGGAGACACTCCGCCCGTGCGTATGGCCATACCCGAGCGGCGGGACACGGTTTCCAGTTCACGGCGCGGGGCCGGCTGGGTGCGCAATTGCTCCAGCATGTCCCTGCAGGACTGACAGTCCAAATCATAGGTCACATATTCCACAGGTGTGGTTTTCCGCTGGCAATGGAGCAGAAGCAGCAAATGCTGCCAGACACGCAGCAGTGAGTCAAGGGCTGCACGACCACAGACCGCCAAGCGGATAAGGATACCCAGCATTCGGTACCGCTCCCCATAATGCTTGTTGAAGAAGAGGAGCATGGCATTATAAAAGATATGCACGTAGCGGAAACTGCTCTTCGCGGTGCTCTCGCCCTTATAATGGAGAATGTTGAGGGGCAGGTACCAGTTCTGCCAGCCGGCCAGCAAAAGGCGGTAACTGAGGTCCACGTCCTCACCATACATGAAGAAACGCTCATCAAGCAGTCCCACTTGGTCAAGAGCTGTACGGCGAAGCATGTTGAACGCACCTGATATAATCTCAATCTGGTTGGTCTGATCAGCATCAAGATAACGCATGTAATAACGCCCGAACACGGTGCTACGGGGGAAGAGCCGGCACAGGCCGCTCATCTTACAGAAACTGGTGAAGGGAGTAGGCACACCGCGCCGGCTCTCGGGAGCAAATGACCCATCGGCATGAAGCATGCGCACACCCACGGCACCGGCATCGGGATGCACATCGAGAAAGTCCACGCAGCCCTTAAGCACATCCTCCCCCACGATGGTGTCGGGATTGAGCAGCAGGACATACTTGCCCTCGGAGAGGCGTATGGCCTGGTTATTGGCTGCAGAGAAGCCTTTGTTGTCACAGTTCTCAATGAAATGTACGTTGGGGAAGCGCGGACGCAGGTATGCCAGAGTGCCGTCGGTACTGGCATTGTCCACCACCCACACATCGGCCTGGAGGTCACGCGTGGCACGAGATACGCTCCACAGGCACTGTTCCAAATAGTACCTGACGTTGTAACTGACTATTACGATGCTCAACTGTATCATATCTCGGGGGTAACGGCACGGGGCCACAGAAGCAGCATGGCCACACCCACTGCCGCAGCACAGGCCAGTGTGGTGGAACTATAAAAGAGGTAATAAACCAGCAGGGAAGCCATGAGCGGCAGGGCAAAACAAGCAAAACGCAGCCAGGGACGGTGAGGCGACTTCATGCCCGTCACCAAACCCACCAGCGTGAGAGCCAGTGTGGTCACCTCGCATGCGTACTGCCACGCGTCACAACCGCAGAAAAATCCCTCGGGCAAGATTCCCGACTCGAAAAGTATAATAAGGCAAGCGGCAGCCAGCACCACGGCACCCCAGAGCCGTTGCCATTGTTTAATGTTCATCCGTTACGTAAGTTTATAGTGTTGTTGGCCCGTACGTAATGCCACCCATCCGCCGGGCAGCCAAGACTGACACAGTCACTTGCCAAAGGGAACGCGCGCGGTGATGGCACGCCCCAGAGTGGCCTCGTCAGTGTACTGCAACTCATCGTTCTGCGCCACTCCACGGGCAAGTGTGGACACAGGTACCTGCACAGGCTGCAACTTGCGATATATATAGAAGCCTGTGGTGTCGCCCTCCATGGTGGGGCTGAGTGCCAATATGACCTCACGCACATCACCCTGACTGACACGCTCCACCAAACTCTCAATCTCCAGGTCAGAGGGTCCCACGCCGTCCATAGGACTTATCACGCCACCCAGCACGTGGTAAAGTCCGCGGTACTGCATGGTTCGCTCCACGGCAAGAACATCCTGCACATTCTCCACCACGCAGACGAGCGAGGCATCGCGTGCCGGATTGGAGCAGATGGCACACAAGTCATCGTCACAGATATTACGGCACACACGACAACGCTTCACGCCATGGCGCAAGTCCACGATACTCTGCGCCATGCGGTCCACTTCCTCGGGAGTCTGGTTGAGCAGGTGCAGAGCCAGCCTGAGAGCAGTCTTGCTGCCTATGCCCGGCAGGCGGCTTATCTCGCTCACAGCACGCTGCAGGAGCATCGAAGGGTATTGATTATCTGTAGGCATATCGGAGTGCTGCAGTTCGTACTCAGAGCATGCCCTTGCTGGAGGGCAACTGATAATGATCGACATCCCTGCGCACGGCCATGCGCATGCTGCGTGCCAGTGCCTTGAAGATGCCTTCGATAAGGTGATGTTCGTTCTCCCCGCGGGCCTGCACGTTCAAGTTCATCTGAGCGGAGTCGGACAGGCTCTTGAAGAAATGCTTAAACATCTCGGTAGGCACGTCACCTATGCGCTCGCGGTGAAGCTCCACGCCCCACACCAGCCAAGGCCGTCCGCCGAAATCAAGAGCCACCTGGCACAGGCTGTCGTCCATAGGCAGGCAGAAACCATAGCGCTCAATACCCTTTTTGTCGCCCAATGCCTGGCGGATGCACTGCCCCAAGGCAAGTGCCGTATCTTCCACCGTGTGGTGCTCATCCACATGGAGGTCACCATCACAACGGACATACAGGTCCATCATGCCATGGTGAGGCAACTGCTCCAACATGTGGTCAAGGAAACCGAGTCCCGTGTGAATGTCGCTCTTTCCGTTGCCGTCAAGATTCAGACGCACCTCAATGTCCGTCTCGCGGGTGGTACGCTTGACCGTGGCTGTACGCTCACCGGCAAACACCATCTGGCAAACCTTGTCCCAGTTACAGGTGTCACTGATGAGGGCACACTGCGCCCCCAGATTCTGTGCCAGCATTCGGTCGGTCTCTCTGTCGCCTATCACCCAACTGTGCTCCAGGTCATAATCGCCCTGCATGTAGGCAGTGAGCATACCAGTCCCCGGCTTACGCGTGGGCAGGTTGTCGGCCGGGAAACTGCGGTCAATGTGCACGGAGTCGAAGGTCACGCCCTCGCCCTGCAGTATGTCAAGCATCAGCCGGTGGGTTGGCCAGAAGTCGACCTCGGGATAAGAGTCCGTTCCCAGACCGTCCTGATTGGACACCATGACAAACTCATAATCAGTATGCCGGCGCAAGAAACGCAATGCGCTGATGGCTCCAGGCACGAAGCGGAACTTCTGGAAACTGTCAATCTGCTCATCGGCAGGTTCCACCAGAATAGTTCCGTCGCGGTCTATGAAGAGTGCTTTCCTCATCTTTCGTTTTATTTATAACATCTCAACACGGAGAGCAGTTCACAGTTCTCCTTGGCTGTACCTATAGTGATGCGCAGGCAATTGCCGCAAAGTTCCACACGGTTGCGGTTGCGCACGATAATACCCTTGTTCACCAAATAATGGTAAAGCGCATTGGCATCATCCACGCGCACCAGCAGGAAATTGGCGTCACTGGGATACACCTGACGACAGAAAGGCAACTCGCGCAGGGCGGGAGCCATAGTGTCACGCTCGGCAACGATGTTGCCTACCCAACTGGCCACGCTGGCCGACTGTGTGAGTATGCGCTTGGCCTGCTCGCAAGTGAGCAGGTTGACGTTGTAAGGATACTTGACTTTGTTGAAGAGTGCGATTATCTCCTCGCCGGCAAATGCCATACCCAGACGTATGGCTGCCGATGCCCAAGCCTTGCTCATGGTATTGAGCACAATTAGATTGGGGTAAAGGGAAAGGTCGAGGCGAAAAGGACGCTGACGACAGAAGTCTGAATAAGCCTCGTCAACCACCACAATGCCCTCGAACTCCTTCAAGACCCGCACCACAGACCCCCGATGGAGAGCCGCTCCCGTGGGGTTATTGGGCGAACACAGCCAGATTACCTTGGTGTTCCGGTCGGCAGCCTGCAGCAGCCTGTCGGCATCAAGGGTGTAATCCTCATTGAGGAGAACGGGACGATACTCCACATCATTGATGTCAGCACATACCTGATACATGCCATACGTGGGGCTCATGGCCACCACGTTGTCCACTCCCGGACGGCAGAAGATGCGGTACACGAGGTCAATGGCCTCATCGGACCCATTGCCCATGAATATCTGTTCGGGACGCACACCCTTTATGCGGGAAAGCATCAGCCTCAAATCCTCATGCACGGGAGCGGGATAGCGATCATAGGGAGCATTGTAAGGGCTCTCGTTTGCATCGAGGAAGACATGCGCCTCACGCCCTTTGAACTCATCACGGGCGCAGCTGTAAGGCTCCAAAGCCTGTATATTGGGGCGCACCAAATCCTTCAGTTCCTTCATTTCACTTCTTTTATTCGCAATGTCATGGCATTTTTATGGGCATCCAATCCCTCGCCCGCGGCCATCCGCTCCACGGCAGGGCCTATAGCACGCACTCCTTCGGGAGTGATGTGTTGGAAGGTCACCTTCCTGATATAACTGTCCAGATTGACCCCGCTGTATGCTTTGGCCCATCCGGCAGTGGGCAGAGTGTGGTTGGTTCCGCTGGCATAGTCGCCCGCGCTCTCGGGCGTAAGGCTTCCGAGAAACACACTTCCGGCATTGACCACCCTGGCAGCCAGTTCCATATAGTTGGCTGTCTCTATAATGAGATGCTCAGGAGCATAACGGTTGGCCACGTCCATCATCTCCTCACAGTCCTTCACCAAGATCAGTTTGCTGTACTCCAACGAGCGTGCAGCCAGGTCTCTGCGGGGCAAGAGAGCCAGTTGGCGATTCACCTCGGCCTGCACCTCATCCAGGAGCCTGCGGCTGGTGGTGATGAGCACTACCTGGCTGTCGGATCCGTGCTCCGCCTGGCTCAGCAAGTCGGCAGCCACAAAGTCGGGGCGAGAAGAGTCATCAGCCAGCACGGCAACCTCGCTGGGACCGGCAGGCATGTCAATTGCCACGCCCTGCATGCTCACCTGCTGCTTGGCACAAGTCACGTATTGATTGCCCGGGCCGAAAATCTTATAAACCTTGGGGACGCTCTGTGTACCGAAAGCCATGGCACCGATGGCCTGCACGCCGCCAGCCTTGAACACGCGGCATACGCCTGCCACGCGTGCCGCAGCCAGCACCGCGGCATTCACCTTGCCATCTGCTGCAGGAGGTGTGCAGAGTACAATCTCGGGGCAACCTGCCAACTTGGCCGGTGTGGCCAACATGAGCACAGTGCTGAAGAGCGGTGCCGTGCCTCCAGGAATGTAGAGCCCCACGCGCTGGATGGGTATAGCCTTCTGCCAGCACTCCACCCCATCGGTCACCTTTACGTGATCGGCATGGAAACGCTGGCTGGCATGGAACTTCTCTATGTTGGCATGTGCCAGTTCGATGGCCTGCTTCAAGTCAGCGGGCACTTGCTCCCAAGCCTCGTCCATCTCCTCTCGGGTGACTTCCAAAGCACTGAGCACGGCATGGTCAAACTGTTTCTCGTAGCGCAACACAGCCTCATCGCCGTGCTGCCGCACATCGTCAAGCACAGTCGACACCGTGGCTGCAAGATGAGCGGCATCGTGTGCCGGTCTCTGCAGGAGGCAGTCAAGTTGTGCCTGCGTGGGGTATTCGTAAACGTTCATTTGTGGGTTCTCCCGTCTTTGTTTGTTCCTTTCCAAAGTCACAGAGCGCGAAGCCCCGTGCCCCCATGTTATATAAAAGTATGGGCATGGACTGCAACTCCATGCCCACCTTGCCCCCGAGAGGGTCAGAGAATCATTTTCTCAATGGGCACCACCAATATTCCCTGTGCACCCAACTGCTTCAACTGGCGTATGATCTGCCAGAAGCGCTGTTCATCAATGACCGTGTGCACGCTGCTCCATCCCGGCGTGGCTAAAGGCATCACCGTGGGACTTTTGGCTCCAGGAAGCACAGCCACCACATCCTGTATGCGGTCAGTGGGCACATTCATCAGCACGTATTTCTTGTCCTCGGCGTTTTTCACTGCCTCTATACGAAACAGGAGTTCATCCAGCACCGCACGTTTCTCGGCCGTAAGACCGCGATTGGCAATCAGCAGAGCCTCGCTCTGCATCACGACCTCCACCTCGCGCAGATTGTTGCTCACCAGAGTGCTTCCACTGCTGACGATGTCGAAGATGGCATCCGCTAGGCCAATACCCGGGCTAATCTCCACCGACCCTGTAATCACATGAATGTCTGCGGCTATATGGTTCCGCTCCATAAAGCGGCGCAAAATGCCCGGATAGGAGGTGGCTATCTTCTTCCCCTCAAACCACTTCAAGCCTTTATAAGGTTCTGCATGAGGGATGGCCAGCGAAAGACGGCACTTGCTGAATCCTAGCGGACGCACCACCTCGGCATCTTCATTGCGCTCCTCATACTCATTCTGCCCCACTATGCCCAGGTCTGCAACGCCCGTAGCCACGCTTTGGGGAATGTCATCATCACGCAAGAAGAGTACTTCGATGGGGAAGTTGTTGCTCTGTACCAACAGGGTGCGCCTGCTTTGGGGCACCTTGATGCCCGCCTCGGCCAGCAGTGCCATGGTGTCCTCATAGAGCCGTCCCTTTGACTGCACGGCTATTCTCAGCAATGATGTCTTGTCCATTACGCTTATATGTATATGTAAATATCCTGTCCAATCCCTTGCCCTCCACACCTCATCCTCCATAGCAGAAGACACGCGTGGCAGAAGCAACGCAATTGCAAAGTTATGAAAATTACGTGAAAGAGAAGGGATGTTACCCTCCTTTCCTTAGCCACGGCACCCATAATGGTTCCTGCAATGGGGAAAGGCATGCCCATCCTTCACTGCAAGAGTTCGCCAGCACCCTTCTTCTCTGCCTTTTGCACCACAGTCAGCGTGACTTTGGACTGCCCACAAGTAATGTGTATTTCCGCCTTACGATCCTTGCCCGTGGCGTTTTCCGCCAAAGACATACCGATTGTATTATCGCCAGCATCGCCCCCGTAATCACTCAGCAACAGCCAGTACACAGGTTCGCTATACGATGAATTTGAGGCTGCAGAGACAACAGCGGCCGTCCACTTGCCTGTGGAGTTAAAGACAATCTGATTTTCCCAACCCGTCTTATCGGCAGGGAAAACCCAACTGGCAGAAGTCCCCTCCGTCAGGGAAACATGTTCCTGCGGAGGAACAGAGTCGTCTCCGCAGGAAACAACAAAACACACTGCCGACAACATCAGCACAAGACGTGCAAGCAAAGACAAAATCTCTTTTCTCATTATTTATATAACTTTAAACAACAAAGCACCTCATCATCCAGTGCGGCTACCTTCATCACAAAGCCTGCTCATGGCCATGCACCGAGGCACAGTAGTTCACACATGCAAAATTACACCATAATACGACAAGCACAAAACTGCCAGAATCCTTTTTCCCCATGCCAGTACAATACGTACCCACATATATGACAAAAGGCCTACCTCACGGCAGACCTTGCATCATAAAAAGAAACAATCTTTTACCTAGTAAATACCCTAAATAATCTCTTTCCTTAAACTAAAACTAACAACACTATTATATCTTTCATTCCAGAAGCCGTACTATGCATTTCGCTTACATTCCGAAACTTCCGTTCTTGATTTCCGAGTACAAAAGTAAGATGAAATAAGGGAACACATACAAAGGTGCAAGCAGAATTATCGATTTACTCCTGTTTTCTTGATATAAATCAACTATTAGTCTCTACGAGTACATATATTTCCTTCCCAGGGAATTGGGGCGTATGGAGAAAATGGCATAACTTTGCATCAAAAGCAGTCCCACACACATTGGATGCACCACGTTACGCACCCCAACCAAGTGGGAAGAGTCATAACAAATACAAGCATCATGTACATCATAGGCATTGCAGGCGGAACCGGATCTGGTAAGACCACAGTAGTCAAGAAAATCATTGAGGCTCTGCCTCCAGGGTGTGTGGCAGTCATCCCCCAGGACTCCTATTACAATGACAATACGCACTTGGCCATGGAGGAGCGCAAGAAGATAAACTTTGACCACCCGGATGCCTTTGACTGGAAGTTGCTTACCGATCACATACAAAGACTCAGAAACGGGAAAGCCATTGAACAGCCTACTTACAGTTACCTAGTATGCAACCGTCTGCAGGAAACCATACACGTGGAACCATGTGAGGTTGTCATCATCGAAGGCATCATGGCACTCTGGAAAAAGCAGTTGCGCGAACTCATGGACCTGAAGATATTCGTTGACGCCGACCCCGACGAACGCCTCATCAGGGTCATCCAGCGCGACATTCTGGAGCGCGGACGCACGGCTCAAATGGTCATTGACCGCTATCTGGAAGTGCTGAAGCCCATGCATGAGGAGTTCATAGAACCCACCAAGCGCCATGCCGACCTCATTATCCCCATGGGGGGATCGAACAGGCAGGCCATCGACATCATGCGTGCCTACATCATCCATCGGCAACGCCCCTGAGTGCAATCCCCCGACATGAACATGAGAATCCTCTCGCCGGCAACGCTCTGCCGGTGCGCCGGTCTGGCCATGGTGCTCTGCCTGGCCTCCTGCCAAGGTGAGAAAGCCACGGAGCCGTCGCCCATCTTCAGCAAGGAAGACGACACGGGTGACACGCTGCAGCACTATGACCTGCCCGACATACAGGATGCCACTCTGCTGATAGGCGGCACCCTAAGCGGCCCGGACACCTATTATGAATACCGAGGACAAGGCATGGGACGGCAGTTCTGCATGGCCGAGGAGTTTGCGCGCACCATAGGCACGAAACTGCAGATGGACATCGCACCCGACACGGCCACCCTACTCCGTCGCCTGGCCGAGGGAGAAATCGACTTCATTGCACTGGACATGCCACGATGGGCCACGCGGCAGGATGCCCCACTACTGGCCGAGGCCATCGGCGAATGGTGGGAGAGCGGTGCACGAGAGACCGTCCTGCGCACACTCAAGGGCACCACGCATGTAACCCGCCGCCGCATGCGCCCGGTGATGAAAGACCGTGCCAAGGGCATCATATCACCCTATGACCCGCTGCTCATACGTTACAGCCAGCAAATTCGCTGGGACTGGAGGCTTCTGGCCGCGCTCTGCTACCAGGAATCCGGCTTCGACCCTGAGGCCATCTCATGGGCCGGTGCACGCGGACTAATGCAGATCATGCCCGGCACGGCCACGCTCCTAGGAGTACGAAGGGAGCAAATCCATGACCCCGAAACCAACATATCGGCAGGTACACGCTACCTGGCCATGCTGGACCGACAGTTCTCCGACATACGCAACGGCGCAGAACGCATACGCTTCATACTGGCCGCCTACAACGGAGGAGCCAACCACGTGAGGGATGCCATGGCACTGACCTCAAAATACGGGAGCAACCCCAGGGTGTGGGAGCATGTGGCTCCATACGTGCTGCGGCTCTCCGACCCTCGTTTCTACCGTGATCCTGTGGTGCGCTACGGCTACATGCGCGGCTCGGAGACCAGTGAGTATGTGCGCCGCATCACAGAACGCTGGCAGGCCTACAGGCAGGCAGCCCATCCCGCAGCAGGAGGCAGCGTGCCGGCACCCGCACGCCACAACACGCGCTTCGGCACACAGCACACACAGGTGAAGAGTGCCGAGGAATGGCTTCCCGGGGATTCTCTGTGAAGCGGATGCCTTACAGCACCCGCTGCACATGCCTTCACGGATCGGGAGAGCCTGAAGAACGGCATTTCACCTCCTTCTTCCCGCATGATTCTGCCATTTTCCACGGATACGCCGAAGAAAGTTGCCCCCACATGGTGCATGCAACAGTTTTTTTTCGTAATATTGCATGTAAATAACGTAGAAAGCAACTAAAAACCATCTGAACATGAAGAAAATTACCCTTGCACTGATGGCCGCTGTGGTTCTGTGCGCGCCGGCACTGGCACAGCAAAAGACCAAGCACATCTTCACAAGCAGCAACACGCTGAATCTGGAAACATTGGAGTCCCCCGGGCAGGAAACCACCCTGCACCGCACACTGCTTGCCGGATACAACAGCATCTGCCTGCCCATGACTCTTAACGCAGAACAACTGCAGCAGGCAGCACCCGGCGTGCAACTGGAAAGGTTGGCCAAGATACAGCAGGAAGGAAACACGCTGACCCTGGTGTTCCTAGACTGCACTGCCGAAGGCCTGCAGGCCGGTACGCCCTACCTCATATTCTCGCCCAAGTTGCAGACTCTGAGAGCCAACAGCACCGAGGCTGTAGCCGTAAGCACACAACTGCGCAACGTGACCAAGACCGACAACCAGGGCAACCAAGTAACCTTCGGGAGCAGTTGGGAGAGCCTGCGCGTTGAAGGTCGCTACGGCATACCGGCCCAGCAGGAGGCATATCCCCTGCAGAGCATACTGGTGCGCACCGAGGCAGACAAGACCTTCCTGCCCACCCGTTGCGGATTCACATGGGACAAGCAGGCAGCAAACGCCACCCAGATAGAGATTAAGCACGTGACTTCGCTGGACGGTACAGAGACCAGCATTGAGAAGATGCAGGCCGCCAATGCCGTTGAGGATGTGTATGACACACAGGGCAACCTGGTGCTCAAGCAAGCCAACGTGAACAGCGCACTACAGTCACTTCCACAAGGCATCTACGTGATACGCGGACAGAAAGTGGCCGTGAAGTGAGACTAAGCCTTCTTCAAAGAGACATCAAATGGGCAGCCCCCGCAGCCAACATGACGGCTGCGGAGGCTGCCCTTTTGGCATGCAAGGGAAGCGACGTGTGCATGCTGCCCGAGATGTGGCCCACAGGATTCCTCCCACAGCCCTCAATGGACGATGTACGGAATCAGCAGCAACAGACACTCGACTGGCTGCAGGAGATGGCCGATCGGATGGACTGCGCCCTGGTGGGAAGCATGGCCACACTGACCGATGAAGGCGAGTGGAGAAACCGGCTCCACTTCATCCGCCCGCACAAGGAACCGCTCTTCTATGACAAGCATCACCTCTTCACCTATGCAGGCGAGCATCTGCACTACACTCCCGGAACGGACAGGCTGGTGGTGGAATGGCGCGGCACACGCTTCCTGCCACTGGTGTGCTATGACCTGCGCTTCCCCATGTGGAGCCGCAACAGGACAGACGGCAAACCGGGATTTCCCACAAGGCTCGTGACAGAGGAAGCAGCACAGAGGCAGGAAGAAACAGGGAGAGCCGAATATGACGTATTGCTCTACGTGGCATCATGGCCTGCATCGAGGGCTGCGGCATGGAAATCGCTCCTGGTGGCCAGGGCCATCGAGAACCAGTGCTACGCATGCGGCGTGAACCGCATAGGAGACGACCCCAACTGCCATTACTCGGGCGGGACGCTCTGCGTGGACCCTTACGGGAACATCGCAGGTCAGGTGCCCGATGACCAAGAGGGGAATCTGACCGTGGAAATAGACATGGACAGGCTGAAGCGTTTCCGCAGGAAGTTCCCCGTGCTGGAGGATGCCGACTGAGCGTCCGCATTTTGTCCATGCAAGACATCCGACAAGGATTGCACGGGCGTACATTCAGGGAGCACCAGGGACGAAAAGAATGAAATCAGAAAAGAATATCAACTAACAGACAAACAGAACAACATGAACCAGACAAACCGAATGAAACAAGGCTTCAGACAAATGCAGAACGCCACACTGAACGCCATCGTGCTGACCCTCACCCTGCTCCTGTGTCCCTGGCAGCCGGCCGCGCAGGCCAAGGGAAAGAAGGGCAAGGCAAAGGAGTATGTGACCGTGACCGACTACATCAAGAACGACGGCAAGAGCGACATAGCCGACGCGCTGCAGGAACTGATTGACCGCAATCCCAACCGCACCATATTCTTCCCCGACGGAACCTACTGCGTGTCGCATTCCATCCTCACCCCCGCCGACCCCAAGAAGAGCGTGTCGCTGATTCTGGCCAACTTTGCCTGCATCAAGGCCATCGGTGATTGGCCCGAGAAGGAAGCCGTCATACGACTGGGAGGCAAAGACCCCTTCAACACCATCTACGTGCCGGGAAGCAACTATGTGCTCTCGGGCGGAATCATCGATGGCAGCAACGTGGCCAACGGCGTGTCCATCGACAGCGGGAGGGAGACCAGGGTGAGCGGCGTGAGCATCAAACACGCGGTGGTGGGACTGCACGTGAAGCACGGAGCAAACAGCGGCTCATCGGATGCCGACGTGAATGACGTGAACATCACAGGCAACGGCACCGAACAGTCGGTGGGCTTGCTGGTGGAGGGGTTCGACAACACGTTCACCAACATGCGCATTGCCGATGTCAACATCGGCGTGTGGCTGAAGAGTGCGGGCAACAGCCTGCGCAACATCCATCCGCTCTACATCTACCGAGACACGCAGAAATATGAGACGAGTTGTGGCTTCAAGGTCGACTTCGGAAGCAATTGGTTCTACTACTGCTACAGCGACCAGATGGGCACGGGATTCCGCCTGGGCAAGGATGCAAGGGTGCACATGACCGACTGCTACTGCTACTGGTACAACGGCTCGCGCTGCCCCTTCCAGACTGCCATTGAATGTGACGGTCCCTTTGCCGGCATCGCCACGGGATTCCAAGCCGACTTCCACAAGGACTGCGGAACCATTTCGCTGCTCAGGGGCGAGCGGGGAGGCAAGGGGCGTCTGCTCTACCCCATACGCGGCACACGCAAGATGGCCGATGGGGACGTGAGCCAGGAGTACATCAGGGAGTAAGGCGGAAACGTTTTCACCGGGCACTCCCCATGCACCGGGAAAGGCAAGCGCGGCCTCACGAAAGTGAAGCCGCGCTTGCTTATGCCCCCCGAAGACGGCACCGGCCGGATGCGGGAAGCGCGAATCGCCGCGTTGGCCGACACCGGGCATTCCCTTGACACACGGGAGCGCGCCGCGCCGGGCATCACGATGCACTGCGCTTTTCAGAGGATGCGCATGCACGGAAAAGGCGGCCTGCCCCCATACCGGAGCAGGCCGCCCTGTGTGATGTCCGCTTACTGAATGTTGAAGTTGAACGAGCCCCTGGCATCGCCGCTGAGCAGGGCCGAGGTGGAGGTTATCGTGCCCGAGTAGCCGCCGCTGCTGCCAATGGTGCTGCCGTCCCACACCAGTTCCCCATCGGAACTGTAGTTGTACGTGGCGGCGAAGCTCACCGTTGCCCTGCCCTGCGCGCCCTGCGGGATGGCAAAGGTGTGCTTGGGGTCGGCGCTGCTCGTGCCGTCATAGTTGGTGTGGTACTGCTTGGTGATCAGCGTGTCCTTGTAGGTTGTCCCGTCCTCGGCATACACTTGGCAGGACAGCGTCCAGTTGTAATAGGTGCTGTTGATGTAGCGCCCCTTCTGAGCCTGCACCGCCGTGACCGTGATGGAATCCCCGGCATGGAACTGCTCCCTGTTGGACACCTGCACTCCCTTGCGCTCGATGCGAAATCCGCTGAAGAGAGGCGGGCAGGCCGTGTAATCCTTTTCCTTGCACGATGAGAGTGCCAGGAGGGTGGCCGCGCCCAGGGCCACCATGATTTTCTTATTGTTCATGTTGTCAGAGTATGATGTTTCTTTTCTTGAGTTCCGAATAGAGCCGCTGCACGGGTAATCCCATGACGTTGTAATAGGAGCCGCTGAGGCGTGTGACCCCCACATAGCCAATCCACTCCTGCACGCCGTAGGCGCCGGCCTTGTCCATGGGGGCGTAGCGCTCCACGTAATAGCGCACCTCGTCATCGGAGAGTTCCGCAAAGGTGACGTCGGTCACGGCGGCAAACGAAGTGGTCCACTCGGTGGTGGCGAGCGTCACGCCGGTCACCACCTGGTGGGTCTTGCCCGAGAGCATCCTGAGCATGCCCTGCGCCTCGGCCGCCGAGGCCGGCTTGCCCAGCACGCGGCCGTCTGTCCACACGATGGTGTCGGCGGTGATGAGCAGTTCGTCCGCGGCCAGGGTGTATGCCTCGCTCTTCGCGCGGCTGATGTACTGCGGAATCTGCTCCATGGGCAGGTCCTGCGGGTAATCCTCGCAGATGCCGTCCTTGACGCACACCTCGAAGTCGATGTCCAGTCCGCCCAGCAGTTCGCGTCGGCGGGGAGAGTTGCTGGCCAGTATGATTCGCTTGCTTGTCTTCATTTTCAGAAAGAGTATATATAATGATGTGTGGCCGCGCACGTGGATGCCTCGGAGCAGCCGCGCACGTGCGTCTTTCACCAGCCGAAGGCCTGCGCGTCGGTCATCCACTTGCCCTGCGCGCGCAGCACCTGCTCGGTCACGTCGCGCACGCATCCGTAGCCTCCGCGCAGGTGGCTCACGTAGAGGCTCGCCTGGCGTATCTCGGGTGCGGCATCGGCGGGGCAGCAGGGGCAGCCGCAAAGGCGCATCACGGGATAGTCGGGAATGTCGTCGCCCATGTAGAGCACTTCCTCATGACGGAGTCCAAGCCTGCGGAGCATGTCCTCATACACGGGTACCTTGTCCGAGCAGCCTAAGTGAACCTCCCTGATGCCGAGTCCTTCATAGCGTACCCTGATGGCAGGAACGCCCGCGCCCGTGATGATGCCCACATGCAGACCGCGCTTTACCGCCAACTGCAGGGCGTAGCCGTCCTTGATGTTCACCGTGCGCAGCGGGGTGCCCTGGGCATCCATGCCGATCGTCTCCGCACTCAGCACCCCGTCCACGTCAAAGACGAGGGCCTTTATCTTCCTCAAATCGTAGTTTATCATCGTGAATGTAGTTGCTCAGTATGTCATACACCTGCCTCATCGTCTCATCGGGCAGCAAGGCTCTCTGGGCCTCCATGACCTGCGTGTCCCAGCGCACGGCCGGCCCCGTCTGTGCGTCGTGCGGCGCGAGGCTGTGCACCTTGGCGGCCGTCTCGTCGATGAGGGGCAGGAGCACGCTGAACGGGATGCCCTCGGACTGGAGCAGGCGGTTGGCCATGGAATAGAGGCTGTTGGTGAAGTTGGAGCAGAACACTGCGGCCAGATGTATGTGGCGGCGGCGCCCGGAGTCCAGCACGTGCACGGATTGGCTCACCGATGAGGCCAGTTCCATGAGCAAGTCGAGGTCGGTGTCACTCTCCACGAAGAGCGGCACCCGGGAGAAGTCCACCTCCCGTGCCTTTGAGAGGGTCTGCAGGGGATAGAGCACGCCGCGCCGCCTCTGCGGCAGCACGTCCATGGGCACGCTGCCCGCCGTGTGCACCACCAGGCCCTGCACGCCGCGCAGTTCATCGGCCACGGGGGCGATGCTGCGGTCGGACACGGCGATGACGTACACATCGGCATCCTGCGGCACGGGGGCAAGGCGTGTGCGCCCGCCCACGGCCACCACCTCGTGCCCGGCCTCGCGGAGTGCCTGTCCGAGCCTCGTGGCCACGTTTCCGGCACCTATCAGTACCGCCCTGTATGCACGCGCTCCCATTTCAGCCTGTCTTCGTTCTGCGGCTTGCGCTCCATGCCCTTGTGCCCCACGGCCACGAGGCAGCACACGCCGTGCCCCCCGGGCACGCCCAGGAGGTCGCGCACCACCTGCTCGGAGTCCTCGCCCTCGGCCGTGCTGCGCCCGCGCACCTGCACCCAGCATGCGCCCAGCCCCATGTCCTCGGCCTGGAACAACAGGCAGGCGGCGGCAACGGAGGCATCCTCCACCCACACATCGCTCATCTCCGTGTCGGCCAGCACGGCAATGACCAGCGGCGCGCCGGCCACGAAGTCGGCTCCCATGGCCTTGCAGCGGCTCAACGCCTCAATGGTGACCGTGTCCTGCACCACGACGAACTCATAACTGTGCATTCCCTTGCTGCTTGGTGCCATCAGCGCGGCGCGCAGGAGCGTGCGCACCTGCTCGGGGGTAATCTTCTCGGGAGTGAACTTGCGGTGCGACCGGCGCACGGCAAGCAACTGGCTCATGTTGTCCATAGGAAAAACTGTGTTCTGTAAATTCATCCGCAGGCGCAAAGTTACGGAAATCTGCGGAAATGCCGAATGGAAACGGGCAAAAGTCCTTGGGGCGCCACTGCCTGACGAGCAAGGGCAGGAGCACCGCGGCCACGGCCATCACGGCAACGCACGGAGACAAGGCACCAATCCACGAGCAAGAAACGCATCATGCCCCCACCACGCTGAAGTGAGAGCCGACAGGCACCCCCATGCGGCAGTCTTCCTGCCTGCGGCAGGGAGCGGGGCCCCGGGAACCGGCCTGCATTTTCCCATTAACTTTCCCGCGCTTCCGGGCACTATAAGAATAGGAAGGGACGTTATTCATGAACTTGCCGGAGAAGAAGGAAATGACGAGAGAGGAATTTGAAGATGCCGCCGCGAGCCTGAGGGCAAGGCTGATGCCCGTGGCGGGGCGCTTTGCGAGGGCCGCGGGGATGGGCGGCGAGGCGGAGGACATGGTGCAGGAGGCGCTGGCCGAGATGTGGGCGCTCGTCAGCAGCGGCTATCCCGTGCGCAACGCGGAGGCGCTGACGGTGAAGGTCACCAAGTCGGTGTGCATGAGGCACCTGCGCAAGCGCAGGCCGGCCACGGTGCCCATCGACGGGGTGGAGCGCGAGGGAGGCATGCGGGCGAGCGAGGGAGTGGAGATGCAGGAGATACTGCGCATCAGGAAGATGCTCTACGACAGGCTGACGGACTCGCAGAGGCGCTACCTGACGATGAAGAACGAGCAGGGGATGAGCCTCGACGAGATTGCCGCCGAGACGGGCAGGCCCAAGCCGAGCATCAAGGCCACCCTGTCGCAGGCAAGGAAGATGATGAACGAATGGTTGAAAGGAATGCAGAGATGAACAAGGAGACACGCAGACAGATGATTGAAAGGTACCTCGACGCCGGGACCGACGCGCGGCAGGAGAGGATGCTGGCCGGGTGGTTTGCCACCCACGCACCCGAGGAGGGCGAGGAACCGGCGGCAAGGCTGATACTGGCGGAGCACCCCGAGGCAGCCTACGAGGCCGACGGGAAGGAATTCGACGCGCTCATGGCGCGGAGCCGGAAAAGGAGCCGCGCGGCATGGTGGGCGCTCGGCGCGGCGGCCTCCATCGCCCTGGCCTCGGGGCTGTGGCTCGCCCTGGCGCAGCGCGACGCCTGCCCCATGAGCGGGCAGGAGATGGTGCAGGGCATGGAGAGCATCATGGCACTCGGCATGGAGGACGTGGAGAGCATCACGGCCAGGCCGCAGGGAGGCCGCGTGGTCATCACCGTGGTGCAGGCCGACGGCCGGGAGGGCCACTACCTGATGAGCAAGGACAGGAGCACCGCGGCCATAACCATCACGGCAACGAACGGAGACAAGACATCAATCCAAAAATAAAAAAACATTATGATTGCAACACTCATGGGCGCGGCATGCGCGCTGGCACTGGAAGCATCGGTCATGGCAACCCCGGCCGACACGATGAACATCTACTTGATAAACGGGGAAAAGGTGGAGAAATTCGACGGCAGCCAGCTGGTGGGCAAGACCGTGAGCGACTACAAGACCACGGTCATGCAGAGCACCGTCAACGGGAAGACCACCATAACCAAGGTGCACACGATACGCACCGACGGCAAGCAGGCAAAGACCGTGAGCACGTCCATGACCACCGTGAGCGACGGCACGGCCGGCAATGCCACCATCACCATCGTGGGCAGCGACGCGGACTCCAGGGCCAGCGTGAGCATGAGCGGCGTGAAGGAGGACGGCGTGGAGGTGTTCATCAACGGGAAGAAGAAGCCCAAATCGGCCATGGCGAAGCTAAAGCCCGGGGACATCCTCTCCATGACCGTGCTCAAGGCCGGGAGCAAGGCGGCCGCCGAGAAGACGAAGAGCAAGGACCATGACGTAATCGTCATCACGCTGAAGTGACAGCCGGCCGGCACCCTGCTGCGGCCTGCCTTTCCCGGGCAGGCCGCGCCGTTGATGACGGAAGCCGCGCCCTTCCCCCTGCCCGGGAAACGGAAGCAGGGAGAGGGGCGCGGCACGCAGGGGGCGGAGGCACGGGGCGGGCGGGGCTACCACTCCTCCAGGGAATAATTGTCGGATATCACATCGATGTACGTGTACAACATGATTGACCAGCAGACGGCCACCACGGCCCAGACGCACACCTTCCACACCCGCCGCTTGCGGGGGGACATTTCAAAATACAGCCGGTCATCGTCACACTGGGGCGGGTTCGAGAAGAAGTAGCACACCATGAGGAACACGTAGGAGACAAGCAAGACCGCAACGTAGCTGCGATTGTCCCACACGTTGGAGGTAATGATGCTCGCAGCCATTGAAATGCCCATCACGATCAGGATGGCTGTCCACACGGGAGGCTGCCCGTTCTTGCACTTCGAGTAGAGGGACATCTCCGCAAAGAGGAACTGCCTGCCCAGGAAGTAGACTGCCTTCTTCAGCGGTGACATGTTGGCGGACTGCGCCTCTTCCGAGGCATTCACAGGGGGCTTTCTCCTGCCCCGGGAGTTTGTTGACTTGTTCATTCAGAAATCCAATATTATAGGGACACGGTTTTCGGTGGCGAACTGCACGGCCTGCCAGAGCATGGAGAAGGCGCACTGCGCCAGGTCCTCGGTGCGGTAGCGCTCCTTGCTGCCCTTGACGGGCGTGCGGAAGAGGCCGAACAGGAGCGGGGGCTTTTTGTAGTTCACGGGCACGTAGAACTTCTCGTCCTTCCAGGAGCGGATGGTTGCCTCGTCGGCCTGCCAGCGCTCCCTGTTCAGTTCGTCGAGCTCGCGGCTGAGGAACTCCACGGTGGACGCCGCGGCCTCCTCGCCCGTGGGCATGGTGGCGGGGTCGCAGATGAATGTGTCGTGCGCGGGTATCCAGATGCGCACGTTGGCGAGGAGGGTGCTGGGAAATGCCCTCGCCGCGGCCTCCTTGACCAGGGGATCCCGGAACGCGTCCCACGTCACGTCCACATACTCGGGCAGCGGGCGGTGCATGAACCTGCAGGCCTGCAGCATCACCAGCGCGCCGTAGGCTCCCCAGTTGGGCTTGTCGGTGAAATAGCCCCCGCCGTGCTCCTCGTCCCACAACGGGCCCGGGGAATGCGGCTCGACTGCGGCGGCGAAGCTGTCCCTCCAGGCGCACATGGTCTCGCATATCTGCTTGATTTCCGCGCTGTCCTCCACGGGCTTGAGTTCCTGCCCCTCGCTGTCGGCCACCACGCAGTTCATCCCGTTCTTCTCGGCAAACTGCTGCACGACGGTCTTCCAGTTGCGCGTGTAGTAGCGGGTCAGCGTGCCCGCATAGATGTCCAGTCCCATGTTGCTGTGTGTCTTGATCGTTTTGTTTTCGGTTACTTCCGCGAGGCGCCCCTGCGGGCTGCCTCCTGCCGTTGCGGTGCCGTTTCCCGGGGGAAAGGGCTGCAACGCTCACAAAGATAGTGCATTTCCCCGGGAACACAGCGCCCCGGAGGCCATATTTTTCCTTCCGGTGGAAGAAAACTGCTCCGTACCGCCCCTTCCGCCCCATGATTCGCCGGAATGCAGCGTGCCGGAGGGCGGCGGGAAGGCCGTGCAGGGCTTCTCCTCCAGGGATGGGAAGGATTTCATGCCGGAAAAGGCTTTTCCTTTAACACGAAGAAACATTTTGCGCTGGTGAAGGCTTCTCCTTTAACAAAAGGAAACATTTCATGCTGGTGAAGGCTTTTCCTTTAACAAAAAGAAACATTCCATGCCGTTGAAGCAGTACGACAGCATATTTTTGGACGAAGACATGCCGGCGAAGCAGTACGACAGCATCTTTTTGGACGAAAACACGCCGGCGAAGCAGTACGACAGCATCTTTTTGGACGAAAACACGCCGGTGAAGCAGTACGACAGCATCTTTTGGAGCAAAAACACGCCGGAAACGCCCGCCGGCGGCCTCCCTCGGGGCTCCGGGGAGGAAATTTTCGGCCGCGGGAGGCCTTTTCCCGGGAAAAAGAGAGCGGCGTACTGAAAAAAGCGCTAACTTCACACTGCCGGCATGGAGTGTTTGCCGGCACAACACTATTCAATCACCCTAAAACCCATGCAATCATGAAACAGATAGGTGACATCGCAGTGTCGCGCATGAACAACGGCGCGCACTTCCTCTACGTGACCGAAATCCTGGAGCGCGCGGAAGCCGACCAGAAGGTGAAGAGCAAGGCCGCCACGCAGTTGGCCGCATTCAAGGCCGCCGTGGAGCAGGAGGACAAGGATTTGAAAATCTCGCAGGCGAGCATGCTCACGCCCGAGATAGCGAAGGCCGACACCGAGCGCGACAGGCTCTACAGCGGGCTCAGGAGCGCCATCAAGGGGTTCCTGCTGCTGCCCGACGAGGAGCAGGCGCAGGCCGCCAGGCTGCTCTGGCAGACCATCAAGGACTATGACATCAAGGCCGGCATGCAGCTGGAGCGGGAGACGGGCCTGCTCATCAACCTCCTGGCCGACCTGGAGGGAAAATACAAGCAGCAGGTGGAGCTCCTCGCCCTCAGCTCCTTCGTCACCGCCCTGAAGGCGGCCAACGAGCGCGTGCGCACCCTGCTGATAGAGCGCACCGACGAGCGCATGGGCATCGTGGTGGGAGCCCTGAAGGCCGCGCGCAAAGTCTCGGACGACACGTACCGCGCCCTGGTGCAGATGGTGAACGCCCAGGCCCTGGTGGAGGGCGACGAGGGATATGCCGGGTTCATCGACTTCGTGAACACCCTCATCGTGCGATACAAGCGCGAGGTGCTGGGCCAGAAGGCCAAGCCCGCCGACACTGACCCCGGCAACGGCCCCGGCACGGGCCCAGGCACAGGCTCGGGCGGCAACACCCCCGGCACGGGCGGCTCCGGCGGAGGGAATCCCGGTGGCGGCGGCGACGGCGGGGACGACTTGTCATAGGAATCCCTCCTCAACAGCAAGCCGCAGCGCGGAAGGAAAAGGAAATCACCCCTCAGCCGCAAGCCGCAGGGCACGCGGCAGGAGGAGACAGCAAGAGGCAGCCGCCCGGAGCATGGGCGGCTGCCTCTGTGCCTGTGCGCGTGGATGGCTCTGCATCAGCGCTTCCCGGCCTTGACCCTCAGCAGCCATTCCCGCCCGCAGGGGCAAAAAGTTTCGCCCGCACATACAAAAAAAGCCGCCTTCCGCGTTTATTAGATAATGGCACACAGAATACTTCTCCTAATTATATATGTATGCGCGCCCCTCGTCTGCCTGGCGCAGGCCGAGGGGACGGACACGGCGCGCGTCCACCTGAAGGGGCGCGTGGTGGACGAGGAGGGCGACCCCGTGCCCCTCTGCATGGTGAGCGCCGGCGGGCTGTCGACCACCACGGCCAACATGGACGGGCAGTACAGCCTCACGTTCCACACGGCCGACAGCGTGGTCGTCACCTTCCGCATGATGGGATTCGAGGAAAAGAGGCGCGTGCTCAGGAAGCCGCAGGGCAGGCTCACGCTCAACGTGATCATGAAGAGCGGCAGCAAGGAGATGCAGGAGGTGGTGGTGGCCGACTCGCGCCGCCAGATGGGCACCACGCAGGAACTCAGCACCAAGGACCTCAGGCGCATGCCCAGCACCACGGGCAACGCCGTGGAGGAGCTCGTGGCCACGCAGGCCGGCGTGAGCACCCACAACGAGCTCTCCAGCCAGTACAACGTGCGCGGCGGATCGTTCGACGAGAACTGCGTGTACATCAACGGGGGGGAGGTCTACCGCCCCCTGCTCATCAGCAGCGGCCAGCAGGAGGGCCTCTCGGTGATAAACAGCGACATGGTGGAGAAGGTGAACTTCAGCGCGGGCGGCTTCGAGGCCAAGTACGGCGACAGGATGAGCAGCGTGCTCGACATCACCTACGCCCGCCCCAAGGGGCACGAGGCCAGCGTGCAGGCCAGCCTGCTCGGTGCCAACGTGTACGCGGGCTACGGCAACGGGAAGATCTCCTTCAGCAACGGCGTGCGCTACAAGACCAACCAGTACATGCTGGGCAGCCTGGAGACCAAGGGCGAGTACAAGCCGCGATTCCTGGACTACCAGGCCTACGCCAGCTGGACGCCCACCAAGGACTGGGCCGTGGACGCCATCGCCTACATCAGCCAGAACAACTACCGCTTCGAGCCCGCCAGCCGCGAGACCCGCTTCGGCACGATGGAGGACGTGAAGAACTTCCGCGTATACTTCGACGGACAGGAGCGCGACCTCTTCCGCACCCTCTTCGGCACCCTCCGCCTCTCCCGCAAGGCAGGCAAGGCAGGCCGCGTGAGCCTCTCGGCATCGGCATTCAGCACCAGGGAGAAGGAAACCTACGACATCCAGGGACAGTACTGGCTCAACGAGACGAACGGGGACGAGCAGCTGGGCGTGGGCACCTACATGGAGCACGCACGCAACTTCCTCCACAGCCGCTCGGCCAACGTGAAGGCCACCTACGGCCTCACCCTCCCCCGCCACAACCTGCAGGCCGGCATCGCCTGGCGCAGCGAGCGCATCAGCGAGGACAGCCGGGAGTGGGAGTACAGGGACAGCAGCGGATACAGCGTGCCGCACACCGGCGACGCGCTGCGCGTCATCTACAACCTGAAGAGCGACAACCGCATCACCTCCGGCCACACCGAGATCTACGCCCAGGACACCTACCGCACCGAGAACAAGGCCGGCATACTGAGCGTGAACTACGGCGCCAGGCTCAGCCACTGGACCTGGAACGGGGAGTGGCTCTTCAGCCCCAGGGTGAGCCTGGGATACGTGCCGGCGGCCAACGACGCCTTCACCTTCCGCCTGGCCACCGGGCTCTATTACCAGCGCCCCTTCTACAAGGAACTCCGCGACACGGTGACCGCACACGGCACCACCACCGTGCAGCTCAACAAGGGCATCAAGTCGCAGCGCTCCTTCCAGATACTGACGGCCATGGAATACAAGTTCAAGCTCGCGGGAAGGCCGTTCAAGTTCTCCACCGAACTCTACTACAAAGCCCAGAGCCGCCTGAACCCCTACAACGTGGACAACGTGAAAATCGTCTACTACGGCAACAACTGCGCCACGGGATACGTGGTGGGGGCCGACTTCAAGCTCTTCGGCGAGTTCGTGCCGGGCACCGACTCCTGGATCAGCCTCGGAATCATGAAGGCGCAGATGAGACTCAACGGGAAGAGCATCCCGCAGCCCACCGACCAGCGGTACAACATCAACTTCTTCTTCAGCGACTACTTCCCGGGCACCACACGCTGGAAGATGAACCTGAAGGCCTGCTTCGCGGACGGCCTCCCCTTCGGCCCGCCACACACGGGACTGGAGCGCAGCGCGTTTCGCGCACCCTCATACAAGCGCGTCGACATCGGCATGAACTACCGGCTCCTCGACAACGAGGACAGGCACTTGAAGCACAACGCCGTGAGGAACATCTGGCTGGGGCTCGACTGTTTCAACATCTTCGGGCTGAACAACGTGAGCGGCTACTATTGGGTGACCGACGTGAGCAACCACCAGTACGCCGTGCCCAATTATCTGACCGGCCGCATGGTAAACGCACGCGTGCTGGTGGAATTTTAGAAAAAACGCGCGCCGCACGCTTGCCGTAAGCGGTTAATTCACTAACTTTGTGCATCGCAGGCAGGAAGGAAAGCACCTTTCCCGCCTGCACCGCATTCACGAAGACAAACTATAACAAACAAACCAAAAACAAAAGAATCATGAAGATTTCACGTATTGAACATTTGGGCATCGCCGTCCAGAGCATTGATGCCGTGCTGCCCTATTTCCGCGATGTGCTGGGACTGGAAGTGTACAAGACCGAGGTGGTGGAAGACCAGAAGGTGAAGACCGCCTTCCTGAAGGTGGGCGAGGTGAAACTCGAGCTGCTGGAGCCCACGTGCCCCGAGAGTACCGTGCAGAAGTTCCTCGACAACGGCGGGCGCGGCGTGCATCACGTGGCATTCAAGGTGGAAGACGGCGTGAGCGAGGCTCTGGCCATGTGCGACGAGAAGGGACTGCGCCTCATCGACAAGGTGCCCCGCAAAGGAGCCGACGGCCTGCACATAGCCTTCCTGCATCCCAAGAGCACATGCGGCATATTGACTGAGTTATGCGAGGAATAGCCCGAACCCTCACGGTGGCAGGAGCCATGTTCCTGGCCGCGATGTACACAGGCAGCCAGGCTGCGCGTGCACAGGAGAAACTCACTCCGGAGAACCAACTCATCAGCCTGCGCCACATCATGGAGCAAGCACAGACGGAAAGCGAGAAGGAAGCCGCCCTCGTACTCATCGGACAGACCGGCACGCTGCAGGCCATGTACTATGCAGGCACATATCTCTCCGACAGGCAGGTGGCCGAGGAAGCAGCGGAGGCCGTGGTGGCCATCGCGCTCAAGCACCCCGAACTGAACGGCGAACAGACGCGCACGCTGGTGCAGAACTCGCTGAAGTACCTGGACAAGAAGCAGCGCAAGAGCGCGCAGCAATGGCTCGCACAGGCCGACAAGAACGAGAAGGGCTACGTGAGCCTCTTCAACGGCAAAGACCTGACGGGCTGGAAGGGATTGGTGCAAAATCCCATCGCACGCGCCAAGATGAGCGCCGACCAGCTCAAGGAAGCGCAGGAAAAGGCCGACGAGGCCATGCGCAACGACTGGAAAGTGGAGGACGGACTGCTTGTCTACGTGGGCCACGGCTTCGACAACCTGTGCACCGACAAAGCCTACGGTGACTTCGAGATGACCGTCGACTGGAAACTGGATCCCAACGGAGAGGAACCCGATGCCGGAGTGTATCTGCGCGGCACGCCACAGGTGCAGATATGGGACATACGGCGCACCAACGTGGGCGCACAGGTGGGCTCGGGCGGGCTCTACAACAACCAGAAGAACCGCAGCACGCCCACAAGCGTGGAGGACAACAAGCTGGGCGAATGGAACACATTCCACATCAAGATGGTGGGCGACAAGGTAACAGTGAAGCTCAACGGAGTCACCGTCGTGGACAACGTGACGCTGGAGAACTACTGGGACCGCAAGCAGCTCATCTTCCCCCGTGAGCAGATTGAAATGCAGGCACACGGCAGCAAGGTGTACTTCCGCGACATCTATCTGAAGGAACTCTGACCCTTCACCACACTCCCGCCCGGCTCCATGGCGTGCCTGACGGAGAAAGACCACGAGGCCGGGAACATGCCGATGCATGCGCCCGGCCTCTTCCGTTTTCCCGGCACGGGAGCGATACGCGAAACCGCGCCCACAGGGAGCAACGGGGGCAGCAAGTGCGTGAAAACTTGCGTATCTCCCGGGAAAAAGGTAAATTTGCAAGAGCATGCACCTAAGAACGACATAAACACAATGGAAAAGAGACAGCAACAGATTATCGCCATCATGGCGGCGGCAATGCTGGCCGCGTCGTGCGCCAGCAGGCAGATGAGCGTGGAAGGGCTCAGGGTGGAGCACATGGAAAATCCCCCGGTGGTGGATGCCGTGCAGCCAAGGCTCTCGTGGATCAACACCCCGCACAGCAGGAAAGCGCGCGCGCTCCGGCAAACAGCCTACCGCATCGTGGTGGCCTCAAGCCTCGAGAACCTCAAGAGGGGCAATTACGACCTGTGGGACAGCGGCAGGCAGGAATCGTCCGAGTCGAACCTCATCGGCTACCAAGGCAAGCCCTTGGCCTCGGAGCAGGACTGCTACTGGAAGGTACAGACGTGGGACGGGAACGGCAACCCATCCGCCTGGAGCAAGCCGTCCCACTGGGGCATGGGGCTGCTGGACGCGGGCGACTGGAAAGCGCAGTGGATTGCCCCCGGACAGGAGGGAACCGGTGCGCCGCTGCTGCGCAAGTGCTTCCAGGCACGCGGAAAGATACGGCAAGCCAAGGCATACGTATGCGGCCTGGGCTACTTTGAACTGTACGTGAACGGCGAGCGCATAGGCGAGGACGTGCTGGTGCCCAACATGACCGACTACTGCGAACGGCACGACCTGGACAAGGGTCCCATCGCCATCGAGGGGAACTTCACCGAGCACAGGGTGATGTATCTCGCCTATGACGTGACGGAGCATCTGAAGCAGGGAGAGAATGCCCTGGGAGTGATACTCGGAAACGGATTCTACAGCCCCGTGAACCTGAACATCCCCTGCTCGAAGTTCGGCGACAAGTGCCTGCTGATGCAAGTGAGGCTGACCTACGAGGACGGCACCACGCAGACGATAGCCACCGACGGCACCTGGCAGACCAAGCCGTCGGCCATCACCTACAACAGCGTGCACGGAGGCGAACTCTACAACGCCAACCTGGAGACTCCGCTCTGGGCCACCGTCAGGGACAAGAGTGAGGGATGGGAAAGCGTGAAGTGCGTTGCCGGCCCGCAGGCCACACTGAGCGCGCACACCGCCCCCACCGACAAGGTGACCGAGAGGCTGAAACCGCTCAGCCTGAACCGGCGCGCGGACGGAGCGTGGGAAGTGGACTTCGGCAAGGAGATTGCCGGCTGGATACATTTCCGCAACTTGAAAGGCGTGAAGGGCGACACCCTGCAGGTCAATTACGTGAGCGAGTCCGTACAGGGCAACCAGCGCTACGTGTTCAACGGCAACGGCAGTGAGGACTACGCGCCACGCTTCACCTGGTTTGTGTTCAGCAAGGCCGTGATAACGGGCATCAAGGAACTCTCCGCCGCCAGCCTGACGGCAGAAGCCGTGAACACGGACGTGGCGAAGGCCGCCGACTTCCACACCTCGGACACGCTCTTCAACCGCATCAATGAGATATGGCAACGCTCACAACTCGACAACATGCACGGCGGAATAGCCAGCGACTGTCCCCACCGCGAACGTCTGCCCTACACGGGCGACGGCGAGGCGGCCTGCGCCACGGTGATGCACAACTTCGACGCCGCAGCCTTCTATCAGAAGTGGATACGTGACGTGCGGGATGCGCAGAACAGCGAAACGGGCTACGTGCCCAACTCCGCTCCCTGGGAACCTACGGCCGGGGGCGGCGTGGGCTGGGGCGCAGCCATGAACACCATGCCGTGGGAATTCTATGTGCAGTATGGCGACAGGAAGATGCTGGAAGACAACTTCCCGGCCATGAAAAAACAGGTGGAGTACATGACCACATGGATGCAGTCCGACGGCACGATGCGGCACACCAAGCCCAACCTGGGCGGCACCCAGCCCAACTACTGGCTCAACCTGGGTGACTGGTGTCCACCCTATGCAGTGCCGCTGGAGGAACTGGTGCATACATTCTTCCTCTGGCTCTGCAGCGATTACACGTCACGCGCTGCTGCCGCCCTGGGACAAGAAGCCGACGAGCAAACCTTCCGAGCCCTGGCCAACAGCACCCGCGATGCATTCCACAGGAAATACTATGACATCCAGGCAGGTTCCTACGGTGACAACGGATGCAACATCTATGCACTGGTCATGGGAGGCATGAGCGAGGCGCGCCACGACAGCGTGGTGCGAGCCTTGCGCCACGAGATAGCCGTCACCCACGGCGGGCACATCAACACGGGGTTCCTGGCCACGAAGTTCTTCTTCGAGACCCTGACCGACAACGAACTGCATGACATAGCCGTGGGTGCCATGAGCAAAGAGGACTTCCCCAGTTACGGCCACTGGATCAAGCAAGGAGCCACCACCACCTGGGAGCAATGGGACGGCAAAAACTCACACAACCACCCGATGTTCGGCGGCGGCCTCACCTGGTTCTACCGCCGCCTGGCCGGCATCTGTGCCGACCCGTCGGAACCCGGCTACAGGCACATCATCCTGCGCCCCTACCCCGTGGAGGGGCTTGACAACGTGCATTACAGTTACCGCACACCTTACGGCACCGTGTCATCCGACCTCACGCAAGGCAACGGGCAAAGCACGCTTGCCGTAACCATACCCGTGGGAAGCCACGCCACCCTATATCTGCCAGCTGCCAAGGGAACCCCCATAAGCGAAAGCGGAAAACCCGTGGAACAGGCCAAGGGAGTGACACTGGAGGGAGAAGAGGACGGCCGCACCGTGCTGACCCTGCAGCAGGGCACCTACACATTCACCTTCTGAGCCCATCACACGCAGCGAAGCCTTGCCCGCAAACCTGCAGGGCAAGGCTTCGCCGTATCATTGCAGAAGTTCCCGCTCCCGGCGGGAACTTCCTCATTTCACTCTGTTCTCCTCAGGAAACACCACCGTGGGATGGAACGTCTTGGCCTCCTCAAAGTCCATCAAGGCATAGGAGATGATAATCAACTCGTCACCCACCTGCACCTTACGCGCGGCCGCACCATTGAGGCAGATGCATCCCGAGCCACGCTCACCCTTTATGATGTAAGTCTCAAGGCGTTCCCCATTGTTATTGTCCACAATCTGCACCTTCTCACCGGCTATCATGCCGGCCGCATCCATCAAGTCCTCATCAATGGTGATGCTGCCCATGTAATGAAGGTTAGCTTCTGTGACCCTCACGCAATGCAGTTTGGACTTCAGCACTTCTATCATCATGGCTTCCCGTATTATTTATATCGGATATGGTCTATGAGGCGTATGGGCTGCGAGCCACAATACACGGTGATGCATCCCACCACACTCTCACTCTCGTCCCACGAGGTCACATCGGCCAGTGTGTTCCCGTCCACGATGCTGAAATACTGCACCTCCAGTCCGTCCACGCTGTTGATTTGGCTCACCACATAGTCATGCGTGCCCGCCACATCCAGTTTCAGAGTCCTGCTCTCCTGCAGCACCCGGTAGATGTTGGCCGCCGTGGCACGCTCTCCATCAGTGAGCAAGGTGTTGCGGCTGCTCATGGCCAGGCCACTCTGCTCGCGTATCACGGGACAGGGAACAATCTGCAGGTGGAAACCAAGGTCATCCACCATCCTGCGTATCACGGCTATCTGCTGATAGTCTTTCTCTCCAAAGTATGCCCTGTCGGGCTGCACGTAAGCGAACAACTTGCTCACAATCTGGCACACGCCGTTGAAGTGTCCGGGACGCATGGCACCCTCCATGACGCTGTCAGTAGGCGGATAACTGAAGTGGCGGGTGTCCGGCTCCGGGTAAACCTCCTCCACGCTGGGTGCGAAAGCCAGCGTGGCCCCACACTGCTCCAGGAGGCGGCAATCAGCCTCCAGCGTACGGGGATACTTGGCCAAATCTGTCTTGTCGTTAAACTGGGTTGGATTCAGGAAAATGCTGACCACAGTGGCCTCATTCTCCTGCACGCTGCGCCTCACAAGCGAGGCATGGCCTTCATGCAAGGCTCCCATGGTGGGCACAAGCCCCACACTGGCTCCCTCGCAGGAGCGCAACCTCTGGAGTTCTGCCTGCAATTCGGCAATTGTGTGAACTACTTTCATTTCTCTATTTACGTTCAACATACCGGGTATGCCACCTGTTCCCACCGCCCGCAGCAGGGGACACATTGCGATAAGGCACGCCACAGCATATCCACATGATGTCAAAAAAGCGATGCAAAGTAACACAGAAAAACAGAAACGAAAAAAGAATTTTCCGAAATATTCACCGCCTTGGCCAAAATCGGGAAGTAAAGAGCGGGAGGAAGTGCCATTTTCTTCGTACCTTTGTACATTATATAAAAAGACAGCAATGATAAAAGCGAAAAAGATTCTGTTTGTCGCTCAAGAGATGACTCCTTATGTGTCAGAATCCACACTGGCCGCGCTGGGACGCAAGGTGCCCCAAGCCACACAGGAGAACAAGAAGGAGATACGCACGTTTATGCCCAAGTGGGGACACATCAACGAGCGTCGCAACCAACTCCACGAAGTGATTCGACTGAGCGGAATGAACCTGGTGGTAGATGACACCGACCACACCTTGGTCATCAAGGTGGCCAGCATCCCCTCCGCACGCATGCAGGTCTACTTCATTGACAACGATGACTTCTTTACCAAAAGAAAGATGGGGCGCGATGACAAAGGACAGGAATACAAGGACAACGCCGAGCGCGCAGCTTTCTTCGCACGCGGCGTACTGGAGACGGTAAAGAAACTGCGCTGGACTCCCGATGTGATTCACTGTCAAGGATGGATGTCAAGTTTCATCCCTGTCTACCTGAAGGAAGCCTACACGGACGAGCCCGCACTGCGTGACTGCCGCATAGTCTACACCCCTGCCGACGAAGAATTGAAGGCTCCGCTGCCTGACAACATCAACGGAATCCTGAACTTCAACGGAATTGGCCCCGAAGCACTGGAAGGCACAGACAGCACACAAGACATGCAGACACTGAACCACCTGGGCATAAAATATGCAGATGGCATCATGGCGCTGGAGGGCGACACCACCTTGGTAGAATATGCCAAGCAGACAGGAAAACCACTACTGACTGCCGAGAAACCCGAGGATTTCTGCACCACAGCACCCACATTTTATGACCAAATATGGGGAGAAGGCAAAGTTGAAACCACAGAAGAAGATGAAGATTAACAGAGTACGAGCCTGCCTGGCTGCATTGTCCGCATTGTTCATAGCAGGTTGTGACAACAACACATCCACCCTAGGCATACCATCCAGGGACGAAGAAGTGTTCCCCTCATACGGTACATTCCAAGCCTACACACGCTCTGAGGCCATGGATTCCGTGCTGGGCAACAGCACAAGGAGTTATTTGGGAAGCATAGATGACCCCGAGACTGGCACGCGTATACGTGCTGACTTCGCCGCACAGTTCCACACCTTCGAGAACTATTCCTTCCCCAAGCGTGAGTTCATGTTCCCAGATGACGGTAAGAACCATGATGTCGAGCCCGTAAAATGCGATTCTGTGGAGATACGTCTCTACTTTGACAGTTATTACGGCGAGAAGAACGCTCCGCTGAAACTGGAAATCTACCAGTTGGACAAGGATAATGTGATGGAAGAAAATGAGGAGTACTACACCGACACCGACCTTGAACAATACGTGAAAGCAGGCAGCCTGCCAATTGCCACAAAGATATTCACACCCGAGGATTACAACCTGGCCGATGCAGAAAGAGAAAGCAGCACCCACAGTGACAACGTGCGCATCATACTGCCCGATACACTGGGATCACAAATCATGAACACTTACTACGCCCATCCCGAATATTTCAAGGACTCCTACACTTTCATACGCAAAGTGTGTCCGGGCTTCCTGTTCAAGATTAAGAGCGGCAACGGCAGCATGCTCAGCGTGGAGGCCAGCACACTGAACGTTTACTTCAGTTACTACCACAGAGAGAAACGTGACTCGCTGTGCAACGGACTCGGACGCTTTGCAGCAACGCCCGAAGTGATACAGAGCACGCAGTTCAGCAATGACAACATGAAGTCATTGGTTGACGAAGAAAACGGCACCTACCTGAAGACTCCTGCAGGAATCTACACAGAAGTGCAGTTGCCCGTCAGCGAAATATACAAGGGACACGAGACCGACAGCGTGAGCAAGGCACAGTTGACCTTTACCCGATACAACAACACGAACCCCTCCACCAACTCGCTCGGCATCCCAATGTCACTCCTGCTGGTCAGGAAGAAGGACATGACCTCATTCTTCAAGAACAGGAGTGTGTCTGACTCCAAGTCCTCTTACACCACTTCCTACAGCAGTACGTACAACACGTATACCTTCAACAACATCTGCCGCCTAATCAGCCTCTGTCAGCACGAGAAGAAAGCAGGCATGGCAGTCGAAGGTCTCAGTGAAGAGGAGTGGGAACAGAAGCATCCCGACTGGAACAAAGCCGTGCTCATCCCCGTGAGCATCAGCACCACCAGCGACACATATGGCAACACACATCAAGTAAGCGTCACACATGACATGGGCATGAACAGTATCCGCCTACAGGGAGGACCGCACAACCCCATTAACATGCAAGTCATCTACAGCCGGTTCCGGCAATAGTCTCAACGGACAAAATGCCCCTTACAGGAAGCGGCAGCCTAGTATGGCTGCCGCTTCCTGCTTTTTTATACCATATTTAATATATACGCGCACGGGAAAAGGAAACCGCAGAATCCCGCGAAGCCACATTCTTATCAGACACAGAGAAACACACTTGCAAGCATCGCGAAGCAACATTTTCTAACCAATCATTTACACATATTAACAAAATAAACATTTATGTGTCGTAACCTGTCACACAACATCCCGAACTTTGCTGCATCAAAAGAACAGAAAACAATTACCAACCCCTAAAAAAGGAAACAAAATGAAAACGGAAGCCATTTACAACATCGAAAAAAAGAATGCTCGTCAATACAATCTACGTCAAATGGTATTGGAATCAAAAACTGTCAGCTCCATGGCCAGACTATTCAGTGCCATACTAAGCGAGGAAATAAGCACACTCAAGGCAATCAAACTAGCAAACGCACAAGCAGCGATTGCCTCGCTCTTGATTTTCGGAGGCATATCGCCGCTTGTGGCTGTCATATTGCTGGCCTGGGTAGGCGCAGCCGTGTATCAATACAAAAGATAATTTATTGACCGACAGGGACAAGGAGGGTTCATTTCACGTTGCCCACCTTGATGAGATACTCGGCTATCTGCACGGCATTCAATGCCGCACCCTTCTTGATTTGGTCACCCACAATCCAAAAAGTGATACCGTTCTCGTTAGCCAAATCCTTACGGATACGTCCCACATATACATCGTCCTTACCTGCCAAGAACAGAGGCATGGGATATACCTTGTTGGCGGGGTCATCCATCAACTGCACGCCTTCGCCCTGCTCTATGGATTTCGCAAAAGCCTCGGGAGAGACGGGTTCCTCAGTCTCAGCCCAAATAGCCTCGGAATGACTGCGGAGACTTGGCACGCGTACGCACATAGCAGAGCACTGAGCATCGGTGTGCATAATCTTGCGCGTCTCATTGAACATCTTCATCTCCTCCTTGGTGTAACCATTATCAGTGAAGACATCTATCTGTGGAATCACATTGTAAGCCAACTGATAGGCAAACTTGCTGACCGTGGCGGGCTTTCCGTCAAGCACCTCATGGTACTGCTGCTCCAATTCGGCCATTGCTGCCGCTCCGGCACCGCTGGCAGCCTGGTATGAAGCCACGTGAATGCGTTTGATGTGGCTCAAGCGCTCCAGACACTGGAGTGCCACCACCATCATGATGGTGGTACAATTGGGATTTGCTATGATGCCTCGAGGACGATTGAGCGCATCCGCAGCATTGCACTCAGGCACCACCAAAGGAACATCCTCGTCCATGCGGAATGCTGATGAATTGTCTATCATCACAGCACCATACTTGGTGATAGTGTCAGCATACTCCCGGCTCACGCCGGCACCTGCACTGGTAAAAGCGATGTCCACACCTTTGAAATCATCATTGTGTTGCAGGAGTTTCACCTCAAATTCCTTACCGCGGAACCTGAACTTGGATCCGGCACTGCGCTGGCTGCCGAACAACAACAACTCATCTGCGGGGAATTCACGCTCCTCCAGCACTCTCAGGAACTCCTGTCCCACGGCACCGCTGGCACCTACAATTGCTATTCTCATCTGGTTATTCAACGTTTTGATTTGCCAGCGCAAAATTACTCATTTCTTCACAATAATGAGAGGAGATAGCCTCACAATTCATCAAAAGGGCGTATCTTTGTACTATATTTTGACAACAGTACGCCACGCATTATGCTAACCATACTCACGAACCTTGTTCCGGGAACCGCTCTCATCACGGACCCCACTTGGATATTCTTTGTGGTGCTGGGCATCATACTGCTTGCACCCCTGCTACTCAGACGTCTCCACATACCACACATTATCGGCTTGATATTGTCAGGCATACTGGTGGGAGAATATGGGTTCAACCTTCTGAGCCGCGACAGTTCGTTTGAACTCTTTGGACAGGTAGGCATCTATTACATCATGTTCCTGGCCGCCCTTGAACTGGATATGGGCAGTGTGGAACATTACGGACGCAGCGGGCTGAAATTCGGAGTACTCACCTTCCTTATCCCCTTCGTATTGGGATGGTGCTCGTGCCATTACATCCTACATTACAGCACGCTCACCAGCCTGCTCATGGCCTGCATTTTCGCCTCACACACACTGGTCAGTTACCCCACCGTGAGCCGCTACGGCATGGGGCGCAACAGTGTGGTGGTAATCAGTGTAGTGGCCACAGCCTTCGCTACATTCGGCGCGTTGCTGATAGTGGCACTGGTGGAAGGTTCGCAGCATCCCGGCTCATCGGTGCTCACATGGAGCCTATTCCCCTTGAAATGCATGATTTATGTGGCATTTATCATGTTGGTGTTCCCACGTCTAGGGCGATGGTTCCTGCGTCGATATGACGATGGAGTGATGCAGTACATTTTTATCTTGGCTCTGGTATTCCTCAGTGCCGCTTTGGCCAAACAGGCCGGCCTGGAAGGCTTGTTAGGTGCATTCCTGGCTGGCCTGGTCATCAATCGCCTCATACCACGCACCAGTCCGCTCATGAACCATTTGGAATTTGTGGGCAATGCCCTTTTCATACCCTATTTTCTGATAGGCGTAGGCATGATTATCAACGTGCGCTCACTCATTGCCGACACAGGAAACCTGTGGCCAATGCTTGTACTGGTGGCTACAGGCATATTGACCAAATGGCTGGCATCGGCCATTATGGCCTGGCACAGCGGGTATGACCGCAACAGCATGTGGCTGATGTTCGGACTGACCAATGCCCATGCGGCCGGGGCACTGGCCATCGTGATGATAGGCATTAACCCGCAAGTGAGCCTAATGGGAGAACAGACGCTCAACGGAACTATGCTGCTTATCCTGTGCAGTTGCGTGGTAAGTGGACTGGCAACAAACAAAGGAGCACGCGCACTGGCTCTAAGTGACACCACACTGGAGGAAAACCGAGGTTCGTACCACGGAAAATGCCTGGTGACATACAGCCAAGAGAACACAGTGAGCGTGATGACCCAACTGGCCATACTGATACGTAACCCCTACATACCCGACAGCCTGATGGGAGTCTCGGTGGCATACGATACAGACAGCAATGATGGCGGGAACCGCCACAAGCGTGGTCAAAGACTGTTGGAAAACGCACAGAAGATAGCCGCGGCAGCCAACGTGCCCATGGCTACGCTCAACCGCATGAGCACGAACATAGCCGGAGGCATACTGCATACCATCAGGGAATACGACTGCGGCGAAGTCATCGTGTGCCTAACAGACCGCACAACGGGCATGCCCAAGTCTTCACTCGGGCCAGTCATAGACAATGTGCTGAACGGCACACACCGTGAGGTAATGGCAGTGAGGGGCATTGTACCCCCAGGCACCTTACGCAGGGTGCTGGTAGCCATACCTCAGAAGGCTGAGTATGAGGTGGGCTTTTACAAGTGGCTGGAGCACGTATGCCGCATAGGTGAGCAACTGGACTGCCACCTGGACTTCCGTGCCCACATGGACACATTGCCCTACATCAAAGGTTACATGCAAAACAAGCACTCCAGCCTACGTGCCGAATATCGTGAAATGAATCAATGGAGCGAATGGATCAGATTGCAGCAGGAAACCGGCAAGGACACCATGCTCATCGTGGTGACCGCACGCCCGGGCTTCATCTCCTATCAGACGGAATTTGACAACCTGCCACATAAAATCCACAAACACTTCACCCACACCAGTGTCATGCTGCTGTACCCTGACCAGTGGGGCGAGCCTCAGGAATCTGTATATGTGTTCACGCCCAACGGTTCCGCCGTCACCCGTCATCCACATACACTCAAGAACTGGTTCAAACAATTCTTTATCCAATGAATAAACTCAGACTACATGCCCTGACCGGGCTTCTCACCACAATGGGTGTCTTGGTTCTCTGTAGCATCAAAGCACACGCACAAGACCTACCCACCTGTGTAAAAACAAGCCTGCAGGACAAATTTCATGTGCAAGGAATTGCTTACGACAGAGAACGCAACTGCATGTATATGTCCTTCACCACCAGTCTGCTCAAGGTGGACATGCAAGGGCGTGTGCTGGGAAGCGTGGAGGGGCTCACCGGACACCTGGGTTGCATCTCACTCAATCCCGATGACGGACGGCTGTACGGCAGCCTGGAATACAAACATGATGCCATAGGGCAAGGCATTATGAGTGGTCTGGGCGGCATAAAGAACGATGAGAGTACGGGATTCTATGTGGCTATCTTCGATGTGGCACGCATCAACCGTGAGCACATAAGTGCCGAAGAAGTGATGACCACCGTGTATCTACACCCTGCCGTGAGGGACTACCAGACCAGCGTCACCAATCAGGGACGCATTGTGGAACACCGTTTCGGATGCTCAGGAGTGGACGGCCTGACACTAGCTCCACACTGGGGCAAGCAAAAGAAACGCCACATGCTCTATGTGGCCTACGGCATCTACTCAGAAAACGACCGCACCGACAATGACTACCAAGTATTGCTCTGCTATGACGTAAAGAAACTCAGAAAGTACGAGCAGACTATCAGCCCACAGAACCTGCACCACAGCGGTCCCAAGAAAGCTAACCACACATATTATATATATACAGGTAACACCAGTTGGGGGGTGCAGAACCTATGTTATGACAGCCACACCGGGCACATGCTGGCTGCAGTATACGCAGGCAAGAAACCTGAATGGAAGAACTTCGGCCTCTACGTGGTGGACGGACAGAGAAAGCCTGCCAAAGAAATTCTGCGCGGTGTGGAGCCAAAGACAAGCGGACAGGTGCTCCCACTCTTAAAGCAAGGCGAACAGGACACCGTGCACGACACCTGGGGATGGAACTTCCAGTGGGGCAACACGGGACTGACTTCGCTAGGCGACGGACGCTTCTATGTATCGGTGGGAGGACGTGACAAGGCTACCGGGCGGCAGTACTGCGAAGCCAAGATGTTCCGCTGGGAAGACAACAAAGGACTGGTACCTGTGGAAAAATAACGTTCACAACCGACATTGGTTACATGGACAAGCACCCTGGCACAGCAATCACGACAAGCAAAAAACACAACAGAGAATGCAAGACAAAAGCATGATACAACTCCACAATATCACCAAGAGTTTCGGCTCCCTGCAGGTGCTACGCGCCATTGACCTACAAGTGAACCGCGGCGAAATGGTGGCCATCGTAGGTCCCAGCGGGGCAGGAAAGACCACACTGCTGCAAATCATGGGCACCCTTGACAACCCAGACCAAGGCGAGGTCATCATTGACGGCGAGAACGTGAGCCGCCTCTCGGCCAGCAAACTCGCACATTTCCGCAATCGCAACATCGGTTTCGTGTTCCAGTTTCACCAACTCCTTCCGGAATTCACGGCACAGGAAAACGTGATGATACCAGCCTTGATAGGCGGAGTAGGAAAGAAGGAAGCCCGCCAAAGGGCACAGGAACTGCTGGATTTCATGGGACTGGCTGACCGCGCAGAGCACAAGCCCAGCCAACTATCTGGCGGAGAGAAGCAACGAGTGGCCGTGGCGCGTGCACTAGCAAACCATCCTGCCGTGGTGTTTGCCGATGAACCCAGCGGTTCGTTGGACACTCACAACAAAGAGGAACTGCACCGTCTCTTCTTCGACTTGCGCGACCGCATGGGACAGACATTTGTCATCGTGACTCATGATGAAAGACTGGCACGACAAACAGACCGAACCATACACATGCTGGACGGCAACATCACCGTACCGGCCAAACAACAGACACACACAGAGGAATAAGCATGAGAGAAAATGACAACTTGCAAATAGGGCGCACATGCCATCTTAAAATAAACAAGCAAGTAGACTTCGGATTTTATCTGGAGGGAGGAGAGCAATACGGAGAAATACTCTTACCCAACGGAGAAATACGTCCCGACATTGACATACACCTGGGAGAATCCCTAGAGGTATTTCTCTATTTAGATACCCAGGAACGCATAGTAGCCACCACTTACATGCCACTGGCACAAGTGGGCGACTTCGCTTATCTGGAAGTCGCATGGGTCAACAACTTCGGAGCCTTCCTGCACTGGGGCCCCATGAAAGACCTTTTCGTACCCTTCAGGGAACAGAAGATGAAAATGCAGAAAGGAAACAGTTACATTGTGCACATACATGTTGACCCGGAGACCTACCGCATCATGGCCAGTGCCAAGGTGGAGCACTACCTGTCAGAGGACTTCCCGCCCTACTGCACAGGAGATTCCGTGGAACTGCTCATATGGCAGAAAACCGACCTGGGACTGAAAGCCATTGTGGACGGACGCTTCGGCGGGCTGCTTTACGACAGCCAAATGTTCCGCACTCTACGCACAGGAGACCGCGTGAAAGGCTATGTGAGCCAGGTACGCCCCGATGGAAAGATAGACCTCTCACTACAATGTCCCGGACAGCGTGGCGTGGAGGATTTCAGTGCGCTCCTGCTGCGCCATCTCAAGATGAACGGCGGACAGACTCCGCTTGGCGACAAAAGTCCGGCCGAGGAGGTATATGCGGTGTTCGGGGTAAGCAAGAAAGTATTCAAGAAAGCCGTGGGCGACCTGTACCGACAAAGGCTTGTGGAAATAACCGACAAGGGAATCCGATTGGTGGCACAAAAGGAGGAATCAAAATGAAGACTCGCAACTTCATCCCTATACTTCTGCTTTTCCTAGCCATAGCATCCTGTGGCGGGGAAGATTTCACACCACCCCACACACCGCCCGATACTACACCCACAGACAGCATATTGGAGCCCGATACCACACAACAGGACACCCTGCCCGATGTGGAGCCGGAAGATTTCGCACGCGGAGCAGACATCAGTTGGTACACACAAATGGAGGACAAGGGGAAGAAGTTCTACTCTTGGAATCACCGGAAACCGATGGAATGCCCTTCTGTCATGCAAGACCTAGGGCTGAACGCCATTGCACTGCGCGTACTGGTAACCCCCTCCGATGGTTATTGCGACATCCCCGATGTGCTACACAAGAGTCTTCGGGTCAAACAACTGGACGTGGACTTGCTACTGAGCCTTCATTACAGTGATACCATTGCCTCAACCTCCCTGCAACGCACACCTGTTGAATGGCAGGAACACGACATCAACATGCTAGTCGAGGATGTGCAAGAGCACACATCAAGTGTGCTTCAAGCACTGACAGCAGAAAACATACACCCACGGTGGATTCAGATTGGCAACCAGCTGAGCCAGGGACTACTCTGGCCAGAAGGCGATATCACCCGCCATGCAGCACAATATGCAAGAATCGTGAGTGCGGCATGCAGTGCCGCAAGAACTGCGTGCCCGCAGGCACAGATTATCGTGGCTGCAGGCAACCCTCTGCATCAGCCGGCCCTCTGTGCCGCACTCGATGGACTACGCACCACACTTTATGACCAAATTGGACTGACACTATACCCCACCCTGTCTGTCGGCACAATATTCCAACCTATCGGTGTAACAGCATCCTGCACGGTGCAAAACGAGTATGATGCCATCGCCTACACCATGCTGACTGTGGACATGCTCTACAACAGATACAAGAAAGAGTGCATGATTGTGGAATGCGGAGTACCTGTAAATCAAGAAACTGCAGGCAGCATGTACATGAGGCACCTAGTAAGCGAGGGTAGAAAGAACAATACATGCCGAGGCATATTTTACCGAGAGCCGGAAGCCTATGAAGGATGGATGGGTTACACACAAGGAGCATTCCTGAGCAATGGACGTCCCACCCAAATCATTGACGCACTCACAAAGTAGACAACAAACGAATAACCATATCTTAATCAACAAAAACGAACTTATGAAAAGAAACTTTTACTGGTTTGCCGGAGCATTGCTCTCACTTACCGGCATGGCACAGGAGGTACAGGGAGCCGACCTCTTCACTCCGGTACACGGCAACGCATTGCGTCTGCCCTCGGTACCACTGGTAAGCGTTGACCCGTACTTCAGCATCTGGAGTCCGTATGACAAACTTTACCAGGGCTCACCCACTCACTGGCACAACACCCCCAAGCCACTCAATGGAGTACTACGCGTGGATGGAAATGCCTATAGATTCATGGGGCTGACACTGGAGACACTGGCGGCCATGGCCGATGAGAATACATGGAGCGGGAATTATACAACCACCGACCCCTCTGGAACCGAATGGACAAGCCTCGACTTCGATGACTCCTCTTGGCTCCAAGGCAAAGCCGCATTTGGCGGAGGCGATGACGGATATACCAACATAGGTACCAAGTGGGAAGGAGAAAACACCAACATCTGGGTACGCCGTACGGTGACACTCGACGAGATTGACGAGACGGCCGACTACTATGCCACATACAAGCATGATGACGTCTTTGAACTTTATGTCAACGGCAAGCAGGTACTCTCCACGGGAAACACATGGGACGTGAGCGGACAAAGCGTGAAGGTGGACCGCACGCTCCTGCACGAAGGAAAGAATGTGATTGCCGCACACTGCAAGAATACCACAGGAGGAGCATACGTAGACTTCGGACTGGCCAAGGACAACTTTACCACAGCCACACAGAAATCATGCGTAGTCATGCCCACCAGCACTTATTATACCTTCACCTGCGGAGGTGTGGACCTGGAGGTAGTGTTCACCACGCCACTGGTGATGGATGACTTGGAACTCTTCACTACACCGCTGACCTACATATCGTATCAGGCACGCAGCAATGACGGCAACGACCATGAGGTGAGCCTGCTGGTAGAGACATCAGCAGCCATGTCACTCAGCAGCAACGCACAGGCAGCACAGACACGTTTCATGAGCACATCGGTATGTCCAGGGCTTGATGTGGTGCGGGCAGGCAACACCTCACAGGCACCACTGGCACACACCGGTGAACTTATTGACTGGGGCTATTATTACGTAAGCAGCCAAGACGAACAGGGCAAAACTCTCAGCATACTTCCACACGATGAGGCCATAAGTCAATTCCTGCAGCAGGGACAGGTTACAGAAATTCACACCGCACGCCAAAATCAGAGAAGTCCTTACCACTCCATAGCCTACACTGATTCGCTGGGGCAAGTGGGGACACAACCTGTAGGCTCCTTCCTCTCACTCTCCTACGATGATGTGTTCTCCATTCAGTATTTCAAGAATAACCGCCGTGCCTACTGGGCACAAAACGGAAAAGTGAAACTGACCGACCGCATCAAGGCACTCCACGATGACTATACCAACATTATGGAACGCTGCCGCCAAATGGACGAAAAGGTATACAGCGATGCCTACAAGGCAGGAGGCGAGAAATACGCTGAAATATGTTGTGCCGTGTACCGACAGACATGTGCCGCACACAAACTGGTGGCCGACACCGAAGGCAATCTCCTCTACCTGTCACGCGAGAATGACTCAGGTGGATTCATCAATACACTGGACGTGACCTACCCTTCACAGCCTTTATTCTGGATCTACTCACCCACTCTAGCCAAGGGCATGATTACCCCTATCCTGCAATACGCTTACTTAGGCAAGTGGAACAAGGACTGGGCTGCACACGACCTGGGAGGATATCCACACGCCAACGGACAGACTTACGGCGACGGAATGCCCGTGGAGGAAGCAGGCAACATGCTCACTCTGCTGGCACACATCACACGTCTGGACGGAGACCTGGACTACGTGCGCAAGTACTGGGCAATACTCAGCAGGTGGACAGACTATCTGTACATCAACGGCAAGGATCCCAAGAACCAACTCTGCACAGATGACTTCATGGGCACCTCTGAACGCAATACCAACCTGGCAGCAAAAGCCACCCTGGGTGTGAGAAGTTACGCAGAAATGGCCAGCATGCTGGGACTTGATGACGTGGCTGCCGAATACAAGCAGAAGGCTGAGGAGATGGCCGAATACTGGAAAGCCAACGCCTATACCAGCACAGGAGGAGCACATTACCTGCTGAACTTCGGTGCTCCGGCATCCACATGGAGTACTAAATATAATCTCATCTGGGATCAGATATGGGGATGGGACTTGTTCAAAGAGGTGCGCACACGCGAACTCACCTATTACAGAAACAAAGTGAATAAGTATGGACTGCCTCTCGACAGCCGGGGTGCAGGCTGCAAGAGCGACTGGGTGCTGTGGACGGCAGCCATGGCACAAAGCACATTGGCCTTCAACCAACTGGTGAACCCGATATGGAAATACATCAACGAGACCTCTTCACGCGTGCCCGTGAGCGACAACCACCGCTCTGACAGCGGCAACATGTGGATGTTCCGCGCACGTTCTGTGGTTGGGGGTTACTGGATGAAATGCTTCGTGGAGAAACTGAAGGCTGGTGAGATAGAAACTGGAATCAACTCACTAAACGCAGAAAACGCACACCAACAGAGTGGCATGCGTTCTCAAGGCAACATCTATGACCTGGACGGGCGGGCACTCAGCGAGCCCCATCCTGGTGAAATCTACATTGAAGGAGGCCAGAAGAGGCTCAACAACCGATAATCCACTTGCTGCCTGGCAGAAGGGATATCAGCTTCGATGTGACCACACAGCAGATGTAAGTCACCACGGCTATCACAGGAATGGCCAACCAAACGGGAATCAGGGGACAAGCCTGGTTCCCGTTCACTATATAGAAAGCAATGGGAGCCAGGAAAAGCATGTGCATGAGATACATGCCGTAAGACATACGTGAAACCTGAGTAATCCACCCCGGAGCCTTGGTCTGACGGATGCAGGTAAAAAGAAGGAAGGCTCCAAAGGTGCTTAACAGCACGTTAGGCAAGCAGAACTCCCATGCCCACTCCAAATCCGGAGTGTCGATAATCTCCCCAGGAACGCCCTTCCACCAGAATGACCAAGCAGTGAAGGCAGACCCGGCCAGCAGGCAGACAGCACCCACCCAGGCACGCTTCTTTAGCGTCCATTTCAGATGTACACGTACATAGTGGGCAAGTACCAGATAACCCAAAAAGCCAGAACAATACCAGAACATGTGATACCGGTTCCAGAAACATTCGCCCCACAGTTCAGGACGCACGTAGCGATGAAGCCAGGGCATGAATGTGCTCACGGCAAAGAGACCGATGAAGATACGTTCCTCACGCGCCGTGCTGCGCTCCAGCCAGGGGGATACCACGGGAATGATGAGATACAGACTGAAGAGAGGATACATAAACCACAGGATTCCGCTCATGGATGTAAAATTCCAGGGAATGGTCTTCAAGTCCTCCAAACTCTGCTCCCATGTCATTGCCCCCCACAGCAGAGGCAGCAGGGAATAGAGAAGAAGGAATACTATGAAGGGAGGCAGTATATGCTTGAACCTGCGCTTGTAGAAAGAAGTCATCGTCTGCCCCGCCTTCATGGGCACCAGCAAATATGCCGATATCATCATGAAGATAGGCACACAGTACCGAGACACGCCACCATCCCAAAAGGCCACCCAGAAGCGGTTGGCTTCATTGGCCAGACAAGAAACATTGCCTGCCAGCCCAGAAGCATCCGCTGCATAAAAATTCTCACTTGCGTGCACAAGCATCACCAGCAGCGGAGCCACCACACGCACATAGTCAACAAAGACCACTCGTTCTTTTTCTTGCATACTTTACTTTTTTGTTTTATAAGAAAATTCACTTTCCCGACTTTTTACTTAACTTTGTCCCATACAATACATATATAGAAACATCACCTTATGGCAAACTACTGGACACGCAAGGACGACCAAAGCGGAGAGACCGCCACCGTATGCCCCTGGCAAGAAGAGATTGGAGGCGGAGACAAGGAATTTCCTGACCCCAATGAATCTTCTGCGCCCGATGATTCCGGGCACAAGGGGAAGTAACATGCTCCACATCCATTCTTCCCTATACAGCATGGAGGCCAGTAACCAAATAGCCATTCATGTGAAATGCGTTCACACTATTATTTCCCATTCAAGGCTGACAGGATACGCATGAAAACAGGCACACGCATGTCTGTTTTGCCTCATTCTGTACTTGCAATATAGTTTCCCCATTCCACAAAGGTAACAAATAGGATACAGCCACGCAAGTTTTTACCTAGCAAAAACCTCATCCAGCCTGCCACATTGGTGCCTTATACCATATTCCCATAGTTTATTTTTATTCCTCTTACCCGGTTGCAATTTGTTCTAGATTCCTTATCTTTGCAAAAGACAAACCACCTGAACAACCTTCGTTACTCAGATGCTTACAAGAAACAACCGTATCACAAGATTAAAATATCATTATATGAACAAAATTGCAACAATGCTGGTGGCAGCAGTCTTTGCCTCTCTGCAATCTCTCTCCGCACAGACAGAAAATCCCCGTGGCATCTATAGGATGGTCAAGTTGGTGGGCAACCTGGGAGAGATAGACGCTCCTTTCGAGCAGTATAAAATCTGCTCTGACTCAATTACGCTTACAATATCGGTGATGGGCAGCCAGTTCCGTATTTTTGACAATGACCACCAAGTGTTCAACCATACCGGGTCTCTGCCTCCAGAAGGCGATGCCGGCAAGAATCTGAAACTTGTCTATGACAGCGATTCCACCCATTTCAGCATGAAATGGTGGAGCGATTTTGCCCATCACCTCTATTTTCCCCACAACGACTGGTGCATTGAGAAATACGAATCATCCGGCTTTTCCGAGACCGGCAGCATTGTGGCCGATGCGCTCACAGGAAAGACCGCAGCATCTGCCAATCCGCTGTATGGCACCTGGAGCATTATAGGCGAACTGGATGAACTCAACAACACGAAGAAGCAGATAAAACTGCTGCACGAGCAATACCAAGGGAGCAAATATCTCAACAACTACATGGTGCTTATGCCCAACACCGTGGTGTTCCTTGCCAGCGGGGGAGGCTCGGTGCAGAAAGCAGAATACGAAGGGAAAAAGTCCTGCAAGATAGGCAGGCAGGCACCTTGCAGCATCAAGTGGCTGTCAAAGAAGTGCATTGCCCTGGAAAAGCACTCCGGCTACCACAGAGACTGGATTATCCTGGAGCGCACATCCGATGGTGACCGCAGTCCGCTGGATTGCATCATCACCCAGTATACCGGTAAAGGCAGAAGACCCTGACCCTTGAGACAGTCCGCTCCCACGGACATGAGCATGGCACACGCCGTCTCACCACAGGACAGAACTGCCTAAAAAATTGATTTGCTCCAATTCCATTATCTCTGCAAAAGATAAACCATTTGGCATAGACGGTGAGAATATCTTTGTTGTACTACTCATCGAATTAAAAGAGAAGTAGCCCCAAATCACGGCTGGAAATACAATCCAGCATAGATAAGGGACTACTCTCGCTGCGAAAGTAACAATTTATTTTCAATAACAGGCACAAACAGACAAAATATGGCTCACCGGATAAATCCTAGGGGGATAAGCGTATAAGTCGTCCCCTGTTCCGAAGCGGCTTTGCCTCCCCCTTACAAGTGACTTGGTTTCATCTGCAAGTGACTTGGTTACCACTCTTAAATGACTTGATAAATTTGCTCTGCATGCCAAAAAGCCCGTTGGTACATCGCCGCCTGGGCCTGTCCGGAAGGCCAAGAAGACGAGAAAGGGCAGGCATGAAGTATAACCATCAACACCTATCAAGCACAATGATCCAATATCAGTTGAAGCAGAACAAAGTATGAATTGTTGTGATTTGCTCCAAATTCATTATCTTTGCAGAAGATAAACCATCGCCGCCACGTCTTTCACGAATACGCCATAGTTGTGATTTGCTCTAAATTCATTATCTTTGCAGAAGATAAACCATCCGTAAGATAAGGCATCAATGGATGCTGTTCGTTGTGATTTGCTCTAAATTCATTATCTTTGCAGAAGATAAACCATCATGGCCGTCAGGTTTGCCACTAATGGACAAGTTGTGATTTGCTCTAAATTCATTATCTTTGCAGAAGATAAACCATCATGGAAGGATAGATGGTACATACTGGCCAAGTTGTGATTTGCTCTAAATTCATTATCTTTGCAGAAGATAAACCATCTGGGTGATATAATTAGACATACTGAAGCCGGTTGTGATTTGCTCTAAATTCATTATCTTTGCAGAAGATAAACCATCCTCCAGATGGTAAAGTACACGGGAGATACGTTGTGATTTGCTCTAAATTCATTATCTTTGCAGAAGATAAACCATCATAGATGGTCTTGACAATTACGTAAAGCACGTTGTGATTTGCTCTAAATTCATTATCTTTGCAAAGGGAAGTTACGAAAAGAGTGTAATTTATTGGAAATGAGCGTAGGTTAATTGCTCTT
>JAHZGX010000035.1 GCA_019420585.1 Prevotellaceae bacterium
CTTTACGGGAGGCTCTCTCCCTCCCAGGCCAGGGCATTCCCAGCGCCTCCTGCCGGACGGGGCGGGCAACGTCCAAGGTCGAGGCCGGGAATCCCGTCAATGACGGCCAAGCATGTGCAAGGTTAAGGAGGTTGTGCCAAAATGCGCCTATTTTGGCACAGTCCCTTGCCGTTGTTCTTATGCTTTCCACAAATGACTTGCCCTGATTCTTGCAGGCTGAGAATGTCTTTGCCGTGAATCGTGATGTGTGTCGTCTGGGGTTCGTCGTTATCTCCTCACCCTCAGAAAGGGAAGAGCAGGGGCAGCAGGAAGAGCATCACGATGCCTATGACTACCTGCAAGGGCAGACCAACTTTCAGATAGTCGGCAAATGTGTAGTTTCCTGCTTTCATGACCAGGGCGTTTGGAGGAGTGGAAAAGGGAGATGCGAAGCACATGCTTGCACCCAGGGTCACGGCAAAGAGGAAAGCGTGGGGGCTGACTCCGCTTTCACGGGCAGCCACGAGGGCGATGGGAGCCATCAGCACGGCTGTGGCCGTGTTGCTGATAAACATGGTGAGCACGGAGGTGGTGAGGTACACGCCGGCAAGCAATGCTGTGGGCCCCATGCTGCCCAGACTGCTCACCAGAGCCGAGGACACGGTCTCGGACACCCCGGTCTTCTCCAGGGCGGTGGACATCGGCATCATGGCGGCAATGAGCACCAGGCTTTCCCAGTTGATGGTCTTGTAGGCTGTTTCTACACTTCGGTGGCAACCGGTAATCACCGTGAGCAGGCCGGCCAGGATGACTGCGGTGACCGGAGCCACGGGGATGGCATCAAGCACCATCATGGCCACCATGACCAGCATGATGGCTGCCGCCAGGGGAGCCTTGTAGTCGAGTGTCACGCGCCCGAGTGCCTGGTCGGGGCGGCCAAGCACCACCCAGTTGTCATTATCTTCGTTGAGGCGCAGTATGTCATGCCATTTTCCCTGCACCAGCAGCACGTCACCGGTTTGCAGCCTGGCTTCTGCCAGATGGTCGGTACGGTAACTTGTTCCGTTGCGCATGGCCAATACGTTGATCTTGTGCTTCTGTCTTAATTGTGCCTCACGTATCTTCATGCCGTTTACTTTCGATTCGGGAGTGACGATGAGTTCCACCAGCCCCAGGTCATAGAAGTGTAGTGCGTTGTCCTGCTGCCGCCTTAGTCTCAGATCCTGTTCCATGTGGTCCATTTCCTGTGCACTCCCCGTCACGTACAGAATGTCACCCTCTTGAAACACGCTGTCACTCAGAGCCAGATTCTGACGTACATCCTTGAGCAGGGACAGGTGACTCATGCGCTCGTTGCGTATCTCCACGATGGACACGCCATAAGTTTCCTGTAACTTCAGCATGCCCACTTTCTGACCGATGGCTGACGATCCGGCCTCCACCTGATACCTGCGTATGCGGCGTGCTATGTCGTATTCCCTTGCCAGGTCGGCAGGGGACTTCATCCGTGCCTTGCTTCTTCGTTTCTTGGGCGTGGTGGTTGCGGTTGTCTCGCTGCCGCCATCCCGGGTCAGGAAGTACTTGCTCAGTGGCAGCAGCACCAGGGTGCCCACCACGATACATACCACTCCCACAGGCAGGAAGGAGAAAAACTCCAGGCCGGGATAACCTGCTTCGCGCAGCGTTTCATCAATGACCAGGTTGGGAGGCGTTCCTATGAGCGTGAGCATGCCACCCAGGCTGCCGGCAAAGGCCAGTGGCATGAGCAGGCGTGAGGACTGGAATCCAGCCTGTGCCGCCATGCTTATCACGATGGGCATCATGAGTGCCACCGTGCCTGTGTTGCTCACAAAGGCACCCGTGACAGAGGTGACCAGCATAAGGAGCAGGAAGGCAAGTGTCTCATTGCCATGAGACAGTCTCATCAGTCGCTGCCCGATACTGCGGGCAAGTCCGGTCTGCAGCACGGCTCCTCCCACCACGAAGAGTCCGGCCATCATGATTACTATAGGTGAGGAGAAACCGGCCAATGCCTCGGCAGGAGTTAGAATGCCACACAGCAGGAGTGCTGCCAACGCACACAGGGCAACGATGTCGGAGCGGACGCGCCCCCAGATGAACATCCCTATGGTAAGGGACAGAATGATGAGAGTGACTGCCATAATGCGGATACAGATGTGATATGATATTTTCGGGGTGTAAAGGTACGCATTTTCTTGCACATGCATGTTGGCGCATGTGCGCAAAGGAGAAATGCCGTCCTGAATCTGTTGCCATGTCACGTGGGACGGATATGGAATGAAATGCCGATACTCAAATTTAGGTATGCAAGAATCATTGATTTTAGGCATTGACTCATATAAGGATATGTATGTACCTTTGCATCGGGAAAATGGAACTCCCATGAACAGTCCATTTTATGCAAGAAACGAGAGATATGAACAGAATTGCAGTTGTGTATGGTTCCACCACAGGAACCTGTGAGAGCCTGGCTTGCCGTGTGGCAGAGAAGTTGGGCACAGACCAAGTGTTCTGTGTGACAGACATGGATGAGAGTGTAATCGTGAACCACGATGTGCTTGTGCTGGGAAGCAGTACATGGGGCGATGGCGAGTTGCAGGATGACTGGTATGATGGTATTGACACTTTGAGAAAGGCAGACCTTGCAGGCAAAAAGGTTGCTTTGTTCGGTTGCGGTGACGCTGCTTCTTATCCTGATACTTTCTGCAATGCCATTGGCATTCTCTTTAAAGTATGTTCTGATGCCACCATCATTGGTTCTGGCATGAGTACAGAAGGTTATGCCTCATGTGATTCTGAGGGCATTGTTGATGGACATTGGGTGGGTTGTGCGCTGGATGAGATAAATGAAAGCGTCCAGACGGAAGCCCGTCTGGACGAGTGGATAAGTCGGGTGAAGGCTGCAATGTAATCGGCTCAGGATTTCCTTGGGCTGTACATACTCAAAGGATAGACTATGTGAACGCTATAATAATGATTGAAGATTGCTTCCTCTGCCTTGTGAAAGGCGGAGGTTTTTGCATTTTTATGGGCAGGACGGGTATCTTTGAGTGTACCAAAGGTTTCCCAGGGAGGATGTGTCTACATTATTATTTGGTGTTCTGAAGTTAGTTTTGGGCACCTTCCGTTGGGCTGTCCTTTGAAGGGACGTTCTCAATGGGTATCCATGAAGCCGGTGCAAGGTCGGTTGACATTTGGCTGGAATTCCATCGTTTGGGCACCATCACAATCTTGTCTGGGTTATTGTTGAGCCATGCTCCCCACCAGGAGAAAGTGCTGTTGGATATGATGTTGTGACGGCAATTGCTCATGAGCATCATGTCCTGCCAACTGTCCTCGCCCGTGTTCCAGTCCACGTAGATGGCGTTTTCCAGGGGCAGGTTGTCACGCACCCACTGCAGGTCATCGGAGAATACGTAATACTGTGCTCCCGGCAGCAGTTTGCTCATGCGCTCAATGGCGTTGAGAAAATAGGTGGTGCTGGCGTACTGACCCAGTTTGAGCCAGTGTTTGGGTTCGGTGTAGTCACCCCTGCGCACATGTATGGACACCGACTTTGGGTTCCTGCGCAGGTGTTCCAGGCAGAGTTGTGACCTCTCATTGAACATGCTTTCGTCAAAAGTGAAGGCCTTACGCACTTCCTGTTCCACGTCCTTGAAGTAGCGTTCGTTCTGGTAGAAGCCCTTGTAGTAGATGAAAGGCCACCGCAAGGGGGTCCTGTAGGCATCCATGCTGCCGTGCTGATGCCGCTCCAGGATGATGCGGAAGATGGTGCACTCCAGCAGTTTCTTCACTATGCGGCTGGTGTGAAACTCGCAGGGCGGGATGTGGAATATCTTGCGCAACTCATAGCCGTAGTGCACATGATAGTGCAGAAGGTTGGTGATGTCTATTTTCACACTGTCGCCAAAGCGTTTGTGCATGTCCAGGTACATGGCATAAATGAACATCTGGTTGCCAAGCCCGCCGGTCATCTTTATGAGTCTCATAGTTGTTTCGGTTGTTGTATGGTGCTGGTGAGTTATTTCTTAGAGTTCTCCTTCAATATGCCATGCCTGTAAGCATGGAGCAGTTGCCGTAGTTCGTCAATTTGCGTTTGCAGCAGTTGTCCCTTGTCTGTGTCCTTGACCCTGATGCGCTTCCCGCTCATCTCCACAATCTGTGTGCTGCTCTTGATGTCGGTCTGCTTCATGATGGCCTCCCGCGTGCTGGTGAACGGCTCATGCTGGATAAGCTGGAAGCCCCGGCTATGGTACACGAGCGTGTATCCGGCAATGCCGGTGGTGTCATGGTAGGCCTTTGCAAAGCCTCCGTCGATCACCATCAGCCTGCCTCCTGCCTTGATGGGATTCTCACCTTGTGCGGCATGTACGGGCACGTGTCCGTTGATGATGTGCCTGTTGTCGCCCTGTACGCCGAATGCGTCAAGTATCCTGTCGCACACCTCCGGCTGCTCGCGCAGTGTGTAGTAATGGCCTTTCTCCTCATGGTAGGTTGTCTCGTCGTGGAGCATGTAACGCTCAAAGGTAGTCATGTGGTCCTTGTCGAAGAGCGGGCTGTCCTGTCCGCACCACAGGTACCAGAAGTAGTCCCGGGCATTGTTGCGTTCTGCCTTGGGCGTGTCAGTCTGGAATGCGGAGCGCATGTACATGCCTATGCGGTGCATCAGTTCGCGTCCGCTGTACATCTTCCCACACAGGCTTACCTCCTTCAGCGTGCCGTCGGCATTCATGGGCACGGAAGCGTGGAAAAGCAGGTTGCCGTTACATATATTATACATGCACCCGTGGGAGAAGAGCAGGCGGATGTGCTTTTGCAGTTTTTCCGAGATGAGGAACGAATGCCTGAGCCTGCGTACCAGTTCGGCCTCCGCGTTCGTCAGCGTCGTGGGCGATTCCGGCTGCACGGTGGGCAGGTTGGTGTCCTTCATTTGGTAGTCTTTTCCATCCCGTACGCACACCATCCTGTCAAAGTCAATGCTTTCCAGTCCGAATGGGCTGCTCATTCCCCATTCCGGATGACGCTGTCTCATCTGAGCCTCCAGTTTGAACTGTATGATGGTGATGGCCTTGTGCATCCGTGCCGTAAGCATGCGGTTTTTCTGTCCCGGGGGCACCTGACCTTCCACGGTTCTGGGCAGGAAGTCCTCACAGGGGTCGTTGGCATAAGTGTCCATTGCGAACGTGGCCAGCGGCACGAGGTTGATGCCGTAGCCGTCCTCCAGTGTTGCCATGTTGGAGTAGCGGAGCGAGAGCCTGAGCACATTGGCTATGCAGCAGGCGTTTCCTGCGGCGGCTCCCATCCACAGGGCATCATGGTTGCCCCACTGAATGTCGAAGTTGTCACGTTCCTGCAGGTAGTCCATGATGATGTGCGCGCCTGGTCCGCGGTCGAATACGTCGCCCAGGATGTGGAGTTGGTCAATGCTCAGGCGCTGGATGACCGAACAGATGGCAGTAATGAAACTCTGCGCCTGCCCCGTTTGTATGATGCTCCTGATGATGCAGTGGAAATAGGCGTCCTTGTCATCATCGCTCGGACTCTCGTGCAGCATTTCCTCTATGATGTAGGCGAAGCGTTGGGGCAGAGCCTTGCGCACCTTGCTGCGCGTGTATTTGCTGGTTACCGACTGGCACACCTGCACCAGGCGGAAGAGTGTGCAGGCATAGAACTCGTCAAGTTCATCGTCGGAAGCATCCTCGGCGGCCATTTCCAACCGGCGCTCAGGGTAATATATCAGGGTGCAGAGTTCTCTTATCTGAGCCGGGGTGAGCACATGTCCGAAAAGTTCGGTGACCTTGCGCTTGATGTTTCCGCTGGCATTGCGCAGTATGTGCAGGAATGCCTCGTGTTCACCGTGTATGTCCGCCACGAAATGTTCCGTGCCCTTGGGTAGGTTTAGTATGGCTTCCAAGTTGATGATTTCCGTGCTCGCGCTGTCGGCATTGGGGAAAGTCTGTGAGAGGATTTCCAGTAGCCGTAAGTCCTGGGGGCGTATGTTTTCTTCTGTAAGCATGTTCATGATGGTCATGCGGCGGCTTGTCCTTTTAGGCGATTATATTTGCTCTTGTGCCTATATTGTACCGCATTTGCCCACAAAAGTACTTATATTTCCCTTTTTGGCCAATCTCCACGCTCGTTTTTTCAGTAACTTTGCAGCCGTGAAAATGAGCAGAACCTTTTTACCATGCTTCATCTTGGCTCTGGCGAGCCTTCATGCATGGGCAGCGAATGATAATGAGGATGGCACGGATGCCATTTATGATGTGTCCGAATTCCACATAGGCATGGTGTCGGACACCCTGCTGGCCACTCCTGCGCAGGACAGCACCTTGCGCGCGTTGGAGAACATGATTGAGAACCATGCCGTGCTCCGGGGGCAGGAGGGACGCAAAAAGCGTCCCTTTGACTGGCTCAAGCGTTATTTCAGGAACAGCAACAAGGGACGCAACAAACCTTTTGACTGGGGTATCCTTGCGGGTCCCTCGTACAGCAAGACCACCAGCCTGGGCATAGGGGGAGGCGTAAGCGGGCTCTATTCCTGGGACAGGAGTGACAGCCTGCTGCAGCGTAGCAACATCAACGCATTCTTCTCAGTATACATATCGGGCATGTACCTGCTTACGCTGAACGGCAACAACTATATGCGCCATGACGCGCAGCGATGGACTTACAAGGCGCGTCTGAAGAGGCAGCCAACCGATTTCTGGGGCATTGGATACAGGAATGGCATCAATGATGGGCAGCAGAGTTCGTATGACGCACTGCAACTCTATTTCCGTGGCGACTATCTCTTCCGTGTGGCTCATAATTTCTATCTGGGTCCGCAGGTGGAAATCAACAGCACATATGCCCGGGACATGAAACGCCCCGACTTGCTTGGCGGACAGGACCAGAAGATTTTGGCCACGGGTGTGGGCGCAGTGCTGCAGTATGACAGCCGGGACATTGCCACCAACGCAACACGTGGAAACTTCCTGCGCATCAGTCAGAACTTCTATCCGGAACTGAAGAAGGGCAGCAGGTTCATGCGCACAGAGATTACTTATTCGGCTTACCGAAAGGGATGGAAGGGTTCCGTGCTGGCCATGGAAGGGCATGCCATGTTCAACTATGGCGACAAGGTGCCCTGGACCATGTTGGCCATGGTGGGCGAGGGAAGCCACATGCGTGGTTATTATGAGGGACGTTACCGGGACAAGAACATCATAGAGGGGCAGGTGGAACTGCGCCAGCACCTGTGGAAGAGATTCGGTATTGCGGCGTTTGCAGGTCTCTCCAACGTGTTTCCCGACTTCAACCACATTTATTTCAAGCAGATTCTTCCCAATGCCGGAGTGGGGCTCCGGTGGGAGTTCAAACGTGGTGTGAACTTGCGCGTGGACTTCGGGCTGACCAAGAACAGCCCGGGAGTGGAGTTCAACATGGGTGAGGCTTTCTGACGGAGAGGCAACAACAACAGAACACATACTACACTGAAATGAAAAAGACATTCATTACATGCACCCTGGCCATGCTGGCCATGTGTGTGTCGGCAGAGGAAGAACTAATCAAGTTTGGCGATTTCGACAGTTGGATTACCCGTGATATACGTGAGAGTGTGCTGGTTGGCGGCAAGCACCAGACCCTTTACGAGGTGGGGCCCGCCGGAACCTTTGACGGGCAGCGTGCCTTTACCAATCAGGGGGGATGCCCCTGGGCCAACAGTAACGTCTATGCAAAAGTGTGCGGGGTGGTGAAGACAAACGTCAGCGTATACCCTGACGTGCATGAAGGCCATGGCAAGTGTGCGAAACTCTATACGCATATCGTGAAGTGCAAGGCCATAGGCATTGTCAACATCAGCGTGCTTGCTGCAGGCAGCATATACACCGGCACCATGCAGGAACCCATAACCAGCAGTTCGGATCCTATGTCGAAGATGAGCATAGGCATTCCCTTCACCAAGCGTCCCAAGGCGCTGAAGTTCGATTACAAGTATCACAACCCCGGCGATGCAGACCGCATACGTGAGACTGGATTCAGCAAGAAGAAAGTGGTGGCTGGCAAGGACATGGGCGAAGCCACGTGCCTGTTGCAGAAGCGTTGGGAAGACAGTGAGGGAAACATACACGCCCTGAGAGTGGGCACCATGCGGCACCGCTTTTCCGAGAACACTAATGGCTGGGTGGAGAACAAGGAGTTTGCCATCAGTTACGGAGATATCAGCCGTCAGAGTTCCTACCAAAGATGGATGGGGCTGCTAGAGGGTGATCGGGTGTTCTATGCCAAGAACAGCAAGGGCAAGCTGGTTCCCGTGCAGGAAGAAGGCTGGGCCGATGCTGATGAGACTCCGACGCACATCGTGGTGAAGTTTGACAGCAGCCACGGAGGTGCCTATGTGGGCACCGTGGGCAACACGCTCTGGATTGACAACGTAAGGCTCGTGTACTGACCGCATGGCACCCTGTTACCTTCTTTCCGAGACGCTCCTGCGCCGCAACCTGGAACTCATCAGGCACGTGGCAGCGGAGAGTGGGGCAGAGATCATACTTGCCTTCAAGGCTTATGCCCTGTGGCGCACGTTCCCCATCATACGTGAGTATGTGAGCCACACCACGGCCAGCAGCCCTTACGAGGCACGGCTTGCCCTGGAGGAGTTCGGCTCGTTGGCACACACTTACAGCCCTGCCTACACACAGGAGGACTTTCCCGAGATACTGCGCTGCAGCGGCCACCTCACTTTCAATTCCCTGTCCCAGTACAGGCAATTTGCCCCGCAGGTACTTTCCTATTCTGACCATAAGGTGAGCATGGGGCTGCGCGTGAACCCTGAATACAGCGAGATAGAGACGGCGCTCTACAATCCCTGTGCACCGGGAAGCCGCTTCGGGGTGCTTGCCGGAGACTTGCCCGATGTGCTGCCCGAGGGCATCGAGGGCTTCCACTGCCATTGCCATTGCGAGAGCAGTGCGCTGGCATTGCAGCATACGCTGGTCCATCTGGAGGAGAAGTTCGCCGGGTGGTTCGGGCAGATAAAGTGGCTCAACCTGGGAGGCGGGCACCTGCTCACGCGCAAGGGCTATGACGTGGAACTCCTTATCGGCACCATACGTTCGCTCAGGCAGCGTTATCCCCACCTCAGCATCATACTGGAGCCTGGGAGTGCCTTTGGCTGGCAGACGGGATGCCTGGTGTCAAACGTGGTGGATGTGGTTGAGAACCACGGCGTAAGGACGGCCATCCTCAACGTGTCCTTCACCTGCCACATGCCTGACTGCCTGGAGATGCCTTACCAGCCTGCCGTGCGTGGCGCAGAGACTCTCCCACCTGAGCAGGTGTGGCAGGATGCTGCCGACCGTGAGGCGGGGCGACCCGTAGAGGGGTACGTCTACCGCCTGGGCGGCAACAGTTGCCTCAGCGGTGACTTCATGGACTGCTGGCGGTTCAGTTCCCCGCTGAAGGTGGGCGACGAGGTCATCTTTGAGGACATGCTGCACTACACCACGGTAAAGACCACCATGTTCAACGGCATTCCCCACCCTGCCATCATGCTGGAGTGTGCAGATGGCCGGCGGAAACTCTTGCGGGAGTATGGCTATGAGGATTACCGTGACCGTATGGACTGAAGATAGGCTCCTCTCCCTTCCATAGTTTTTGGTTCCCGGATGATATTCGTGGCAGTGTCCACGGTTGCAGGGTGGCAAGTGATTTCTTGCGGCACCCTGCTTTTTTATATGTGTGCCATGAGTCTCCGGGGCGGTCTGTCCGGCCTGAATGGAAAGCAGATTTTCGGACCGCTATTCTGTTGCGTCTCTCGCAACCGCTCAGTTGCGTCCCTCGCAACCGTTCTATTGCGTGCCTCGCAATAGGTCTACTGCGTGCCTCGCAATAGGTCTACTGCGCCAGTAGTACCTTGCGGTGGGTCACGCTGCCATCCCGATGCGTGTGGCGGATGATGTTGATGCCCTTGCGCGGGGAGGGGAGCTGCAGGCCATCGGTGGTGAAATATTCCGTGCGCACTATTTCCGATGTGTTGCCTGCCGCCCAAATGCCCGTGGGGTAGGCCGAGTCATCGAAGTTCGCGTCCTCCCCATACAGCCACTCTGCGCTCTCCGAAAGCCAGTTGGCGTTCCCTATGGTGGGTCTCTTCATGCGGAACACCCTCTTCCCGCCGTCGGGATAGCGGCCCACGCTTTCCACTCCCATGTGCCTCTCATAGGTCAGCGTGTCGCTCCATGAGTGGTCGGCCGCTGTGAGCATGACCAGGCATCCGTCTTCATTCTTCAGTTTGAACGAGGCATGCAGTTGGTCGATTGCCTCTTCGTTGTCCATCCATACTATCTTGTGGCCGTGGGCCGGTATGATGGCACAGCCGTCCTCGGCACTGCTTGCCCTGATTACGTGCATGCCCGGGTTGCCGGTGGAGTTGCTCAGCATCATGCCGGTGAGGTCGATGTCCTCGGCAGTGGTGTTGTAGAGTTCCACCCAGTCGGCCCGCTTGAAGAGGTCGTTCTGGAAGATGCTGTTTCCCGCGCTCACCTCATTGATGACCACGGGATGCGCGCCTGCGTCGGCCAGGGCTGATGCCTTCAGTGGCTCAAACACGGCCTCCAGCGCCTCGGGGGCATTCTCCTCCAGGCAGAGGATTCGGTTGGTGGACACCGTCCTGGGATTGTCTTCCATGGTTCTCCAGCCCACGAAGTTGTAGCCGGCGGGGGCTGAGGCCTCGATGCGTGCGGGTGGGAAGAGGGTGCCGTTGAACCTGCTCAGGGGCACGGGCTGGCCGTTGAGGCGGAACTGAGCCTGTGGGATATTGCTGTGAAAGGACACTCTCATCCCCTCCGGCAGGTTGAAGTTCTTGCGAAGGTCGTCCATCCGTGCCTTCCTGACCATCTCGCTGGTCATGGCCGTGCGCTGCTTGTCGAAGGAATACTGCGGGTCACGCTTCTCATAGCCCAGGGCCTTGCCCACCAGGGTGCAGATGCTGTCGCCCACGGCTTGGCACCTGTCCGGCGTGAACACGCTTCCGTCCACCAGGCAGAAGGCATCCACGAACTTCCTCTGCCAGGTCTTGTTCCGCTTGGTGTTGTTGTAGATGGTGAGCAGTTCGTTGCTGGTGTTGCCCTCCAGCAGGCTGAGGGCGTTGGCGTTCCTCCACCCGAAGTCCTGGTCAAGCAGCACCAAGTGGAACCTGCCATCGTCAAGTGAGCGGTATCCCTTCACGTTGTTGTGGTTGCAGATCCAGTCGTCACACCCGATGTAGGACACTGCTGCCCAGTAGTTGGTGTACTCGTCCATGTCCACCACTTGGCATAGCCTAACGTATGCGGCCGAGTCCGCTGCGTCGGCCGACAGGGCTACCCAGTTGTCGAAGGCATCCTTGGTGCCGCTGGTCTGCACGTAGCCGTTGGAATATTCAAAGGCATCCATCCGGTCGTCATCGTAGCCGTAATTGGCTGTGCCATGGTATCTGTTGCTTGGTTCACGCAGGTTGAGTTGGCCAATGTAACTGCCGTTGAAGAACACGTGCACGGGCTGGTATTCCTGGGCATCCACCATGAACGCGCTGCGGGTGAGCGTCTGCTGCGTGATGACGTCTGCCACGCGCCCTCCTCTGCTGTCCTCGTTGTCGTTGCCCCCGTTGCGTACCAGTATCTCCTTATATTTGTTGTAGGGCTTGTGTGGGAACAGGCGTGCGTTCAGACTCTTGTCTCCCTCGTAGGTCTTCGAGGCTTTCAGCTTGAACGATGCCGGGGCAAAGTGGCGGCTCCATCCTCCTGCCACCTTGAATTCGGCTTCCTGGTTGAGCAGTTCTGTGCCGTCTGGGGTCAGGTATTCCACGTTGACGGGGCGTTCCCAGTCCATGTTCTTGTTGGATTTCCCGTGGTTTCGGCCGCTCACTCCATTGACTCCGTCAACGTATACTCCCAGGCTGTCATCGTAGAGATTGCTGGGTGCGGTGAGGATGGAGAGTATGGGCAGGTAATAATCCTTGTCGCTAAGGATATAGGAGCGGCTTACCACTCTGCTTGGCAGGAAACCGTCGGCAAAGAACGCGAAACGCATGGTGAGGGTGGATGTGATGCGGAATTCTCCGCCTGTGCATGTGAATCCATTTTGCAGGGTGGGCGTGCTTCCGTCAATGGTATAGCGCAACGTGCAGCCTTCGGGAATGGGCACGTGCATGGTAAACGGCTGGTTGAACAGCCTGGAGTCCGTGTCCGGTTTGGGAGGGGCAAGGCGTTGCGAGGCAAAGGCAGAGCCTGTGTTTGTGGCTCCGGGAGTGGGATTGCCTGTGGTTCCCCATTGCGTGCCGCCGTCGGTGGTGCGTGCATAGGAGCAGCGTGAGGTAGGCAGTGGGTAGGTTACAGACGAGATGACCTTGCCGTCGCGGTCGGAAAGGAGTACGGTGCCGCCGTCATTCGAGAGTTTGAGGCGCACCTGCCTGTCTGCCGTCATTCCGTATGTGCCATCGTCCTTGTGGTGGCCGAAGAATAAGGTCTTGTAGCCCTTGGCTGGTACCACACCGGCTTCCTGCGTCAGTTGGAACTGGCAGGGAGTGCCGGCGTCAACGCTCAGCCAGAGGCCGGAGAGCGGAATGCGCTTGTCGGTTGGGTTGTACAGTTCTATCCAACTGCCGTAGTTGAATGACCAGTCGACATACTGGTCAACGTTGCGTACCTGCACTTCGTTGATTGTGAGACAGGCAGGGTCGGCATCTTCATCGGCCTCCTCATAATAATCCGGCTCCACGCTCATCCCGCAGTCATAGAACATGCCGCCCCAGTTCTGCTGTATGTAGGTGGCTATTACGTTGTTTCCCTTTTGAAGGAGGTGCTCGGGGATGGGGATGCTCATGTAGTTCTTCCCGTCTGTCCACCCTTGGTCGGAATCCACCAAGTGGCCGTTCACATACACCCGGTAGCAGTCATCATGGCACACCTTGAGCGTATACCTTGCCCGCTTGTCCACCTCATCGAGCGTGAAGTCACGTCTGACCCATAGGTTGGTGTTGTCTCCACCCGGCCATTCGCTGCGTATCTCGGGCATGTAGCCTGCATTTCCGATGGGCATGTCCATGGCCTGCCACATGGAGTCATCATAGTCTGGCCGTGTCCAGGAAAGGGTTTCCGTGCGCCCCTCAATCTTCATGTCCTTGATTCTCTTGCCTGTTGCAGGGTCGGCATAGTAGCACCAGTTGAAGTAGGACGTGCCTTGCCATAGGTTCTTGCGTGCCGTCTGGTCATAAATCCGGATATTGGAAATCCTTATGACTGTGCTGTCCTCTGTGGTTGGGAATCGGAAATCCAGTTTGGCGTTTATGATTTCTTTTCCCGTGAGATTGGACTTGGTGAGCGTTTTTGGCTCGTCTGCAACCAAGTCGGCACTCGCTTTGCCCAGGCTGTTGTCATCCCGGTCACCTTGACTTACCGTAAACGTGGCACCGGGTATATTGCGGTTGGCCAGCAACGTGGCTCTTATCTGATATTTGTGGCCGGGGTCTATCGTGATGGGGGCATGGAACTGCAGCCGTGCATTCTCGGCAGTCCTTGCCGCGGTGGGCATGGTAACCACATACACGTCGCCTGCCAGCGCCTCATGGAGTTGCTCCCATCCGTGAATGTTGCTTTCGATATTGTTGAAGTTCCCGTTGTATCCTCCCTCATGGTTGATAATCACTCTTCCTTCCCAGTTCTTGTTGAACCCCATGGGAAGGAACTCTCTGCTGTTGCCGTAGGTTGAGGATAGGATTTCTCGGGCTGTGCCTGTCCTTGCTGTTTCCTGTGCGTGTGCATACAGGGTGCAAAGGGCAATTGCCAAGGCACAAAGTGACTTTCTTGTCATGTTCATTAGGTAAACTTGTACTTTCTTGCAGTTCTTGAATCGTGTGTGTAAAGGTACAACTTATTTCTTTCTTGCACAAGGGAATCGCTGAGCATCCTCCAGCCTCTCCTCCTGCCTTCTATTCCCTTTGAAGTGCTTCTCTTCCTTTTTGGAAGTATCTTTAACTAAAGCCCTCTGCTTCCTTGAGTTAAGGCCTTGATTAAGTCTGTGCCTTTGCTCGCGTCAATGAAGCCTCTTCCTGTTCTGTCACTTCAGGCCAAGCCATCCGCTGATCTTGTCACCGCAGATTCTCTGGCCTATATGGCAGCATCCCCAACTGATTGAAACTACCACAAAAGAAGTAATAGGGTATGGCAAGGCATTATAATGCGGAACTCGGCTGAGCACCATCATGACCATGATGTGGCTTAGATATATACCCAAAGACTTGCTTGCGCTCGTATTTTAGTCATTTGCGCTCGTAACTGACTTGTTTGCGATTGCATCTCAGTCATTTGCGATTCTGTTTTACTTGTTTACGATGCCGTTTGTGCTTGTTCTATTTTTGTTTTAATGCTGTTGCGATTCAGGTGCGAGGGACTTTTATTCGTGCTTTCTTCCGGGTTTTGGACAGAATCTTGTCCTTGGCGACAACGAGGGTGACGGCAAGGATGATGAGGAGAATGCCGCAGGCGCTACGGGGAGAGATGGATTCGGAGAAGACGGTGACACCTACAAATACGGCTGTGATGGGTTCCATTGCACCCAAAATAGCGGTTTCTGTGGAACCGATATGCTGGATGGCTACTCCCGTAAGTGCTAATGACAGGGTCGTGGGAAAGATGGCGGAACCAAGGGAAAGCAACCAATGGTAACCATGAGGTACGGACAAGTGGCCGTGGATGCTTACACCGGCAATGAGCAAAAGGCTTCCCATGGCCAGAACATAAAAGGTGGCTTTGGCCGAGGGCATGCCTTTGACGGCTCCCTTATTTATATATATAAGGTATAGGGCATAGGCAAGAGCAGAGGATATGACCATGACGATTCCCGAGGCCGATACATGTGCGTTTCCGGAATTGCCGGTTCCGCTGAGGATGACAATGCCGAGAGTGGCAAGCAGCAGGCACAGCCCCACCAGCCAGTGCATGTGCTCGCCGTAGATGACAGCCATGAGCAGGGCTGTGAGAATGGGGTAGACAAAGAGGACGGTGCTGGCTATTCCTGCATCCATAAGGGTGTAAGCAAGATAGAGCAGTACGGATGAACCTGCCATGAGCATACCCAGGACGAAGAGCGCAATGCCCTCATGCCAATTGATTTTCAGACTCAGTCCCTGTTTGTATGCCATAATCATGAGCAGAGGGAGTGAAAGCAAATATCTGAAGAGCAGTATTGACCATGCGTCCATGCCTTCTGCATAGAGCGGAAGAGCGAAGAGAGGGTTCAATCCATAAAAGCCTGCAGCAAGTATGCCTGCCGTATATCCAAGTCTTCGTTTCGTGTATCTCATCTTGTTTCAGAGTTCTTCTGTTGCTTGCCCGATGGGTATCATCAGCCAGGTCCTGTTGTAGTCCTTGCTCTTTCTTCTTTTGTCTTGGTAAAGAAAGAGAGGGACTCCGCTTTCGCGGAATCCCTCTCCGTATTAGTATGTTGGTGGTTGTTTACTTTACGCGAACGTAAACCACGCGGTTAGAACTATCGCTTTCTGCACCATGAGCAGTTGCGCTTACCACCTTGATGCCACGAGCCTCAAGATACTTCTTCACCTCGTCTGCACGCTTCTGAGAAAGTTTCTTGTTGTATGCCTTAGCACCCTCGGGTGAAGCATAAGCGTCCAAAGATACAGTTGCGTTGGCAGGAACATCGTTCAAGGTAGCCTTGGCTGTGCCGGTCAGGATGCTCTTGTTCTGAGCGAACTCAACAATGTAAGTGTTGCCTACATTCTTGGTAACTTCAACGCGAACTTCCTTAATCTTCTCTACGGGCTTCTCGACAATCTTCTCAATGGTCTTCTCAATCACAACAGGCTCAACTGTGGTGAAGTGATGACTCTTGTTGGAAGTCTTGAAGTGGTAAGTCACACCTGCTGTAACCTGGAAGGTGGCAGCATGAGTGAACTGTCCGCAACCGCTGTGGTTGTCACAACCCCACATGTCTTTGGGGCCAATGTACTTGCCGGTATTGCCACCGTCTGTCTCGTTGGCGTGAGTCATGTCAAACACAACGGCAGGCTTAACGCTCAGAGTCCATGCCTTCTTTTCACCTAAGTTGAAATCAAAGTCAATGCCCAACTTGGATACGGCTGCATTGCGGAAGTTCTGGTCGTGATTGTAGTAGCACCCGTCAGGATAGAAATAGTGCATGTAACCAATACCGAACTTGGGGCTAATCTCGAACAGGCGAGGTGCACCCTTGTAACCACCGAACCAGTTCATCAAATTCACCTTGGCCAGCATGGCTGCTGTTACGTTGTCCACTACACTGGCAGAGTGTGACACGTTCCAGTTGCTCCAGTTGTTGAATCCGGCCTGTACTTCAGCCTGCAGCGAAAATACAGGAGTAATACCTTTGGTTAACTGGATAGCAGCAATACCACCATGGGGCTTGTCAAAGTCATGCAAGTTGGTTGTGATACCACCGTCAACGCCGATTGACCAGTTGTCAAAGAAGCGGTGACCGCTCACGTTGTACTGAGCACTTGCGCTGATTGCCATCACAAAGAAGGCAATTACCAAAGAAGTAATCTTTTTCATTTCCGATCTATTTTAAAGATTAGACATTAATTTTTTTTCTCTCTCCCAATAATTCTTGTTTGTTCGATTGGCTCTCTTGCCTACGTTTTTATGCTGCAAAGTTAGATTATTATTTTAATTGCCAAAAGAAAAACCTGTCTTTTTTTAGAGGTTGCCTATGAAGTTTTCTGCTTAATCAATGGGTTTTGTTCCATTTGTAAGTTCTTTTATCCTTTTATGACGCAATGGCTTTTTCCTGCGCTTGAGATGGTGTCTTTTGTGAAGGGTAATAACAATGCAGAATCTGGAACTCTATGCCAGACCTCTTGCTCACAGTTTCTGCCGTAGTTTTCTTAAGCACTCAATTATATATTATGTATCATTGCCACTATATAATTTCCTTATCTATATTGAGAACGTAAGTGACGGTTTCCCCATTCTGTTTTTTGACTATGTAGGTTACGCGTCCCTTAAGGCCAAGTCCTTTGCGTTGCTCTTCCCAGGAAATGTTCTTTACCGATATGCCATTTATGGATAAAATGATGTCGCCAATCTCAAAACCGGCCTTTTGTGCAATGCCACCTTCATATAGGCTGCTTACAATCCATCCCTCTGTAATGTCTGTCCTGTCAAGGTAGCCCATTTGTGTTCTGGAACTGATTTGGTAGAATCTGTCTGTGTTGTTGTTGCGCCTGGCCCATAATGTGTTGTTAGGAGCGTCTATTATTAAATCATAGTGACACAGGATATCATTTCCGATGATTCCTGCGTGTGGTCGATCGGATAGTGCTCCTTCCGTGTTGTATGATGCTGATACAACCACATTCTGGAGTTCATCAAGTAGTTTGAAAGACTCGGCTCTGAAGTTGACATCTGTCCCGTCGCCACCGATTCCCATGTTTGAATAGAAGCATTTGGCCTGGGGCTTGTTGTTCAAATCAAGACTTTTAAGTGTGGCATTCGTGAGAATTACGGTGCTTCCACATCCTATGTCAAGTCGGAAAGTACCTTTGACACTTTGGAGAGAGTCTATTTTCAATTCACATTCGATATCGATTCTGTTGTCATTGAAATGTGCCGGTAGTTTTGAGTACCCATCAAGGATTTGGGAAGTAAGACTGTCAAGGGGAAGTAAATATCCATCTGAATAATTGACTAATAACGGTTTGTCAAATACGGCATTGTTGCCAATCATCCCGTCTGCGTGTCTCCCAAGCACTTCTCGCAAGTTTATAATAGGTGTAATGTGCTCTTTGTAGGCCACGTTCCCCATCCTCAATGGGATAGTATCTATGATGATGGGCACGCTCTGCGCTCCGTTGTTTCCTGCTCCGCCCATTTTTGCTTTCCCCTTTCTAAAGGGTAATTTCCCAAAAGAAGGTAAGGTCATATAGTCTTTGTCCATGTAAAGCCTGTCTGCGCCGGTGTCATAAATAAGGGAAACTGGTATGGTGTCCATTACTATCCCTTGGATGTACATGTGGGAATCAAGGATGAAGGGGATTGCGTTCTCGGGCACCTGCGCGAGTGCTTTCAGTGTGGCAAGCATCAAACTGATGATTATTGCAAGTTTTACTTTCATGATTTAATGTTAATTTGCTGAAATTTATAATTTTCGTATCTTCTTCAACGTAAGGCTGTGATGGGAGGGGAATTCCTGCACCCTTTTCTGTTACCTTCTTCATTAACCCACTTCAACTTACATCAAACCCAAAATCGGCAGGTTTCCGAGTTAATGTACCGTTGCCACATCCCCAATCCAACACACGGCTGCCGACAGGAGCGGTTATCAACTTCATCACTTCTATCTCATAGTTGGGCACATGACTGAAATTAGAAGCATATTCTTTCACCGTCCAATCTATATTCATGATTCTAAAATCTTCTATGATAAGTCTTTTACGTAAGTTTGGTAGGTTATAGATGTTGTTTCCCGGTTTACTGCCCACCTCCTCTCGCCGTAGCCCGCTATGCCTTCGGGAATGTAGACCTCAGAATTGAGGCTTGGTCCAAATCGGATTGCCGCAACGTCGTACTCTGGCATCTTGATATTGTCAAGATTTTGGAGACGTGGTGCGAAAATACGCCTGCCCAGGAAAAAAAATAAATCAGGTGAGGAAAATTTTTTTTCCTGGTGAGAAACATAAAATCGGGTGGTTGGGCGAAAATAGGAATATGTAAAGAAAAAGGAATCCTGCCCGCTGCGCCTTTGGGGAATTGGTGGTAAACTGAAAAAGACAGCACAGGAAAGACATCAGAACCCTAATGGCCGATTTGGGTTAAAACTGAGAATGAGCGCATCAGAAAAGATATTGAAAATACCGTTAGAAACGAGATGGAGAAACAAACAAGAATATTAGCCAGAGAAAAGCAAAATGTTGAAACCGATCGTGACAGGGCTTTGGCACAGAACTGTTCACTTACCATTGAAAAGGAAAAGGCAGTCCGGCAACTTCAGGAACAAAAGGCTGAGGAACAACGACGCATCAGCCTTGCGGTGAGTCAAACTACAGCAGAAAAGGACAAGGCCATTCGGATGCTGAAAGGCGCGTTAAGAACAAGTAAGGATATTCTCAATGTATTTGCGGACATCCTCTATAAAGCGAGTGAAGTTTTCAAAGCCGCCATCGATGCGATAATCTCTTTTGGCACGGAACAGCATAAATCTGTCTTTGCCTCATCCGAAGCCGCTGACATCAAAAGTGTCATGCAAGACTATGGGGAAACTACAGAACAGCATAAAGCGGTCGGCGCATGGCTCTGTGGGGCTATGCGGAACACAGACACCCCTTTGATGAAATAAAACATCGCCATACACTCAATGAGGTTGGCGATGTGGCAGAAGGTCGGTATGATTGGAAGATTGAGAGAGAGGTGGACTCAGCCTGTATCCCGTTAGAGATAGTACAAGAAACTATAGTTCCCAATTTATTTTATTAATTTCTTCATATGCATTCATATAAGTATAACCTTCTTTTTCTTGATATACTTCACTTGCTTTACCATAAGTTGGCGCAAGATATCCATAAAAGCCATCATACCATCCATCCTCCTCCTCATGAAATTGCCCTGCTTTTTTTCTATATTCTTTATACTCCTCGAAGGTTTTGAAACCTTTGAGTTGCATAACCTTAAAATCAAACCATTCTTTAGCGTCCATTGGATGTTTTATTATTTTGTGCAATAGTATTGTTTCATCAAAACCAATACTCAAAAAGAATTCTAATTTAGAAACAGGGTGAAGACGGTAACAGGGCTTTTCTTCGTAATAAGATCTTAGAGCAAGTAGTTTTCCTCCAAGAAAATCATTTGCTTCGATATTAGCATTTTCTATTGGATTAAAATGAGGAAGTTCTTTTTCATGAAACATCCTATAATTTCTAATCAGATCCCAATCTACCTTTATTGTCGTATCAGTACAATTATGTGGCTTGTGTTTTAGTAAATACTCATCTAAGATTTTATATCTTTCATCGCTACATCCTGAAAGATAATGATACTCTCTATCCTCTTTTATAATAAGAAGGCCACCGAAACGTTCTGTTTGATTTCCGTACAATCCAATAACCTTTTCTTTAAAAGAATCATTTTCTTTTTTCTTTATAGATGTATTAGTAACGGATTTTGATGGTATGTTGAAATTATGAATTTTAATATCTTCATCAAATCGAACATCATCTAAACATTTATCAAAGACATCGTCATTGTCAACATTAGTTTGAGTATAATCATCATATTCACCATAATTATCACTATTCTCTTTTTTACTTTTCCCCCATAATTTATCAATTAGAACACCAAGACCTATAAGCAACAAAAGTCCGATGATACCATCAATCGGACTACCATCACTATCTTCTGCCGCTTCGTGCATATAATATGCCTGAGCGGAAACTTTGCAACATAGAGAATGGAATATGTATGCAACTAATAATAGTTTAATTTTCATGGATTTATACGTTTAATGATACAATATTAGTAATTAAATTCTTTTTATCGCTTTCAAACGTACCATTTCAACTCTTCCATACTGAGATAAAACCCAATAAGTATAAACGCCGTCATATTCTGATTTTACAGTGTCTGTTTTTATTAATTTTAAAGCCATCAACTGAATTAAGATTGTTTGAAAATCATTCTCATTTATGCTGGCATATTCCTCTGCCAACAAAGCACGTTCTAAATGCTCTAAAATGTGTTCTTCTGTAATCGGTTTTAGTAATAACGTACAGACAGAAAGAAATATCTCATTCCATGTTTTTTGTACAGTATAAAACCTTTCTCCATCATCACTAAAAGGATTTATAGGAATTGTATAGTGAATATCAAACAAATCATTCCCTTGCATATAACATTCAGAACTGGTAGGAGTAGCAGAACTGAGAAAGTTTATCTGTTCTTTTAATTTCTGATTTTCCTCCTTCAATTTGATAATAGAGTTGTTTGCTTCATCAGAAGCAACTTTATCGGCTTTTACCCACCCTATGCGTGGGTGGTGCTTAGTCTGATAATCTAAACTTAATGAAACTTTACCGGCCAAATCGTCTGCATTACTCCAAGATTTACACATTCTGTCTTTAGTGACAAGTTTTTCAAAAGCCTCCAATTTTTCAAGATTGCTTTTTTCTGTTTTATTATTTGGCAAATTCCCTTTATCCTTTAGATAAAAAGCCGAGATTGGTATTCCTCGTTCTACTGCATATTCATATTCTAACTGCGTATAACTTTTTTGAGTTTTAGGTTCTATAGAGCCATATTTACCTCCTATAATTAGAACATAGTAATCACACTCATCTATCAACTGCCTAATTATGCTCATTTGCTCATCATCGGCAGCAGGAAAATATTCCATCCCAACAGGAATACAATTTTTATTGAGTAGAGTCTCTATGACCCTTTCTCGTTCCTCCTTTAGGTCTTCAAATGTTGATGATACAAAAACTTGATACTTTTTATCCATACTTTGATGTGACTTTATTTCATTTATAACGAGAAGCGTGACACTCAATAACCATGTCTTAAAGTGCAGGCCCAGAGAAAGCCTTAATCAACAGATATGACAAAGCAGCCCACGCTATAACATGGGAACTACCATGCCAATTCTTGTTGATTTTGTGTGTCTTTTTCTCAGGTTTTGCACTTGCAAAAGTAGCAAACGCTCCTTTAATTTCAGATGTTTTGGAAAGAGTTACCTCTAACCAGATGCAAAAATAAACAATTTCTGTGATAAGCCACCTTCTTGGGGTAAAAAAATCATCGATTTAACGCCTAATTTTGCCTATTTATTCTTTATGTTGGTTCACAATACGCTTAGTATATAGGTTCTCATTGACCGTCAATAATTCCTTAACGAGCATTTCTATAATTCTTCATCTGCACAAACAACAAAAGGAGATGCCTTTCATCATCTCCCTTTTGAAATTTTACTTCCACGCTCTGAACATCTTATCCCCAATATTCTGTGATACATATTGCATTGGTAGCTTTGCATAGATTTCGGTTGTCTTTATTGAGGTATGCTCCATCATAAATTGTAACACCTCTTTGGATATACCCTGTCCGAGAGCCACCGTACAGGCGAATGTATGTCGCGCAATATGCGTGGTTAAGGGGAAAGAACAACCAAGAGCCAAGCCTATACCTTTAAGAAATTGGTTGTATTTCTGATTGGAGGTTATCGCCATCTTGTAATTGTTACGTTCCAAGATTTTCTGTGTAATTGGCAGGACGGGAGTAACAAACTCATTCCCTGTCTTTATACGATGTCCGTCAATGTAATCTTTGCCATCAATGGTAACAATGTGCTGTTCATAATCGAATGATTTGGCATCGCTGTATGCCATGCCTGTAAAGGTTTGGAATAGAAAGAAGTCAAGATACCTGTTCATTATGGTGTCCGTACTTTCTTCCCGCATACGGATTAACTTTTTCAGCTGTGCTTCGGTGAGGTGAGGACGGTCGCTTTTCTCCCCACGTTTATCCTGAAAACGCTCGTATGGATTTTCTTTAATAGGCCCGAGACGGAAAGTTTCAGCCACATACGACTTAAACCGTTTGTGATAGTTGTGGATGGCAGCCTGGCTTCTTATGATTGGCTTCCCTTTCATCGTACAGGTTTGTTCCTCCCTTATGAAAAGGTCGAACTCTGATAGATATGTTGCAAGGTTACATCATCAAAGGTTTTGAACTTGTCGAATCGTTCAAGTGTTTTGTATGTGGTTGCCACCTTGATATATTGCCTCAAAAAATGGATAACAGATTGAGCATCAGATGTGGTGAGTAGTTTTGAAAAGAAAAAGGCCTTCATTGCTGAAGACCTTTTTGGGGTGATTCGGATGGGGCTCGAACCCATGACCCGCAGCTTAGAAGGCTGCTGCTCTAATCCAACTGAGCTACCGAACCATCCTTTTCCCTATCATTTGGCGTAAAGCCACATGACGGATTGGTTAAAACGTGTGCAAAGGTATACCTTTCCTGCTAATTACGCAAGAATGCCAAGGTTTTTCTTTACCTTATGCTTGTGTTATTGGTTAGTGATAGGGACTTCGTTCTCATTCGTTGTTTCTCGCCGCTCAAGCAGGACTACGTTCTCCACGTGCTGAGTGTGTGGAAACATGTCAACCGGTTGGACTGCCGTCACCCGATAGTCCTTGTCAAGGAGTTGCAGGTCTCTTGCCTGAGTTGCGGGATTGCAACTGACATACACCACTCTGTGCGGTGCGGCAAAGAGAATGGCGTCTATCACATCAGCATGCATGCCTGCACGAGGTGGGTCGGTTATGATTACATCGGGTTTGCCATGGTGCTCAATGAAGTCACGATTCAGGATGTTCTTCATGTCTCCTGCATAGAAAAGAGTGTTCTTAACCTCATTCAGGCGGGAGTTCTCCCGTGCATCTTCTATGGCTTCCGGTACATATTCGATGCCTATCACTTGACGGGCCTTTCCTGCCACGAAGTTGGCAATGGTGCCCGTTCCTGTATAGAGGTCGTATACCAACTCGTTTCCGGTGAGCGCGGCAAACTCCCTTGCTACCTTATATAATATATATGCCTGGTCGGTGTTGGTCTGATAGAAACTCTTTGGTCCCACCTTGAAGCGCAGCCCTTCCATAGTCAGGAATATGTGGGCTGTACCCTTGTGGCAGTGCACGGGCAGGTCTGCAAAAGTGTCGTTGAACTTCTGGTTGTCCACCCACAGCAGGCTGCTTATCTGTGGGAAACGCTCTCCGAGCCATTCCAGCAATGATATGGCCTGCCCGCGCTCCTCTTCTGTCAAGATGCAGAACTGCACCAGCAGCATCAGTTCACCGGTGTTGCTTAGGCGAATCATCATGCCACGCAGCAAGCCCGAGTGTGCCCTCTGGTCATAGAAAGATAAGTTTTTTTCGTAAGCATAATCGCGTATTGCGTTGCGCAGGTCATTGTTCACGTTGTCCATCAGATAGCAGGTATCGATGGGCAGAATCTTATCAAAAGAGCCGCTTGTGTGGAATCCGACGGCACCGGGTAGGTCAAATGTCTCTCCGCTGGCTATCTGTTCGGCAGTAAGCCACGCCTTGTTTGAGAATCCAAATTCAAGTTTGTTCCTGTATTCGCGTATCTTCTCTGATCCGATAATGGGGTTGCATTGGGGCAGTTCCACTCCACCAATGCGCTGCAGTGCATCCATTACCTGCTGTTGCTTGGCTGCAAGTTGGGCATCGTAAAGAAGACATTGCCACTTGCAGCCGCCGCATACGCCGAAATGCGAGCAGAAAGGAGTCGTGCGGCTCTCGCCATACTGATGAAATCTTACAGCCACAGCCTCGGCATAATGATGTTTCTTGCGGGTTACTTGCAAGTCAACCACATCGCCGGGAACCACATAAGGGACAAAAACAACAAGGTCGTCCACCCTGGCCAAAGCCTTTCCCTCTGCCGCAACGGCCGTTATCTTTACGTTTTCCAACAATGGCAAAACTTTCTTCTTTCTAGACATATAATCAATTCCAACTGATAAAACGGATGCAAAATTACTTATTTTCGCAACAAAAAAAACGTATTTGCTTGCTTAAATACTTAAAAGAAGGTACATTTGCAAAAACGATAGATAAATCAGTAATTAACTTAAACAGATTATGAATCAAAAACGTGTTTACACTTTCGGCAATGGACAGGCCGAAGGCAATGCATCAATGCGTGAAGCACTTGGTGGCAAGGGCGCGAATCTGGCCGAGATGAATCTGATTGGAGTACCTGTTCCTCCCGGATTTACCATCACTACGGACTGCTGCAACGAGTATTACGAGGTTGGTCAGGAGCGCATTATGGAATTGCTCCATGATGAAGTGGCTGCTGCCGTGAACCATATAGAAAAACTGATGAACTCCAAGTTCGGAGATACAAAGAATCCTTTGCTCGTCAGCGTACGTTCGGGAGCACGCGCCTCCATGCCCGGTATGATGGACACCATACTTAACCTGGGACTGAATGATGAGGTGGCTGAGGGACTGGTTGCCAAGACCAACAATCCTCACTTCGTGTATGACTCTTACCGCCGCTTCGTACAGATGTATGGTGATGTGGTACTGGAGATGAAGCCGGAAAACAAGGAGGACATGGATCCCTTTGAGGAAATCATCGACAAGGTAAAGGCTCAGCGTGGCGTGGAACTGGACAAGGACTTGAGCGTAGACGAACTGAAGCAGCTCGTGACCGAGTTCAAGGCTGCCATCAAGCAGCGTACAGGCAAGGATTTCCCCACCAATCCCATTGAGCAGTTGTGGGGTGCCATCTGCGCCGTGTTCCGCTCATGGATGAACGAGCGTGCCATTCTCTACCGTAAGATGGAAGGAATTCCTGATGAGTGGGGTACAGCCGTAAGTGTCATGGCCATGGTGTTCGGCAACATGGGCGACACGTCTGCCACCGGCGTATGCTTTAGCCGCGATGCAGGAAACGGAGAGAATCTCTTCAATGGCGAGTATCTCATCAACGCTCAGGGTGAAGACGTGGTGGCCGGAATACGCACTCCTCAGCAGATAACGAAGATTGGTTCCCAGCGTTGGGCTGAGAGGGCTGGCATCTCAGAGGAAGAGCGTCTGGCCAAGTATCCTTCAATGGAAGAGGCCATGCCTGAACTCTATAAGGAACTGGATGCGCTGCAGGACAAACTGGAGAAGCATTACCATGACATGCAGGACATGGAGTTCACCGTTCAAGAGGGCAAGTTGTGGTTCTTGCAGACACGTAATGGCAAGCGCACGGGTACTGCCATGGTGAAGATTGCCATGGATTTGCTGCGCGAAGGACTGATTGATGAGAAAACTGCACTGATGCGCTGTGAGCCTCAGAAACTTGACGAACTCCTGCATCCTGTGTTTGACAAGAAGGAATTGGCCAAGGCTAAGGTGCTCACGCAGGGTCTGCCTGCCTCTCCCGGTGCAGCATGCGGACAAATCGTGTTCCATGCCGATGATGCGGAGAAATGGCACAATGACGGTCACCGTGTAATCATGGTGCGTGTTGAGACTTCTCCCGAGGACTTGGCAGGTATGGCCAGTGCAGAGGGTATCCTTACTGCACGAGGCGGCATGACCTCTCATGCTGCCGTGGTGGCACGTGGAATGGGCAAGTGCTGCGTAAGCGGCGCAGGCGGCATTAACGTGGATTACAAGAAGAAGACTCTGGAGATTGACGGCAACGTCTATCATGAGGGCGACTATATCTCCCTGAACGGTTCCACGGGTCAGGTATATGCCGGCAAGGTTCCCACCAAGGCTGCGGAATTGTCCGGCGACTTCAAGGCACTCATGGATCTCTGTGACAAGTACAGCAAGATGGAGATTCGGACCAATGCAGACACTCCTCATGATGCTGAGGTGGCACGTGCATTCGGAGCCAAGGGCATCGGACTCACCCGTACAGAGCACATGTTCTTTGACGACAAGAAGATTATCGCCATGCGTGAGATGATTCTTGCCGACAGCGCTGCCGGACGTGAGAAGGCGCTTGCCAAACTTCTTCCTTATCAGAAGAAAGATTTCTATGGGATACTCAAGGCCATGGATGGGCTGCATGTGAACATTCGCCTGCTCGATCCTCCCTTGCATGAGTTCGTTCCCCACGATGAGGCCGGACAGGAAGTGATGGCACGCGAGATGAACGTAGATGTCAAGACCATCCAGCAGCGCGTGGCATCACTGGCAGAGAATAACCCCATGTTGGGTCACCGTGGCTGCCGTCTGGGCATTACTTTCCCGGAGATTACTGCCATGCAGACCCGTGCCATACTGGGTGCAGCCTGCCAGTTGAAGAAGGAAGGCTATGATCCTCATCCCGAGATTATGGTTCCCCTGATTGGCATTCTCTACGAGCTCAAGCAGCAGAAGGAAATCATCAAGAGGGTTGCCGAGGAAGTGTTTGCCGAGGAAGGTATACGCATCGACTTTGAGATTGGCACCATGATTGAGACTCCCCGTGCTGCCCTGACTGCAGACAAGATTGCCACCGAGGCCGAATATTTCTCCTTCGGAACGAATGACTTGACTCAGATGACCTTTGGCTATTCCCGCGATGATATTGCAAGTTTCCTGCCCATTTACCTGGAGAAGAAGATTCTGAAGGTAGATCCCTTCCAGGTGCTTGACCGGAATGGCGTGGGTCAGCTCATCCAGATGGCTGTGGAGAAAGGCCGTTCCATCCGTCCTACTCTCCGTACCGGTATCTGTGGCGAGCATGGAGGTGAACCCTCATCAGTCAAATTCTGTGCAAAGGTTGGCATGAATTACGCTTCATGCTCACCCTTCCGTGTGCCCATCGCACGCCTTGCTGCGGCGCAGGCTGCCATCGAAGATTAAGGCATAACGTAACATAATCCTACAGTTAGGCTGTAACGCTTTGAGAAATCAGGCGTTACAGCCTAAGTTGTTCTTAGGGGGTTCGTTCATTTGGCATCACTTTG
>JAHZGX010000036.1:0-11473 GCA_019420585.1 Prevotellaceae bacterium
GCAGAACAAGAACCGGAAAGTAGAATTTCGTCGGCGAATTAAAGAAGCATCCCCCCTAGATTTATCCGATGAGCCTCTTTCGTGGCGACTCCACTCCGTCGGGAGGAGGGGCGCTTGGGCAGTTTTTGGGCAGTGCAGTTCCCGACTTTCATGTGCGCGCTTCAGACGACATGTCAAAAAAAACATAAAAAGGACATGTGCGTTAAATCAAGTGTGGCAAAGGACTTCTGCCCCTCGATTATTTTTCATACCTTTGCACGGAATATAAACATAAGGTTATGGCTTCATTTATTGCAGACAAGATTGTAATGGACGGTCTCACTTATGATGACGTCCTGCTGATTCCCGCTTATTCCGAAGTGTTGCCACGTACGGTGGAATTGACCACCCGCTTTTCCCGCAACATCGAACTTAAAATTCCATTTGTGACTGCCGCCATGGACACTGTCACGGAGTCCACCATGGCGATTGCCATTGCGCGCGAGGGTGGCATCGGTGTCATCCACAAGAACATGAGCATTGAAGAGCAGGCACGTCAGGTGGCCATCGTGAAGAGGGCCGAGAACGGCATGATATATGACCCTGTGACCATCCGCCGTGATGGGACGGTGGAGGATGCGCTTGCGCTCATGGCTGAATATCACATAGGAGGCATACCTGTGGTGGATGGCGAGCGTCATCTAGTGGGCATTGTCACCAACCGTGACTTGCGTTTCGAGCAGAACATGATGCGTCCCATCGTGGAGGTGATGACCAGCGAGAATCTGGTGACCACGCATGCCAAGACTGACCTGGCCGCTGCTGCTAAGATACTTCAGGAGAACAAGATAGAGAAACTGCCTGTGGTGGATGATGACAACAAACTTGTGGGACTCATTACTTACAAGGACATCACGAAGGCAAAGGACAAGCCTATGGCTTGCAAGGACAGCCTCGGACGCCTCCGTGTGGCTGCCGGCGTGGGCGTGACTGCCGACACCATGGAGCGCATGCAGGCTTTGGTGGATGCCGGTGTGGATGCCATCGTGATTGACACCGCGCATGGGCATAGCAAGTACGTGATTGAGAAACTGAAGGAAGCCAAGAAGAATTTCCCCAACGTGGACATCGTAGTGGGCAACGTGGCCACCGGCGATGCAGCACGCATGCTGGTGGAGGCTGGTGCCGACGGCGTTAAGGTGGGTATTGGCCCGGGCAGCATCTGCACCACCCGTGTGGTGGCCGGTGTGGGTGTACCTCAGTTGAGTGCCATCTACGATGCGGCAAGTGCGCTGCAGGGTACGGGTGTACCTTTGATTGCTGACGGCGGTCTGCGTTACAGCGGCGATGTTGTCAAGGCTTTGGCTGCAGGCGGCTATTGTGTGATGATAGGTTCGCTGGTGGCAGGCACCGAGGAAAGTCCTGGTGACACCATCATTTACAACGGCCGTAAATTCAAGAGTTACCGTGGCATGGGCTCGCTTGAGGCCATGGAGTGCGGCAGTAAGGATCGTTACTTCCAGGCTGGCGTGAAGGATGTGAAGAAACTTGTGCCCGAGGGGATTGCCGGCCGTGTACCTTACAAGGGCTCGGTGCAGGAGGTCATTTACCAACTCATAGGCGGCTTGCGCAGTGGCATGGGCTATTGCGGTGCGCAGACCATAGAGGCTTTGCACAGTGCCAGATTCGTGCGCATTACCAATGCCGGCGTGCTTGAGAGCCATCCCCATGACGTGGCCATTACCAGTGAGGCTCCCAACTATAGCCGTCCTCAGTAAACATAAGTGATACAGATGAACAAGACCCTGCTCCTTCTTTTTGCCTTGGCGTGCGGTGCAAGCCTGCGCGCCGAGGATGACCCTGTGGTGATGCGTGTCAATGGACAGCCTGTCACTCGCAGTGAGTTCGAGTATAATTACAACAAGAACAACTCGGATGACGTGGTTGACAAGAAGAGCGTGGAGGAATATGCCGAGCTCTATGCCAACTATAAGTTGAAGGTGCAGGCGGCCAAGGACGCGCATTTGGACACCTTGAGCAGTTTTCAGACGGAGTTCCGCCTCTACCGCGACCAGCAGATACGTCCTCTGCTCATTCCCGCAACAGCCGTGGAGAGCGAGTGCCGCAGTTATTATGACCGCATCCTGGAAAGCCTGCAAGGTAAGGAACTGCTTCAGCCTGCCCACATCTTCCTGCGTGTCCCGCAGACAGCCACGCCGGAAGAGCAGCAGGCCATCAAGGAACGTGTAGATTCGGTATACGCTGCACTGCAGTCCGGAGCCGATTTCGGTGAACTGGCCAAACGGGTGTCACAAGACCCACAGTCGGCCGTACGCGGGGGAGTGCTTCCTTGGATAGGTCCTAACCAGACTCTCAAGGAGTTTGAGGATGTGGCTTATTCCTTGGAAGTGGGGCAGTGCTCTGCGCCCTTTCTCTCCACCGTGGGGTATCATGTGGTGAAACTCATGGATAAGAAGCCCCTTGAAAGTTACGAGCAACTCCGCCCCAATATACAGCGTTACCTGGAGAGTCAGGGATTGGAGAACCAACTGTCGGCCAGTGTGCTCGATGCTATGGTGCAGGAGTCTGGTTCACAGAAGAGTGTGGAGCAGATTCTTGACGAGGAGACGGAACGACTCTGCGCCTCTGACAGGGACTTGAAGTATCTGATACAGGAGTATTATGAAGGTTTGCTGCTATTTGAGGAATGCTCACGTGAGGTGTGGGAACCCGCTAAGACTGATACAGCAGGCATCATGAAGTTCTTCAAGGATAGGAAGAAACAGTATGCTTGGAGTGAACCGCATTTTCGGGGAATGGTGTACTATTGCCAGAACGCCAAGGATGTGAAAGCCGTGAAGAAAGCCTTGAAGAAGGTAGATGAGAGCCGGTGGACAGCCACCGTGCGTGACCTGTTCAACAAGGACAGCGTGACGGTGCGCATGGAGCGCCGCATGTTTGTCAAGGGCGAGAACGCGCAGGTCGACCGCTTGGCACTGAAGGACAAGAAGGCCGCACCGAAGCCCATGGAGGGTTATCCTTATGTGTCGGTCGTGGGAAAGGTGCTCAAAAAGGGACCAGCCGAATGGACTGACGTGAGCAACCAGGTGGTGAGTGACTACCAACGGTTCCGCGAGGATGCCTTTGTCAAGGAACTCAGACAGAGGTACACAGTGGAGATAGACACCGAAGCACTCAAGACAGTGAGAAATGACAGAAAGGATACCGATGACACACAGCAATAAGTATCTTATGTTTGTGGCCATGCTCTGTGCCACACTTACGTCGTTGGCACAAAGCAATGTGGTGGACGAGATTGTGTGGGTGGTGGGCGATGAGGCTATACTGCGCTCCGATGTGGAGAAGCGACGCATTGAATACGGCAGTTCACTGGACGGCAATCCCTATTGCGTGATACCGGAACAGTTGGCGGTACAGAAACTCTTTCTCCATCAAGCTGCAATTGACAGCGTGGAGGTGACCGATGCCGAGATTAACCCATGGGTGGAGGAAGACATCAACGACAAGGTACTCAAGGCCGGCTCAAAGGAGAAACTAGAAGAGTACATGCAAATGCCCATGAAACAGATACGTGAGGAACTCTATGACCAATACAAGAGCGAACTCACTGCACGCGAGATGCGCAAGAGGCTCACTGCAGACATCAAGGTGACACCAGCCGAAGTGCGCCGTTATTTCAAGGACATGCCTGAGGACAGCCTGCCGCTCATCCCCACTCAGGTGGAAGTGCAGATACTGGTTTTGCAGCCCCGTATCGCGCAGGAAGAGATTGACCGAGTGAAGGAAGTCTTGCGCGGATATGCCGAACGTGTGAGTTCCGGCTCCACATCCTTCGGCACGTTGGCCAGGCTTTATTCAGAGGATCCCGGCAGTGCGCGGCAGGGCGGCGAGTTGCCGTTTATGGGCAGGGGAGAACTTGACCCCGCCTTTGCCAATGTGGCCTTCTCTCTTACCGATCCCACCAAAGTGAGTAAGATTGTGAGGAGCGACTTTGGCTATCATATCATACAGTTGATTGAGAAGCGTGGCGATAAAATGAAGTGCCGCCATATCCTCAAGCGTCCCGTGGTGGCGCAGGATGACATTGACACTGCCATGGTGCATCTCGATTCCATTGCAGAGGATATCCGTACCGAGAAGATTAGTTTTGAGGATGCCGTTCGTTACGCCTCCGATGATAAGGACACGCGCAACAACCATGGTATAATGACCAACACCAAAGAGAACGGTGAGCGTACCACACGCTTTGAGATGGCAGAACTCTCGGCCGTGGCACCTGAACTGGCACGTGTGGTGGAGGGCATGCAGACGGGTGAGATATCCAAGCCTTTCTCAATGGTCAATTCCAAAGGAAGCACTGTGTGCGCCTTGGTTCGCCTGAAGAGTAGGATAAAGTCCCACCGGGCCAATATTGCAGAGGACTTCCAAGTGCTTAAGAGTATGGTGGAGAACGAGCGGAGCCAAGAGAAAATCCTCAGCTGGATAAAGGAGAAGCAGCAGAGCACCTACATCCGCATCAACCCGGACTGGCGCGATTGTGAGTTTCAGTATCCCGGATGGGTGAAGTGACATGAGCCGAAGAGCGTATGTAGTATGTCTGATTGCTGTGTTTGGCGTATGTGTGCTTGGAGCCGTGACTCCCGCCAAGCATGTCCCCGATGACCGTCGGAGCAGTGAGACCTCGGGTAGTCGGGTGCATCTCCTGCATGCAGACAGACTATATTATGATGACCAGATAAAGCGTGAAGCGCAGTTTTTGGTGGGGAACGTGTCCTTCAGGCATGATGATGTACTCATGTACTGTGATAGTGCTCTCTTCTATGAAGCCTCCAATTCCTTTGATGCTTACGGGCATGTGCGCATGGTGCAGGGCGACACACTCTCGCTGGTGGGTGACGTGCTTTTCTATAATGGCCTTGACCAGATTGCACGGGTGCGCCATAACGTGGTGCTCAAGCACCGCGAGAGTACCCTCTACACTGATAGCCTCGACTATGACAGGCTCTATGACATGGGCTATTTCTTTGAGGGTGGACGCCTGATTGACCAAGATAATGAACTGACGAGTGATTGGGGAGAGTATACACCATCTACCAGAGAGGCTGTGTTCAACTATAATGTGAGACTGGTCAATCCTGCTCCTCCAAGTCCGCCGAAGACTACTTTGCTGTCAGACACCCTGCATTACAACACTGGCACCGGCATTGCCCACATCGTGGGTAAGTCAAACATAGAGCATGGCGACAGTCGCATCTATTCCGAACTGGGCTATTACAATTCCAAGACAGACGAGTCCTACCTGCTCAACCGCAGCATCTTGGACAACAACGGCAAGCGTCTGGTGGGTGATAGTGTGGTGTGGAGCGGTGATGGAAAAGTGGGGAAGGCTTATGGCAATGTGATTTACACTGATGTGCTGAACAAGAATATGTTCATCGGAAACTATTGCCTTTACAATGACCTTACCGGCTACTCTGAGGCCGCAGACAGTGCTGTGGCCATTGACTTCTCACAGAAGGATACGCTTTATGCGCATGCCGACACCTTCAAGGTATTCTCCTATAATCTGAACACCGACAGCGTGTACCGTGTGATGCATGCATATCACCACATGCGGGCTTACCGCAGGGACATACAGGCCGTGTGTGACTCGTTGGTGTATGACGGACGTGACTCCGTGATGACTATGTACAAGGATCCCATCTTGTGGCAGGAAGGCCAGCAGTTGCTGGGTGAGGAGATAAAGGCATTCTTCAATGATAGCACGATAGACAGCGTGCAGGTATTGCGTCAGGCTCTTTCTGTGGAGCGTCTGGACAGCGTACATTACAATCAGGTGACTGGCAATGAGATGCACTCCTACTTCAAGGATGGTGAGGTATACCTGTCCACGTCCAGTGGAAATGTGTATGTCAAATACTTCCATGTGGGTGAGGACAGCATCTTGGCTGACATGAATCATACCGAGACCACTTTCCTCAAACTCTACATGAAGAATCGGAAGATTGACAAGATATGGATGCCGGCGGCCACAGGCAGTTTCTATCCCATCCTGCTCATTCCTTCCGACATGCTCTATGTGGAAAATTTTGCTTGGTTTGACTATGTGCGTCCTGTAGACAAGGACGACATCTTCCACTGGCGGCCAAAGAAGGCCGGTTCCGAGTTGAAGAAGATCAGCCGCAGGGAGGCTCCGCGTCAGAAACTTACAGATATCAAAAAGAAGTAAGCCATGGGAATGTTTAATGCTAGGAAACCGCGCAGGTTCCATCCTGTGCACATATACACGGACGAGCGCCGCGAGAAACTGGAGCGTCTGGTCGATGATGTAAAGCGTGAGCAGGGCACATTCCGGGAAAAGGACAAGCCCTATGACCCAGCCAAATTCCGGGGCAAGTTTGGGCAGTATACTCCCAGAGCACAGCGTTACAGACAGTCGGAGCACCGTCTGGGGTGGCCTTTGGCGGTGGTTCTTGTCATGGCCTTGCTGCTCGTGTGGCGCTTTCTCTTGTCCGGAACCACTTATTTTTGAATCTATGCGTATGCATGGTGCAACGACATTTTAGAGTAAACGATGGATATCATACACTTGCTTCCCGATTCTGTGGCCAATCAGATTGCTGCCGGAGAGGTCGTGCAGCGTCCTTCCTCAGTTATCAAGGAACTGATGGAGAATGCCGTGGATGCCGGTGCCACCCACATTGATGTGGTGGTTACCGATGCTGGGCGCACTTCCATACAGGTCATTGATGACGGCAAAGGCATGAGCCATACCGATGCCAGGCTGGCTTTTGAACGTCACGCAACCTCCAAGATACGTAAGGTTGAAGATCTCTTCACCCTGCACACGATGGGTTTCCGGGGTGAGGCACTGCCCTCCATTGCAGCTGTGGCGCAGGTGAGGCTCCGGACGCGCGTGCCCGACAGCGAATTGGGAGTGTCACTCTGCATTGATGGTTCGGAGGTTGTGTCGCAGGAGATGTGCTCCTGCCCGGCAGGCTCCAACTTCGAGGTTAGGAACCTCTTTTACAATGTGCCCGCGCGCAGGAAGTTCCTCAAGTCCAATCAGACTGAGATGAACAATATCGTACAGGAGTATGAGCGTGTGGCGCTTGTCAATCCCGATGTGTCCTTCTCGCTGACCCATGGCGATGCACTGCTCTCTAAACTTGAGCGGGGAAGCCTCCGTCAGAGGGTGGTGCATGTCTTTGGCAAGAAACTCGACAGCCAGTTGCTTGATGTGCATGTGGATACTTCGCTGGTTCGCCTGAAGGGCTTTGTGGGCAAGCCAGAGTCGGCAAGGAAGAAGAACGCGGCGCAGTACTTTTTCGTGAACGGTCGCTACATGCGCCATCCCTACTTCAATAAGGCTGTGATGGAGGCCTTCCGCCACTTGATTCCTGAAGGTGACCAAATACCCTATTTCCTGTACTTCTATGTCGACCCCGCTAATGTGGACGTGAACATTCATCCCACCAAGACGGAGGTTAAATTTGAGAACGAGTCGGCCATCTGGCAAATTATTGTGGCCGCAGTGCGCGATACGCTGGGGCGCTTCAACGCTATCCCCACGATAGACTTCGATGTGGTGGGGCGGCCGGATATCCCCGCCTTTGATGCCGCGGGCCTGTCATCGGTGCAGGTTCCCCAGGTGCAGGTGGACGTGAACTACAATCCTTTCCGAAGTAAGCCCAAGCAGCATGCCCCCGTTGACTGGGAGGCTCTCTACGAGGGACTCGAACAGGCAATACCCTCACTGCAGAAGGAAGAGGCGGACACAACGGAGGATGCCGACCTGTTTACGGAGGAGGAACTCAGCACGGCAGAGCGCAGTGTGGAGCACTTCCAGTTCCGTGGGCAGTACATCCTCACTGCTGTGCAGTCTGGACTGATGATAGTGGACCAGCATCGTGCGCATGTACGTGTGCTCTATGATAAATACATGGCTCAGATGGAGAGCAAGAGCACCACCGGGCAGCGGCTGCTCTTTCCTGAGATGATTACCGTGTCAGCCTCTGACAGCATCATTCTGCAGCATATCACTCCCGACCTCTCGCTCATGGGCTTTGATATCACCGACCTCGGAGGTGGCTCATTCTCCATACAGTCTGTGCCGGCGGATTTGGGAGAGAGTAATCCTGTCCCTGTGCTGACTCTGATGATAGAGACCGCCAAGGAGAAGGACACCGGCATGGAACATGAGATGAGACATCGCCTGGCACTGGTGATGGCGCGCAGTACGGCTGTTGTCACCGGGCAGGTGCTCTCGGTGCAGGAGATGGACACGCTCATCAATGACCTCTTCCTCTGCGCCAACCCCAACCTGACCCCCACGGGCAAGACCATCATCTCCATTGTGCAGCAGGTACAGATTGACAGACTCTTCGGATAAGAACGAATAAGAAAGAACACAAGATAACATTATGGAATCAAAAGAGAAGATTATCCTGACGGGTGACCGTCCCACCGGTAAGTTGCACATAGGCCATTACGTAGGCTCACTCCGCCGTCGGGTGGAGTTGCAGAATAGTGGAGAGTATGATAAAATCTACATCTTCGAGGCCGATGCACAGGCACTTACCGACAATATCGACAATCCCGAGAAGGTGCGCCAGAATGTAATAGAGGTGGCTCTCGACTATCTGGCCGCAGGACTAGACCCTAATCGCAGCACCCTTTTCATCCAGAGCCAGATACCGGAGTTGTGCGAACTCTCTTTCTATTTTATGGACATGGTGAGTGTGAGCCGCCTGCAGCGTAATCCCACGGTGAAGACTGAGGTGAAGATGCGAGGTTTCTCGGGCGACAGCATCCCCGTGGGATTTTTCACTTATCCAATCAGCCAGGCTGCTGACATTGCCCTCTTCAAGGCTACCACCGTGCCCGCCGGCGAGGATCAGGAACCCATGCTTGAGCAGTGCCGTGAGATTGTGCGTCGCTTCAACAACATCTATGGCTCCACATTGGTGGAGCCCGAGATACTCCTGCCCAGCAACGCCGCTTGCTTGCGCCTGCCCGGCACAGACGGCAAGGCCAAGATGAGCAAGAGCCTGTGCAACTGCATTTATCTGAGCGACTCGGCCGATGAGGTGTGCCAAAAGGTGAAGAGCATGTACACCGACCCTGCACATCTGCAGGTCAGTGATCCCGGTCACCTGGAGGGCAATGCCGTGTTTACCTACCTTGATGCTTTTGCCACGGACGAGCAGGTGGCTCGTTATACGAAGGACTATGAGACGCTTCAGGAAATGAAGGATCATTATACGCGTGGCGGTTTGGGCGATATGAAGTGCAAGAAACTCCTGACGGGTGTGCTTCAGGAAACGCTAGAGCCCATCCGCCAGCGTCGTGCGGAGTTTGAGCGGGACATTCCCGCAGTGTACGACATACTGAAGCAGGGATGCGAGAAAGCCCGTGAGGCTGCCGTGCAGACCATGGATGAGGTGCGCCGCGCCATGAAACTTAATTATTTTGAGGACTTCGCCCTCATCAGTTCGCAGTCTGAACGTTTCGGGAGAAAGTAATATCAAAGAACCGCTTTTGCCGTTTGACCGGTCATTCCGGTGCGGTGTTGGCGGGAAATCTTTCCCGATGTTGACAGGCGGCATGCCTATGCGGAAGTTGGCATGCCGCCTGTCCTTTTCCCGTTGGGTGCATAGCGAGGCCGCAATGAGAGGCAATCTGCTGCCCGCCACTCTATTTCCGTGTCATTTATAAACATTATAAAGTGAAAAAGCACTACCTTTGCAGCGGAAAAAACATTTGGAACATAATAGTTAGTCTGTCTTATGGATTTGGATTTGTTGACAGCCATATCGCCCGTGGATGGTCGTTATCGTGGTAAAGCAGAGCCGCTGGCTGCTTATTTCTCAGAATATGCGTTGATACGTTATCGCGTGAGGGTGGAGGTGGAGTACTTCATTGCCCTGTGCCAGTTGCCGCTTCCCCAGTTGGCTTCATTCCCGCAGGAATTGTTTCCGCGCTTGCGTTCCATCTATCAAGAATTTGGAGAGCAGGATGCTGCCAGGGTAAAGTCCATAGAGCAGGTGACCAACCACGATGTGAAAGCCGTCGAGTATTTCATTAAGGAGCGGTTCGATACCATCGGTGGGCTTGACGCGTACAAGGAGTTCATACACTTTGGTCTCACCTCTCAGGATATCAACAACACCAGTGTGCCTTTGAGCATCAAAGAAGCCCTGGAACAGGTCTACCTACCCCAGTTAGAGGATCTTATCGGACAACTGGAACTGTATGCCGGGGAGTGGAAAAACGTGCCTATGTTGGCCAAGACACACGGTCAGCCGGCCAGTCCCACCCGCTTGGGCAAGGAGGTGATGGTCTTTGCCTACCGCCTGCGTAGGCAGATGGATATGTTGCGCCAATGTCCTGTGACGGCCAAGTTCGGCGGAGCCACAGGCAATTTCAACGCCCACCATGTGGCTTATCCCCAGTATGATTGGCGTGCGTTTGCCAATAGTTTCGTGTCCGAAAGGCTTGGACTGGAGCGTGAGCAGTACACTACACAGATAAGCAATTACGACTGCTTGGCAGCCATCTTTGATGCTATGAAGCGCATCAATACGGTCATCATCGACCTTGACCGCGACTTCTGGCAGTATGTCTCCATGGAGTATTTCCGGCAGAAAGTGAAGGCCGGTGAGGTGGGGTCAAGTGCCATGCCTCACAAAGTGAACCCCATTGACTTTGAGAACAGCGAGGGAAACCTGGGTGTTGCCAATGCTCTGCTTACCCATCTGGCAGGTAAACTGCCGGTGAGTCGCCTGCAGCGTGACTTGACAGACAGCACCGTGCTACGCAATGTGGGTGTCCCCATGGGGCATATGCTCATCAGCATACAGAGTACGCTGAAAGGCTTGCGCAAGTTGGTGCTCAACGCAGATGCCATCAACCGTGACCTGGACAATTGCTGGGCGGTGGTGGCCGAGGCCATACAGACCATCCTGAGGCGTGAAGCCTATCCTCATCCTTATGAGGCACTCAAGGCACTGACCCGCACAGGCAAGGGCATAAGCCATGAGACCATACAGCAGTTTATTGAGGAACTCAATGTCAGCGAGTCCGTGAAGGATGAACTGCGTACTATTACGCCACATACATATACAGGAATATAAGATAGACAAACGAGATAAACAGCATTAAAGAAGCAAACACAAAAACACTGAAAACACAATGAGTATTGAAGACGAAAGCTGGAAGGAGAAATTCTCCGAAGGCACAGAAGGAAAGGACCGCGAGGGTTATCGTCCTTCCATGAGTGACAACAACGCAAGTGAAAAGAAAATTGGCTCAAACGGTCGCGTGTTGCGCCCGCGCATAAGCCGTCCCGCATATAGCAGCAGCGCGTCGCGTGATGCTCAGCCCAGGCCTTACCGTCCTGTTGCACCCCGTGAGGGAAGTTATCAACCCCGCCAGGAGGGTGGCTATCAGCCCCGTCCCCGTCTTCCACGCG
>JAHZGX010000036.1:11573-66856 GCA_019420585.1 Prevotellaceae bacterium
AAGGCGGCTATCAGCCCCGCCAGGGTGGTGAGGGTGGCTACCAGCCCCGTCCCCGCTTCCCGCGCGAAGGCGGCTATCAGCCCCGCCAGGGTGGTGAGGGTGGCTACCAGCCCCGTCCCCGTACCCCGCGTGAAGGCGGCTATCAGCCCCGTCAGGAGGGTGAGGGTGGCTATCAGCCCCGTCCCCGTTTCCCGCGCGAAGGCGGCTATCAGCCCCGCCAGGGTGGTGAGGGTGGCTACCAGTCCCGTCCCCGTACCCCGCGTGAAGGCGGCTATCAGTCCCGCCAGGGTGGAGGCTATCAGCAGAACCGTTATGCAGGCAATGGCAACCGCCGTCAGCACACTGCCGATTACAATCCTCATGCCAAGTACAGCATGAAGAAGCAGATAGAGTATAAGGAGACACACATTGACCCCGATGAGCCTATCCGTTTGAATAAGTATCTTGCCAATGCGGGAGTGTGCAGCCGGCGCGAGGCCGATGAGTTCATTGCAGCCGGCGTGGTCAAGGTGAACGGCGAGATTGTGACCGAACTGGGTACAAAGGTGAAGCGTTCAGACACCGTGCACTTCCATGACCAGCAGATAAGCATTGAGAAGAAGGTGTATGTCCTGCTCAACAAACCCAAGGACTATGTGACCACCAGCGATGATCCCCAGAACCGCAAGACCGTAATGGACTTGGTGAAGGACGCATGCCGTGAGCGTATCTATCCCGTGGGACGGCTGGACCGCAACACCACGGGTGTGCTTCTTCTCACCAACGATGGTGAGTTGGCCAGCAAACTGACTCACCCGCAGTACATGAAGAAGAAGATTTATCACGTGTGGCTCGACAAGAACGTTACGGCTGCCGACATGCATCTCATCGCTGACGGCGTGACCCTTGACGATGGCGAGATACATGCCGATGCCATAGAGTATGCCAGCGAGACCGACCGCAAGCAGGTGGGAATAGAGATTCACTCAGGACGCAACCGCATTGTACGCCGCATCTTCGAGAGTCTGGGCTATAGGGTGGTCAAACTCGACCGCGTGTTCTTTGCCGGACTTACCAAGAAGAACGTGCGCAGGGGTGACTGGCGATTCCTCACCGAGCAGGAGGTCAACATGCTGCGCATGGGTGCGTTTGAGTAATCCCTGGGACATACAAAAAGCATAGAGCAATTATAAGCCAATCCGAACGAAGATGAAAAGGACAAGGATAGTTGATGCACTGAAGCGCACTGACTTCGGCGCGGAGATTAACGTGAAGGGATGGGTACGCAGCAAGCGTGGCAGCAAGGGCATCTTCTTTGTGGCCATGAATGACGGCAGCACCATCAAGAACGTGCAGGTGGTGGGCGATGACAGCAAGTTCAGTGACGACATCCTGCACCGCATCACCACGGGTGCATGCCTGAGCGTGACGGGCACTTTGGTTGAAAGCCCGGCCGCAGGACAGGCCAGCGAGATACAGGCTAGCCAGATTGAGGTGCTGGGTGATTGCGACAACACCTACCCTCTGCAGAAAAAAGGAGCCAGTTGGGAATATCTGCGCACAGTGGCACACTTGCGCCCGCGCACCAACACCTTCGGTGCTGTGTTCCGTATCCGCCACAATATGGCCATGGCCATTCACTCGTATTTCCACGAGCATGGATTTTACTATTTCCACACGCCTCTCATTACGGCAAGTGATTGTGAGGGTGCCGGCCAGATGTTCCAGGTGACCACCAAGAACCTCTATGACCTGAAGAAGGACGAGAACGGTAGCATTGTCTACACCGATGATTTCTTCGGCAAGCAGGCTTCCCTCACGGTGAGCGGACAGTTGGAGGGCGAACTGGCGGCCACGGCACTGGGATCCATCTACACCTTCGGTCCCACGTTCCGTGCTGAGAACAGCAATACGCCGCGCCACTTGGCCGAGTTCTGGATGATAGAGCCCGAGGTGGCCTTCATTGACCTGCCCGAACTGATGGACTTGGAAGAGGACTTCATCAAGTACTGCGTACGCTGGGCACTTGACCACTGTCGCGAAGACTTGGAGTTCCTGAACAAGATGGTGGACAAGGGACTCATAGCCCGACTGGAAGGGGTGCTTGCCACGGAGTTCGTGCGACTGGACTACACCGAGGGCATACGCATCCTGCAGGAGGCCGTGAAGGCTGGTCATAAGTTTGAGTTTCCCTGTGAGTGGGGCGATGACTTGGCCAGTGAGCACGAACGTTACCTCGTTGAGGAGTACTTCAGACGCCCTGTTATCATGACTCACTACCCGAAGAAGATCAAGGCCTTCTATATGAAGATAGATTCGGAGAAACCGGTGCTCAATGGCCAGGAGCAGGAAGAGACGGTTCAGGGAACGGACGTGCTTTTCCCGCAGATAGGTGAGATTATCGGTGGTTCCGTGCGTGAGGAGAGTTATGACAAACTGGTGCATGAGATTGAGGATCGCCACATCCCCATGAAGGATATGTGGTGGTATCTGGACACCCGCAAGTATGGAAGTTGCCCTCACGGCGGTTTCGGCCTTGGCTTCGAGCGCCTGATTCTGTTTGTGACAGGCATGCAAAACATCCGTGACGTGATTCCCTTCCCTCGCACTCCCAAGAACTGCGAGTTCTGATGCACGCTCCTTCGGCGGTTCTTCCTGCAATGTGAAGCCGCCGCATTCCCATAGCAACACGGGACATGCCTCTTCAGTAGGGCGTGTCCCGTATTTCGTTTTCTGGCAAGGGGCACATCGTGGTTTGGTGGCAGAGTGACGACTCATCAGAAAAATTTGCCAGTTGTATTGCAAGCAATACACATTCGCCTCTTCGTAAGAGGAGGAAAAGTGCTTATTTTCAGCCAACCCCCACCTTATTTGGGAGAAAAATGGCTATTTGCCCCCCCCCCTAAAAAATGCCACTATGCAGAGATATACTTCTTTTGCTTGCCACGCGAGACTCTGTTCTGCATTTCCCGCATTCTCTTTCCCTGTTTATGGCTCACCTTCTCCCGCTATAATCTGTTCCGCTTTCGGGCATCTTGAGCAACAACAGGAAAAAGAAAGCACGGCGACTGATTGAAGATTCCAACCACCACGCAACATCATTAGTAAGTGCCAACGAGAACAGCAAGGATAAAACCAGTATTTTTTGTTTACATATCCGCATCTTTCGCCACACCCCCCGAATTTATGTTTCTGCCCAGGAAAAAAATTTTCCTCACCTAACTTTTATTTTTTCCTGGGCAGGTGCTTTTTCGCACTTTGTTTCTAAAATCTTGACATCAACAGGATTGCCCGACACGTTTTTGAGAAATCGAATACGCAGGTTCCCAATCATGCATGTGCCAGTGCCTGCCAATTGATGTCAGGGGCAAAAATAAGACGGGTGGCGTTCCCTGGGGAGCACCACCCGTCGGCTGTGTTTCTGTGCTGGCTCTTACTTGACAAGCACCTTGCGTCCGCCAATGATGTAGATGCCCTTTGTGGGTCTCTGCACCTTGCGTCCGGTGAGGTCATAGCAGGCGTTGCCACTCTTTGCCGTTTCGGTTTCCACAGACGAGATTCCGTCAGGCTTTATATTGTAGTAGCCCTTTTCCTCATCGTAGCCCACCTGCAGATGGTCACTGTTGAGCAGTGGGGTTGCATCCGTGCCTAGTGTCTGGCGCCATGCGGGAGCCTCTGTGTTGTCTGCGTTGAGCGTGTGGCACACCTTACCCGATGTCAGGTCGGCCTCACTCACTTCCAGAATGATGTCGGTAAGGAACTCACCCCACCACAGAGGAGTGCCTGATACCAGCACCGTGGGATCGCTGGTGCGGAGGAAGTACATGTTGCCGCCTTCCACGTAGCATCCGGCATCGCCTGCCGTGCCCACCGTTCCGTCGCATTTCACACGGAAGAAGTAGGCGCACTGCTCACCCACAACCTCACCAATGGAGAGGCAGTTGTCTGCATACACCCTGTTTGTGGATGACCAGCCGTAGAATCCACCTCCGCCATTGACGGTGGTAGTCACCTTGCCAGAGAAGAGACAGTTGTTGAAGTGCTGCGGCCCGTTGTAGGCTGCGCCTGCAAATCCGCCCACATTGTTGCCTCCTGTGATGTTGATGTTGCTCTCCACGTTCTCGAAGCGCGTGTTGCCGTCAATCTGTCCTACGAGTCCGGTATTGTTCTGACCGATAATGCTACCGGTGAACTTCACGTTGCGTATCACGGCGTTGCCTGTGTGGCGGAATATGCCGATGGTGTTCTTGTCGGGCTCCTCAATGTTGACGGTGAGCGTATGCCCCTGCCCATCGAATGTACCGTTGTATTTGTAGTCCTTGCCCGAGGTGTCTCCGCCAATCATCATGAAGCCCTCATTTGTGGTGATGTTTGCGGTGAGAATGGCGTTGAGTTCGGTCATGCCGGTGGTGACCATTGCGGCGAATACGTTCATTGACTTGGCATCGTAGATTTCCATATTTCCGTTCTCGTTGGTCGTTGGCAGGAAGGAGATGTTTCTGAGGTCGCCTCCAAGGGCTGCCTCCTCGCTGCTGTAAGTCCCTTCAATGTAGCCGGCCTGTGCCTTGAATATGTTCTTGTAGGCATCGTCAGACTCCAACTCGGTGATGGCACCTGCGTTTTGCAGCATGTCGCATGCGGCAATCATGGCATCGGTGTTGTTCACCAGGTTTGCATAATTCTTCTGGCATTCATATAGTTGCTCGAATGTCTCGCCCATCTTGCCTATAATCTCATACTTCTCCTCTGCTGTGGCTGCTTCTCCAGCCTTGGCTACCAGCCCCTGGAGTTCCTCGGTCAGGTTCTTGTCGTGGTTGGGATACAGCAGATAGTTCTCGCTGTTGGCTTTGCTGTTGATGATGCTTCCTGCTCTGTCGCACATGTCGGCGAGGGTGGCATCAAGTGCCTTGTCGGCCTGTTCCAATGTGCCGTGGTAAGTGAGTTTGAGGTTTCCGATGGCCACCCATTCGTTGCCTGTGTATATGGCATGGCTGTTGCGCACACCCAGTGTGAGCGTGTTGTCGGTCACGTTCACCAGTATTCGGTTGGCATATCGGCCGGCTCCGAAGGCACATGCTGCCCCCTGCCGCCCATGTGCGGTGTAGCCTGTAATCTCATTGCCAGAGTTCATGATGGCATAGTCGGGTGTAGAGCCGGTAATCCAGCAGTTCTCTTTGTCCACGGCCTCATCCACGGGAATCATGCCCTCGATGGCAGACTGCAGGAAAGTCTTGTGCCCGTTCATGTACACCATGGCCGAGTGCATGTAGGTGCCGCCCTGTTCTTCAATGCGGTAGGCACCGCCTAGGGTGAGTTCGTAGATGCCGTTCTCTGGCAGCGTGATGGTCTGGTGCATGTCGAACGCTTTGCCTGACCAACTCTCGGCCACCCCCATGCCATTGGTCTCCCCCTTGCCTGTGCTGGTCATCAGCGTGCCTTCCCATCCGTTGAATCCGTCACTGAAGTCAGCATTGACGATGAATGAGGTGGCATCGGCACCGGGGTTCAGTCCCTCGTTGAGTGCGTCCTCCAGCATCTTGTCCACGAATGCGATTTCCATTGCAATGCCTGCCTCGTCGAGCAGCAGGTTGTCGGGATCCATGATGTAGGCGTATGAGCCGTTGGGGAATTCCTCTTCATCGGGGTCAATCATGTCATCGCTCACGTAACTCTCCAGTTTCTGGTAGGCCGGGCCTCCCTTGAAGTCATTGGCGTTGTCCACGATGTATGCACGTGTGGTCACCACCTTGGCTGTGAGCGAGGCATATGCGGCCATGCTGTTCTCCACGGCTTTCCTCATGTCGGCAATGGTTGGGTAGTAGGCCACAGTGAGTTCCTCAAACGACCCCGCGCCGGCAAGTCCTTCCACGGCAGCCTTGTACTCGGCCACAAGGGACTTTTGGGCTGGGTGCTCGGATGGTTCCGTGGCAGCCTCCGCCTCGCTTGCAAGGTCATTGGCAATCTCTTGGTAGTCGTCCTTGGACTTGGATGCGTAGCCCTCGGTACTGCGATATACCACTTCGTGAGTGCTGTCCAGCACGGGAGCATCGTCATGGCCTATGTTCTGATACCACACAGGATTTTGGAAACTGCTTCCGTTGGCGGCATAGCAGAGCGCGCCGTCAGTGGCATTGTCACAGGCCACGGGACTGGCATCCATCTCGGCGTTGTTGCCGTTGACGTACGTCACGCCTTCTGCAGGAACGTAGGCGCAGCCTTCGCTCTTCACGCTGCATGTGCTGCGTGCACGCAGCATTTGTCCCGGCGTGGTGCCTGTGCCCAGGTCTATCGTACCGCTCATGATGCAGTTCTTCATGGTGAACTTGGCGTCATAAGCCCATCCGCAGAATCCGCCTATGCCGTTCTGGTTGGCATTGCCCACGTATTTCACCTTGCCTGCGAACATCACGTTACGCATGTCAACAGTGTTGGCTGCGTTGTTGCAGTTGCCGAACACGCCGCCTACATTCACCTTGCCTTCGATGTCGAGGCGGATGATAAGGTTTTCCAGCGTGCTCGCACCAGCCTGCATGTCGCCGATGAATCCTGTCTGCATGCCGTTTCTCACGGTGCCTTCTACCACAATATTCCTGATGGTGGCGCTGCCCAGGGTCTGGAACACGCCGCCGTTGGTACCGGCTGCATCCACGTTCACGGCCAAAGTATGTCCCTGTCCATCGAACGTGCCTTGGTATGGCATGCCTATGCCTATCATCTGGCATTCAGCATCGGCCGTGCCCATGGTGGCGGTCACGTCCTCTGTCATGATGGCCGATATGGTGTTCTCTCCTCCGTTCACGGCCTTGGCAAAGGCGGCGAGGGTGCGTTCATCGTTAACTTCAAAGACACCGTTCTCGTTCATCTTCAGTTTGCCGCAGTAGCCACACACACCATTGTCGAAGTCGTGCTCGTCCTGGTTGGTGGTTCCCTGCTCGTTGGAGTATACAAGGTCATCGTAATCTGTGCCGTCGCAATGCTTGTGCCCGTTGGCATACACCTGCCCGCGGGTCTTGTCGATTGACGGCATCTTATCGGTGCCGATATTTTGGTAGAACGTGATTTCGCTCTGGTCACCGTTGAGCTTGTAGCAAAGCGCGCCGCTCGTGATGTCCTTGTTGTCAATCTCTGTGGCTTTGACAGCCATATTGGTTCCGTTGCCCGAGAGTATGGTGGGCGTGCAGGGAGCGTAGTAACAGTCGGTCATGGTCACCTGGCAGTCGCTGTGCCTGATGCGCAGGAACACGGCGGAGTTGCCTGTGTTGACTGTCACATCGCCAATCATGGCGCAGTTTTCCATGATGATGGTCTTGCCTGCCGACCATCCCACAAAGCCTCCGGCATCCTTGGTGGCCGCCACGGTGGCCGCCGAGATGCAGTTGCGGAAGGTGACCGTGTTGTTTGCCATGGCCACCAAGCCGGCACAGTTGCCATCGTTGAGTGTCGTCTGAACGACCTTTACCTTGGATATGACGTTCTCCACAAGCAGGGGCTGTGCTGCGGTACAGGCCAATGCTGCGGTGTTGCTCTCGCCTGTCAGTTCGCCTGTGAGCACCAGGTTGCGTATGGTTGCACCGCCTATGTTGCCGAAGAGCGAGTATCTGCCGGTCTCGCCACCCATGGTCACGTCAATGCTGTGCCCTTGTCCGTCCAGGGTGCCGTAGTATCCCTCGGTCAGGGGAGTGCTTTGCTTTACATCGCAGAACAGGCGCACGTTGATGTTCTTCACGCCTGACTTGAGTTTCTCGGCGAAGGCATCCCATGCCTTTTGGCTCTTGATATGGGCATATCCGTCCACTTCTTCCAGCGCGCCGCAGTAGTTGCACACCCCGTCCTCATAGTCGTGTTCGTCTTGGGTTGTGCTTCCGCTCTCATTATTATATATAATGCCGTCATAGTCCGTGCCGTCGCAATGCTTGTGTCCCGAGCAATACACCCGTGCATGAGTGTCATTGAGCACAGGTGCCGCATCGGTGCCCAAGGTCTGATAGAATCCTATGCTGCTTTGGTCACCGTTGAGGCTGTAACACAGTGCCCCTGAGGCTACAGCCGCATCTTCCACCATCAGGAAGTCGTTCATGTTCTTCTCGGTCATTTCCGTGGTGCTGGTCATGTAGCAGTTCTTGGCTGCTGTGTTCTTTCCATAACTCTTCCAGGTGCCGCATCCCATGATGATGCAGTTTTCCTGTGTTATCCATGTCTGGTCGCTGTTGCTGTTCCAGCGCTTGCAGGTACCGTTCATCAGGCATCCGTTCATGATGTATGAACTCTTGTCGGAGTTGGGGCTGCCTATGAACCCGCCTACGCGTTCTGATTGATTTCCCTGTGCGATGCTTCCCGACATCATGCAGTAATTGAACTCGCAGTCTGCCACCAGCGTGGAAGTGTTGCTGCTGACGAATGCTCCCGCTCTCCACCCAGCCAGAATCTCTATTCCACCGGTGAATGCGCAGCGGTCAAAGCGGAATGCACTGCTGCCGGTCATGTTGCTGATGAAGCCCGAAATGTCCACCGAAGTGCTGGCCGTGCTCTTGATGTGCCCGCTGAACTCGCAGTTGCTGAAGTTCAGGTTGGCCTTGTTATTGACCACGAAACCACTGAGCGGGTAGCCGCTTGAGGTGATGCTGGCTTTCACGTCCACGTTCTCGATGGCTGTGTTTCCGTTGACATCCAGAGTGATGGCTGCAACAGATTGTGCCGAGGTCACCGCGCCCTCAACGCTGAGGTTGCGGATGGAAGCTCCCTCTCCTGTGGCAGTGAAGAGGGCGAATTTGCTTGTCACTTGTAGATTATCAAAGGTGATGGCATGTCCCTGGCCGTTGAAAGTGCCCGTGAAGGTTCCGGGGAATGCCTTGTCTACACTGATGTCTGTGTTCAAAGTGATGCTTCCATCTGCGTACGTTTCCGGACTGGAACAGAATGTTGTCCAGTCTTCTGCACTCTTGATGGTCAGGTCGTCTGCCCAGGCAGTGCCGGCCATTGCCATCATTGCAATTGTCAATAAGGCTTTTTTCATTGATAACGGAGTTTATAGTTGGTTTTAACAATAGTCTCGCGGCTAACAAGAACAAAGTTACATCTTCTCTAGACAAATGTACGAAGATTTGGTCTATATTCTTGTTACGAGTTCGCTTTTATTTGCTTTTACTAGTTAATTTGCGAAATATTATGGAAAAAGAGGCTTCTGTATGGCTCGTAAATGTTAATTTTGTATGTTATCAGTCAACAAAACAGATTCTTTTATGACTTTTCATTTATCGAGAAAGGCATTTGCTGCCAGTCTTCTGGCGGCATTGCACGCAGTTACCATGTCGGCACAGACGTGGATGAAGGCAGGCCCTTACCTGCAGGAACTCACTCATGACGGCGTCACGGTGGTCTTTGAACATGCACTCCCATCGCTCTCCTGGATAGAAGTCAGGGAGAAGGGAAGCACCGAGGCAAGGAACTGCTTCCAGACTGTGGACGGGCAGATTCAGGTTCGGAGGCAAGTGCTGGGTGAGAACTCGGTGGCTCCCGTGCAGAACTTTGCTATACGCGTGGAGGGACTGAAGCCAGACACACAGTATGAGTATAGGGTGCGTGGACGCAGGGTCAGCAGCATGAATGCCAACGGGGTCACCATGGGAGTGGCCACTTCAGACAACTACACCTCCGGCTGGAATGCTTTCAGGACCATCAATCCGGAGCAGAGCGAACATCACCTTTTCATCACGAGTGACATGCATAACAAGCCTGACACACTGGCCGCTCTGCTCCGACAACTCGACTACAGCACCATTGACCATTTCCTCTACAACGGTGACATGACCGACTATGTGCAGACAGGTCAGGACAGCCAAGACCCTTACCGGGGATACATTGACACCAGCGTTGACCTTTTTGCCAAGAACAAAGCCTTTGAGATGGTGCGTGGAAATCATGACACACGTGGTGACATATCACGACACTTCAAGGACTACTTCCCCCGCAAGAGCGGAACCATCTACAGCGCATCCCGCTGGGGTGACCTTGAGGTAATCATGCTCGACTGCGGCGAGGATAAAGTGGACACTCATGAGGAGTATTACGGCATGGCTGCCTTCTATAAGTATCGGGAAGAACAGGCCGAATGGCTCAAACGCCTGATAAAGAGCGAGGAGTTCCTCACGGCCAAGTATCGCATTGTCATCTGCCATTTCCCTCTTCTGCGAGACAACAAGCGTAATGATGAGTTTGACGGGCAGCCGCACCTGAGCAGCCTTGTCCTGCCTCTGCTGAAGCAGTGTGACATTGACCTGTGCGTGACGGGACACTATCATCCTGCCACCTACACCCTTGACGGGTCGGACTTCAATGGGCAGGGCAACAAGTTTGAGGAGTATATCATCGGTGCACACACGGCAATGCGTGTGGACATAGAAAACGGGAACATCCGTCTAAGGATAGTCGACCATCAGGGCAACGTCTTCCTTGATAAGGTGGTCAAGGATGCCAAGGCTGGCAGGAAAACAGTGTTCCTCACCACCAAGGACTCACAATTAACCTCTTTGCCATGAATACATACATGACATTTTGCAGACGTGCCCTGCTTGCGGCGGCTTCCTGTTCAGTCGCTTTCGCGCTCCGTGCCCAAAAGGTGGCCGATGTGGAGGAGGGGTATTACACTCTGTCGCCTCTGGAGTTGCAGCCTCAGGGCTATATTTACAGTTATGACACCGATGCCTCACGCGCTCCCTATGGCAACGCGGCTGACTACGAACACCCATGCGGCCGTAATGGCGAGGTGGCCTATCTTTACTGCATGCCATCCACCAGTGTAAGCCTCATGCGGAGTGCTTATTACTTCAAACCTTTGGGGAATGGTGTCTATTCGGTGCAGAGCCTTTCGGGCGAAGCATATTCTTACCTCAGCATGGCTGCCTATGACCGCCGCCTGCTTTACCACACTCCCATGCCTGAACGTCCGTTCTATCTCAGAATGCCCGACAGTTCCGGTGAGGCAGAGTGGGTGGCTGACGAGTATGCGGTACAGCCTTTCCACAATGCAGCCCTGTGCGATTCCCTCGTGTCTCAGGCGCATGGGGTGGGGGCGATGATAGTCCTTGACCGTGTGGATGCATCGCGCATCACGCCTGCCATGAGCCTGCTGCGTGCGCTGAGTGACGCGCGTGGAGCCATGGCTGTGTATAGGGTGGGGGACAATCCGGGAGAGGTTTCTCCGGCAGTTGCCTACGGGCTTGTTCAGGCTGTGGATGAGGCCAAGGTACTTGCCGATGACCGCACCACCACCCAGGAGCAGGCCGATGCCATGGAAGCCTCGCTCCGTTTGTCCACGACCCAGTACCTGCAGGCCGCCCCCACGGCTCAGAATCCTTTGGCCGAGGGATATTACTTCGTGGTCAATGCCTACCGCGCCTTCCTGCTGAGGCAGGGTAAGGAGAAGGCACTTGTGGCCGCCCCCTCCCAGGGCACACGTTCCCTGGCATGGGGGGATCTGAACGTCAATGACGGGAGCATGGCCTTCCGCTTGACTCCTTCCGGTGAGCCCCTTTTTCGTATGGACAGTTATGACCAGTCCCTCTCCATGGTCGACATGGAGAGTCGTTATGATGCCGAAGGTACTTGGACACTTGCCCGTTCCACGGATTCAGGTGCGCCCATGACCGCCGCCAACCATTCGTCCGGTGCCAACGGGCTGTATGGCAAGAACGCGTCCGGCAGTGTGGAGTTTGCCCCCGAGGGCCATCTTTACTCGGGCTACACAGCATCGTGGTATCTCAGGAGGGCTTACCATCAGGTGGCTGTCCCCTCTTCGGGTTGGGCCGTGCTGGGCACCTCCTTTCCCGTGGAAGTGCCTGAGGGCGTGGAGGTGTACTCCGTGGTCAGGCGCGATGGCAACCTTTGCCTGCGTCCTTATTCCTTTGCCGTGATACCCGCGCGCACTGCCGTGGTGCTGCATGCTGCCAGGGGTACTTATCAGTTTTCCAGTACGGTGGCCGATGCACCTGACATTCCCGACAATGTCCTGCTGCCCGTATGCGAGGCACTGACAGGTGTATCGGCAGGCAGCATGCGTACCCTGAGGGTGAAGAACGGCGTGGCGGGATTCTCGCGTACTTCCTCCACATCGGCTGCGGCCGGTACGGCCTACGTGCCCTGTATGGACGGTGAGGAAGACTTTCTACCCCTGTCCTTAGAGGGGGATGCTGTCAGTGGGGTACGAGCCGATGATTTCGGTGAAGGACAGGCCTATGATCTCATGGGGCGGAAAGTCTATCCCGCAGGACAGAAAGCAGGAGACATATACATTATAAATAATAAAAAGATACTGAGACAATGAAGCACACACATAGTTTATTGGCCGTCATGATGGTCGCAATGGTTTCCTTGTTGCCTGTTGCCACCTGTGCCCAAGAGTGGCTCAAGGCAGGCCCTTACCTTCAGGAACTCACCGCTGATGGAGTCACGGTGGTGTTTGAGAACAGCATAAAGTCCTTCTCCTGGGTGGAGGTGAGGAAGAAGGGCACGACAGCAGCGCAGACCTGTTACGATGAGAGAGACGGGCAGCATCAGATATACAGTGAGGTGGTGGCTCCGCAAGTGGCGGCACCCACGCAGAACTTCGTTGTCAGGCTGGACGGCCTCTCTTCTTCCACGGACTATGAGTACCGCGTGTGCACTCAGGTGGTCAACTGGATGAGACCTTACAGCGCATCAGTGGGAGAGGTTTATCAGGGTGACTGGCAGACATTCCGCACGCTTGACCCTGATGCCACGGAGCATCACCTGGTGGTGGTGAGCGACATGCACTGCCGTCCGGATGTGCTGGAGGAGATGCTCAATGTGCTCGACTATCAGAGTGCCGGGCACATCATCTATGCGGGCGACATGATGAACAACATGCAAATAATGGCCAACTCCGCCATGGAACCGGAGGAGCCTTACGCTTCATTTGTGAACAAGAGCGTGGAACTCTTTGCCCGGAACTTGGACTTCTGCATGTTGCGCGGTGAGCACGAGACTCGTGGTGACATTGCCCGGCACTTCCGCACCTATTTCCCTCACCGCAGTGGCCGTCTGTATAATGCTTGTCGTTGGGGGGACCTCATGGTAGTCTTCCTCGACGGAGGGGAATCTGCGGCCGATGGCGACCCGTTGGCGCGTGTCACCAACCTGGGAGCGTTTGACCAGTATAGGGAGGATGAGGCCCGCTGGCTTGCAGATGTGGTGGAGAGCGAGGAGTATAGGAGTGCTAGGTACCGCATAGTGTTTAGCCATTTCCCGGTGACCAACGAGCCGTTGGATGAGGCAGAGGCTGGTGCCGCCCACTTTGCCTCGCTGATGCTTCCCGTGCTCAACCGGGCCAATGTGGATTTGCTGGTATCGGGACATCGTCACCCTGAGGGGTACACGATGATAGGCAAGGGCAGTAAGGGCAATGATTTTCCCGTACTGGTTCAGGGCTATAACTTCGGTGCGCGTATTGACATCGTGGATGGTGACATTACGGTCAGGACTGCCGGGGCTAGGGTGAAGACTAAGACAAAAAGGTTGCGGAGATAATCCCAAATGTGCGACGATTTAGGGTAATCAGAGTGGTCGGCTAGAGATGTCTCCCGGCCTTCATGGAATCAGGTGTAAGGAATGGCGCACAGGACTCTCAGTCAGCCAGGTTTTCAGTGTGCTGCATGATGAGTTCCGGTTCAAATCCATGGGAGTAGGCATGTCTCATCAGTTTCTGGCGCAGGGCATAGGAGTCCGCTTCGTGGAGCGACTTGGCTTTCCTCCTGAGCACTTCATCCAGTACCTTCAGGTATTCTCTGTCGTCCAGCGAGTCCAGTCCTTGCTCAATCTCTTCCTGGGGTAGCCCCTGCAGGCGCAGTGCCTGTCTTATCTTGATGCGCCCCCAATGGTTGTATCGTAACTTGTCGGCACAGAAGGCACGGCAGTATCGGCTGTCATCAATGTACTTCTCTTCCTTCAGGTAAGTGATTATCTGTTTGCTTCTGCGGTCGGTGATGCCCCATGCTGCCAGTTTGATCCGTATCTGCTCCGTGCACTTTTCCGTTCCGCTGCACAGCGCGGCCGCCTTTGCCAGTGCCTGTTCCTCGGTCATTTTCTTCATGGTAGAGTGGCTTTTACGAATCGGTAATTGTCAAAGGAGTCCTTCATTGCCTGCACGCCCGCGAATCCCATGCCTTCCAGTAGAGTGCAGGTTTGCTGCGGGAACTCCCTGTTGATTTCAAACCAAAGGGTGCCCCTGTGCCTGAGGTGCTCTCTGGCATACTGGCCTATGGCACGGTAGAAGAGCAGGGGATTGTCATCGGGGACAAACAAGGCAGTGTGCGGTTCGTGGTTGAGAACGGTGTCCTCCATGGCAGAGGCTTCCGATTGACGGATATACGGCGGGTTGCTGACGATGATGTCCCATGACTCATCGCGCCTGACGGGATGCAGGATATCCTCCCGGATGAAGCGCACTATGGCTTTCAACCGTTGGGCGTTGCCTTTGGCTATGCACAGCGCGTCCTCCGATATGTCCATGGCACTGACCTCCAGTCCGCCTAGAACTAGGCTGACGGCTATGCAGCCGGAGCCTGTACCGATGTCAAGGGCACGCTGTCCCGGTGCAGACTCCCGCAGGATGATGTCCACCAGTTCTGCCGTCTCGGGCCGTGGAATCAGCACCCCGGGCTTCACATGGAAACTATGACCGTGGAAAAGGCATTCTCCCAGCACATACTGTACGGGTTCGCCCGCGAGCAGATGCTCGGTAATAATATCCAGTTCGTGCAGTTTGTCTGATGATAATTCCCTATCTTTGCCCAGCAGAACCTGGGTGGGTGTCAGTCCGAATCGCTGCTCCATGACGAGCATATAGATGGCTCTGCCCTCGCGGATGCCGTAACGTTCGGCAAGTCTCTGTAGATGGTTCATGCGGCAAATGTAAGAAAAAACAGCGATATGACAGCCGAGGAACAGGATGTTATGTATATGCGGCGCTGCCTGCAACTGGCACGCTGTGGCAGGGAAGGTGCTGCTCCCAATCCCATGGTGGGTGCCGTGATTGTGTGTGAAGGGCGCATCATAGGTGAGGGGTATCACCGTAAGTGCGGAGGCCCGCATGCCGAGGTTAATGCCGTCAGCAGTGTGAGGGAGCCAGGAATGCTACCCCGCAGTACCATGTATGTCAGTCTGGAACCCTGTGCACATTATGGCAAGACTCCTCCCTGTGCCGACCTTATCATTGAGAAGCGCATTCCCCGCGTGGTAGTGGGCTGCATGGATCCTTTTGCCCGTGTGAATGGATTGGGCATAAAGAAGTTGCGTGATGCCGGCGTGGACGTACACGTTGGGGTGCTTGAGGCGGAATGCATGAGGCTCAACCGCCGTTTCATGACCTTCCATCGGCTTCATCGACCTTGGGTAACGCTCAAATGGGCTCAGAGTGCTGATGGTTTCGTTGACTGTAAACGCGCTTCCGGTGTGCCGCCAGTCCGTCTTTCGTCTTCTTACACGCAGGTGTTGGTACATCGCATGAGAGCACTCAGCAAGGCCATCATGGTGGGTACCGACACGGTGATAAGTGATAACCCGACGTTGACAACCCGCTTCTGGCCCGGAGAAAATCCTCTGCGGCTGACAATAGACCGGCATGGCCGTATCCCTCAGGATGCTCATTTGCTGGATGGTAGTGTGCCCACACGGGTGTATCACGATAAAGACCTCTGCACGATACTTACCGACTTGCACGCGAGCGGTGTGCAGTCACTCCTGGTGGAAGGCGGGCCATGCCTGTTGGAGAGTTTCTTGGAGAGCGGACTCTGGGATGAGGCACGGGTGGAGGAGGCTCCTTGCCTGCTCCATGACGGTGTGAGAGCCCCGTTTTTGAAGGAGGAGTGCCTCTTGGAACGGCGGCAAGTGGACGGGCGATGGATAACGTGCTATGAGCATGAAGGACGGGAAAACCGTTGAAAACAGAACCGCTTGTCAATCTCTTTTCCTAATTTTACTTAATTAGGGAGAGCAAATCGTACGTAAGTCAAATATTAGGCGTATTTTTGTAGACTGAATAAGATATTGTGTAAATGCGCGTAGGTCATGCGCAATGATGCTGAATAATGAAGAAGAAGACCATACTGCTACTGGCGTTGGTGTGCGGGTTGCTCACATCGTGCTTCAAGGACGATGAGGTAACCTTTGACGATTATTGCTATATTTCCAACGTAACCCTCGGCACGCTCAAGCGGTGGAATCAGACCACAGACTCCGTGGGTAACCCTGTTCCATACTTGACTTCCTATTCCGGGAGTCTGTTCCATGTGACTATTGACCAGCGTACTGACACCATTCAGAATCGTGATTCACTGCTTTATGATACCGACTTGAGAGCACTCCTGATGACAATCAGTTTCGAGGGAGCCACCCTGCTGTACCGTCCGGCATCCGACAGCACTGCTGATTGGACAGCCTATAACAGCAAGGACAGTATGAATTTACGCACCCCCCTGCATCTTTTGGTTGTGTCGAATGACGGTGCAAGCAACCGGATATACACGCTCAAACTCAATGTGCACCAGCAAGAAGGCGACTCGCTATCTTGGAGCCGCAGGGACAGTGCCGTGGCCGAACTGGAGGGGATGGAGGAAATGCGCGCTTTGTCACAGGGGGGCATGCTTCGTGTGCTCGGGCGAGTTGCTCAGGGCGTGACACTTGCTTCGCGTCCATTGACGGGGGGCGAGGGACAGTGGACGAGGGAAAGTACCAACTTGCCAGAGAATGCTCAGGTGGGGACACTTTGCCAGATGGCCGGAAGACTGTACATGAGTGCGGGTGACGGCGCGCTATATGTTTCCGATGACGCACTCACATGGGAACTGCTTTCCTCCATGGGGCAGAACACACGATTGGCCGGCGCAAGTAATTCATATCTCTATGCCTTGGCTGGGAGAAGCGTGTTGCGCTCTACTGACGGACAGGTGTGGGAACGGGAGGCACTTGACGATGACGAGTCCTTCCTGCCAGATACGTGTCTCAACATACTGACTTTTGGCCAGGAGAACGGTGGCGAACGCCTTGTGATGGTGGGGTATCGCTCGATGGGAGAGGATACTACTGCCGTGGTGTGGAACAAGTCGTGGACGGCCAGGGAACAGGAGGGGCAGGCTCAATGGATGTTTTTTACTCAGACACCGGAGAACCGCTGGCTGTGTCCGCGCTTGCAGAGCCTCAATGTGATGCCTTATGATGGCAGGTGCCTTGCTTTTGGAGGTGCTCCGGAATTGGCAGGGGATACCCGGCAGGCCATGGATGCCATGTATTTCAGTCGTGACTACGGACTTACGTGGAAACCCGACTATGAACTTCATCTTCCCGATGCACTACTTGGGGTCAGCGGACCTGTGGCCAGTGCGGTGGACAACGATAAGTACATCTGGATAATAGCCAATCGTCAGGTATGGCGTGGACGTATCAACCGACTCGGCTTCTTGCGGCAGTGACATTTCTGTGCCTGTTCTCCTGTGGTGTCCTGCGTGCGCAGGAACAGGATGAACTGGAATACAGGATGGAATTAGGCGTGGGGGTAGGCACATGCTTCTATCTGGGTGATGTCAATAAGACTCCGTTTTCCGACCTCAGTGCGATGGGCGGGGTGGTGCTTCGGCGCATATTCAATCCGCGCATGTGCGTGAAGGGGAATGTCGCCTTGGGACACATAAGAGGCAGTTCCGGTGGGTACTTCCTGCCCAATGATCCCAACAGCGGTACGCCGGAAGGAGGAACTCCCTGCACGGTGTCCTTTTCGAGGAATGTGATTGACGTGGGGGCACAGTTTGAGATGAACTTCTGGGCTTATGGCATGAGTGGGGGGTACAAGGAGAACAGCCGTATTACCCCCTATGCCTTGGCCGGCATGGGAATCACGGTAGGCATGGGCGGCGGAGGCAGCACTTGCGGCGCATTGAATCTTCCGGTGGGAGTGGGAGTGAAATATAAGGTGAGGCCACGGCTGAACCTGGGACTGGAATGGACCATGAGGTTCACCACCAGCGATAACTTAGACGATACGGGTGCAGGCACAACTTTGATGCATCCTTATGGCATCAAGAGTGTGGGACTGAAGAACAAGGATTGCTACAGTTTCCTCATGATGAGCGTGACCTACGACCTTAGTCCCAAGTACAGGAAGTGTAACAACGAATAGAAACAGGCAATGAAAGAACATATAGAGTTGGACATGGAGCGGATTCCAGAATCCATTGCCATTATCATGGATGGTAACGGGCGCTGGGCGAAGGATAAAGGCTTGCCCCGCTCGGCTGGGCATGTGGAGGGCGTAGAGACCGTCAACCGCATCACCGCAGAGTGTGCCCGGCTGGGTGTCAAGTTTTTGACCCTCTACACATTCTCAACTGAAAATTGGAGTCGTCCGGAGAGCGAAGTGTCTTCATTGATGAATCTCGTGGCTACGAAACTGGAAGACGAGATATTTATGAAGAACAACATCCGCTTTCGCATGATAGGTGACATGGAAAGACTTCCTCTGCACGTGAGGCAGAGACTCCATGAGTGCATGGAACGCACTGCGGCAAATGACAAGATGACGGTGGTGACGGCACTTAACTACAGCAGCCGTTGGGAGTTGGCAAATGTCGTTCGCAAGGCCGTGAATGTAGCCTCGCAAGGACAGTTGACCGCTTCCGATGTGACGGAGGACTGGGTATCGGCTCATTTGGAAACTTCTTTTATGCCTGACCCTGATTTGCTGATACGTACGGGCGGTGAGATGCGTATCAGCAATTACCTGCTTTGGCAGTGTGCTTACAGCGAGTTCTATTTCTGTGACATATATTGGCCGGATTTCACCAATGAGGATTTGCACCGTGCCATAGAGGATTTCCAGCACAGGCAGCGCAGGTATGGCAAGACTGGCGAACAAGTAGGAGAAGAAAGGTAACAGATACACAATAGAGGAATAAGTGAAAAGGATACACCTTATTATATATATATGGCTGGCTCTGTCGGCGCTGGTCGGCGCACAGGTGAAGCGTGAGGTAAACCCTGCCATTGACTATGGAAGAACTCCCCGGCGCTATTATATAGGTGGCATAACCGTGAGTGGCGTGGACAACTATGACCAGTACCTGCTGGTGGGACTGAGCGGACTCTCTGTGGGACAGGCCATTGACATTCCCGGCGAAGACATTACCAATGCCATCAAGCGTTACTGGAAAAACGGACTCTTCAGCAATGTAGCCATCAGTGTGGACAGTCTGGTGGCTGATTCTGCTTACTTGCATGTACAGTTGACCAAGCGTCCGCGTATATCCCAGATAAACTACGTGGGACTGAAGAAGAGTGAGCGTGAAGACTTGGAGCAGCGTATAGGGTTGGTCAAGGACAATCAGGTAACCCCCAACATGATAGACAGGGCAAAGATTCTGGGCAGTCGCTATTATGAAGAAAAAGGCTATAAGAACGCCGTCATAAACATTACCCAGCGTGAGGATGCCGGTGCACCTGACAAGGTCATACTGGACATCGATGTGGAGAAAAAGGGCAAGGTAAAGATTCATCATATCTACATCACCGGCAACGAGAATCTGTCAGAGAAGAAAATCAAGGGTGGACTTTTCAGTAAAGGAGTCTTGAAGAAGATTCATGAGAAGAACAATATAGGCAGTTGGTTCCGCAGCAAGAAATTTGTGGACAGCAAGTATAAGGAAGCCAAGGAGAATCTGGTGGCAAAGTATGCAGAACTTGGTTATCGTGATGCCGTAATTCTGACTGACAGCGTGGTGCCTCACGGCGAGGATGAGGTAGATATCTATCTTGATGTGGAAGAAGGGCAAAAGTATTACTTGCGCAACATTGAGTGGGTGGGCAATACTCTCTATCCCACAGATGTGCTGAATGCCATACTCAGGATGAAGAAGGGTGATGTGTACAACCAGAAATTGTTGAGTGAGCGTACGTCTACCGATGAGGATGCTGTGGGCAACCTTTATTATAACAATGGTTATGTGTTCTATCATCTGGATCCCGTTGAGGTAAACATCGTGGGTGATTCCGTAGATTTGGAGATGCGTATCTTTGAAGGAACACAGGCACACATCAGCCGGGTAAAGATTTCCGGAAATGATCGCGTATATGAGAATGTGGTGCGTCGCGAACTGCGCAACAAACCCGGTGACCTCTTCTCCAAGGCTGCATTGGAGCGCTCATACCGAGAAATTGCCTCGTTGGGACATTTCGATGCCGAGCATATCGACTATGACATCAAGCAGGATCAGGCAAATGGAACTGTGGATCTTTCCTGGGGACTTACACCCAAAAGCAATGACCAAGTGGAGTTCTCACTGGGTTACGGGCAGACTGGTGTGATTGGTAAGATTGGATTGAAATTCAGTAATTTCTGCATGGCGAACCTTTTCAACAGGAAAGCCATAAGGCGAGGAGTGCTGCCGCAGGGTAACGGAGAGACCTTCAGCATAAGCGGACAGACTAATGGTCGGTATTACCAAGCCTATAGTGTGAGTTACATGAACCCATGGTTTGGCGGGAAACGTCCCAATACGCTGAGTGTGAGTGCCTTCTTCAGCAAGCAGACCGATGTGAGCGACAATTATTACAATTCGGCCGCATACAACAGTTATTACAACAGTTATCTCTATGGCTACGGAAACAATGGTTATAATTATTACGAAAATTACTATGACCCAGACAAGTTCGTGAAGATATTCGGCTTGAGCGTGGGCTGGGGAAAGCGTCTGCGATGGCCTGATGACTATTTCACGCTGAGTGCTGACTTGGGCTACACTAGGTACATGCTCAAGGATTGGAGATACTTCCTTATAGCCAACGGAAACTGCAACAACATCAGCCTGAATCTCAATCTGAGCAGAAACAGCACCGACAATCAGATTTATCCCCGTAAGGGCTCTGACTTTGCCTTCACGGTGTCGCTCACTCCGCCATTCAGTCTTTTTGACAATAAGGACTATGCTCATCTGGCTACCAACTATAATGCCCCCAGTTACAAGGATGAACTGCAGGAGAAGTATAGGTGGATTGAATACCATAAGTGGAAGTTCAAGAGCCGCACATACACGGCATTGTCAGGCGGAAATAAGTGCTTTGTGCTGATGACACGTGTAGAATTTGGTGTGCTAGGATCGTATAACAAGCACAAGAGGTCACCTTTCGAGACCTTCTATGTGGGTGGTGACGGTACGAGTGGATATACAAGTACCTATGCCACAGAAACCATCGGTATGCGTGGATACGACAACGGCTCACTCACGCCAAACGGTTATAGCGGCTATGCTTATGACCGATTTACCGTGGAGTTGCGCTATCCCTTCATGCTGGGTGCTAGCACAAACATTTATGGTCTGGTATTTGCTGAAGGAGGAAACGCATGGAATGATGTAAAGAAGTTCAATCCGTTTGACATGAAACGTTCTTTGGGAGCGGGTGTCAGGATATTCCTGCCCATGGTGGGTCTGCTTGGTATAGACTGGGCTTATGGTTTCGATGATGTGTTCGGACGCAAGACATACAGCGGAAGTCACTTCCACTTTATCCTTGGCCAGGAGTTCTGACACACACATATATAATGTATATAACGATACGGACATAACATAAATGCAGAACAATATGAAAAGAGTATGGATGGCACTGATGGCCGTGATGGTTGTGGCTGCGGTGAATGCACAGAAGTTCGCTCTGGTGGACATGGACTATATTCTAAAGAATATTCCTGCCTACGAACGTGCCAACGAACAACTGAACCAGGTAAGCAAGAAGTGGCAGGCCGAGGTGGATGCCTTGACCTCTGAGGCACAGACACTCTATAAGAACTACCAGTCTGAGGCTGTGTTCCTTAGTGAGGAGCAGAAAACCAAACGTGAGGAGGCAGTCGTGGCCAAGGAGAAAGAAGCCGCAGAACTGAAAAGGAAGTATTTCGGCCCTGAGGGGGAGTTGTACAAGAAGCGTGAAAGCCTGATGACTCCCATACAGGACGAGATATACAACGCAGTGAAGGACATCTCTGAGCAAAAGGGCTACAGTCTGATACTTGACCGAGCCAGTGACTCGGGAATCATATTTGCCAGCCCTAAAGTGGACATCAGCAATGAGGTGCTGACCAAACTGGGATATAATTGACAATATAAACTTAAACAAATAGCATAACAACAATGAAGAAATTTCTCGTAGCCGTCCTCATGATGGCACCTTTGGCTCTTAATGCACAGAAGTTCGCACATTTCAACAGTGCTGACATCATTCCTAACATGAAGGAATACACCACTGCACAGAATGAAATCCAGACTATGGCCAAGCAGTTTGATGATGACCTGAAACTCATGCAAGACGAACTGCAGAAGAAGACTGAGGAGTATCAGAAGGAGCAGGCTAACTTGCTGGAGAATGTGCGCCAGCGTCGTGAACAGGAACTGAATGACCTCTATCAGCGCATGCAGCAGTCATATCAGGATAACCAACAGTCGCTTCAGAAGGTACAGCAGGACAAGATGGGTGCCATACAGCAACTTGTACTGGATGCTGTGAAGAAGATTGGTGAGGCTGGCGGATACGTGTATGTCATTGACACCAATGCGGGAGCCATTCCATTTGTCAACACATCCCTCAGTACGGACATTACGGCTGATGTGAAGAAGGAAGTGGGTGTGCAGTAAACACTAATAATATTCAATGCTTATGAAACGACTATTCACCGTGCTCTTTGTCGCACTTCCTCTCTCGCTTTCGGCGCAGATGCAGTTCGGTTTTATGAGTTACAAGGCCGTTATGGCCGAGATGCCAGAGTATGCCCAGGCCAAACAGAATATGGCTGAACTGAAGGCAAAATATGATGCTGAGGCTACGCGCGGGGAAGAGGAGTTTCAGAAGAAATTCGTGGATTTCCTGCAGGGGCAGAAAGACTTCCCGCAGACTATCATGCAGAAACGTCAGGCCGAACTACAGACATTGATGGAGAACGGCATCTCATTCAGAATGCAGTCGCAGAAACTGCTGGAACAGGCGGAAAAGGACATGATGTCGGAGGTGAAGAAAAGGCTGAACAATGTGATTCTGGAAGTCGGTGTGGAGTATGGCTATGCGTTTGTACTCAATACGGACGATGACGTGTGTCCTTTTATCAATCCTGTGATAGGGGTTGATGTCACAGATTTGGTTCGTTGGAAATTGGGGTTGATATCCGATCCTCCGATAGGTGCAGTTCCCGTGCCACAGACGCAAACTGAGCAACCACAGGCAGGGAACGTACCGACTGAGCAACCTGTACAGGAGCAGGTGCAGCGGTCTGTGCAGGAACAATCGCAACCATAATCTCAGATTATGTCTTCCGAAAGGCATATTTCAGAAGGAATGAGTCCGATCGGAGTCTTTGATTCCGGTTACGGAGGACTGACTATACTGCGGCGGATAAGGAATTTGATGCCGCAGTATGATTATGTGTATCTGGGTGACAATGCCCGTGCTCCCTATGGAACAAGATCGTTTGAACTGGTCTACGAGTTCACCTTGCAGGCTGTGATGCACTTCTTTGATATGGGGTGCCCGTTGGTAATCCTAGGATGCAACACGGCATCGGCCAAGGCATTGAGGACAATACAGCAGAAGGACTTACCGCTGCTTGACCCCACGCGGCGTGTGCTTGGAGTTATCAGACCTACAGTGGAAAGCGTGGGAAGGCTGACCCGCACACGGCATGTGGGTGTGATGGCAACTCCAGGAACGATAAAGAGCCATACGTATGAGATGGAGGTGGCCAAACTCTATCCAGACATCAAGGTCACCGGAGAGGCTTGCCCTATGTGGGTTCCTTTGGTGGAGAACTATGAGTATGACAGTCCCGGTGCCGATTATTTCGTGCAGAAAAGCATCAACCGCCTATTGGACAAAGACCCGGAAATAGACTGCATCATCCTGGGGTGCACCCATTATCCACTCTTGATGGGTAAAATACAGAAGTATGTACCCAGTGGGGTACAGGTGATGCCGCAGGGTGATTATGTGGCGGAAAGCCTAAAGAGATATCTCGTACGCCACACCGACATGGAGCAAAGGATAACGCGTGGCGGACAGGTTTGCTATCTGACAACAGAGCAGGCTGATGTGTTTCAAGAGAATGCAAGTGTGTTTATGGGGCACGACGTGAGTGCTCAACGTGTGTTACTCTAAAATCATGTAGCGTATGTGTGCATCAGTCTGTAATAAGGTCTGGATAGTGGTTTTGCTTTCTTTTGCCTTTCACGCTTGTGGCAGTAAGGAGGAGGCAGTGAGGCTTCCTCACTCCAAGGGGTTTCCCAGTGAATTGTTGGTAATAACTGACAAAACTGTGAGTCAGAGTGACTTGATGGACTCAGTCAACGCAATGACTGGAGAGAGTGTGCCCGAAATCATGCAGCCGGAACCGATGTTTAAGGTGGTACGCGTTTCGGAACAGAATTATACTCAGAGGTTTATGACCATGCACACGAAACTTTTGGTGCATTTGGATGGCAAGTTGATAAAACCGATGATGGGCGTGTCACGAGATGTGTATGCTGTTCCTCAAACCGAAGTTACTGTAGCGGCTCCTGATCTCGATGGATTGCGTCAGTTCCTCTCGCGCTACAAGCAAGACATCGTGGATGTGCTGCTTGATGCACAATTACAGATGCGTGTCGCAGGTTTGCGCAGACACCACAATGACTATGTGTATAAGGTGGCAGTTGAGCACATGGGCTACAGTATCTGTGTGCCTAAAGAGGTGCGCGCGGTAAAGAAGGGGCAGCGTTTCCTGTGGGCAGGCTCTAACCTTCAGGAGCGGGATATGAATGCTGTCCTATATGAATACCCTTGGGATGGTAGTGGATTGGAGAACATGGAACGGTTTGTCTGCATGCGTGATTCTGTCATGAAGGTCAATATTCCCGGAGACAAACCAGGACAGTGGATGTGTACATCTCGGATTGACGGGATACCGGTCATCTTAAATCGGAAAAGGCGAATTGACGGACGGGACTATGAGGTTGTACGTGGTATGTGGGATGTGCGCAATGCTCCAATAGGTGGCCCCTTTGTAAGTATGCTCACAATAGACACGGTCAGGCGCGTGGTACTTGCTGCTGAAGGTTTTGTTTATTCTCCATCAACAGGAAAACGTGATTTAGTGCGGCAGATGGAGGCTTCGTTGTTGACAATCAAGAAACAGAGATGAGACATATATATATAATGATAGGAGTGCTGTGCGGAATGATGCTCATTCCTGTCTCGCAGGCATTGGCACAGGCCAGGTTTGAGGCAGATGCTGAAATACAGAAGGTAGGCGATGTCCTGTTTCAGACCCAGAAGACGATATCTCTCGGCTTCCGCAACAGAGGAGACAAACCTTTGCAGATACTCAGGGTGAATCCGTCATGTGGCTGCCTGGATGTACAATATCCCAAGGAACCTGTTCCCGCAGGCGGACACGCTGACATCGTGTTGAAGTTTGATGCTTCAATGCTTGGAACTTTCTATAAGGATGTGGAGATATACACTGATGCGGCTGATGCTCCTGTATATATGGCCATACAGGGTAATGTGGTTACGGAACTGAAAAACCAGGGACAGGACTTTCCCATAGATTTGGGAAATGTGCGCCTTCAAACCAATTATGTGGAATATGATGACGTTAGCCGGGGGGATATGCCAATGGTGGAAATTGCGGTGGTAAACATGGAGCGTACGGCTTATCGCCCTATCCTTATGCATTTGCCTCCCTATCTCTCTGCAGAGTCTCTCCCGGAGAATATCCCTGGCGGAAAGACAGGAGTAATAAAACTGACCCTAAACAGTGACAAACTTCCGCAATTAGGACTGAATCAGACCAGTGTCTATCTGGCTCGTTACGTTGGTGATAAGATTGGTGAAGCGAATGAGATAACAGTGAATGCCGTGCTCCTGCCCGACTTTTCCCATCTGACGGAGGAACAGAGGGCACATGCTCCTGTACTTCGTGTAGAGAGCAATGAGATAGATTTTGGTGCAATGGGGCAGAAGGAAAAGATGACTCAGACCATATTGTTGCATAATGATGGTGAGACTCCCTTGCGCTTCAAGCAGGTGCAGGTATTTGACAAGGCCATTTCGGTTAGTTTGGGCAACAGGATTCTCAAACCGGGAAAGAGCACCAAGTTGAAGGTGACGGTCATAGCCAAGTATCTCAGAAAGGCAGAGAATCGTCCACGTGTCCTGTTGATAACAGATGACCCTAAGCATTCCAAAGAAGTGATAAATATTAAGGTGCACCCCTAAAAAGGCATTTAATTCAAAGGAGGAGAGTTATGGAACATCCAGAGAACAGTTCGGAGTTTGCAGGACTTACCGTAAACAAGGGCATAGGTCCGGTGTCAATAGTGAACCCATATCTGAAGAAGGGAAGGTTTGCCCGCCGTCAGTTGAGTGCGTCCGACTATGTGGACGGCATTCTGAAGGGAAATGTGACTGTTCTTGGACAGGCTGTCACTTTGGTGGAGAGTACAATTCCTGAACATCAGGCCATAGCCCAAGAGGTAATAGAGAAGTGTCTTCCTTATTCTGGGAAAAGTGTGAGAATTGGCATAAGTGGAGTGCCTGGTGCAGGGAAGAGTACCAGTATCGATGAGTTTGGCATTCATGTCTTGAAGGAACGTGGCGGTAAGTTGGCAGTTCTGGCCATTGATCCAAGTAGCGAACGTTCAAAGGGAAGCATACTTGGTGACAAGACCCGCATGGAGAAGTTATCTGTCCATCCCGACTCATTCATACGTCCCAGCCCCTCTGCCGGTAGCCTGGGGGGTGTGGCACGCAAGACCCGGGAGACGATTATCCTGTGTGAGGCAGCCGGCTTTGACAAGATATTCGTGGAGACTGTGGGAGTGGGGCAGAGCGAGACAGCGTGTCACTCAATGGTTGATTTCTTTCTTCTCATCCAATTGGCGGGGACTGGTGATGAACTGCAGGGCATTAAGCGTGGTATCATGGAGATGGCCGATGGCATTGTCATCAATAAATGTGACGGAAACAATGTGGATAAGTGCCAACTCGCAGCCACTCAGTTCCGCAATGCCTTGCAACTCTTTCCTATGCCGGAGAGTGGATGGACACCACAGGTACTGACTTACAGTGGCTTTTACGGCTATGGAATCAAGGAGGTGTGGGACATGGTGTACAGTTATGTTGACTATGTGAAGAAGAACGGATACTTTGAACACCGCAGGGCTGAGCAGGCTAAGTATTGGATGTATGAAAGCATTAACGAGCAGCTCCATAATAGTTTCTATCAGAACAAGACGATAGGAGATATGCTGCCTGGTGTGGAGCGCAATGTCCTTGACGGGCAATGCACGTCATTTGTTGCAGCCAAGCAACTGGTCGATGCGTATTTTGCACTCCTCCATTAACCATTTGGGAGTGCTGGTGGCACCACATATGCCTATGCTCCGGCACTCTCCCAACCATTGAAGGGATATTTCTTTGGCGGAGTCTATCATGTAAGAGCGTGGGTTGACCTGGAGGCATTGCTCAAAGAGTACACGCCCGTTGCTGCTCTTTTTCCCACATACAAACAATACGACATCGTGCCTTGCTGCAAATTCCCGTATGTGCGGCATACGGTTGGCTACCTGCCTGCAGATGGTGTCATAATAGATGAACGTGGCATCGGAGGATATGTGTTGCTCAATGTATTCTACAATTTCTCGGAACTCTCCCAATGGTTTGGTCGTCTGTGAGTAGAGGCATATGTCTCGTGAGAAATCCAGTTGCTCCACATCGGCAAGAGTTTCCACCACAATGGCAGTGCCTTCTGTCTGTCCAACTAGTCCAAGTACTTCTGCATGCCCGTTCTTGCCGAAAATGACAATTTGCTTCTTATGGTCGGTGTCGGCGGTGTACTCCTCTTTGATGCGTTTCTGCAGGTGCAGAACCACGGGGCATGTGGCATCTATGATTTCTATGTGGTTCCTTTCGGCTGTCTGATAGGTGCATGGTGGTTCCCCGTGTGCACGCAGCAGAACTTTGGAGTGCTTGATTTGTTCCAGTTTCTGGTGATTGATGGTTTCGAGCCCCAGTCGTTGTAGGCGGTCGCACTCTTTCCCGTTATGGACGATATCGCCTAGACAGAAGAGGTGACCCTCTTTGGCCAGTTCTTCCTCAGCCTTGCCGATGGCACGTGTCACACCGAAGCAGAAGCCGGAGCCGCCGTCAATCTCAATCTTCATGCTGTTTCCACCTTTTTCTTGTATTCTTCCAGGAGCCACATTTGCTGCTCCTGAATGGTCATGTGCGTATTGTCCAGCACAATGGCATCCTCGGCCTGTCTTAAAGGACTTATCTTGCGGGTGGAATCAAGGTAATCCCTTTGTTTTACGTTTTCCAGTATGTCTTCGTAGCGGCAGGATTCTCCTTTGGCCTTTAATTCGTCATATCGCCTTTGGGCGCGCACTTCTGCGCTGGCCGTGACGAATATCTTTAGTTCAGCATCGGGGAAGACAACTGTTCCGATGTCACGTCCGTCCATGACCACAGCCTTCTCCTTACCCATCTCACGCTGCATTTCCACCAAAGCTGCGCGTACAAAAGGCAGCGCCGCAATCAAACTGACATGGCGTGACACCTCCATTGTGCGTATTTCTCTTTCCACACATTCGCCGTTCATGTACGTGTCGGGACGTTGGGTGTTTGTGTTTAATCGGAAAGAGATGTTTACGTCCCCCATTTTCTTTCTCAGTTTATCTTCCAGAACTTGTCCATCGGATATGGCTCCTTGGCGCATTGCGAAGAGGGTTACAGCCCGGTACATGGCTCCCGTATCGATATATACATAACCGATTCTTCGTGCCAAGTCTTTGGCCATGGTGCTTTTGCCACACGATGAATGTCCATCGATGGCTATGGTGATTTTCTTCATGACTCAGTCTTTTAGAAAATTGTATGCTATGTTGAATGAAAGTGTGGGTGCGCCCACATGATATTTCGCATAGGCCAGTCCTGCACTGAAACGTTTCAAGTGTACTCCTGCTCCGAATGCCAGTCCTGCTGCGTGCGATGATCCTGCTGCTTTCATCTCGTAGGCTCGTCTGAAATTGTAGCCGGCAGACAGATACATGAATTTTGTTGGTTTGATGTCTACCCCCAGGTTGAAATGGTTGGTCAGTACTCTTCCGTTGCTAATCTTGTTTGTAGTAGAGTAGAAGTATTTTTTGTTCCAGCGAGTGAGGTCAATGAACGTTACGGATATGCTGATGGGTGCATGCCCGAGTTCTTTGGTAAAACCCACTTCAAGGTCAAAAGGGAGACGTTCATGGTGGTTCCCGAACGCCTTTACTTGTCCGCCGATGTTCCGTGCCACGGCAGACAACGAGAATTCCTTCTCGGGAAGGAAATAGTTGACTCCAAGATCAACGGCTAGCGCACATGAACTGAATTCGCCGTAGTGAGAATAGATAATCTTTCCGTTGATTCCTCCCGACCATCGTTCCCCCAGCAGGTAAGCGTAGGTTCCATTGACACATATATCTTGTGCATGCATGTCACCCACTATCTCGCCTGTGGCCAATGTCTCCTTCATGGAACCATAGCCGACAAACTGTGAACTGACTCCCCAAGTGCCTCTTTCACCAGTTGCCTGTGCATAGCCCACACTGCCTGCCTTTACACCTTTCATATATGTAAGGAAGTTAAAGCCTACAGTCTTGCTGCTGACGCTGGAGAGTAAAGAGGGGTTTTGCACGGTCAGTGCAATGTCGTCCTCAATGATGGAAATGTTATGTCCGCCAAGTCCTGTCGCATGAGCGGAGAAGGGCAGACTGAGGAAATTGTATACACTGGTGCTTTCCTGGCACAGGATCTTGGTGGCAATGCACAATACCATCACTAGAAGCACGGGAAAGCGTTTCTTCTCCATTGAATGTTTGATTACTGTTTCTATCCTCCAAAGATAGGGCTTTTAGTAGCAATCAATTCCCATATATATGAAAAATGTGAGCGCAAGTGCAAAAAATAAAGTGCCTTGTTGCTGTGTATTGAAAAAATGTGGTAAATTTGCCCAAGTGCTGATGCATGGATAAGAACTGAAAGAAATAATAAAAACGTAACAAGATATGAGTGCTTACATGACCGCAAACGACGAACTTAGAAGCCAGAAGTCGACCAATGTCCTGATTGGCTTTGTGTTGGCTTTTGCCTCGTTGTTCGTTGCCTTCGAGTTCACACAGCGTGAAGTGAAAGTGGTTGAGGACAACGACAAAATCTATGATTTCAAGATGGAAGAGGACATGATTCCTATCACGCAACAGCAGGAAATGATGGCTCCTCCTCCAGCCGCCGCTCCTACCGTAATGGAATTCATCAATGAGGTGGAGGATGATACCGAACTTCCAGAGGAAGAGGTGGAGACCACAGAGGAGGTGAATCAGGCCATCACTGCGGTTGTGGGAACAGGTGCCCCTTCTGCTGTGGTTGCTACAGGTCCTGTCGGTCCTGTGGTGGAGGTCGATGAAGATGACCGTATCTACGAGATGGTTGAGGAAAATGCCCAGTTCCCAGGCGGAGATGAGGCGTGCTACAAGTGGCTGAGTGAGCATCTGAAATATCCCTCCATTTGCCAAGAACAAGGCGTGCAAGGACGTGTGTTCCTCAAGTTCGTGGTAAACCGTGACGGATCTATCGTGGATGTAGAGGTTGTTCGTTCTCCGGATTCCAACCTTTCCAAAGAGGCAGAGCGCGTGGTTAAACTCATGCCGAAGTGGAAGCCCGCAAGGCAGGGCAACCGTCCTGTGCGTTCTCGCTTTACCTTGCCTGTAATGTTCCGTTTGAACAATTAACAAAAAGTATGATGGACTGCTCCGGTGACATGGTGTTTCCTGTGGTTCTTCTCTGTGGGATTTTATTGCCAGGAGCATGTGGTCAATGCTTAACGTAACAATCGGATAAATTATCATGTGAGGCTGCCTGGATACAGGGCAGCCTCATTTGTTTCACACTCTCTACCTATATATGTAGAATCATGAACAGAGATATGTATAGCATAGACGAACTTACCAAGAAAGTAACTTCTGCACTTGAGAATTTGCCTTGTGACCGAAAGCCCGAAGGTTTGTATGCCCCAATAAAGTATGTTCTTTCTTTGGGTGGAAAACGCATCCGCCCAGTGCTGATGCTGATGGCTTATAATATGTATAAGCCCGATGTGGACGAGGTTATGAAGGTTGCTTTAGGACTTGAGGTCTATCATAATTTCACTTTGCTCCATGACGATTTGATGGATAGGGCAGACGTAAGAAGAGGCAAACCTTGCGTGCATAAGGTTTGGGGTGAGAACACGGCAATTTTGTCTGGTGACAATATGCTTGTTATGGCATATCGTCTTGTGTCCGCTTGCTCGCCTTTGCAGATGCCGCTGGTGATGGACATATTCACAGAGACGGCCTTGCAGATTGACGAAGGCCAGCAGTATGATATGGATTTCGAGGACCGTATGGATGTCGTGGAAGAAGAATACATTGAGATGATACGTCTGAAGACATCCGTTCTCTTGGCGTGTGCCTTGAAAATAGGTGCCTTGCTTGGGGGGGCAACAGAGCATGATGCGGATTGCTTGTATGCTTATGGTGAAAAGGTGGGGCTCGCGTTCCAACTGCAAGACGACTATCTGGATGTTTACGGGGATTTTGATACGTTCGGCAAGGCCATCGGGGGGGATATTCTTTGCAACAAGAAGACATTCATGCTTATAAATGCCTATAACCGGGCTCCTGAGGCTCTTAGGAACGAACTAGAACGCTGGCTGACGGCTCTGTCGTATGATCCTGACGAGAAGATAAAGGCTGTGACACGTATCTACACACAGGTAGGTGTGGACAAAATGGCTCAGGAGCGCATCTCTTCCTATATAAAGGAAGCCGGTGAAATACTTGACAGAGTGAACCTTCCTGATGAGCGCAAGTCCGTATTGCGGCAGTGGACGGAGCAATTGATGAACCGCAAAAGATAGAAGTCGTGATAGATACACACAGTCATATCTACGGGGAGGAGTTCTCCGAAGACCGCGATGAAGTGGTTGCCCGTGCTTTCAATGCGGGTGTCAGCCATATCTTTCTCCCTAATATAAATAAGGAGAGCATTGCTCCCATGCTGTCTCTCTGCAAACGCTACCCTGAGTCATGCCATCCCATGATGGGACTTCATCCCTCTGATGTGACAGAAGATTATCGTGAGGTATTGGCGTACATGAAGATTCAGATTGATGTTCCAGACCACCCATATGTAGGTATCGGCGAGGTAGGGCTGGACTTTTACTGGGACACTACTTGCCGGGAGGAGCAGATAACCGCTTTCCGTATCCAGGTGGAATGGGCCTTGGAGAAGCATCTCCCTCTCGTGATACATGCTCGGTCGGCACATGAAGAACTCCTCCAGATTATGCATGACTATTCGGAATGTAACTTGAAAGGTATATTCCATTGCTTTGGAGGGACGCTTGATGAAGCCTGTGACCTGTTGGCGTTCGATGGCTTTTGCCTGGGTATCGGCGGTATTCTTACTTTCAAGAAAAGCCTTTTGCCCGAAGTCTTGCGTCATATTCCGCTTTCTAGAATTGTCTTGGAGACGGACGCCCCATATTTGGCACCGGTTCCGTATAGAGGGAAAAGAAATGAGAGTGCTTACGTGGCGGAGGTGCTTCGGGAAATTTCCCGTTTGTATGAAGTAACGGAAGTGGAAGTGGAAAGGCAGACTGACGAGAATGTAAGGCGCATATTTACTCGTGTAAAGTGCCAGTGAGGCGTATAAAACAGGAAAAAGGACACTTCAAGGCAAAGTTTTTGCCCGAATAGTACTCTACTCTAACAAAAAAAAGATATTTTTGTAACCGAAAACCTTTGTGCACGGATGATGATGTACAATTTTGGATAGTCAAGGAGAGATGCTCGAGTGGCTGAAGAGGCACGCCTGGAAAGCGTGTATACGTCAAAAGCGTATCCGGGGTTCGAATCCCCGTCTCTCCGCAGTCGTTATACAGGAAAGAAACAAAAAAGATAAATTAATCATCAAAAACTACACACAATGAAAAAGTTATTTGCAATTATTGCAATGGTTGCAGTTTGCTCTTTCGGAGCAACGACATCTGTGATGGCGCAGGAAGATGTGGCCGCTACAGAGCAGAATGATTCTGTGGCAGAGGACACTGCTGCTGTTGACACTGCTGCTGCTGATTCTGCAGCCGAGACCATGACCGCAGAGGCTCCTGTGGTTGAGGAGGAGAACGAGGGTATCTTCAAGGTTCTTAAGGTTAAGTTCATCGAAGGTGATGCCGGTTTTATGTCTTTGGTTGCCGTAGCACTGGTGCTCGGCCTGGCATTCTGCATTGAGCGTGTGATTTATCTGAGCCTGGCTCAAATCAATACCCGTAAGTTTGTGGCTGACTTGGCTGCTTTGGTTGCTGCCGGTAAGATTGATGAGGCTATTTGTACTTGCAAGAATACACGCGGTCCTGTGGCTCAGTTGGCTCTTGCTGCCATGGATTGCCTTAAGAGTGATGACCGCAATGACATAGGTACCATTGAGCGTACTATCAACACTGAGGCTGAGGTTCAGGGCTCTTATCTTGAGGAGAATTGCTCTTGGATTACCCTGTTTATCGCCATGGCTCCTTCACTGGGATTCCTTGGAACTGTGATTGGTATGGTGATGGCCTTCGATGACATTCAGCGTGCAGGTGACATCAGCCCGACCGTTGTGGCAGGCGGTATGAAGGTGGCCTTGATTACCACCATCTTCGGTATCATCGTGGCTCTGATTCTCCAGTTGTTCTACAACTATATCCTGTCAAAGATTGAGTCTCTGACCGTGAATATGGAAGAGTCTTCTCAGGAGATTCTGACCATGTGCGTGAAGTCTGACAAGTGCAGGAAGTAATAAATCTTTAGCGTAAAAGGAGATTCTTTTATGAAGATTGAGAAAGTATCCAAAATGGCTCTGTATGTCTGCGTGGGCATCATTGCTGTTTGCTTCATTGCCTTCTTCGGCATTGGCTACAGCAATCCCGTGGGCGATTACAACGAGCCGAAGTTGCTTGACCTCTTGATGGGACTCATGTATGCACTCTTCGTGGTTATGCTGGGTCTTACGGTATGGAGCATCTTCAAAGGTATGGGCAACAAGGGGGGGAGTACGACCTCTACCTCTGGTGTGCCTGGTGGAAAGATTATGGCATGCACCATTGCCCTGCTCATAATTTCCCTTGTGGTGGGAGTTGTGTGCGGCTTGGGCGAGGAGGCTTTTACCGCTCAGGACGGTACAGTGACATCCGCCGGATGGGTTACAGTGGTTGACATGTTCTGTATTTCAAGTGGCATCCTTTTCTTGGCAGCAGTACTTGCCGTAGTGGTGAGCATGACAGGCCTGATGACCACAATGGGCAACAAGCAAGCAAAGTCTATTAAATAAATCGAATCATGGCAAAGAAGAAGAAGAAAGTTCCTGGGTTGAACTCAAGTTCGACTGCGGACATATCTTTCATCTTGCTCATCTTCTTCTTGATTACCACTTCTATGGACACAGACACGGGTTTGTCACGCCGACTGCCCCGTCCGCCAGAAGATAATCAGGAAGATGCTACGATGGACATCAAGTCTCGCAACATTCTTTATGTCCGTTTGAATGCGGCAGGACAATTGTGGGTCAAGAATGAGGTGAACAGTGGTTTCGAGGATTTGGCAAACTTACGGCAGCGTGTGAAGGAATTTGTGAAGAACGAGCAGAATCTGAGCAAATATCCCGAGAAGCATGTAAAGAACATTGACCTTCTGGGTCAGTGCTTTGTGACGGACAAGCACGTAATATCTGTGCAGACCGACCGTGGCACTCCTTATGCCGTATATTTTCAAGTTCAGAACGAGTTGGTGGCAGCATACAATGAACTCCGCAACGAGTTGGCCAAGCAGAAGTTTGGGCGTCTGTACGATGCTTTGACTGACGAGCAGAAGGTGGCCGTGCGTGCATACTATCCGCAGAATATCTCGGAGGCAGAACCTAAAAAGTATGGAGGACAGCAGTAATGGCAGGATTTAAGAAGAGTGATCGCGAGATGCCTGAGATGAATACCTCATCTCTGCCCGACTTGATTTTTACCATCTTGTTCTTCTTCATGTGCGTTGTTTCCATGCGTGAGGTGACACTTCAGGTTAAGTTCGTCACCCCTCAGGGAACCGAGTTGGAGAAGTTGACCAAGAAGTCTGTTGTTTCCTACGTCTATGTAGGTCCCCCAACAGACCAGTTGCGTCCCAAGATGGGTAGTGGTACACGTATCCAAGTGAATGACCGCTTCATAGAACCCCGTGAGATTATGGATTTCGTTGCTGCAGAGCGTCAGGGCATGACCAATCAGGCCGAGCAGATAATCTCCATCAAGGCCGACCAGCACACCCAGATGGGTATCATTACCGACATCAAGGAAGTGTTGAGAAAGTCATGGGCATTGAGGCTGAATTATTCGGCGACGAAGAGAAATTGAACATGTTTTATGTATAAAAAAAGAAGGTGACTCCTTAAAAGAGGTCACCTTCTTTTTTGCTCTCAACCGGTCATTAGAGTTCCTCCGATGTGCAAGGGACGTGTATCACCGAACTAATGATGGATTGGAGATATATAACACAAGAAACTCCCGAGGCTTGTCATGAGGATGCGCATCGGGAGTTTCTTTTCAGAGAGAGTTGGCGAGGTCTGTTACGGTTGGAGGTCGGCATACTCGCTCATGTCGAAGCAGGGACAAGCCTTGTTGCTGAAGGTGTCGTGGCCTACGATGAGAGCCTGCGGATAATCTTTCTTCAGGCGCTCCAGCAGTTTCCTCAGTGCTTCCTTCTGTTGCGGAGTGCGCGTATCGGCAGGTATGCCGTTCGCGTCCAAGCCGCCCTCGTAGCATATTCCGATAGAGTGCTTGTTGTGATGCAACGTGTGTGCTCCCACCATCTCTGGCGGACGGCCGTTCTCAATCGTTCCGTCACGCCTTACCACATAGTGATAGCCACAACCGTTTTTCCAGCCTCTGGCTAAGTGCCATTGGTTGATTTGTTCCACCGAACTGGTCTGCAGCGGCATGACCGCACTACAATGGATGATCAAGAGTGTAATCAGTCTCATGGTTATTCCTCCTTTCTTGTAAGTTTGTGGGCTGCCACCTTCCCCAAAGGGCGTGGCAGCCCGTTGGTTATTGTTCAGGCAAGGTCATCACCGCCATCGCCGGATCCGCCGCTGTTGCCGCCACCTTCATTGTCACCACCTCCGCCTGGAGTCTCTCCTCCGCTGGGAGTCGTGTTGCCATCGTCCTCCTCGATGTCGTCCTTGTCGGCACTGGTCACGGTCTTGATTCTCTTCCCCTCCTTGTCATAGCAAGTGATGGAGATGCTTGTCTTGGCCAGTTCCTCCTTGATGGCGACCGAGGGTAGGAAAATGACACGGCGGCTCGTGATGAGATTTGTGGATACGTCCTCCACCTTCTCCACGGAGGCGGCACGGATGCCGAAGCGCATGTGCCCAAGACCGGGGAGCGCAACGGAGTGCCCTTCAACGCACCAGGCAGAGATAACCTCGCCGCAGCCTTCCCAACAGGCGCGTACCACCGACTTGGGTAGTCCTGTGCGGAGTGAAGCTTCTTGAATCACCTTGGAATCAGACAGTGTGCTGTATGTGCGCGCCATCATTACGAAACGCTCCTTTCCGGCATATTTACCGACGCGGAGGGTAGTTTGTTTAGCAGAAACTTTAATCATAATTGTAAGTGTTGCATGAATGTGTGATACTTGAATTTGCTCTCTCTCTCTGAAGTGCAGTTCTCAGCGGGGAGGGCTGCGCGGGTTCTTTTTTCTCATCCTGATGCTTGATTTGAGGGTTATACGCTGAGTGGACATTCACCTTTGTCTTCGGGCTTTTGTTCCTTCTGACATCGTAAAGTTACTTCGGCGGAAGTGCCTTGCGCAAGTCCGTGGCAAACAGGATGAGAAGTGTGGAAAAACACGTGTGGAACCCCGGTTATGGAGTCCCACACGTGTAAATGCGGCAGTACAAGGAGTCAGACGTTATAAGACAAATTCGCTGATGTTCTTTTTCTGGGTTCTCAGGCTTCGGAAATATTCGGACTTGTGGAAAGCACGACCGATTTCGTGGCAAGCCAGGAAGGAGGAATTGTTGTTTGTGCTCGGCCGGATGCCCAAGTCGAATGGCAACCGTGGCAGTTCCTTTGCAAGGGTCTGGTAGTTCGCGTGGTTGGCGTAGTTGTTGAAGTTCTTCACCTTCAGCAGGCCGTCGCCCATGAACACCTTTTCTTGCAGGAACAGGCAAAAGGGTTTGCGGGATGGATTCCTCAGTATCTGCATGCGTCTGAAGCTCAGGAACATCAGCAGGCAGAAGTCCGTGACGTTCCACGTCTTGTCGGCAAGCGTGCAAGTCTTCTTGCAGCCGAAGAAGTCATTCTTGATTTTCAGAATGCAGTCGGCCATCTTGTTCTCTTCGATGGGCGGGAGGAAGATGTCGTGGTTGCGGGGCGATTTGCTGTTGTCGGTGTTGTTCATCCGATTGTTTTCATGGATTTCCTCCAGTTCAGAAACAAGGCTCTTGATATTGTCAATGATGGCCACCAGCCTCTCCTCATTTCCGATGGCCTTTGCCAAGATTCGCGCTCGCACCGGCAGACCTGATTCCTGGATCTTGCGGTGCAACGCTTTTCGCGCAAGAACCCTATGCCTGAGGCCTGGCTTGCCCCGTTCTCTTTCGGACGGTGATTTTAGCAGTTTCACCCCCGCTATGGCATTCTCCCCCGTGATGGTTATACCACCATTGAGCGCGCTGGCACCTCTAACCACCACGCCAACCTTATGCTTGGGGAAAGTGCAACGTGCTTGAAGAACAGCGCTACGAACATTCACCTCGGTAGCCGACCCGAGAACCCTTACTCGGATGGACTTCTGAGGGAGGGCGAGAATCTGGCTGCGAGTCAGACTCTGCACTATTACTGGCACCTTGGCTGTTGGCAGAACAAGCGGTTTTCCTGCCAGCAAAGTACCAACACTAGATACGCGAGATGTGGAAAGGCCTCTCGCATGGCCCATTGACATCGCATTCATACGGCAACTGTTTTTTGAGATTATACTTCTTGTCTCTCTCTCTTGATCCGGTGAAATTGTAGTATCGGTGCCGATATGCCGATGTCTCTTTTTGCCTGTATCACTACAATGGCGATTCCAACAACAAATATATGCCTTTTCCGCGAATCCGACAAAGTGGCCAAGCGATTTTATTTTAGACCTTGCGTGTTTGATTTCGCAAGAACTTGCAGCGCTTCCTTTCACCTATGTCAAAATTCCAGAAAAAGCCCTCAAAAAACACTTTACTAGAAAAAATAAAACTCCTAGTTGGAGAAATTTTTTTTTCTAACTAGATGTTTTTTGAGGACGTTTTTGAAAGCCTCAATATGTAAACAAAAAGAATCATGTGCCATGTCATGCTACCCCGTGGACGCAACAAGAAAGCCGTGCTCCTGTCCCCTTTACGGGCGCATTCGTGTGTTGCCTCCGCGATGTCGGCAAATACAATCCACCGTTGGCATTTGTGGAATGATTTGGGCTGAAATGTGCAAAATATCCCACGGGCGGGCGAAATGTGGAAAAATACAAGTAAATTTGCAAGGTTATCTGAGGTTCTGGGGCTTGAAACGGCCTGCGCGGGGCGCACTTTTGTAAAGTGTTTCCGCGCGCCTGCGGACGATGCACGGCGGGGGACTGGATGTTTAAGTAAAAATGCAAGTTATATCTAATGGCTATATAAGTTATGTCTAAGCTTGATGCTCTTGACCGGCAGATACTGTCCATGATATCTGATAATGCCCGCATCCCCTTTCTGGAGGTTGCCCGTGCTTGTCACGTGTCAGGTGCTGCCATACATCAGAGAATCCAGAAACTCATGCAACAGGGGGTCATCAAGGGTTCTCAGTTCGTCTTCGACCCCGTTTCTCTGGGTTATGATACCTGCGCTTTTGTAGGTCTTTTCCTGAAGGATCCCTCTGATTTTGACCGTGTGGTGGCAGCCTTACGCAAGATACCCGAGGTGGTGGAGTGCCATTACACCACGGGTGGATACGACATGTTCATCAAGATATATGCCCGTAACAATCACCACATGCTCAGCATTATCCACGACAAGTTGCAGCCGCTGGGACTGCAGAGGAGTGAGACCATCATTTCCTTCAACGAGGCCATTTGCCGCAAGTTGCCGGTGCCTGCCATGCCGGAGCCGGAAGAGGGAGGAGAGAAGTCATGATTTCCATGATAGCCGCACTTGCCAGGAATGGTGCCATAGGCAACCGGAACAAGTTGCTGTATTGGTTGCCTGATGACCTGAAGCGTTTCAAGGCACTCACCACCGGGCACACCATTGTCATGGGAAGGAAGACGTTTGAGTCCTTTCCCAAGGGGGCGCTTCCCAACCGCCGCAACATCGTGCTCTCCCGCACGCAGGCTTCCTTGCCCGGTGCAGAGGTCTTTCCCACCTTGCAGGATGCCATGCGCTCGTGTGCGCAGGACGATGAAATATTCATCATTGGCGGTGAGACTCTCTATCGCCAGTGCATAGGCATGGCCGACAGGCTGTATCTCACACAGGTGGACGATGAGCCGCGGGAGGCCGATGCCTTCTTTCCAAATATTAACCCCGAGGAGTGGGAAGTCGTGCGTGACGAGTTCCATGGAACGGACGAACGCCATGTCTGTCCCTTCCGCTTTGTGGACTTCTGCCGCAAAGCGTGATGTCCCACGAAGAGGAATAACATGCATATCCGCTAATGAAACAATATCTTGATTTGGTAAGGACGGTTCTCGATACAGGTGTGCGCAAGCATGACCGCACCGGTACGGGTACCATCAGCATCTTTGGCCATCAGAGCCGTTACGACCTGGAGGCCGGCTTCCCTCTGCTGACCACCAAGAAGGTGCATCTCAAGTCTGTCATCCACGAACTGCTCTGGTTCCTGCAGGGTGACACCAACGTGCGCTATTTGCAGGAGAACGGTGTGCGCATCTGGAATGAGTGGGCCGACCCGGAGACGGGTGACCTGGGGCACATCTATGGTTACCAGTGGCGTTCGTGGCCCGACTATGCCGGTGGGCACATTGATCAGATGCGGCAGGCAGTGGACATGATAAAGAATGACCCCGACAGCCGTCGTATCATCGTGTCGGCATGGAACGTGGCCGACCTTCCGCAGATGAATCTGCCTCCCTGCCATGCCTTCATGCAGTTCTACGTGTCCAACGGGCGCCTCTCGCTCCAGCTCTATCAGCGTTCTGCCGATGTGTTCCTGGGTGTGCCCTTCAATATTGCGTCTTATGCACTCCTCTGCATGATGATGGCTCAGGTGTGCGGGCTCCGCCCCGGTGAGTTCATCCATACCACGGGTGACACGCACATCTATCTCAACCACCTGGAGCAGATGCACCTGCAACTCACGCGCGAGACTCGTCCCCTGCCAACCATGGTGCTCAACCCGGACGTGAAGGACATCTTCGCCTTCCGGTATGAGGACTTCCGCCTTGAAGGCTACGACCCTTGGCCTGCCATCAAGGGCACTGTCTCGGTCTGACCCTCCCCTTATGAACATACCTTCGGATTTTCGCTCGCTGATGCTCGAGTGTTATGGAGGCACCGTGGCCGATGCCTTGTGCGCGGCCTTGGAGTCAACGGAGCCATCCACGTCCGTGCGCCTCAACGTGCGCAAGATGCGTGCGGTGCTTGGCGAGGAGCATGTGCGCAGGGCAGTGGGGCACATGGAGTCCACCTGTGATCCCGTTCCCTGGTGTCCCGATGCCTGGTATCTTTCCCGGCGTCCGGCGTTCACTTTCGACCCCTTGCTCCATGCCGGAGCCTATTATGTGCAGGAGGCATCGTCCATGTATGTGGCCGATTTGCTCCGCAGATACTTCTCTCCCTGCGCCGCTATCGGGGCGCGTCCTGTGGCAGCCCTTGACCTCTGTGCCGCTCCGGGCGGCAAGTCGACCCTCCTTTGCGGGCTTCTCCCTGAGGGGTCTGTGCTCGTGAGCAATGAGGTCATGCCCAAGCGCGCACTTGTGCTGGCCGAGAACATGGCGAAGTGGACCGCGGGGATGCCGGATGGCATTTACCCTGTGACGTCCATGGTTACGCAGAACCGCACTTCTGACTTTGCCGCCTTTGCCGGGCAGTTTGACTTGCTTATTGCCGATGTGCCCTGCTCGGGCGAAGGCATGTTCCGCAAGGACGGGCAGGCTGTAAGGGACTGGAGCCTCGACAATGTGCACTTCTGCTGCCGTCGCCAGCGTGAGATACTGGACGAGGTTGCCCATGTGCTGCGCCCTGGAGGGCTTCTCATTTATAGCACCTGCACCTTCAACCGCCTTGAGGATGAGGAAAACGCCCGTTATGCATGCAGGCTGCTGGGCGGTGAGATTCTTGAGGAACGCCATTTCTTGCCGGGGCGTGACCGTGGCGAGGGCTTCTATGTGGCGGCCATCAGGAAGCCCCTCCTCACTGCGCAGGCTGTTTCTGATGCCGTTCCAGGCCGGGAGCAGGATGGCCTAGGCCGCCTTGCCGACCGTGTGCGCCATTACCTGCGCGTGCTTTATGATGGCAGTTCACCGTCTGTGGAGGCCTCCTCACTGCCCCGTATCAACCTTTCTTATGACCAGGCGCTGCAGTACCTGCGCCGCGAGGCAGTGCGCACCGAGGCTCCGCGCGGCATGGTGACCCTCTGCTACGTGGGTTTTCCCCTGGGGCAGGGGAAGAGCGTGGGCACGCGCATCAACAACCTCTATCCCCCGGAGTGGCGCATCCGCAGTGGATATACCACGCCTTACACTCTCTTTCCTCAGCACTTGTTCGGGGTGGGATGATTCCTTGCATATACTGCTTCCGGCCTCTTCCTCTTTGGGCGTGAGGCACCCCGTCAATCACTGCTCCTGACAAATGTTAAAAACGCAGAGCACTGCATTGGCCGATGAAGAGCTCTTCATTGGCACATGAAACGCTCTGCGTTGGCCATCGCACTGCTATGCCTTTTTCTAGGGAGTGTGGTGACCGCAAAAAAAGAGTCGGCCGGATGCCTTGTATAAGCATCCGGCCGACTTCATTTATCATGTTTGGGCCAAGCCTCGGTTCACTTAACTATCACCTTGGCCTATGGCCGAACTTATTTCCGTTCGGGAATGTCTTTGAAATCCCCATTCCACTCACTTGACCATCACCTTTTTCCCGTTGATGATGTACAGCCCATGTGTGGCTTTGTCCACGCGCTGGCCGGTAAGGGTGTATATGCCGGTCTTGCGTGTCTGGCTGCCGTTGCCGCTTCCTGCAGCAATTTCGTCGATGGCATCAGGTACCACGGCTTTGAGTTCCACGGTGTTGTTGTTCATGTCGAACCGCACGGTGTAAGTGACTGTATCCACGTCCTCTTCCATGGGCACCATCCATTTGCGGTCCACTCCACGCTGCAGTTCGGTGAGTGTGCTTCCGGGCAGGAGCACGGTTTCGTCAGTGGCAGACCCGTACCGTGCCTCGTACCAGCTGCTGCGCGTCATCTGCGAGAAGGGGATGTCCGATGAGGTGGAACGGCATGCAAAGATGGTGAAGCATGCATTGCCTTCCCAGGCATCCTCTGTGTGGAAGAAGGTCACGTTGCCTTCATACACTCCGTTGCCCTGGTGCTTGAGAGGAACAGCCTCGTCATTCTTCCAGTCATGACGCTCGCCCTTGCTGTCCAGTACGGTTCCGCTCACGTATGCATAGTCAGACCACTCATAGGATACCGGCTCGAAGGTCACTGTGCCCTGTGCCGGGTCAAGGGTCACACGGAACTCGCCGCCCACGGCCTGGTAGTCCTGCGAGCCGCCTTGCACGAGTTCGAAGGTGGTGTTGGCCGGCGTGATGAAGCGTGCCTGTGCGTTGTTGGCCTTGTAGGTGAGGTTCATCTGGGTGAAGTAGATGCCTGCTCGGCCTTCGGAGTTGGGTCTGTTGGCTCGGTTCTGTGCCTTGAAGGTGCCGGTCCATGTGCCGTCGGCCTGCTTGGTGAGCGGGTAGTTGGTGAGTGCAGTTCCGTAAGCCAGGTCATTGCCTTCGGCATCCGCCAGGTCTCCCTGCACGTAGATGCAGCCTCCCAGGTCGGCTCTGTTGAGTATTTCCTGATAGAGCGCCTCGCACTCCTCATCTGTGAGGTCACCCTCAACGATGTGTACCTCAAGCGTGTCTCCGGCATCAAACAGTGCATTGGCCAGGTCAACATCGGTATCGCTAAGGTCGCTGCCCCGACTATACAGGTACTCCTTCAGTTGGATGAGTTTGTCATAGGTGGCCACGCTGGTCTCCACGGCGCAGATTTCGGCGTTGGCCTGCTTCACCAGTGACATGCGTTCCTGTATGTCGGCATTCTCCCTGGCTTGCTTCAGCAGTTCAGCGGCCTTCTCGGTGTGGCTCAGCGAATAGAAGTAGTCATGCAGGAGGCGTGTCTTGACAAGTGCATTGATGTGGGCTTCCAAGTTGTCCGCCATGGCAGCGAGTGCCTGTTCGCTCTGCCCGCGGTAGATAAGCCTGAACTTGCCCCACATGGTCATCCCTTCCTCGTTCCAGGGCTTTTCCCGGTTGCGTATGCCCAGGCGTATCTTCCCGCCCTCCACGATGGCGTAGGCATGATTGATGTACCTGCCGCCTGCGAAGGCGAAGCTCATGGCCTGTCTTTGCTCGGGCACGTAACCTTCACCTGTGTCAAAGTCCTGTGAGGTGGTGTATTCGCCGTTGTGCGGTGCGTTCTCGTCATTGACAGCATCGTAGCGGCAGTTCACGCCGTTGATGGCATCGGCATAGAGCACTTGGCCTGTGTAGATGTTCATCACGGGCGTGTGGAAGTCGTTGATGTAGAGTGATGCAGGCACGTAGTCCGTGCCCTCCAGGTCACCCTTTCCGTTGGCTCCTGGGCGGTAGAAGGCCGGTGCCTCAAGTTCATAGATGCCGTCGGGCAGTTCTTGGTCTATGTCTTGCCAGAGGTTAAAGGCCGTGTTCCAGGTGCCGGCCACGGGGTAGATGTCCGTGAATCCGGAGTTGCTGTTGAAGTTGCTGCCTGCAGTGCCCCGCTTGGTTATCTCGTAGGTCCAGTCCTTGAAGTTCGCGTCGGCATCGAATGCAGCGTTCACGATGAGGTTGCTCACGTCTGACCCATCGGTTAGGCTGTTGGTTATGGCCAGGTTGAGCAGGTTGGCAGCAAAGGCAGCCTCGGCTTCCAGTTGCTCCATGCTGAGCGTGCGGCTCTCCATGATGTGGTTGTACGTGCCGTTGGGCAGCCCTTCCACCTCGGCCTGGCTGTCTTCCAGGTAAGTATCAAGCAGGTCTGCATAGGCGCCGTACAGTTCGGTGCGGTTGTTCCTGTCGGTCAAAATGGCTTCGATGGCTTTTGCGTAGGTCTCATAAGCCAGGTGGCTCAGCCTGATTTGCTGGGGTGTGCGTGACAGCACATCGGTAGCCTCCAGTATCTCGTCCAGTGTGGTGGCTCCGTTCAGGGCAGTCTGTGCTTCCTGGTAAGCGTCTGCCAGGCTTTCCTGTGGCTCCAGTTCGCTTACGTCCTGCAGCGCTGCCTCCTGTTGTGAGCGTATCAGTTCGATGTTCTCTGCCGTGGGCTCACCCACATATTCCAGTCTCCAGGTGTCCCATACAGTCCAGTTGCCGAAGAGGTACATGCGGTTCTCAACGCCAATCTTTACCGTATCCTGCTCGCTCTCTACGGCGAAATAGAGCGGCTTGTTCCAGTAGGCACCTTTCATGAAGCGCTTGTGTGCTGCGGCTAGGGAGTTTGGCACATAGCAGTTCGTGCTCTCGCTGAAGTTCTCAATCTCGCCTGTGCTCTGCTCGTATCTTCCTTCGGCAATGTCCATGAAGCGGTCGGCCACCCTGCGTCCGCCCACTTCGGCATAGTATTGGCTATTCAGGTACAGGGGTTTGAAGTCTTCTGAGAGTTCGCCTGACTCGTAAGGCTCGCCCTCTCCATTGCGCCACTCCTTCACGCGCTGCAGTCCTTGCACGCGCAGTTTGTATATGCCGCGGGCAAGCCCAGTCACCTGCTGGTAGGTGTCAAACCACTGTTGGTTCCAGTGCTCGGCCACGCTGTTGTTGATGGCCAGGCCAGAGCCATCGTTTGAGTTGTTGTTCGTGTAGCCCGTGGTGATGTCGTGGTCAGCGTTCTCAAACACGCGCAGGAAGGCGTAGTCTTCGTCCTCATGTCCGCACACGGAGCAGAAACCGTCCTTGAACTGGTGCGGTGGGATGACGCTTGAGTTGGTGTTGCTGTATTTGGCATCTTCGCTGTCATACGAGCCATCGCAGTTCATCTTGGCCAGCACATATACAGTGCCGTGTGTGGGGTTCGGGGTGGGATAGTCATCGCGCATTGCGTCGTTGTCCAGGTTCTGGAACCACACGGGTTCCTCCAGTGTGCTGTTCATCATGTATGTGAGCGCACCGCTTTCCAGGTCTTCCATGGTGAAGGCCGTTCCCTGCGTGCCGTTCAGCGAGAAGCAGTTCGTCATGCTCAGGTTCGAGTGTCTGAAGAGGTATCTGTCATTGTTCTCTACTCCGATGCACTCACCCGTTGCCCAGCAGTTCTCAGCCACCGGGTTGTTGCTTCCCAGCCATCCGCTTATGACTCCGCTCTCGTTTGTGCCCACCACGTTGCCGGTCACAAAGCAGTTCTCCATGCGTATCTTGGCCTGGCTGCCGGTGTTGCATCCCAGTATGCCACCTGCATTCTTGTTGGTGGCGGTCACGTTTCCGTGCATGCCCAGGTTTTTCAGCAGGATGTCTCCGGCCTGCGTGGAGCCGCCTATCAGGCCCACGCCCATGTTGCCGCAGATGACGCAGGACTCATCCAGAGTGAGGTTCTGTATGGTGGCTCCGCCCACGATGAAGTTGAAGAAGCCCGACCAGTCGGTCTCCACCTGACTGAGGTCAAGTCCCGATATCACATGGTGCTGTCCGTCGAACGTGCCTTTATATCCATTGCTTCGCGTGCCTATGCCTGGGAACGCAGAACCGGCCAGGTCTATGTCGGCTGTCAGCGCGGCACAGATGTCGGTCTTCCCGTTGGCCACCAGTTCGGCCATCCATTCCAGTCCTTTGGCTGTACCAATCTGGTATACGCTGTCCACCATGGGGCAGAAGTCTTCGTTGATGTGGCCGCACACGCTGCAGTGGTAGTCCCCGTCCGTATAAGTGTGTGGCGGGATTACGGGTGCGCTCTCCGTGTTGCTGTATGAACCACCCTCCAAAGGTGTTCCGTCACAGCGCACCGTTCCGTTGAGGAATACCTGCAGACTGCTTTCGAAGGGCACGGGATAACTGTCGGTGCCCAGAGTCTGCCGCCAGATGATGGTGCTTTGGTTGCCGTTCATCAGGTAGGCAAGTTTTCCGCTGGTGATGTCCTCGGCGGTGAGTCCGTCCACGATGCCCTGCTCGCCTCCCTCGGTGCCGCTCAGGTCGTAGATGTTCTTGTAGGCTCCTGCCTGCATGCGGGTGATGTTGCTCGTGCCGTCAAAGCCTTCCACTATGCCTATGTTGAGGAATCCGTCCACCGTGATGGCAGCGTTCCCGCCCATCCATGCGGCCAGTGCACCTGCATATGCACCTGCATAGCCTTCGGCAGTGATGTGGCCTGCGTTCACGCAGTTCTTGATGTTCCACTTGGGCGTGTTGTTGGTGCTGCTGCCTATGATGCCTCCCGCATCCCCGCCTGCAACGGCCGTCACGGTGGCCTCGTTGATGCAGTTCTCAATGTAGATGATAGTTTCGGCGTTCTGTGCGTTGGCGGTTATGCCGCCTACATAGTTGGCACCCGTTATGCTGCATGACTTGTCAATGATGAGATTCATCACACGCGTGTCCTGGTTGTTTCCGCGCAGGAAGCCGAAGAATCCTTGATTGTTTTCCTCTGGGCGGTTGATGATCATGTTCATGATGCGGTGTCCCTGTCCGTCGAATGTTCCGTTGAACTTCCTGCCGGTGTTGGGGCCGATGGGGCTGTGCAGGTTCTCAATGCCTTGGAAGTCAATATCGCAGTCCATTTTGGCATTCAGCGTAAGTTCTCCCTCGGCAATCTGCTTGGAGAACCATTCTACGTTTCCTGCGTTCTTCAGAATGAACCATCCGTCTTCTTGGACGGGTTGTTCATAGGGTGACGCGCACCCTTCGTCCGTACAGATGCCGTTCACATAAGTGTGCTGAGCCTGTGCAGACAGATTTCCTGCCGCGCACAAGGCTGTCAGCAGGAATGAGCGTAAGAGTTTCCTCATTGTCTTTATTGTTGGTTAATGGTTAAGATATTGCAGTAAGGTTTTGCTTTTTGCTGTATTTCAGGAATGTGCATGTCTGCCGTACCTGATTTTCCAGCATTTTGCCCTAATTGTTGAATGTTACAAAAGTATCAATTTATGTGCGTTTCATGATAAAGTACTACCTATTATTAACGTAAATTAACTATAATTGTGTGCAAATATAGTATAATTGCGTTGGGAATGCTGCAAATATTGTATAAATGACGTAGAATGCTTTCAGAATGCCGCCTTGCTGCACGCTTTTTGGGATAATTGCAGCAAGGCGGCATACATGACGTACTAGGGGGTGGTCTTTTATGCTGGTTACGGTTTCTGGAACTTGATGCTCCTGCGGTGGCCGTATACGTTCCATGACACCACGTATATGCCAGCCGGATGTTGGGAAAGGCTGACAGGCGTAACAGAATCGCCCTTGCCGAGCAGCATGCCGTTGGTGTCATGAATTGTCAGGGTGCAGTGCCGTGGGTCAGTCCCCAAGGGTGTGTGCAGCAGCACTTCCTGCCTTGTAGGATCATATCCCACGCGGTAATCCAGGTCGGATGCTTCTCCTGTACTGACGATGCCGTTCTGTATGTCATCGCTTGCACGTTCTATGTACCATTGGCGGTTGGGCTTGCTAGCATTGGCCTCGTCGTTGGTCCAACTGATAATGGGAGTGCCGTTTTTCTTGTTGCCGCCTGAGTTGTTCCAGGCCAGGCCTGTGGCCCTGTTTACAATGGTGTAATATCCGGCTGTGGGAACAAACTCCCAGAGCATGTGCTCATCGGTCTCATCCATCTCACGCAGTACCAGTGTGGCCCCCATGACGTAGGAATTGCCGTTCCGAATGGCGGCATCGGCAATGGCGAGGTTCGTTCCTTGGAGCACCAGATGGTAATATTGGGCCGTGGCAGGCACAATGTTCCATAGTTGCGTGGTTGCTCGGGCATCATCTGCCGCCCATGTGCATGGTGCGCAGCTTGCACCTTCGGTGATGTCCGTGACGTTCCTGCTGTTTACATTATATATATAGTAAAGGGCATCGCTCTCCACCCCGAGCGGGTTCTCGGGAGCGGGCAGGGGAGGGGTGAGCCCTTCTGGGTTGGGCAGCGTGGCCGACAGGAAATCGGCATGCTCGCGCAGGAACTTCTTCAGGTAGTCCACTCCTTCTTGATAGGTACTGAAGAGTACCAGTTCGTCATAGACCCTGGTATCGAGCGGCCACTTTTGGAAGTTGAGTGCCTGACTTTGGTCTATCACCCGTGCCATGCTGTCAACATATGCCAGGGTATTCTCCACGATGCAGTCCCTGTACGCAGCCTTGTGCCATATCCTGCCGGCTATGTTCCTGAACCACTCGTCTGTGTACATCCTTTGCACGTACTCCTTCATCTTGCCTGATGAGTAGCCCTCGTTGAGCATCAGTTTCTCGCTCATGTCCATGTCCAGGCGGTGGCAGTTGTTGAAGGCAATGTCATAGTCCCACATCGGTCCCCAGTAAAGCAGGTTGTCTCCCCGGTTTTTGTAGGCGTATGTACTGTAATACCCATCAGGATTGGCCGTGTATTCGTTGGCAACGAACCAACTGGCCAGTGTCATGCTGTCAATGATGTGCCGGTAACCCTTCACTGAATCCTTGTAATCATCGGAATAGAGTCTTGTCTCAAAGTCGTTCACGAAGTTGCGGATGTATTCGCGTTGCCTATCAGCGATGACACCGTCATCGGGCGACTTGATGGCCACGTTCTGCCCAAGTGTTGTTTGGAAATATTCCGGCTCATCCCAGACTGATCCAGAGAACTCTATGAGGTATCCGCCCGATATGTCGGCTTCTTCCCCGGGCACAGTGTCTTGTTCTGCAATCTCCACTCTCTTCTTGTGCACCTCCATCTGGTCGCTTATCTGATAATTTCCCAAATATTCACCATTGAGTACTACGTCGGCAAACTCTGCCGAGGGCACAAAGGGTTGCCCCATCTGTCTGCCGATGAAGGAGGCCACGGCATTTCGGAGCAAGGTCTTGTCGGAATGATTGGCAAGCAGTGTCCAGTTCTTTGCATTGGCATGCCCCTTCCCCAGGAACTTCTCTTTCTGGGCGAATTTGATGCGGTAAGGTTTTTTGGCCAGCGACCATGTGCTGTTGCCGCGTCCTCTTATCCTCAGCGAGTCATAGGCGGCAATGGAGTCACTCTCCAGCCTCCACATCCTGGCATACTTGTATTCTTCCTTGCTGCCAATGCCCGAACCGTCATAAGTATTGATGATGAGAGTGGGTATGTTGGTCTTTTGCACCATGTAGGAGGGCAGCAGTCCGGTTTTTACTCTCTGCATTTCCATGGTGAGCGTGTCGTGTGCTTTCTTCAGGTCATCGGTCATTTCCTTGGTGATGTCTTGGTCGGCAGTCTTCCTGCCACGATTCAGTTCGTTCAGCAGAGCCGACATGACGGGGCTCAGGAGCATGTTCATGTTCTCGCCCAGAACCTCCACGCTCAGGAGTCTAATCTCGGCGAAGTGGGCAAACATCTTGCCGTCTGTGTTCTCCAAAAAGTAAAAGCGGAAGTGCTCGTACGCTTCCCCGTTGAGTGACACTGCGTTGGATGTTGCCTCACCGCCCGAGTAGGCGTTGCCCGGCATGATGTTTCCCAGGAAGGTCCAGTTGCTTCCGTCCTTGCTCCCATGGCATCCTATCAGCGTGACATGATTGTTTTCTGTGAGCCTCCGCTTTATATATAAGGCTATGTCACCCTCAAGCGGCTGTGCGATGTCTATCTGCAGGTAGTGCGTTTCCTGCACCTCGCCGTGCCAGTCACTGTGCCAGAAAGTGCCGGGGTCATCATCGATGAGGTATTCCAGGTGCTTTCCTTCCAGATAGTCAGAGGCGTTGCTGCTCAGGTTTTCCATGGTGAGGGGTACATTCTCTGACCTGTAGCCTACAGCCTGACTGTAGGTTTCCCGGGCTTCGTTCCACAGTGCCCTGTATTGTTGTGCAGGTGTCTGTGCCGATGTCGCTGTGGTGCAGAATGTCGCGCACAGCAGTATTAGTATTGCCAGAGACTGTTTCATGTCGGTCACCTCTTTTATTTTTTAGGTGGATAATATGTCTGTAATACGCAAATGTACACTTTTCTGATGTTTTTCAAGGTGTTCTCTGTCAGATATTTGCTTGCGTGGGCGAATTTTGTCTCCTTTGTGCGTATACCCATTCCTTGGTCTGCCTTCAGGGAGGCTGCGATATGGAAAAACGTGCGCTTATCACCGAAGGAACCATACTTGGTATTGCCACCTCTTCTCTGAGTCGTTGTGAAACGGAGATGGCAGTAGATGCCATTAAGGTCAATGGGGGGGTGACTGTTTCATCGGGACTTCCATAGGGCAGTTTCACATAGCCGATTCTTGTCCAGTCGCTATGTCAGAACGTGCTGGCGTTTCCATTGACGAGATATTCAAAGAACTTCCTCCTTTTCCTCATCGCTTGCATTGCTTGACAATTGGGATGCATCAGTAATCAGTGGCTCGCCGGGCGAACTCACCAAAGTCGATGATGTCTGTGCCGTGACATTGAAACTAAGTCACCACGGCAGATTAAATTGTTTTTTCCCCAAGGTGACAAAACAATTCCACGCCTTTTTGAAAAAAAATTGTCGCTATTCTTTTCTTGACCCTCTCGACCTGCATTTTTCCCGTTCCTGCATGGTAGAAGCCTCTTGTCGGGGAAGAAAAAATGGGGGAGAGAAGTGGCATGATGGAAAATATGCGTACCTTTGCACCCGTTGAAGGCAGTGGCATGGAATGTCACTGTGGGGTGCCTGGCTTGTTGGCCTGTGCTGAGATTATACCCAATATCTGATCCGGGTAATGCCGGCGTAGAGACTTATGAACATTATATATTTTAAGATGATGAGAAAGTATGCTTCGGCTGCACTCCTGTGGGGTGTGGCCATGGGGGCTTTTGCTTTGTCTGAAAAGCAGAATCCCGATTCGTTGAAAGTGGAAGAGTTGAACGAGGTGGTTGTGAAGGCCGTGAAGGCTCCCGCCAATGCCCCGTTTGCAGTGGCAAAGATTGACCGCAAGGAACTGGAGCAGTTTGCCCGTACAGGTCAGGAACTCCCTTTCCTGTTCGCCCGCACTCCGGGTGTCATGGCATGGAGCGAGAATGGCTTGGGCACAGGAACCACCTACATGCGTATCCGCGGTGCCGGTGATAGCCGTGTGAACGTGACTCTCGACGGCGTGTCACTCAACAGCCCCGAGGATCAGTGTGTCTTCTGGGCCAACATGAACAGTTATGCCAGCCTGCTGGGCAACGTGCAGATACAGCGCGGCGTGGGCACCAGTACCAACGGCGATGGCGCATTCGGAGGCACTGTGGCCTTGACCACCAAGGCTCCTTCCCTCACTCCCATGCTTGACCTGACGGGGTCTTACGGGTCATACAATACCTACAACGTGGGTGGAAACTTCAGCACGGGGCTCCTGCTCAACCACCTCATCATTGACGGAGCCTATCACCACACGGGCACCGACGGCTTCATACATGGTACGGCAGGCAACTCCGGCAGTTATTACGGAGGCATCACCTGGCTCAACAATGACGGTACAGTGAAGGTGAGTTACAAGAACATAGGCAACTATGAGCAGACCGGACAGGCATGGAGCGGGGTCACGGCGGGCAACGGTGACTACAGCCTGAATGCCTATGATGGCATACATACCTACCGCGAGATGTACAAGGCCGGGCTGGGCAGGTACAATTCACTCTATGAGAACTTCACTCCCGACAGGGAAGGAGGATGGAGCGTGGAGCGCTACAAGATGGCCGACGGAAGCCTGTGGGATCAGACCACAGATAACTTCTGGCAGAACCACAACCTGTTGAACTTCGTATACAAGCCTTCGGAGCATTGGACCACCACGGCCACCATGCACTATACCCATGGGCATGGATACTATGATGAGTTCCGCTATGAAAATAAACTGTATAAGTACGGACTCCCCAACTTCACACACGCAGACGGATCCCTACTGAAGAAGACTGACTTCGTGCGCCAGAAAGGAATGACACAGGACACCTACGGAATCACTTGGAATGCCAATTACCGGAGCGAGCGTTGGGACGTGACAGGCGGTGCCTCGTTCCAGAACTTCGAGGGCTACCATTATGGATACCTCACCTACGTGGCCGATGAGGAACTGCGCAGTGTGGTGCTTGCCAATGGTAAATATAAGTATTACGACTCCAATGCCGACAAGAGCGACGAGAGCATCTTCTTGAAGGGCACTTACCACATCACTCCCGCCTGGGATGCCTTTGCCGATGTGCAGTATCGCCACGTAGGATACCTCACGCAGGGAATCAATGACAGGTTCATTGACAATGGTGACGGGACGTACTCCAACCAGCGTCTTGACGTGCATCACAAGTATGACTTCGTGAATCCCAAGGTGGGGCTCAGTTGGCATGCCAATGGCCACAATGCCTATGTATCGTATGCCTTGAGCCACCGCGAGCCTGAGCGCAACAACTTCACCGACAACGGTTCATATCCCGCACCCAAGGCCGAGAGCGTGCACGACGTGGAACTGGGCTACAACTTCGGCAACAAAGTGTGGCATGCCGGATTGAACCTGTACGCCATGCTTTACCACAACCAGTTCGTGCAGACCGGCATGCAGAGCGATATAGGCGAGAACCTGACGACCAACGTCAAGCGGAGTTATCGCTTGGGGGCAGAACTGACAGCCGGCGTGAACGTGACCAAGTGGCTCTCCCTGGAGGCCAACGCTGCCCTGAGCCAGAACAAGATTAAGGACTTTGACGAGTACATAGAGACTTATGACGACGACTGGAACGAGATGGATCCCACAGTGAAGCATTATGACAATTCCACCCTGGCCTTCAGTCCCGCTGCCGTGGTCAACGGCTTTGCCGATTTCCACGTGAAGGGATTCAGTGCCACATGGCATACCGGGTTCGTGTCACGCCAGTATCTGGACAACAGTGAGTGCAAGAGCCGCTCCCTGCCCAAGTACAGCCGTACCGACGTGCACCTGAGCTATGACCTGAAGTGCTGCGACAAGGGACTGAAGCACGTGCTCTTTGGCCTCGACTTCGGCAACATCTTCAACCGTCGCTATGCAGCAAGTGGATGGGCATACTCAAGCATCGTGGGTGATGCTTATCTCGAGGGCAACCGGTATTACCAGTTGGGTTACATCCCCATGGCTGGCTTTACGGCCATGGGTAGCGTGAAGTTCCGCTTCTGACATGGACAGCGTGATGGAATGTGCGGCACAGGCCTGGGCTTTGCTTTGCCTCCACTGGGGCAAAGTGGCCGAGGTAGCCGGCCTGCTGATAGGGTTGGCCTATCTCTACTGGGAGTATCGTGCCGACTGGAAAGTGTGGGTGGCCGGGCTGATAATGCCCGCCATCTCGCTCTTTGTGTACTGGAATGCCGGCCTCTATGCCGACTTTGGCATTGACATCTATTATCTGCTGGCCGCCCTCTATGGGTTCTGGTGCTGGCGCAGGGGAGGCCGCGACGGGCAGGCCGGTCGGGAGCCGTTGCCCATCAGCCGCACTCCGCGCAGGATGTGGCTGTGCCTTGCCGGGATGTTCGGGGTGGTGTATGCCCTCATCGTGTATGTGCTGATACGCTTTACTGACAGTACTGTGCCTTATTGGGACGCGCTCAACACCTCGCTCAGCATCATCGGCATGTGGATGCTGGCACGCAAGTGGGTGGAGCAGTGGCTGGTGTGGATGCTGGTGGATGCAGTCAGCACGGGGCTATATATATATAAGGAGATACCTTTCTACGCCGTCCTCTATTTCATCTATACCGTCATAGCCTGGTTTGGATACCGGGAATGGAGGCGTAAGATGCAGAAGGGATAGTCCGTACAGGTACATCTACCTCCGAATCACCGGGAGGCGTAAACAAGACAGGGGGGGCTGTGTCATAATGAAATAGGCACAGCCCCTCGCTGTTGCTCTTATGCTTTATACGATGCTTGGGGTTGCTTCGGGCTGTTTGGCATCGCTCTTCGTGCAACACGTGTTTCTTGCCTTGATACAATATACATGTCCTGGTCAAGTCATACGTGTTGTCCCAGAGAAGCAAGGAATTTTGGAAAGATTTCACGAAAATGCGCCAACTGGGAAAAAATAAAAATCCAACTAGGAAAAATATTTTTTCCAATTGGAAACTTGAAATTGGGTCTTTCGGAGAAAGACGTGAATATGTCAAGACGAACATCAAGGAAGACATTTAAGGTGTGACACTTCATCCAGACTGGCTTCTGCAAGCAATTCTCTCCCATCCACAAATGACTTGCTCAATTCTTACTGGTTGAGAATGTCTTTGCCGGACAATATGCGCTGCCCCGAAAGGCAGAACGCCTCGCTGAAAAACGCATTGCGGTGCGTTGGCACATGCAGCGCTTTGCGTTTTTAAGTGTTTGGCATCGATTGGTGGTGCAGAAACGGGCGCAAGGATGATTTCGCATCGAAATGGGTTGGTGGGCTACAAGATATAAAATTATATAATAAACTGATTTACTATATTTTATAGTGTCTATTAAATAGCAATTTTATAATTTAGCACCATTTTAGTACCACTATTTAGCCATCGTAAATAAATCAAGAGATGGTGCAAATGGCATTGGATAATTAACTTCTCGGGCTGCATAATCTACATTCGTTTACCACCGTTCTCAAATCGGTCAACACCTTCCAGAGATAATCAGATGGTTAATTTATAGCTCCAATAAATAGTTATTCGTTGATTTTATATTCATATTGCGTAATTTTCCTACAATAATTGTATTTATAGTTTGTTGTATGAGATTTTATTTGTAACTTTGCACCGTACAATAGATAAAATCAACGATTATGATAGCAGAGTTCAGCATTGAGAATTT
>JAHZGX010000004.1 GCA_019420585.1 Prevotellaceae bacterium
GGTTTTCTCAGTCCTGTCTTTAGGCATTCTCAAAACCAGCATCTTGAAAAATTCGATGGCATTTAATATATTCGTTTTACCGGAAGCGTTGGCACCATAAATGATGCCAACTTTCAGTAATCTTACTCCGCCCTTAACTTCATATGAATACTCATCAGACATAAAAGTATCTGCCGACGGCTCAAAACTGATTTTTTGAACCGATTTAATGGAGAAAAAATTCTCAATGCTGAACTCTGCTATCATAATCGTTAATTTTATCTATTGCACGGTGCAAAGGTATAAATAAAATCCTACACAGAAAACTATAAGCACGATTATTGTAGAAAAACTACGTAATTCAAATACAAAATCAATAAATAGATATTTGTTAGGACTATAGATTAACCATCTGACTATCTCCGTGACTATCCCTGAAAAGCGTTGACAGATTTGAGGACGGTAAACGAATGTGGATTATGCAGCCCGAGAAGTTAATTGTCCAATGCCATTTGTACCACCTTTTGATTTATTTACGATGGCTAAATAGTGGTACTAAAATGGTGCTAAATTATAAAACGACTCTTTAATAGCCACCATAAAATATGACAAATCAATATATTATAAAATCATGTATCTTATTGCCCACTATCACAGCAATGCGGCAAATGTCTGGAGGAACAAATTCTCTAAAATGTACCATTCAAATGGAAGACTAAAGGCGCATCATTACTCGAACCGAGTTTGATGCGCCTCTTTATAAGGTTAGCAGTTAGTACCTGTAAAATATGAAGAACCACGCTCTAGTCTTCCTGCGAAAGCCGTATAGGATCACCTTCATGTGGAGAGGAAGCCGGGTCATAAACGGCTACGCCTACGAAGGAATCGGCACAGCCATAATAAAGGAACCAACGGGAACGGTGATAGACGAGACCCTCCACAAAGACCGTACCTGCCGCATATTGTCCGCTCTTCTCAAATCCTGCCATCGGGCGGAAGAATGGTTTGTCCAGTCGAGCCTTCAGTTCCAGAGGATTCTCCTTGCTGAAAAGCATCTGACCGGCAGCATAAGTATTGGCCGGATAATCCTCATCACCGTCAGCACCGCCACGATTCTTGCCATTATAAAGCAGTATGATTCCGTCTTTGGTCAGCACCGCAGGAGGACCGCACTCTGTCAGCAAACTGTCGAAGTAGCCTTTACGCGGCTTCACAAGATACTTGAGTTTACCGTCAGGCTCCGTCACGGGCGTCCAATTGATGAGGTCATCAGAAGTGGCAGCACACACCCAGTTCTCTCCCCAGTACATCAAATACTTCTCCTCGCCTGCCACACGCACCTTGGCAGCCTGCAGACGGCCATCACGAATCTCTGTAAGGATGGAACCGGACTTACAGGCAAGATCAGAGAATTGCCCATTGAGAGCCATGCGGAAGGCCGGTCCATGATGAACCCAATGGCGAAGGTCGCGGCTGGTGGCTATGCTCAAGCGAAAACGGTAACGGTTCCAGGCCGTATAGGTCATCACATACAGGGGTTTGCCATCCACCTCTGCCTCCACCACGCGCGGGTCTTCCGTGCCACCTTCCCATTCAAAGTGGCGTGACATGAGGCTGGTGTCGGGATACATGATCGGTTCGGGCAATCGCGTATCCACAGTCAGACCATCGGCCAACTCCACCAGTCCCAGGCGGGAAGTACGGTGCCCGAGGCGTGCATCGGGGTCATCCTCTGCTCTGTAAAGCACACACACGCGCCCGTCACGCACAACAGCAGCAGGATTGAACGTGTCGGCACACTCCCACTTGACCTGTTCCCCTTTCATGGGACACAGGAAACGAGTACGGGAAGTGGGACTGACGAGAGGATTCACTCCTTCCGGGCGCACAAAACCACCCAGTGCCCAAGAGGGGAGCACATTGTCACCCGCCTGCATGGCAAACGAGGCAAAGCACGCGCAAGCAGCCAGTATAAACTTGATTTTCATTGTTTGATGATTAACTGAATGATATGGTTTCCTATTTGCAAAAATACCGCTTTTTGCTCAGATTCCCATATAAATATTCACTTTTCACAATGACATAGCCAAAGCGACAGGATGCCTGGCTCTATCCACAAGCCCTGCACGCACCAAAACAAGAAAAAAGCGGATGGCCGCACTCTGTGATGCTTGCCATCCGCCTTTATATCAGAAGACCTCTATCATGCGCCTGGTCTTGGGCTCTTCTTTGGGCTCCACCTTAGGCAGTTCCACGGTGAGCACACCATCAGCCACCTTGGCCGAGATCTTCTCCTTGTCCACATCCTCGGGCAACGAGAATGCCTGCTCGAAGTTGCTGTATGAGAACTCGCGGCGCAGATAGTGCTCGTGCTTGTCCTCGCCCTTGTGCTCCATCTTGGCCTCCATTGCGATGTACAAGTTGCCTTCATTGTCCACATTCACCCTCACATATTCTTTCTTCAGGCCGGGAGAAGCAATCTCCATGGTATAAGCCTTTTCGTTTTCCTTCACGTTCACTGCGGGAGCTGTTGCCACGGCAGTATGCGCCAATTCATTTCCGAAGAATCCATCGTTGAACCACTTTGTCAACCAATCCGAATCATTGTTTCTGCGTACTAACAACATAGTTTTTACCTCCGATTTTATTTTAATTATTAAACCTCTCATCGTCTTGTCCCCGGCTTGTCTCCTTGCCTTTCGGACTCGGCTTTCACCCTTATATGTTGCAAGCATCGTGCCACATGTACCAACTAGACAAAAGCAGACAATTCGTCCACCACAGGCACGAAGACAGTTAAAAAAATTAGCACTTCTGCCAAAAGCGGACATCCTGGTGACACAAGAGTGCCCGCCACCGGAACCTTTCGACTCCGATGGCGGGCACTCACCATCATGGCATGCAGGCCTCTTATTTGCCCTTTGCCTTGGTCAGTTCCTCACGCAACACGTCCTCACCGGGAAATCCGATGTGCTTCTGCTGCACCTTGCCCTTGCTGTCCACCACTACGTAGGCCGGTATGCCCTGTACTTGGAACTGCTTCATGAGCGTGGCCCACTGCTTCTCACTCACATAGAAGTGGTCGCCATGGATGTCAGGCACCATCTTGCTCCAAATGGCCTGGGGAGAGGTGGGACTTGTCACGTACACAAAGGCGCACTTGCCCCAGAGTTCCTTTTTCAAGGGCTGTACGGTCTTCATGGCCATACGGCATGGACCACACCAGGTGGCCCAGAAGTCCACCAGCACAGGCTGCCCCTTGTAACGCGCTACAATCTGGTTGAAGATGTTGGAACCGCTGAGCGTGTCACTCAGTTGCATAATGTTTGCAGTGGCCTCCTTGACGGCCTTCTCCTGTTTGGCGGCAGATGCCTTGGAGGTACTCTGTGCCATGACAGGCTGTGGAGCGAATGCCCCTGCAGTCATGACCATCAGCAGAAGCAGGATAACTTTTGTCTTCATATTACGGATGTTGTTGGGTTTGTTTCCTAATACATTATTATATATAACGCGCACGCGCGCGAAGGCGATGAATCAGCGCACCATCACCTTGCGTCCGTCATGGATGTAGAGTCCAGGCTGCGGACGTCCGGGCAGACGCCGACCCTGCAAGTCATACCATGTGTCACTGCCATCGGCAGGCAATGCTGCAGGATTCCGCACGGCAGTCTGGTCGAGCCTTACCTCACGCTCCAAACTCCACTTGCTGGGCCCCAAGTCAGTAAGCGCGCGCACGGTGACATAATACTTGCTGGTGGAATTGAGTCCCGTGAAAGTGTAATGAGACTGCGTGGTGGTGTAAGTGGTGGTGGTGCCTACCTTATGCTTGACAGCACGCCGCGAGGTGCCGGACATGATGCTCTGCGCATCCTCCTCGCCGCCATCGCCATCAGTGATGCCCAGTTGCTCCGCACTGAACTCGCCATCATAAACCGACAGGCGGGAGATGCAGCCCACCTGCGCAGGCTCTATCGAGAGTTGGAATGGCTCGGCTATCTCACTGGCACTGAATATCAGGGTTTTCTTGCCCTCCACGTTGAACGTGCCGGTCATGGTTCCGCTCTTCAGTTTTATGAGCACGCTGCCCGAGAGTGTGGTATTCTCCGTATAAGGCTCCAAGGTCATCACGATGGTGATGTCATCGGCAAGCGGAGTGTCGAGTTGAGGGGTAACCAAGGTACCCATCTTGCTGCCCGCGCCCATCTTCAAGTATTTGGGCGATGTGTAGACATTGGTTCCCGTCCAGCCGGGTGCAGTGGTATACTGATCCAGTTTATTGCCTATGCTGCCCAGTCCACTGCTCTTGCTCCAGCACTTGGCAAAGTCCTCGTTCAGCACACAGGCCTGTTCCGGCGTGGCATAAGGCGCAGGCTTCTCCCGCATGGAGATTTCATAGGAGGTGGCACCCTCCACATCGCCCCAACTGAGTGAGAAGGAAGTATCAGTGATGTCAGTCACCTCACCGAGCACCGGTGTGGGCAACGCACCACGCATGCAAGCAAAGGAGACCAGGCCGCGCGCCTCGTCCTCGGTAATGTCTGTCAGCGGCTTGCCCATGAAGGCATAGCCGTCAGGTCCCTCTGTGTACACTGCAGCGGCAGGCGATGATGTGTCTGTGAGCGAACTCTTGCGCACGGTACCGGGCCAGGGGTCACCGGCCTGGTTGCTTCCTGACAGACTGCCATCGGCAGGAATGATGGTCATGCGCTGGTGGGTGGCATCCACGTTGATTTGGTTGGTATACCAGGTGCGCTCATCGTAGTCAACATGTACCACCAGCAGTCCATGCCCGTCCTGCGCGGCATCCCATCCCTTCTGCTGGCGGTTCTCCAGCAGATAGAACTCATTGCGGTTATAGTCATTGTAGAGCACATAAGCCTCCGGCTCATCCTCCAGCGGCTTCATGCCCTGCACGTATGTGGCCTTGTTTATCTCCACCGGCTCCAGCCAGCCACTCACCCACCGCTCATAAGCAGTGTAGGCACTGGGCGTACGGGAACTGTCATTATATGACCCCGAACACATCACGTCCCAGTCACCCATGCCGAAATTGTCCCCGCTGGTATCATAATGGTCCATGATACCCATGCAGTGGCTGAACTCGTGGCAGGCAGCACCAATGCCGTCCGGCTGCGTACCCTGAGTGCCCCGCAGTTCGCAACTGCAGGCATAGGTGCCTATGGCTGTCCCGTCAAGCCTCAGGTTTCTATAGGCAATGGTATGCTCATGAGGCCAGATGCAGTCATCGGGGGCACCGTAATTTTGTCCGTAGCCGGCATAGACGAAGAATATCTGATCCACCTGTCCGTCTTGATCCCAGTCATAGCGTGAGAAATCCACCCGGTCATCCACGGCATTACATGCCTCCACCACCATGTCATGCACATTTGCGTCATGGCGCCCGTCCTGGTCACCGCCATAATAGGAATGCGTCTTGTTCAGCGTCACGGGACCCACCACGTCAAACTGCAGGTCAAACTGACCGTAACTCTGATCCCGGAAATAGTCATGCACGGAGCCGCTCATGCCCCCTTGGTTGTACCCTTCCTTGTTGAAGAAGTCGCGGAAGGTTACCTCCGGCTGCTCAACCGACATCTTGAGGTCGCTGAAGTTGACCAGGATGACAAGGCCACGCTTCTGCCCCTGATAGGCAGAATTGGCCTTCCTGACATTCCTGCGTGAGACATCGCTCCCGTACTGTCCATCGGTTCGTGGAGTCCACAGTTCGCCACCATTTGCTGTCCGGAGGCGGCTGCTCTGTCGCTTCCTGGCTTCAGCCATGCGCTCTGTCCACACGACACCCACCTCACGCTCCGTTGCCACACGGCAGCGTCCGCCGTCCTGCGGCAACGCCACACGCCCGTCATCCAGGCGGAAGAAGTGCAAATGTTCGTCACCCTGCAGGGTGGCTTCTACCTTTGTTCCATCGGTCATGGTCACAACACGCCGCACCGGCTTGGCTGGAACAGCCAACATCTGTGCCGGAACAACCGTCATGGCTGTCAGCAGGACTGTCCTCGCGGCAAGTCTCTTGACTCTTTCTCTCATATTACTTATTCCTTTATTTGTGCTTCAAGGGGGCAAAGTTACTGAAAAAACTCCTAAGCCATGGTTTTTCAGGACATATCTCTTCGTCCGTCACACTTTTTCTAACGAATGACCGGCATGCAGGAAGAAGAAATAAGGCTCACAGCCTCATTTCCTCAGGAAGCACAGGCATGGCACCGCTCTGCGTACACACATAGGCACTCACCTTCACCGCAAGTTCGTGAGCCTCGCTCAGGCTCTTTCCTTTCAGGAGGGCTGCGCAGAACGTGCCTGTGAAACTGTCGCCCGCGCCCACAGTGTCAACCACCTTTACCTTCGGAGTCTCCTGGAAGGACACGCTGCCGGGAGTAAACACGTAACTGCCGTTCACTCCGCAGGTGAGCACCAGTATGTCCAGAGCATACATGGCCAGGATGTGCCTGCACCTGCTCTCCATGTCCAGACCGGCACAGCCGTACAGGCGACCTATGGTGACGAGTTCCTCATCATTTATCTTGAGCACGTTGCATCGGTGCAGGTTCTCACTGATGACTTCCTTGCTGAAGAAGTTCTGGCGGAGGTTGATGTCGAATATCTTCAGACAGTCACCCGGGGTATGGTCAAGGAACTTGCCGATGGTCTGCCGGCTTGCCTTGCTGCGCTGCGCCAAGGAGCCCCAGCACACGGCAGCGGCGTTGCGGGCCACACCGGCCACCTCATCGGTAAAGGGAATGTTGTCCCAAGCCACGCCCTGCTTGATGTCATAAGTGGGCACGCCCTCAGCGTCCAGCGTCACCTGCACGGTACCGGTGGGATAATCTACCACAGGCATCACATGGCGGAGTCCTTTGGCATCCAGCAGGCGTATGGCCTCATCGCCCAGAATGTCATTCCCCACCGCGCTCACGGCCACGGAGCGCAGTCCGTGTTGGCCCGCATGATAGGCAAAATTGGCGGGAGCACCACCCAACTTGGAACCGGAAGGAAACACGTCAAACAGTATCTCACCCAAGCCCACACAATACCTGTTGGTCAAATCCATGTTCTCCATATCGCTTTGCTTTATCCGTTTATGCCTTCTGCTACAGCAGGTATTCCTCTGCCCCGCCCGGCTCAATACACATTATATAATAGACGGGCATGTAGGTTATCCCTGCCCTTACCTCCACGTTCCGGGCATTCGACAGGACGAAGGCCCGGCGGATATTGTACTCCTCCGTCTGCATGAACCTGTCCAGGGCACTATGCACCTGATAGTCTTTCCCCGACTTGACTTCAAGAGGCAGCACCGACAGGTTGTCCGTGTCGTCAACCAGGTAATCCACCTCACCCGATTTCTTGTTGTCATAATAATACAGGGGAAATCCGTGTGCCCTCAGTTCCTGAGCCACGGCTGTTTCATAAACCGAGCCCAGGTTCACGCTCGGGACATCTTCCATCACGGCCTTGATATTGTTCCCATAATAGATGCCGGTCAAGAGCCCCACGTCATTCATGTAGAGTTTGAGCAGGTTCTTCCCGCTGTTCTCCACCAAGGGGAAACTGGGTCTGCTGATGGCCTTCACCTCCAACGCGATTCCCGAGGAGACCAGATAGTCGAACTCCTCCTGGTAGTCTCCCATCCGTTTGCCCTTCTTGTCCTCTATGTCTTTGGCCACCACACGCTTCTTCTTATTCTCAAGGATGGAGGGAACCATCTCGTAAATGCGCCTTATCTTCAGGCGGCCATGCACGTCCTCATATCTGGCGGCATCCACTCCATACAGATGGTGGATGTTCCTCTGGATGGCGCGGATGGATGAGACGTTCCTGGTTGCAAGGAACTCATTCACGGCATCGGGCAGTCCTCCCACCAGGAGATACTTCCTGAACAGGTCCATCAACTTGCCGTGGGCAGCCTCCGGCATGGAGGCTTTCTCCGAGAAACACCGTCGGATGGTGTCCAGCATCAGTTGCCCCACTCCATTGGCAATCAGGAACTCCTCAAAGTCGAGTGGGTACATATGCTTGATTTCTATGCTTCCCAAAGGAACGGAAGAGGTGGTCTTGAGAGTCACGCCCAGGAGAGAACCACTCGCAATGTAGGTAAACCGGCCATCTTCACGCAGGAATTTAAGCAGGGTCAGCAGATAATCATAAGCCTGTATCTCGTCAATGAAGACAAGCGTGTCATCCTTTCCTCCCATCTTGTCTCCGGCCATGGTGCTCAAGGCCAGGTAGAAGTCGTCCACGGTCCGGGCGTTCGCAAAAATCCTGTCTCCCAGTTTGTCCATTTCCATGTTCACTTCAATGAAGTTCGGGTACATTCTCTGTCCCACTTCACGGATGATATAGGACTTGCCTATCTGCCGTGCGCCATCTACCACCAGGATTCTGTCAGAACCTGATTTCAAGTGACTTGCAATGTATTTCTCTATCTTCCTGTACAGCATGAATACACTTTTCCTATGTTTCTGTACCCGCAAATATACACTTTTCCTATGGATTTGCCTGCCGAAACATACACTTTTCCTATTAGATGTCCACCCGGACTCCCCTTCGGACAAGAAGAAGGGAGAAGGAAAACGTGCTCCGCCAATGCCTCTCAGATGAGCCACTCCAGATAATTCTCCGGAGTGATGACCGCCTTGTCGGCCACCGTATAAGCGTTCAGGAAAGCAGAAGGAATCTGTGTGGCAGCCTTGCGGGGATTCCATTTCATCTCGAAAGCCGTGAACGCGCCGTCGGTCTCCTCTACGTAATCTATCTCCTGCTGCTGCGTGGTGCGCCAAAAGTAGGAATTCACGTATCTGCCGTTATAATGGTTGTATTTCACACGCTCACTGATGAAGAAGTTCTCCCATAGCGCACCGGCATCTTGCCGCACAGTCAAGGGGTTCAGGTTTTGTATCAGGGCATTGCGGATGCCGTTATCATAGAAATACAATAGCCTTCCCCTGGAACATCCTTTCCTGTATCGTCTGTTGAAGTTGTCTCTTTACCAATGCCATGTCCTATTTGCTTTTGGAGGTAAAAGTATTGCATTTCCTTCGCTAATCCAAAAAATCATGGGTATTTTTTGGATTAGGACTTACTGCGGCAGGCGGGGGACTGCGTTGCGGCGGGCATTTATATATAATGAAGAGGGGGCAAGGCCGGCCGCTTGGGTCTCCTTGCCCCCCTCTTGTCTATTGGGGTCATGCACACGCCTCGGCGTGCGCCTTTCTGCTTACTTGTTCAGGAAATACTGGGGAGCAGAGTTCTTGGTCACACGCTGGGGAGCCTGCTTGGTGTAATGGCTCCAGGGTGACTTCACATTGAACTTCTTGCTCATGCCGCGCAGCACCTTTACCTCGGGCATCTGCTTCTTGGCAGCCTTCTTCACGCTGGCAGGAGCAGTACCGAAGTTCAGTTTGATAATATCTGTGCTAACATATACGTCCTCGCCAATAGGCCAACCCAAACTAGATGTGATGGTCTTTGTCTCGGGGTCGTACACGCTGGGATACTTCGGACGGAACTGCTCACCCATCAGCGTGGGTATATCACCCACATAGACACGATCGGCACCATACGTCACACCCGTAAACTGCATGGGGACACGCACGTTGTTGTCCTCATCGATGCTGAACTGGATGGTCACATCGTTCAAAGCATGCAGAATCTGATACTGGGTCTTGTCATCATCGCGCTGCTGCAGTTCCAAGCCAGCATCCAGGTAAGGTGACTCGTCCTCATTAGCGAACAGAGAGAAGTAGTATGTCCAGTCGGCAGTACCCACGGTGGTATAGGTGATGTTGCTCAACTGCTCGTCGGCCGTGCCGAACACCACAGAACCGTCCTCGTTGGTGAAGGTGATGTTCAGGGTAATCAACTTCTCGGTGAAGGTGGAGTGGCCGATATTCACCTTGGCATACACATCCTGGTTCAGAGCCTGCAGGCCGGTTGCCTGATACTCGTAGCCCTCGGGAATCATGATGTTCCCATCCTTCACGGTGAACTTCAGGTTGTAGTCCTCGGCATAGGGAGCGGCAATGGTGTAAGCCGTGCCGTACTCATTCTCGAACACCTTGTCGCAGTCATCGGTGGTGTTGGTGCAGGTACCCTTGTAGAGGGTTGCGTTGCCCTTGGTGCCCAACTGCTCAGAAATGTACTCGCCGGTGAACACCTCTTCCCACTCGAAGTCCTCCTCCAGGTCAGCCACGTGTGCGGGCTTGTAACCGGGGAAGTAAAGCACGAGAGGAACATCGCGGAAATCATAACCACCATCGTTGGCAGCGTAAAGCATGGGACCCAGGTCTATCTCGGCGGGAATCTTCTCGCCGGCTTCAAAGCCCTCCATTCCGGCGGGAGCATCCTGCCAACTCATGACCTTGCTGCCCTGCCATTCAGCCTCGTCCTGAAGAGAGGAGAAAATGGAGGGATGGCAGTAAGAGAGTTCACCGTAAGTGTCATTGGGAACAACAGCCGTATAATAGCGGTCGAAGGCTACAAGATCCTCGCTCTGGATGTCTTCAACATCAGCATAGGAATCACCCTTCTGCAGAATCTCGAAAGTGAGCCACTCGCTCACGCCTTCTGCATCCTCCTCGTCAATGAAGCCGCCCACGAAAGGAAGTGTGCCTCCATCATAGGAGAATGTGCAGGACAAATGAGGGGCGCGTACGCGGAACTTATTGTGGTCATCGTCACGAATGAAGAACTCAGGGGCACCCTGAAGATTCCATATCGTACCATAGAACTCAGGCAGCGTGTTGTCAATGAACGTACCATTACCCAGCGACACCCACTTCACACGAGTCACGCTATAGTTGAAAATCACCTTGTCAGAATAACTGGACACCAAGTTCTTGTCCGTCACGGTCAACTGCAGGGCGTAGGAAGTACCTATTTCCGCATTGGGGAAGGAGATGGTGGCGGTGCCCAGTTCCTCGCCATCGGCAAAGTGGAAGTCACTCACGGTGAAGACACCGCCGTCATTCTTGACCACGTCGGCCTTCACGTCCAGAGCACCCTTGGTGTTCTCACGCTTCATGGTGACCGTGGCCGTGGTGGGCTCTGTGGGGTCAAGTTCGTCAGTCTGGCTGGCCTTCACGAACTGTACGTTCTGATAGCCGTCTGCCGCATCCCACTCACCGCCCTTGTAGGTCTCGCTTTCACAAGCCACAAGGGTGAGGGCGGAGCAGAGCAGGAGCCCAAGCTTGTTTATCGTTTTCATAATGTTATATGTTCTCTAATTTGGTTATACATGAAGTTGTATTACTTGGCCACAGGAGTGTAGAGGTTGCTGGGATCGGGGTTCATGTAATCCTCGAGCGCATGGTTCTGCGAACCCTCGGCATAAGGGATACACCATGTCATCCATGCGGGACGACCCTCGGTCTTGAAGTTCTCCGACACATCCCAGTTGCTGCTGGTGGTGCGGTCCACGCTCTTGTCCAGACGCTTGTAGTCAAAGAAGATGACACCCTCGCCGAAGAACTCCACGCGCTTCTGCAGGAACACCTCCTCGGCCACTTCCTCGGCCGTGGATGCCTTGCAGTTGTAAGAGGGATTGCGCACCGACATCACGGCACTCAGCAGCGACTTGGCAGTGGCAGCGTCACCAAGGCGTGCGGCAGCCTCGGCGGCAATGAAGTACATCTCCTCGTAGCGCATCAGGGGATAGGCACCCACGCTGCCCACGATGTACTCCTCGGTGTTGCCCTGTCCGGGGCGGAACTTCAGGCTGCTGTAGGTGGGCATGCCCTCAAAGAGTTCCTCGCTGATGATGGGCTCGGAGCCGCTCAGGGGATTGGTGGCGGGAGCCTTGAAGGAGAGTTTGCGGAAGTCGTTGTTGTCAATCTTGTTGTACAGGTCGCTGGCAATCATGATGAACGGCCCTGCGCCACTGTAACCGTAACTGGTCTCGTTGCTCATCCAGGAAGTCCAGTTCAAGATACCTGTCTGCACCACGTCATCTTCCTTGGAGGTCTGTGCGCCCCACATGAATGACTTGCATGCCAAGTCATTGAATCCGCTGGTGGTGCTCAGCCACTCCTCCTGGGTCATGATGGCGTGGTTGTTGTACTTGTCCTTCTGGTTGATGGCCTTCGCGGCATAGGCGTAGGCACTGTCATACTGAGCCACCCACATGTAGGCACGGGCCTTCAGTCCGTACACACAGGCCAGGTGAGGCAATGTCTTGCTGGTCTCGGTCAGATAGGGAATCTGCTCCTCTGCCTTGTCCAGTTCCTCAATGATGAAGTTGAACATGCTGTCCCTGGTGGCACGTGGGTTGTTGCGTGCAGCAGTCTCACTGGTCTTCTCTGTCACGATGGGCGCAGTCAGGTTCACGATGTTCTTGCCGGCATCGCTCAGTCCGTCGGGACGCACGTCACTGGGCAGGAACTCGTAAGTCTGTGCCATATCCAGATAATAGAGGGCGCGATAGGCATGTGCCGCTCCCAGGTAACCCTTCTGGGCATCGTTTGCATTAGCCTCGTTCACGGCACCAATGATGTTGTTCGTGGTCTGGATGGCCTTGTAATAGAAAGCCCAGGGTATGTAAGGATTGGCGTAACGCTCGCCCAGGTAAGTGTTGGCACTCCAACTGGTGTACCAGTTATAGCCGTGTGCCACCACAGCCATGTCGGCTGTCATCACATCATGCATGTGCATGATGGATCCGTAGCCCCAGTCATTGGCATAAGTGTCATCGTAAGTGCCCAGGTTGTTGACAAAGGCAGGCATCTCCCACATGAGGGCCTCGGTGGCCTTGCTTGAGGAGGCCAGCTGGTTGGCAGTGGCATAGTTGTTGGGGAAAGTCTCCTCCAAGCATCCCGTCAGTGCCAGCGTGCTTGCACACAGAGTGCCGGCAAGCATGTTTCTGAATATTGTTTTCATTGCTGTTTGTCTCCTTATATAATTAGAATGTCACATTTACGCCCGCGCTGATGGTACGCACCGTGGAGTAGTAACTTGCGTTGGACGTACCGTAATCGTTGCGCGTGCCGTCAGGGTTAACCCACGAAGTGCGGGGATCCAGTCCGCGGCGTGCGCTCCACAGCCACACGTTGCTGGCGTTCATATACACGCGCACCTTGTCAATCTTGGCCTTGCGGGTCACAGATGCCGGCAGGGTGTAACCCAGGCTCAGGTTCTGCAGGCTCAGGTAACTGCCCTTGGTCAGGAACCGGCTGCTCAGGCTGCCGCTGTTGTCATCACCATACTGGAAACGGGGCAGGTTGCTGTTCTGGTTGCCTGCACTCCATGACTTCAGCAGATCCTCATGCAGGTTGAAACCCTGAGAGCCGCTCTTGGGTGAAGACATGAACTGGGCATACTGGCTGTCATACACCTTGCCGCCAATCTGATAGGCAAAGTCAGCCGAGAAGTCCACTCCGTAGAACTCCAGACGGGTATTGAAACCACCATAGAGCTTGGGAATCATGTTGCCCACAACGTAGTCTTCGGCACTGCTGTAGTCGGTGGTGGTGGCACGCTTGCCGCTCTTCACCTGATTGCCCTGCGCATCCTTGGTGATGGTGCGTGTCCCGTCGGCATTGGTGGTCATCTCAAAGCCATCGGTGTACCACATGGACAGTCCGTCCTTGGAGGCATCATACTTGGTGTCGTTGGTGTACTGCCAGGTGTTCTTGTTGTACACGCCGGCATACTCGGGCATGTAGAACGAGTACATGCTAAGTCCCTCGCCCAGGAAGAAGTTGGCACTGGCATAGCCCTTGTAGCCTTCCTTGGTGACCGTGGTCTTGCGCTCCTCGGGCAGCATGGAGATGTGGTTCTTGTAGTGCGTCAGGTTCACGCCGATGTTCCACTTCACGTTCTTGGCGCGGATGACATCGCCGTCCAAGGAAACCTCGATACCGCTGTTCTTCATGTCACCCACGTTGGCATAGTAGTAGGTGAAGCCGTAACTGGTGGGCAGCTGGAACGAGAAGAGCATGTCGGAGGTCTTGCGCCAGAAATACTCCACGGTACCGTTCAGGCGGCTCTTGAAGAGTTCAAAGTCAAGACCGATGTTCAGGTTGCCACCCTTCTCCCAGGTGATGTCCTTGTTGCCCATGCGGCGGGGCTTGGCAGCAGGACCGCCGGCAGAGTTCACAATGGTGTAAGTGTTGGTGTACAGGTAATCGCCAATGTTGTCATTGCCCTGCTCACCGTAAGAAATCTTGAACTTCAGGAAATCCACGGGCTTCACATTCTTCATGAAGTCCTCCTCGCTGATTACCCAGGCAGCACCCACGCTGTAGAAACTACCCCAACGGTTGTCGGGATGGAAGCGTGAAGAACCGTCGCGGCGGTAGGACACGCTGCCGAAGTACTTCTGGGCATAGTTGTACTGGGCACGGCCAAAGAAACCTTCGTTGTTATAGTCGGTGGTGTAAGAAGCGGGAGAACCGTCTGTCACGGCACCGTTCAGTTCCATATTGGTGGGGTCGAACATGTTGGTCTTGCTGGCACGCAACAAATAGTACTTGTTACGGAAACTCTCGTGACCCACCATCACCTCGGCATCATGCTTGCCGAACTGGTGTCCCCAGTTCACCAACTGCTGGAAAGCATAGGTGAAGCGGCGTGCGTGGCTCTTGGTCAGCATACCATTGCTGGAAGCATAAGAACCATAATAAGGATTGGTGAAAGACGTACCTCTCGACTCATCCAGAGTCACGGTGTTGGTACTCGTAATCTTGAAGTCCTTGGCGATGCGCACCTCGGCAAAACCATTGGCTGTGGCAGCATTGCCCTCACTGCCAATGGTGTTCAGAATCTGATCCTGCAGGGCGGAACTGTTGGGGAGAACAGGACGGGCCACACCCATCCAAGAACCATTCTTGCCACCATAGTCATACATGAGAAAACCATTTGCGTCATGCATCTTGTTACCCTGCGCATCACGCATATATACATTATATATAGGTGCAAACTGGCTTGCAGCAGCGAAGATGTTGCCGCTGGAACTGCCTTCTCCATCCTCATTCACATTGTCGGCACTATAATGAGTGTATGACATGTTGGCACCCACCTTGAGCCAAGGCTTGGCCTGCAGGTCGGCCTTCAAGCGGCCGTTGAAGCGGGTGAAGTTGCTGTTGTCCACGATACCGTCATTGTTCAGGTAGCCGAACGATGCCAGGAAATTGCTACGCTCGGTGGCATCGGTCACGCGCACGTTATACTCCTGGCGCAGTCCGTTGTGGTAGGCCTCATCCATCCAGTCGTCACCGGTCATCAGATAGTCGGTTCCCTGGAAGTTGACAATGCGACCGCGCTTGGCATTGGGGTTCAGGCGGCCGTTGGTACCGATGAGCGTCTGCCCGGAAGGCACGTCATACACATTGTAGGCCAGGCCATATCCGTTCTCCGCTGTCAGGTTGCTGTTGGCCCATGCATGAGCCTGGGCATCAGTATAGCCCATCTTGTTTGCGGCATAGTTCTTCAGTCCGGCATAGTACAATTCATAATACTTGCCGGGGTTATCCAGCACCTTGTACTGACGCTGCGCGCGGCTGTTGGAGCCCCACTTGGCATCGAGGGTCACCTTGGCACCCTGTCCAGCCTTGCCCTTCTTGGTGGTGATGACAATCACGCCGTTGGCACCACGTGCACCGTAAAGTGCGTTGGCAGCGGCATCCTTCATCACGGTCAGCGACTCAATGTCGTTGGTGTTGATGGTGTTCATGTCACCGCTGTAGGGTGTGCCGTCCAGGATGATGAGGGGACTGGTGCCCGCATTTATTGAAGAGATACCACGCACGCGGATGGTGGGATTGTCATTGGTGGGGTCACCGGTGGGGTTGTACAGCTCCACACCAGCCACATGACCGGTCACGGCCTCCAGGGCATTGGAAGTCTGGAGCTGCTCAATCTGCTGCTCACTTATCTTGGCTGCAGAACCGGTGAAACTGGCCTTCGTGGCTGTACCGTAAGCCACCACCATCACATCCTGCAAGTCAGTGTGCGCAGGCTCCAGGTTGACGGTCAGGTTGGGTTTGGCCTGCACCTCCACGGACTTCATGCCCATGCATGAGATAACCAGGGTCTTCCCCTTGGCGGAAAGGTTCTTCAGAGTGAACTTACCGTCCATGTCAGTCAGGGCTCCCTGATTGGTGCCTTTCACCTTCACGGTGGCTCCCACCAGGGGTTCGCCCGTATCGCTGTCAATGACCGTACCGGTCACCTGCTGCTGGGCGAAGGCCATGCCTGCGCTCATCACCGCGCAGGCAAGGAACATAAGAATTTTCTTACCCATGTTGATTTTGAAAAGTTGAATTAATAAAACTGTGTTATGCTTTTTCTCTTTGAATATGCCTTCTGCCACCCTTTCACGCCCGCCGCCAGACTCACGCCTCCAGTGCACGCACAGGTATACAGTTAACATCTTTAATGCTTCACGACTGCAAAATTAACACTTTTTAGTCAAATGTATGCATAAATGTGTAATTTTGTTGCTATTGTATATAAAACTGTGCATATTTTGTCTCTTTCAGCCTGTTTGGCCGACCAAAGGCGCCCGCAGGCTGAAAGAAACAAACCCCCGTGCCTCCTCCATGCGCAAAAGACGGCACACAAAATGAAAAACAGACAGCCGGGAACAACGGCACGTAAAGAAGTTTTATGTAACTTTGCACTCAGACAAAACGTAATACGCACGACTATGAGAAGAGTAATGAGATGCATGGCCATGCTCATGCTGGCCATGGCAGGCAGCCTGCAGGCTGACGCACAACTGAAAAACCTATTGAAGAATGTGGCCGGAGAGGCCGTGAACAGTGCCACCGGAAACAGCACGGCAGGTGATGTGCTGGGCGGACTGGCATCGAAACTGCTGGGCACGGACAAACTGAATGCCGACAACCTGCAGGGCACATGGACCTACAGCGAGCCTTGCGTGGCATTCGAGAGCGAAAGCCTGCTGACAAGCGTGGGAAGTTCACTGGCAAGCAAAAAGGTGGAGACCACATTGGCCAAACAAATGACTCGCCTGGGATTCACGGCCGGAAAGATGACGCTGACGCTGAACGCCGACAGCACAGGCACGGTGAACCTGAACGGGAAAGACGTGAAAGTGACCTGGAGTGTGAGCGAGACCGACCTCATACTGACCTTCCCCCTGACCAAGAAAAGCGTGCACATGAATGCCAAGCTGAGCGGAAACTCGCTGCAACTGGCCATGAGCACAGACAAGTTGCTTACGCTGGCCACGGCCATTACGGAAAAAGCAAGCACCGTAAACAGCACACTGGGCACCGTGAACAGCCTGATGAAGAACATCAAAGGGATGTACGTTGGGCTGAAATTCACGAAATAGCCCCTCCTCCACCCCATGACACAGCGCAGGGGCGGCCGCTCAACCGGTCATCATCCGGGAGCAGCCGCCCCTGCATCATTTTCCAGGTAGAGGGAATTTTCAAGCCCCAATCGGCCCAACAACCGATTGGGGCTTGAAAAAAAACTTGACGGCAAGAGACATGAGGCACAGGGCATCCTCTCCACCCTCCAAAATACCCCTATTTTTTCCTAACTGGAAAAAAATTTTTCTCTAACTAGGAAAATATTTTTTTCCAGTAAGACATTTTTTTTATCCCCAACTGCCCCAACCGGGGAACCTGGCTACAGAAACAAGGAAAAATTATTACAAACAAAAAAAATGGCACTCAGACATCCAATGCCTGTACAAGGATAAAACGAAGCGGCTTACGAACGAGCCTCAGGAAAGGCCAACCACACGCCAGTCCACCAATCCCTTGCCCTCGTCATCGAGGCCAAGGCCAAGCCCGACAACCTCACGGCCGTCCGCACGGAATGGCTCCAAATAGTTCCTGTCTGCTATCTGGCGCACAGCAGCCTCAACGCATCTGAATGGTCTGGACTTCACTCTGTGAACCCAAGGTAAGCGCAGGCAGCAAGACACTGTTAAGAGCACTCTTGACCTCCTCGTTGGGAAAGCCCAAAATGTAACCAAACTCGTCACTGTCCTTGATGGTCAAGTAGCCCGACTGATAGAGAAAAACCTCGGCACCACCGCCTGACACATCAGAGGTTTCAAGCACGTCACGCATAACGGAACAAGAATCAAAGTCCTGCAAGCGTATCTCCATATCATCCACAAACTTCGGCAAGAGAGTCGTGGCTCCCGAAGAAGCCCAGAAATTACGCAATTCACAATCGGCAAGAGCATTGACGAGGCTGAAAGGATTATAGATATCCACCATATTGTGCCGGCAGAAATGGTAACCGTCATAGTAAGTCTTCAACCTGGCACGTGTCTCTGCGAGTGTCCACCCGTTAAACTCACCCATCTGCTCCAGTTCGGGCAAGAAGTTGGCATCAATCTCCTCCTCCATGATACCACAGATAGCAGCATAGTGGGGCGAGAAACTGATGTTCGCCAAGTTGTTGAGCACAGAAAAGAGAGAAAGTTGGGTAAACTTGGTGACACCCGTGACAAAAACGAACTGCTCATATTCGTCATCAGCCTTCAGAATGGCAAACACCTCGCGGTAAAGTGCCGTGCATGCCTCATGCCCGGGAGTCTGCCACGAATGCAGGAGGGGAGAATCGTACTCATCCACGAGAATCACCGCACGCTGCCCGGTCTTCCTGCAGGCCGCCATGATGATGGCATGAAGACGATCACCCAGGGAATCCCCTTCTGATGCCCGGACAGCATACTCCTGCTCGTACTCCCGAAAGGCATTGTTCAGATACGAGCGGATATTCTCGGCACTGGCTCCACCCCGGCTCATGTCAAGATGGATGACCGGATAACACTTCCAATCCTGCTCCATCTGCATAATACGCAATCCCTCAAACAATTCCTTCCTGCCCTCAAAATAGCACCGCAAGGTGTCCACCAGGATTGATTTTCCAAACCTGCGGGGGCGGCTCAGGTAACAATACTTTGGCCCCTCATTCACCAATTGCCACACAAGGTCGCTCTTGTCCACATACAGGTAGCCGTCTTCGCGTATCCTCCTGAACGATTGGATGCCCACAGGCAGTCTTCTGCGGTTGGATTTTATCATGTTCGCACTCCTCTGATTATATACTTGTCGTAAAGGTACAAACATTTTGGCAGAAAGCGGCATGCGACAGGAAAAGAATCATGAACCCAAATCATTAGAGCGAGATATGTTTCCCTTGCTTGTCCGAAGGAACCCTAATGAGCGAATTTGTGCGCCTTCACGGGTCACAATACTGCTGCATGGGCAAAGTTAAGGAGGGCGTATCAAAAATACACATTTCGATACGCCCTCCTTGGCATGCGTTTGCACGTACAGATGCCCGGCAAGGAAAGACAGGCTTCCAAGAAGCAGTCAGTCCTCCTCCAGCAGATGCTTCAGGAAATCATCAAGGTCATCGGTCAGGCCGTCAATCAACTTGCCGTCCAGCACCACTGTCTCCTCATTGTCGATGAACACCAAATCCTGAAGCGTCTCATGGTCCTCATCAATGAGCACAAAGGAGAAAGGCTTCAGTATGCTCATGCCCTCAATGGCCTGCCGCATGTCCTGGATGCAGCAGCGCAGGACAGGTACCACCTCCTCGAAGAAGTTGTCCTGAGGAGCCTCAATCCACTCCTCCACCACGCAACGGTCGAGTTCCTCGTCGTCATCGTCGTAGATTCTTATCTCTCCCGTGTTGGGACTCACCAGTATGTGCAGGTCCGTCATTACCGGATCGGAGTCCGCAGGATACTTTGCCACCACCTTGCGCAGGGAACGCTCTATCTGATGGGTGGTTTGCTGACTTACTTTCATGTACGTGTATAAATAAGAGATGAATCAGAGGTTACGCCCGTGACAGTTCTTGAACTTCAACCCGCTTCCACAGGGACAGAGGTCGTTCCTTCCGGGCAATTTCTCGGCACGGGCCGGCTGCACGGGCTGACGGTCACGCGTGTCCCTTGCCGCGGCAGCACGCTGAGCCGCTGCAGCCGACTCCCCTCGTGACTCCTGCAGTTGCGGACGCTGCTGTGGAGCAGGTGTCTCACGGGGCATGTCATCGGCCTCCGTTCGGGGGCGCAGTTCGGGTATCATGGCACGCATCATGACGCTCACGGCACGGTCGTTGATGCGGTTGACCATCTCGTCAAAGAGTTTCACGCTCTCAAGCTTGAAGATGAGCAGGGGATCCTTCTGCTCGTAACTGGCATTCTGCACACTGTGCTTCAGTTCGTCAAGCAGTCTCAGATTCTCCATCCACGCCTCATCGATGGTGTGGAGCATGAGTATCTTGTGGAAAGCAGTGACCACCGTCTGCGAATTGCTCTCATAAGCCTCCTTGAGATTGACGCGTATGCCATACTGATGCTGTCCTGCAATCACGGGCACACCAATCATCTCGTAATTCTGTCCCTCGGGACTCTCACATATCATGGTCACCACCTTGTGGGCATTGGCAGCCATCACCTCATTCTTCTGACGGAAGCGTTCAAGTACCTTCTGGTAAGCCTCCTCGGCCAGTTCGTCTGGCCGCATGTTTTCCTTCTGCTGTGCGGTGAAGGGCACCTCCATGGCCATAACCTCCAGGAAACGCTGCCGGCAGCCCTCATAGTCGTTGTTCTCGATGATGCTGCACACGCGATCCCATATCATGTCACTGATGTCCATGCCCAGACGCTCACCCATAAGGGCGTGATGGCGTTTCTCATACACCACCGTGCGCTGCTTGTTCATCACGTCATCATACTCCAGCAGGCGCTTGCGCACGCCGAAGTGATTCTCCTCCACTTTCTTTTGTGCGTTCTCAATGCTGCGGGTAATCATGCTGTGCTCTATCATCTCCCCGTCCTTGAAGCCCAGCCTGTCCATCACACGCGCTATCCGCTCATTGGCGAACAGACGCATGAGGTTGTCCTCAAGTGACACAAAGAAGACGCTGCTGCCTGGGTCACCCTGGCGTCCGCTTCGTCCTCTGAGCTGACGGTCCACGCGCCGACTCTCATGGCGCTCCGTACCAATGATAGCCAGTCCGCCCGCAGCCTTCACCTCGGGTGAGAGCTTGATGTCGGTACCACGACCGGCCATGTTGGTGGCAATGGTCACATTACCGAGCATTCGCTCCTCAGGCTTGCCGTCAACCATCACGGTGCTCTTCTGGCTCTGACCCGCCAGAGCCACGATGTCGGCCTCCTTCTGGTGCAACTTGGCGTTCAGCACCTGGTGAGGTATCTTGCGCAGGGAGAGCATGCGGCTGAGCAACTCGCTTATTTCCACACTGGTGGTACCCACAAGCACAGGCCTGCCGGCCTCGCGCATGAGCACTATCTCCTCAATGACGGCGTTGTACTTCTCACGTTGGGTGCGGTACACGCGGTCATTCATGTCCTTGCGGATGACAGGGCGATTGGTGGGAACCTCCACCACATCCAGTTTATAGATATCCCAGAACTCGCCCGCCTCGGTGACGGCAGTACCTGTCATACCCGAGAGCTTATGGTACATGCGGAAGTAGTTCTGCAGTGTGATGGTGGCATAAGTCTGCGTGGCATCCTGCACCTTCACGTGTTCCTTGGCCTCCACAGCCTGGTGCAAGCCGTCGCTCCAGCGTCGGCCCTCCATGATACGACCAGTCTGCTCATCCACGATCTTCACCTCACCGTCCTGAATGACATACTCGTCATTGAGACTGAACATGGTGTAGGCCTTGAGGAGCTGCTGTATGGTGTGCACACGCTCGCTCTTGACAGCATAATCATTGTACACCTTGTCCTTCTGTGCCAACTTCTCCTCTTCGGGCAAGTCCGTGGCCTCAATCTGCGACATGAGCGAAGCGATGTCGGGCAAGACAAACAACTGCGGATCATCCACCTGCTGGGCAAGCCACTCGTTGCCCTTGTCGGTGAGGTCCACGCTCTTCATCTTCTCGTCCACGACGAAGTAGAGAGGATCGGTAGCCTCGGGCATGCGGCGGTTGTTGTTCTCCATGTATATCTCCTCGGTGGAGAGCATGCCGGCCTTGATGCCCGGCTCCGAGAGGTATTTGATGAGGGGCTTGTTCTTGGGCAATGCCTTATGGCTGCGGAAGAGGGCGAGGAATCCTTCCTCGGTCTTTTTCTTGTCCTTGCCTTCCTGTCCCTCAGTGATTCCCTTACGCGCGTCCGCCAGATACTGGGTGGCCAGTTTGCGCTGTACGTCCACCAGCCGCTCCACCAAAGGCTGATATTGTTCAAAGAGTTGGTCATCGCCCTTGGGCACGGGACCGGAAATAATCAAGGGAGTCCGGGCATCGTCAATCAGCACGGAGTCGACCTCGTCCACGATGGCGAAATTGTGTTTGCGCTGCACCAGGTCCTTGGGATCCTGTGCCATGTTGTCACGCAGGTAGTCGAAACCGAACTCGTTGTTGGTGCCGAAGGTGATGTCGGCCAGGTAAGCCTTGCGGCGTTCGGCACTGTTGGGACGGTGCTTGTCAATGCAATCCACGCTCAGGCCATGGAACATGTAGATGGGCCCCATCCACTCGGAGTCACGCTTGGCCAGGTAGTCATTCACCGTGACCACGTGCACGCCGTTGCCCGTGAGGGCATTGAGGAACACAGGCAGAGTGGCGGTGAGCGTCTTACCCTCACCGGTAAACATCTCCGCAATCTTGCCCTGGTGCAGCACCGTGCCTCCGAAAAGCTGCACGTCAAAGTGCACCATGTCCCATTTCACGTCGTTGCCGCCGGCAATCCAGTGGTTGTGGTATATGGCCTTGTCTCCGTCAATGTCCACAAAATCGTGGTTGGCGGCCAGTTCGCGGTCAAAATCCGTGGCAGTGACCACCACCTCCTCATTGTGCGCGAAGCGTTCGGCAGTGCTCTTGACGATGGCAAACACCTCGGGACGTGCCTCATCAAGTGCCTTCTCCAAGGTATCGAGCACTTCCTTCTCCAACTTGTCAATCTGCTGGAATATGGGGGCACGGTCCTGTATGGGCGTGTCCTGTATGCTGTCCTGCAACTGCTTGATCTGCTCACGCAAGGGGGCGGCAGAGTCCTTGATGTTCTTTCTTATCTCCTGCACACGGGCACGGAGTTCGTCATTGGAGAGAGCCTGCGCGGCCGGGTATGCCTGGATGACCATGTCCACCAAGGGCTGGTAAGCCTTCAGGTCACGCGACTTCTTGTCTCCGAATATCTTTGTCAGTATGTTTACGAAATTCATGTATCTATATTATGATGTTATATTATATTAAGGTATAGGATGAACACAGGTCAATAATTCAGTGGTGCCAGGGGGCATCCGTTGGGTGCACGGATGCGCATGGCCTGAGCCAGGGTGGGAGCCACCTGGTCCACACTGACAGGTATGCGCACCTTCTCGGCCTGTATGCCACAGCCCATCATGATGAGCGGGAAACCCACGTAGGACTCACGGCAGAGTTGTTTCTCGTAAGTGTTCTCGTTGTAGAGCACCCATCCGGGCGACACCTGAATCATGATGTCACCGGAGTGGCGCGTGTTGTAGGCATTGCGCAACTTGCTTATGCCACGCGTCCAGGCACCGTTAGCCAACCTTTGGCTGGTATACACGTCCTTCACACCGCTGAGTTGGATGAGGAAGTCGGCACAGCGCTCCAACACCTCCGTCAGTTTGAGGCTTTTATTCTCAATGAGTTTGAGGTTGAGGTAAAGTTGGTTCTTGTCCACCGTGTCAATGTACTGTCCGGGGCCGTAAACGGCTATCAGGTACATGTTGAGCAGGAGCTGCGCCTTGGTAATGGAAAAGATTCCGGTGGGTATGCGCCACTGGTTGAGGTCATCGATGTCCTCGGCATCGGTGTAGCCCGTGCTCGTGAGCACAAACAAAGCATTGCCCGCGCCCACCCGTTCCTCGGCGGCACGAATGAGTGAGGCTATCTGACGGTCGAGGCGGGCATAGGTGTCCTGCATCTCCACGCCGTAATGGGACACGCCCTTGTGCTCAAACGAACCCGCGTAAAGAGACACATTGAGAAGGTCGGTCTGGCCATCCCCGCCCAACCCGGAGTTCAAGATGGCATAACGAGCAAAGCGGATAACCTCGTCATTGACACAAGCACTGGACTTGAGACTCACGAAACGGCGGTCACCGGTAAACTTGTGCCTGAAGGGTTTCTTCTTGCCTCGCCCCGAGAAATAGGCAAAACAGTCTACGGAATCATTGAGCGGAGTCCACTCTATATCCCCGATACGCTCTGCCAGCGAAGAGTCGCGGTCATATTCCAACGCCCATTTGGGATATTCCCCATAATAGGAAGAGGCCGACCAGCGGCCTGCGTAGTCATCAATCCAATACGCCCCATCGGCCGCATGCCCTGCCGAGAGGATGGCCGACTCTCTGTCGGGAGCCACACTGATGACAAACCCGCGCCCAGCGGTGGCCACCTTCAATTCATCACCAATGGTGCTTACTGCCAACGAAGCGGGCGAACATTTATCGGCCGTGAACTGGCAGGAGTACTTGTCATCAGCCACGCACTGTACGGGACAGAGCGACTGGCGGTCAAGCCACTTGGTACCCACAATGCCATTCTCGTATGGACTGGTGCCCGTGACCAGGCAAGCCATGGCCGAAGCACGGTCGGGAGAATTGAAAGGGTACTCTGCCTGGGTATACATGCGTCCCTGCTCCATCAGGCGCACCAGTCCGTCCTCACCATACAGGGGCATGAATGCCTGCAGGTAATCACTGCGCAACTGGTCGACCACCACATTTACTACCAAACGCGGCACAGCCGTGGCAGTCTGAGCCTCTGCGCCCATGGCAGCCATCAGCGTCATGAGCGAGCAAAGCAATCTGTATCGTGCTATGGGACTATTCACTTTCCTTTCCTTCTGCTACTGAGATAAAATTCAACAGGTCTTGTGAGTAAACACATGGTCAAAGGTACAACTATATTCCCGAACTCCTGTGGTATCAAAGGGTAAAAAACCAGGAACAGAGCCAAAAAGCAGAAATAGGCGACCCACCAGCGCGCCTTGGCCACACGGCTTCCGCACACCACAAAATACAGACCGGGCAAGGCAAGAGGAGAGAAAGGCCACAGCAACCAGTTGGAATCCACAGCCGGGTGCTCGGAAAACAGGGACATGAAGAGGAGCAAGGCTCCCACAAGTCCCTGAGCCAAAAGAAGGAGCACGCTCCAAGGAACGAAGGTGCGCCCCGAGAACACCTCTACCAGCATCACCAGCACGGCCAAAGCCAGCAATCCCCATCCCACCTGGCGAGGCGAGAGAGGAAATTCCGGTTCGGCAGGCACTTCCCTGCCCGGGATGAGCACCACCGTGGCTGCCACAAGCGGACGCTCCCTGCCGTCCTCACCGCGTATGGCGGCAGTGGCAGCATACTCCATCATGTACTCCGGCGCAAACATGGCCGCACGGTCTGAAGCCAGTGTGTCCACGGCAGAGCCGAGCAGGAAGTCATCGCCCTCGGCCGCCCAAGGGTGACCTTGCGTATAGTGGTGGATTATCTCACGGGTGGTCTGCCTGGGAGTGCGGGCGGAATAGATTATCTCGCCCTGCACGCAACGCTCTATCACGTCACGCACCATTGTGGTGCAGTTGTTGTAAAGGAAGTTGTAACGGTAACGGCAATTCTCGGGAAGACAGTTCTCAGTCAGGTATGCCATGACGCGGCCGGCCTCCTCTGAGGTCAGGGACAGCACCTGCTCGGTGACACGCGAGCCACGCTGCTCGTAAGAACCAAGGAAGGCACCGAAAGGCACGGCATCCACCATATAATCGCACTTACCCAGAACGAACCGCCAGATGAAATGAGGCTGGGAGAAGGAAAACACGCCATAGTTGAACACAACATCCTGGCCGCGGACATAGTCCACACAGCGGATGGCCGTATGCCCATAGAGCGAATAGAGTTCCCTACCTGGAGAACAGGTCAGCAGACTCACCCTAATGCTGTCCGGCTGCGCAGCTTCTGCCACGGGAATCTCCCGTGCCCGGCAGGCAGGCTCCTGTGCAAACGCAACTGGAGAGGCAAAACAGGCCAACAGGATAATTGCTATCAACGTGCATACTCTCATAACGGGTGCAAAGGTAGTGCTTTTTGACAAGAATACAGACATGGGGGAAGTACAATCACCTTATACATTATATATATAAAGGATGTCAAGCATGGCATGGATGCTTCGGAACCACGCATACGGCAGTGTTTTGCCCCATCGAACTACAATAAATAGGGCAGTCAGCCTTTTTTCGGGCGAAAAGTCATACCTTTGCAACGATGAAACTGATTGTCGACATTGGCAACTCGGCCGCCAAACTGGTGGCATTCAACGGGAACGAACCTACAGAACAGATAAAGACCTCGGGCAAGACACTTGAGGGACTGGCCGACTTTGCACAAAAGCATCACTTTACGCAAGGCATAGTGGGCACCGTGACAGACCTCACGCCCGAAGCGGAAACAGCGCTGAACGCATTGGACTTCCCCGTCATGCGCTTCACGACAGACACTCCCGTACCCATCGTCAACCGCTACCGTACCCCAAAGACACTGGGAGCAGACAGACTGGCCGCTGTGGTAGGAGCACGTGAACTGAAGCCTGACGAAAACCTGCTTATCATAGATGCAGGCACATGCATCACCTATGAAATGGTGGACAGGCACGGCAACTACTGGGGTGGCAACATTGCCCCGGGCATGCAGATGCGCCTGCACGCACTGCATGAGTTCACTGCCAAACTGCCTCTGGTGGATGCCGACGGTGAAGTTCCCGGCATGGGATACGACACTGAGACGGCCATACGCTCGGGCGTACTGAGAGGCATGAAATACGAGATAGAAGGCTACATCAAGTCCATGCGGGCCAAGTACCCCAGCCTGTTGGTGTTCCTGACAGGTGGCGACCAGATAAACTTCGACGAGGGAATCAAGAGCCTTACCTTCACAGACAAATACATAGTCCCCAGGGGACTGAACAAGATTCTGGACTACAACTATGACAAGAAATAGCCGAAAGACAGCAATACTGCTCCTGACGCTCCTGACAGTCACAGCAAGCGCACAGACCAACGGCAGCAACTCCTCTTACTCCCGGTTCGGACTGGGCACGCTGGCCGACCAGTCACAGGGATTCAACCGAGGCATGGGCGGCGTGGGAGTCGCCCTGCACCAGGGCAACAAGGTGAACATGCAGAATCCTGCCTCTTATGCATCCATTGACTCGCTGAGTCTCATACTGGACGTAGGCATGAGCCTGTCAGCCGGCCACATCAAGAATGGCGGCACCAGCGTGAATGTGAAGAACTGCAGCCTGGACTTCGTGAACGCAGGACTGAGGCTCAGACGCGGGCTGGGACTTTCATTCGGATTCGTGCCCTACAGCACCATCGGCTACAGTTTCTACAACGAGAAACTCATCACCAACGACCAGACCACCACACTGCCCATCAAGACCACCAGTTCCTATAACGGAGACGGCGGACTGCACCAGGCTTACATCGGACTGGGATGGCGGCCTGTGGGGGCATTGTCGATAGGTGCAAACGTGAGTTTCATGTGGGGAACATACTCCCACACCATGTCACAAACCTTCGCCGAGGGCGACTCATACAGCAGCGCGTACAGCGGGCTGAACTCCGTGCACCACGCCAACCTGAAAACATACAAACTGGACTTCGGCGCACAATACCCCATACGCATCACCCCCGGTGACTGGATTACCATAGGCGTGACGGCGGGACTGGGACACAAGATAAAGTCTGATGCCACACTCACGCGATACACCAGCGTGGGCGACAGCACCAAGGTGACTGCCCATTCACCTTTTGACCTGCCCTACACCTACGGAGGCGGATTGGCATGGCAACACAAGAACAAACTTCTGGTGGCCGCAGACTACCACTTCGAGAACTGGAGCGACTGCCGCACACCACACAGCGACACATCCGAAGGAGAACTGACCTACACGGGGAAAAAGGGCGACTATAAGAACCGTTCACGCATTGCCGTTGGCGCACAGTACACGCCCGACCCCACCGACCGCCATTACCTGCAACGCATGCAGTACCGTCTGGGAGCAAACTACTCTACACCCTACCTGCGCGTCAACGGAACCGATGGTCCCAGTGAAATGACACTCTCAGCCGGACTCGGCCTTCCCATCACCAACCAGATAAACAACCGCTCGATGGTGAACGTCAACCTGCAATGGCTGCGCCGCAAACCCAGCAGCACAAGCCTGATCACGGAGAATTACTTCATGGTCAACGTGGGACTCACCTTCAACGAAAACTGGTTCATGAAATTCAAGATACAATAAGCCGGCGAGATGCAGCACCGAGAAGAGACATTCGGAAACCGATGGCTCATGGGGCTGATGGCAATCGCCACCGCCTGCACTTTCTCATGCAGCAGAGAGACAGAGCACACGGCCGAGGCTGTCAACGAGGCTGACTCACTGCCCATGATGCACGCCACCGGCATCAACACGCTCATCTCTGACTCCGGAGTGATGCGCTACCGCATGGTGGCAGAGGAATGGGACATACACAACACCGCAGGACGCCCATCGACCTGGAAGTTCATGAAGGGACTGTTTATGGAGAGGTTTGACGAACATTTCCACATCGACCTCTTCGTGCAAGCAGATACGGCATACCTGCATGAGCAGCGATTGTGGGAACTGCGCGGCCGCGTGGTCATCCGCAACATGAAAAACGAGGTGTTCAGAACTGAAGAACTCTTCTGGGACATGAACATGCATGAAATGTGGAGCCATCAGCACATGCACATCACAACCCCCGAGCGCGAACTGGAAGGCACGGAGTTCCGTAGTAACGAGCAGATGACCCGATACAGCGTGAGCAACTCCGTGGGTGCATTCCCCGTGGAAGACACGCAATCCGCGCCCGTCCCCGACAGTGTGGCAGCCATGCCCGACACCACCCCGAGCAAGCCTAAGGAACTCCCGCAAAAACCCACCCTGCACGAGCACAACCGTGACAGGAAGGGCACCGAAGGCATGCGATTCCAGCCCGCACCGGGCAAGAGATAGCCAACCAAGACAATGAGCACAGACACACAACTCATCATAGAAATCATCATAGTACTGTTCTTCTCCGCCTTCTTCTCAGGCACGGAAATAGCATTCCTGTCCAGCAACAAACTGAGATTCGAGATGGACAGAGAACAGCAAGGATTCACGAGCAGGCTGATAGACACTTTCTACAACCACTCCAGTGACTTCATCTCCACCATCCTTATCGGCAACAACATAGCCCTGGTCATCTACGGCATGCTCATGGCCAGGCTGGTCAACAGCCTGCTGCTCACCCCCCTGGGCATACATCACCCTTACGGAGAATGCCCCAACGAGGCTGTATGCCTGCTCATACAGACTCTCCTGGGCACCACCATCACCATCGTCACGGGAGAATTCCTGCCCAAAACCCTCTTCCGCATCAATCCCAACCGTATGCTCACCATCTGCGCCCTGCCAGCCTACGTGGTGTACATCCTGTTGTGGCCCGTCAGCAAGTTCACCAGTTCACTGAGCAAGGTCACTCTGTACCTGCTGGGACAGAAGCCTACCAAGGACACCTCCGACAAGACATTCAAGAAGGCCGACCTTGACTACCTCATACAGAGCAACCTGGATTGCGCCGAGGAGAAAGATAAAATCGACGACGAGGTAAAGATATTCCAGAATGCGCTGGACTTCAGCAGCGTCAAGGTAAGAGACTGCACCATCCCACGCACGGAAATCAACGCTGTTGACGAGCAAACCGACACGGCCACGCTGCTCAATGCCTTTGTGGAGAGCGGCCACTCCAAAATCATCGTCTACCGAGGGGACATAGACAATGTCATCGGCTTCATACACAGTTCCGAGATGTTCAACCTCCCTGCGGGCAGCGACTGGCGCAACTGCGTGAAGGACGTACCCATCGTGCCCGAGACCATGAACGCGCAGAAACTGCTCGGTACATTCATCAGCCAAAAGCGTTCCCTGGCGGTTGTGGTGGATGAGTTCGGCGGCACAAGCGGCATCGTGACCCTGGAGGACCTGGTGGAAGAAATCTTCGGCGACATAGAGGACGAGCATGACAACGTGTCATACGTGGCCAAGGACCTGGGCGGAGGCGAGTACATGCTGGCAGGCAGGCTGGAGATACAGAAAGCCAACGAGACCCTGGGGCTTGACCTGCCCGAGAGCGACGAGTACCTCACCGTGGGCGGGCTCATCCTGCACGAGTACCAGAGTTTCCCGAAACTCAATGAAGTCATACACTTCGGCCACTGGGAATTCAAGATTATGCAGAAGACAACCACCAAAATCGAACTTGTGAAACTCAAGGTTCTGGACTGAGTGGGAAGTTTCACGCATCATACCGCCACTTTTCAGGCGGCACAATAGGTAAATACACAAAATCTTCTTACCTTTGTGAGCCTGTTTCGAGCAAAAAACAAAACAATAACACATATAAACAATGGCAACATTACAAAAAATCAGAAGCAACGGCAAAATCCTCGTCATCGTGCTGGGACTTGCCCTGTTTGCCTTTATCGCCGAAGAGTTTGTGCGCTCCCTGTCGTACACACAAAGCGAGAGCCGCCAGCGCATAGGCGAAGTGTACGGCGACCACATCAACCAGCAGGAGTTCAACAACCTGGTGGAGGAATACACCGATGTGATGAAGTACGCCAACGGCATGTCAACGCTCAATGACGAGCAGACATCCATGCTGCGTGACCAGGTGTGGCAAACCTACGTAAGCAACAAACTCATTGAGCATGAGTGCGAGAAACTGGGACTCACCGTGACCGATGCCGAGATGCAGTACATCATCAACAACGGGCGCAACATGATGCTCTCCCAGACTCCCTTCCGCAACCAGCAGGGTGCCTTTGATGCCAATCAACTGAAGCAGTTCCTCAGCCAGTATGACGAGGTGATGCTGAGCACCGAAGTGGGCAACGAGGTGAAGGAGCAGTACACGCAGATGTACAACTACTGGAAATTCGTGGAGAAGAGCATACGCCAGCAGACTCTGGCACAGAAGTACCAGACCCTGCTTGCCGGCACAGTCAAGAGCAACCCCATCGCCGCCAAGGCAAACTTCGAGGGGCGCATCAATGAGAGCACCATCCTGATGGCCGCACTCCCCTATTCCACCATCAAGGACGATGAGGTGAAGGTGACCGACAGCGAACTGAAAGCCAAGTACGCCGAGATGAAGGAGATGTTCCGCACCACACAGGAGACCCGCGACATCAAGTATGTGGACGTGGCCGTGACCGCCAGCAAGGCCGACGTGGAGGCTCTGAATGCCGAGATGAAGGGCTATGCCGAGTCACTGGCACAGGGAGCAAGCCCCGCCAAGACCGTGCGTGAGGCCGCAAGCATCGTGGCTTACAGCCAGTTGCCCATCAGCACCAAGGCTCTGCCCGCCGACATCGCAGCCCAGGTAGACTCCATGGAAGTAGGCACGCAGAAGGGTCCCTACACCAATACTGCGGACAACACGATGAACATCATACGCCTGATAGGCAAGGTGAGCCGCCCCGACTCCGTGGAAATCCGGCAGATTGCAGCACCCGGTGCCGACATGGCTGCCGCAGAGAAGACTGCCGACAGCATCATGCAGGCACTGAACGCCGGTACCGACTTTGACACCATAGCCAAGAAGTACAACCAGCCCGGTGCCAAGACATGGCTCACCGGCGCGCAGTACGAGGGCATGACAATAGACGAGAACAACCGCAAGTTCCTGGAGACAGTGACCACCGCACCCGTTGGTGCATACAACAAGGTGGTGCTCGACGGACAGGGTGTGATTATCGTGCAAGTCACCGCCCAGAGAGCCATGACTACAAAATATGACTTGGCAGTCATCAAGCGCAGGATAGACTTCAGCAAGGAGACTTACGGCAAGGCTTACAATGACTTCAGCAGTTTCATTGCAGGCAATCCCAAGGCAGAAGACATCGAGGCCAACGCGGCCAAGGCAGGCTACAGCGTGCAGACGCGCTCCGCCGTGAGCAGCACCGAGCACAACGTAGCCAACGTGCGCAACACCCGCGAGGCTCTGCGCTGGATATTCAACAAGGGCACCAAGGCCGGTGACGTGTCACCCCTCTATGAGTGCGGCGACAACGACCACATGATGGTGGTCATCCTCACAGGCGTGCACAAGAAAGGCTACCTGGCATGGGATGACGAGCAGGTGAAGGACTTCCTCACCAGCGAGGTACAGAAGGACAAGAAGGCCGCCATGCTGCAGGAGAAGATGCAGGCCGCCAAGAGCATTGCCGACGTGCAGAAGATTGCCGGTGCACAGACAGACACCATCAGCCACATCAACTTCAACAACAGCGCCTTCGTGACGAAGATTGGTCGCAGCGAGCCTGCACTGAGCGGTTCAGTGGCAGCCGCCAAGAAGGGTGACTTCAAGGCCGGCATCAAGGGCAACGGAGCCGTATATGCATTCCAGGTCATCGACCAAAACAAGACCGATGGCAAGTTTGACCAGAAGGCCGAAGAGACCCAAGCCATGCAGAGCATGCTGCGCGGACTGGGCGGATTCACCAGCGAACTCTACCAGAAGGCTGACGTGAAAGACAACCGCTACCTGTTCTACTAACAGGCCATACGGACAACAACCATACCAGGGGAGGCAGCATCGTGGCAACGCGATGCTGCCTCCCCTTTTTCTACCCTTCCCCACGGAGCAGGAAGGAAATGCAGCGTGCAGCGGCAGCCGACAGAGAGGCGCAACAACACTGTTGCGGGGGACACAACAACTCTGTTGCGAGGGACACAATAACTCTACTGCGTGACGCACAATAGCCCTACTGCGTGACGCGCAATAGCCCTACTGCGTGGCGCACAATAGAGAAGGGGCTGCCGGGGACACCATTTCAGGAAGTCCCGAGCAGCCCCGCGCATGACGTGCCCTCGCCAGGGAGGTCACTCATTGCTCCTGAGCGTCTCCACAGGATTTTCCGATGCGGCGCGCCACGTCTGCCAGAGGATGGAGAGCAGGGCCACCAGCAGGAGGATGAGTGCCGACAGGGGGATGAGGGGCCAGGGGAAGGGAATGACGTAACGGAAATCCTGCAGGTAACGGCGCATCAACCAGGCACAGGCGGGGGATGCCAGCATCACGGCCACCAGGGTGAGGAGCATGAAGCGCCTTGCCAGCCACCCGGCCACGGCCACGCGACCATAGCCAAACACGCGGCGCAGCGCTATGGCGCGGCCCTGCTGGGCGGTGAAGTAGATGGACATGGCCAGCAGGCCCAAGGCTGAGATGAGCAGGGAGATGCCCATGAACACCAGCACCAGGAGCATCACGTTGCGCGTGCCCGAGAGGTCGTCACGCAACTGCTCGCTGATGTACTTCGCCTTGGCAACGTAGGGCAAGCCCACGAGTTCGCGGGCAGTCTCACTGTACACCTTGCCCACGGCCTGCCTGGCCTCGGCCTCGTCGCCGCGCACCTTGACCAGCATGTTGTAGATGTAGGGGAAGTCTTCGGGAATGAGTTCCACATAATTGTGGCTGTCCTCCATGGGATTGTCCATGGCGGTGCCGCAGTTGTAGTCGGCCAGTACGCCGCACACTCTATAGTCCCGGCAGGTACCGATCGGGCGTTGTTCCTCTACGTAGGGCTGCTGCCGGCTCACCCCATAGCGGTCGCGCGTCTCCTCGGTCACGAAGCCCATGCCCGGGAGGGGATCAGAGTAACGCTCCAACTGCCGGAAGCCCAGCAGGCGGAAAGCCACCGTGTCCACGCGCACGCGGCGCATCCATGACATGTTCTCCCCTTCGCGGTGCACGCCGTCATGCCCCACGCTGACGGGCAGGGAGCAGGCCATGCCCACGCTCTCCACCTGGGGGAGGGCCTGCAGGCGGTCGCGCAGCAGGCGCTGGCGGGCGTTCTCCGTGCCCAGCTCCCAGGTGTTCATGCTCAGCAGGTGCTCGGTGTTGTAGCCCGTGGGGCGGGTGAGCATGTGGTGCATCTGCATGGCCATGCACAGCCCCATGCTCACCATGACCATGCTGACGGCACCCTGGATGACCATGAAGAGGCGGCCGAGGTACATCTTGCCGCGCAGGCGGAAGTCGCCCCTCACCACGTCTATCGGCTTGCAGCGGAGCACCATGAGGGTGGGAGCCAGGGCATTGGTGAGGGAGATGAGCACCAGGATTGCGGGTACTGAGAGGAGTGCCGCGGCATCGGCGGGGAAGAGGATGCGGGCGGAGAGCCACTTGTTGAAGAGCGGGCGCAGGGCGAAGGCCACCAGGCAGCCCAGCGCGAAGCAGGAGAAGGTGAAGAGGAGGCACTCGGAGAGGTAGCGGCGGAAGATGCTCCAGCGGCTCTCGCCCACCAGCTGGCGTATGGCCATCTCGCGCACCCGCCTTCCCGTCTGCGCCATGGTGAGGTTGACATAGTTGAACAGGGCCGAGAGGAGCAGCACCAGGGCCACGGCCAGGAGGGCCAGCACGGTGGTGCGGCTGCCCTGGCGAAGGGGGAAGCTGTGGTCATAGGGCGAGAAGTAGATCTGGCTCAGCGACAGGAGGGAGGAGCCGTAGAGGAAGGAGCCTGAGGAGCCGTCGGGCTGCCAGTAGTCCCAGGTGTCGGTGTATGCCTTGAGCAAGTCCCGCTCCACCCGGGCCTGGGAGGCACCGGGGGCGAGGCGCACGAAGGTCTGGCACGAGCCGAAGTTGTCCATCTCTGCAAACATGTCCTCGGCCAGGGTGGCGTGCATCATCACGTCGATGGGCTCGAACACGTCCCGCGGCCCCATGTCGGGCATCAGGCCGGAGACGCGCAGCCTTATCTTCTCAGAACTGCTCTTGTGCCAGACGATGCTCTTGCCCTGCACGTCCGTGGTGCCGAACATCCTCAGGGCAAAGGACTCGGAGAGCACGGCCGATGCCCTGTCCCGCAACGCCTCTGCGGGGTTGCCCTGCAGGAGGGGGATGCCCATGAAGGTGAGGAAGTCGGGGTCCACGGCGGCCGCCTTGACCTGGTCCCACTGCCCGTCGACGGTGACGTCGCAGAGGGGCACGGGCAGCAGCCTGGTCCATGAACTGATGGCGGGCATCTTGCTGAGCACGTTCCTGCCCGTGCCCCACGTCATGCCCAGGCAATTCCCCATGCCGATGGCGTATATGCTGTCGCAGGAGGGACTTGTGCGCCCCACGCTGTACTCGGTGCGTGCATAGGAGGTGAGCAGTGCCACGAATCCCAGTGCCACCGACAGTCCGAAGGCCTCGATGACCGTGTAGAGCCTGTTCCTCTGCAGGAACTTGAAGAATGTCTTCATTGATGATGTATCTTGTTGAGTGTTATTATGTTGATGAATATCTTGCCGCCCTTCGCCCCATCGCCCGGGAGGCGGGCTTTCATCACTATAGTGATGAAGATTCAAGACTATAGTGATGAAGCCTCAAGACTATAGTGATGAAGCCTCAAGACTATAGTGATGAAGCCTCAAGACTATAGTGATGAAAACGCATCACTATGGCGGTGGAAAACCGGCACCCCGGAGGCGAGGCTTCGGCGCTTCGGAGTCAAGGCTTTGGCGCTTCGGAAGCAAGGCTTTGGCGCTTCGGAAGCAAGGCTTTGGCGCCCAGGCTGTGCTCAGATGAGCCCCGGCTCGCCATCCACCACCTGCCCGTCGAACAGCCTCACTATCCGCTGCGCGAACGAGGCATCGTGCTTGCTGTGGGTCACCATCACGATGGTCATCCCCTCGCGGTTGAGCTGCTCCAGCATGCCCATCACCTCCAGTCCGTTGGTGGAGTCCAGGTTGCCCGTAGGCTCGTCGGCCAGTAGCAGTGAGGGGCGGGTGACCACCGCCCGCGCCATGGCCACCCTCTGCTGCTGGCCTCCGGAGAGTTGCTGTGGGTAATGATGCGCCCGGTGGCTCATGCGCAGCCGACGCAGCACCTCCACCACCCTCTCCCGCCTCTCCCGGGCCGGCACGCCCAGCGCCTTGAGCGGGAGAGCCACGTTCTCCTCCACGTTGAGGTCGTCGATGAGGTTGAAGCTCTGGAACACGAAGCCTATCCTCCCCCGGCGGAAGCAGGTGCGCGCCCGCTCCTTCAGCCCGCCCACCTCGGCCCCATCGAGCCAATAGCGGCCGCTGGTGGGGTTGTCCAGCAAGCCCAGTATGTTGAGCAGCGTGGACTTCCCGCAGCCCGACGGCCCCATGACGGCCACGAACTCCCCGCGCCCTATCTCCATGCTCACCCCGTTCAGGGCATGTGTCTCCACCTCGTCCGTGTGGAACACCTTGGTCACATTCTCTACTTTAATCATAATCATATATTCTTGTCAGCCCGCCCATCCATCCGGCAGGCAAGGGCAAAGGTAAGCACTTTCCCGGCACCCGCCGCCCTGCCGGAGGGGTGCTGGGGGCTGATTGGATGAATTTCACACACCGGGGTGTATGATAATTACACACTTCCTGCGTACCTTTGCATCGGAAGAAGCATCACATCACCCACCTCACTACACACACGCATGGCACAATATGGAACCATAGTGGCCGTGGACGACAGTCCCGCCATACTCACCGCGCTCAGGATATGCCTCCGGGGCACCTTCGCGCGCGTGGTCACCCTCTCCTCACCCGACACCCTGCCCGCCACGCTGCAGCAGGAACGGGTCTCGGTGGTGCTGATGGACATGAACTTCACCCTGGGGATGAACTCCGGGCAGGAGGGACTCCACTGGCTGCGCACGCTGCGCCAGTTGCACCCCCACCTGCCCGTGGTGCTCATCACCGCCTATGCCGACGTGAGGCTGGCCGTGAAGTGCCTGAAGGCAGGGGCCTCCGACTTCGTGACCAAGCCCTGGGACAACGACGAGCTGCTGCGCACGCTGAAGGACGCGGTGGACAAGAGCGAAGAGATACCGTCGCTGGACGAGATGGAGTGCAGCCATGTGAAGCGGGTGGTTGACCATTGCCACGGCAACATCAGCCGTGCCGCCGAGCTGCTGGGCATCACGCGGCAGACGCTCTATGCCAAGATAAACCGCCCATGACCATGCCCTCCACCACCGTCCCCCAATGGATGGAGCAGGCCGGCGGCCTGCTCCTCACCACGCTCCACCTGCCCCTGTGGCTCCTCCTAACTGTAACCACAGCACTAGCCGCCCTGCTGCTCCTGGCCCGCCTGCACCACCAGCGCACGCTGCGCACCAAGGCCTGGCTGATGAGCGAGGCAGTGCGCAACGAGGACTTCACCTTCCGCCTCTCCACACGAGGCATGCCGTCAGGCGAGCGCGCCCTGCTGGACACGCTCAACAACCTGGGACAGGAGATAGGCACACTGATGGACAGGCGCGAGGTGGAGTCATGGCAGAAGCTCACGCGAGTGCTCACCCACGAAATCATGAACGCCGCGGCACCCATCTCCAGCATCACGCAGGCATGGCTCGCCAGCCCGGGCATCAGCGGCTCGAAGTACGAGGAAGGGCTGAAGGCCATACAGCACACCACCGCCGGCCTCACAGCCTTCGTGGAGAACTTCCGCAAGATGACACTGCTGCAGGAGCCCGTGCTGCGCGAGGTGAGCCTGGGCGAGACGGCCCTCTCGCTCCGCGCCATGTACCCACAGGTGGAGTGGCACGTGCACCTCGAGGAAGCCCCCACCGTGCAGGCCGACAGCCAACTGCTGCGGCAGGCACTGGTGAACATCTGCAAGAACGCCACCGAGGCGGGTGCCACGCGCATGGGCCTCCACTGGAGGGGAACCGCCCTGCTCATCAGCAACAACGGCAGCCCCATCCCATCCGACGTGCGCCGCCAGCTCTTCGTCCCCTTCTTCACCACCAAGCATTCGGGCAGCGGCATCGGACTCCCCTTCTCCCGCCAGATAATAATGGCACAGGGAGGAAACATCAGTCTCCTCCCTGTGCCGGTAAGTGGCTACCACACCACCTTTGCCATCTCCTTCAAGGACGGTGCACGCTAAAGGTCCTCGGGCCGCACGTCATACTGCTTCTGCAGCGCGTCCAGTTGACTGTGCAGCCGGCGCGTGAGTTTCTCATAGCCGGGCTTGCCGTAGAGGTTGTGCATCTCCGTGGGGTCCTTCTTCAAGTCATAGAGTTCCCACGTGTCGATGTCGTTGTAGAAATGGATGAGCTTGTAGCGGCCGGTGCGTATGCCATAGTGCCGCTTCACCATGTGCTCGGCCGGGAACTCATAGAAATGGTAATAGATTGAGTTGCGCCAGTGCCTGGGGCTGTGCTTCCCGCGCAGCAGCGGCAGCAGGCTCACGCCCTGGATGTCGTCGGGTATGGGCGCGCCCGCCAGGTCGAGGAAGGTGGGGGCATAGTCGATGTTCTGCACCATGTCGTCTATCTCGCCCCTACGCCTGAGCCCTTCGGGCAGCCGCATGATGAGGGGCGTGTTGAGGCTCTCCTCATACATGAACCGCTTGTCGAACCACCCGTGCTCGCCCATGTAGAACCCCTGGTCACTGGTATACACCACCAGCGTGTTCTCCAGCAGGTTGTGCTCACGCAGGTAGTCCATGAGGCGACCCACGTTGTCGTCCAAGGCACGCGTCACCTTGGCATAGTCGCGCATGTAACGCTGGAACTTGTACTCCGTGAGTGCACGCCCCGTGGGCGGGTTGCGGTAGAAGGCGGCCGTGAGGGAGTCATGGAACTCGTCGTACACCCTGCGGTCGGCCTCGTTGAGGCGGCTGATGTTGTACTCATAGAGCGAACTGAGCCTGCTCTTGTCGCCCTTGCGGTAGACCTTGTTGTCATATGCGAGGTCCATGTCCATGGGCGAGGCGATGCTCATCTGCTGCTGCTGCGCCGCCACGCGCCCCTCCCAGTCGTCCCAGAAGTTGCCGGGTAGCGGGAAGGTCTGGTCCTCATAGGCGCGCAGGTACTTCATGGGAGGCAGCCAGTCGCGGTGGCACGCCTTGTGGTGGACAAAGAGTATGAAGGGCTTGTCCCGGTCACGGTGCTCCATCCAGTTGATGGCCTTGTCGGTCACCAGGTCTGTGCAGTAGCCCTCGGTCTGCTTGCGGGTGCCGTCCATCTGTATAAAGGTGGGGTTGTAATACTCACCCTGCCCGCCCAGAATCTCATAGTAGTCAAAGCCCGTGGGCTTGCTCACCAGGTGCCACTTGCCTATGAGGGCTGTCTGGTAACCCGCCTGACGCATGAGTTTGGGCATGGTCTGCTGGCTGCCGTCGAACACACCGTGCTCGTTGTTGGTGAAACCGTTCTTGTGGCTGTGCTTTCCCGTAAGCATGCAGGCACGGCTGGGCCCCGAAAGGCTGTTGGCAACGAAACTGTTGCGGAAAAGCACCCCCTCGCTGGCAAGCCTGTCCAAGTTGGGCGTCTGAATGGGACTGTTGCCATAGGCCGAGAGCATCTGAGCCGTATGGTCATCCGTCATGATGTAGACGATGTTGGGTCGCTGCTGCGCTGTGGCCGCCACAGGAATCAGCATCAAGAAAGGAATCTGCCTCTTCATTGCGTGTTATCAGTTTGGTTCGTTTTTATTCAAGATGTCATATGTGATGCGGGACGGCAGACCTGCAGAAGCGCGAGGGCTATCCGGGAGGCACCGGAAACCATGCCCCCGCCGCATTCACTCCTCCGTAGGACGGGCGAGCATCGGCTTGAGATAAGGTGCGGTGACACTCTCGCCGCTCTGCGCCAGTTGCTCGGGCGTTCCGCAGAAGACAAGCCTTCCACCCTCGCGTCCGCCGCCGGGTCCCATGTCCAGTATCCAGTCTGCACTCTTTATCACGTCGAGGTTGTGCTCGATGACCACCACTGTGTTGCCCTTGTCCACCAGGCGGTTGAGCACGGAGAGCAGCACGCGTATGTCCTCGAAATGAAGCCCCGTGGTGGGCTCGTCCAGGATGTAGAGTGTCCTGCCCGTGTCTTTCTTTCCCAACTCGGTAGCCAACTTCACCCTTTGGCTCTCTCCCCCCGAAAGAGTGGTGCTCGGTTGCCCCAACTTGATGTAGCCCAGTCCCACGTCCTGGAGCACCTTTATGCGCTTGAGGATGGCCGGTTGGTTCTCAAAGAACTCCACCGCCTGGTTGATGGTCATGTCTAGCACGTCGGCAATGCTCTTGCCACGGAAGCGCACCTCGAGGGTCTCCCTGTTGTAACGCTTCCCGCGACACTCCTGGCAGGGCACAAGCACGTCGGGCAGAAAGTTCATCTCAATGGTGCGGTAACCGTTGCCACCGCACGCCTCACACCTTCCGCCCTTCACGTTGAAGGAGAAGCGTCCCGGCTTGTAGCCACGTATCTTGGCCTCGGGCAGTTCCACAAAGAGGTTGCGTATGTCATTGAAGATACCTGTGTAAGTGGCGGGATTGGAACGTGGGGTGCGCCCCAAGGGGCTCTGGTCCACGCTCACCACCTTATCTATATGCTCCAGCCCCTCGATGGAGTCATAAGGAAGCGGCGCCTGCAGCGAACGGTAAAAATGCTGGCTGAGCAAAGGCTGCAGGGTGTCGCCTATCAAGGTGCTCTTTCCGCTGCCGCTCACGCCGGTCACGCAGATAAAGCATCCTAGGGGAAAGTCGGCATCCACGCCCTTCAAGTTGTTGCCCGTTGCTCCCTTCAGCGCGAGCACATGCCCGTTGCCCGGCCTGCGTACGGTCGGCACCTCAATGCGCTGCACGCCCCTCAGGTAACGGCTGGTAAGTGTGTCGGCCTGGAGCATATCCCGGTAAGTGCCCTGATACACCACCTGCCCGCCGCGCCGGCCTGCTAGCGGGCCGATGTCCACAATGTAATCCGCATGCTCCATCATCTCCTGGTCATGCTCCACGACAATCACCGTGTTGCCCGCATCGCGCAGCTTGCAGAGGGAATTTATCAGCCGTATGTTGTCACGCTGGTGCAGTCCGATGCTCGGCTCGTCCAGTATGTAAAGCACGCCCACGAGTTGGCTACCTATCTGGGTGGCCAGCCGGATGCGCTGGCTCTCGCCGCCGGACAGGGTGGCGGACGAACGTGACAGGGACAGGTAATCCAGCCCCACGTCCAGGAGGAAGCGTAGGCGGGTGCGTATCTCCTTCAGTATCTCGCCGGCGATGCGCTGCTGCTGGGGGGCAAGCCGCTGCTCCACACCATTAACCCATGCGTACAATTCCGAGAGGTCCATGGCCGAGAGATCAGCGATGTTGCACTCTGCCAGGCGGAAATGGAGAGCCTCACGGCAGAGACGGGTTCCGCCACAGTCGGGGCAAGAGCTGGTACGGCTGAACTGCTCGGCCCAGCGCTGGGCGTTGGTTCCCATGTCCTGATCCTGCATCTGCCCGATATACTTGGCCAGTCCCTCGTACTCGCAGAAGAGGTCATTGCTGGTGTGTGCCACCGAAGAAGGAATATGCAAACGCTCATCGGAACCGTTGATGATGTCGGAAAGCGCCTCATCGGGGACTTCGGACAGGGGCGTGTCAAGCGAGCAACCATACGTCTGAAGCAAGGAATCAATCTGCCAGAATATCATCTGCTGGCGTGCCTTGCCCAAGGGAGCCACTCCTCCCTTGCGCACACTGAGACTGCGGTCGGGGAACACCTTAGCCGGGTCAATCAGACTTACGTAGCCCAATCCCTTACAACGCGGGCAGGCTCCCTGCGGACTGTTGAATGAAAAGTTATGGGGAGCGGGGTCGCGATAGGAAATGCCGCTGGTGGGACACATCAGCCGCTTGCTGTAATGGCGCAGCGCGCCCGCATCGGCATCCAGAATCTGCAGCAGGCCATCGCCCATCTTCATGGCCGTGGCCACTGACTGTGCCAACCGAGGCTCGTCCTTCTCCTGCACGCACAGGCGGTCGATGACCACCTCGATGTCGTGGTTTCTGTACCTGTCGACCTTCATGTCGGGCAGTATCTCACGCAACTCTCCATCGACACGCACATAAAGATAACCCTTGCGGCGGATGCTCTCAAACAGTTCGCGGTAATGTCCCTTGCGATGATGCACCAGCGGAGCCAGGATGCAAATCTTCCGGGAGCAGAAATCCTTGATGATCATTTGCACTATCTGCTCCTCGGTATACCTGGCCATACGCTCTCCGCTGACGTAAGAATAAGCCTCGCCGGCTCGTGCGAACAGCAGCCGCAGGAAGTCATATATCTCCGTGGTGGTACCCACTGTGCTCCGAGGATTCTTGTTGGTGGTCTTCTGCTCAATGCTGATGACGGGGCTGAGGCCGGATATGTGGTCCACGTCAGGGCGCTCCATGTTGCCCAGGAAATTGCGGGCATAGGCACTGAAGGTCTCTATGTATCGTCGCTGACCCTCGGCATAGATGGTATCAAAAGCCAAAGATGACTTGCCGCTCCCGCTGAGCCCGGTGATGACAGTGAGGCTGTGGCGGGGAATCTCCACATCAACATTCTTCAGGTTGTGCACCCTGGCACCCAGGATGGTCAACTTGGAATCACTCATCAGCGCCCCCCGTTCCCTGCTGGCGGCTGTTGTCATAGCCCGTCAGCACCGATATGGTCTTCTTCATATTGTATTTCCTGCCATCGGCTCCCTTAGCCTTCACCACCAGGAAATACACTCCATCGCTCACCGTGCGCCCATTCACCTTGCCGTCCCAGCCGCCTGCGGGAGAGTTCCAGGAGTAGAGTTTACGCCCCCAACGGCTGAAGACTGCGGCCTCAAAAGATACAATGCTCTGGTAGCCATCCTTGGCTCGGAGCACGTCATTATAGCCATCGCCATTGGGCGAAAAGGCATTGGGAAACTCCAACTTGCTCTCGCTGATGCTCACGCTTATGGGATTCTCTTCTCCCTCGGCAGGGTAAGTGATGGTGTCATTGCCCAGGACAAAGGTGGCGTAAAGCTGTATGCGGAACGAACCACTGCCGGTAAACGTGTAGTCAATGTCCTCATCAAAGCGGTGTACAAGCAGATTCTCGTCATCTCCCTCACGCCATATCTTCCACTCATAGCGGGCTGAATAGTCGCCCACATTCTGCGGGTTGGCACGGAAATGCGCCGTGAGCGGTGCGCTCTGGCTGGCAGAAGCATCGTCCAGTTCCTCGCCGTCAACCGTGACATACGTGCCGGAAGGATCTACGGAAGGTAGTTCCCCCTCCCTAAAAGACAGCCCAGAAGAAACTAAGGAAAGAGCCGGAGCAAACGAGTCAAAACACTGCAAGGGCTGCCACTGTACGGTGCGGCCGGCCAGCAAACAGGCGGGCATACCCCACAGGACAAGGGCAGCAATGCCCTGCAGGACGGCTTTGGTTACGTTCTCATATCGCATAGTCCTGCAAATTTAGCGTTTTTCCGCCATCTGCCATCCCTTTTCAGAGAGCAAAATGAACGGCATAGGGGGAAAAGTGTTACCTTTGCGGACATGAAAAGACTTTTAACCCTCATACTGATATGTCTGCCTGCCCTCATGTGGGCACAGGGCACCATGCAGCAACTCCAGCACATGCACCAGGTGCAGAAGGGAGAGACGTGGGCCGCCATAGCCGCAAGATACGGCATCAGTGAGCAGGCTCTGAAACAGGCGAATCCCGATGTCAAGACCAAAAAGAAGAAACCGAAGAAAGGCTCGATACTCACCATTCCCGAAGCATGTCCGCTACCGGCAGAAGCAGAGGAACCCATTGCCGAACCCGTGAGGACAAGCATCGAAAGCCTGCAAATAGGGGTGCTCCTGCCCTTGGAAGAGGAAAGCGAGCGGGGAGCCAAGATGGTGGAGTTCTACCAGGGACTGCTCATGGCCGCCGACAGTGTGCGCCGCAGTGGCGTAGACATCACCATACACGCCCTGCACACAGGCTCCACGCAGGCCAGCATGCAAAAGTTGCTCACCACACACGGGAAAGAACTGCAGCATGCACACGTCATATTCGGACCTGTAGACGAGGCACAGATAGGGGTGCTGAACCAGTTCTGCCAGCAGAACAACATACGCTTGGTTCTGCCCTTTGCCCACACGCAGGGAACTGACAAGCAGCCCCTGACCTACACGGCCACGGCTCCCGCCAACGTGAGCACAACCGATGCGGCAACCCTAGTAGCGCGAGTGATGGACAAGGATGCAAACTTCGTGCTGCTGGACACCAACGAACCGGACACACGGGGCACACTCTTCACAACCAAACTGCAGGAATGCCTAGCAGAGAAGAACATGACTGCAAGAACGCTGAACATCAATGGAGACGAATTCGCTTACGAGTCTGCCTTCAACCAGTACCAGGTCAACTGCATCGTGCCCGACAATGCCGGCATCAAGTCACTCAACATCCTCTGTGCAAGATTGAAAGACTTCACCGAAGCGCACCCGCAATACCGCATACGGCTGGTGGGCTATCCCGAATGGGTCACCTATACGGAGACACTGCTCAACAGTTTCTATCAGTTTGACACTTACGCCTTCTGCACCTATTACTGCCACCCGCTGGGCAGCAGCACAATATCTTTCGGGAGGGCTTTTGCCAGCAACTTCGGCCACCCCATGATGGCCACCTTCCCCCGCTATGCCATGATGGGATTCGACATGGGCTACTTCTTCATGCATGGGCTGACCACCATGAGCGACACCTTTGAGGACATGCAAGGCGGCATCAGCCTGCAGCCCGCCCAGCACAACTTCCTGTTCCGGCAAGACGCAAAAGGGAGCGGGCGCACCAACCACTTTGTGCAGTTGGTGCACTATTCACCTGACCAGACGATTACACTTGTGCAATGAAAAGGCTGCTTCTCTCTCTATCTCTCACAGCAGTCTGCCTGGCCGCACAGGCACAGGTGGGCGAAGCACGACGCGACCTCGCCGTGGGTGTAAGCGGAGGCTACGTGCTGAATAAAGTCTCCTTCAACCCCACCATCAAACAGGATTTCCATCCGGGCACTACATTCGGCCTCACGGTGCGCTACACCTGCGAAAAGTACTTTGCTGCATTGTGTGCCCTGCAGGCAGAAGTGAACTACACGGGGCTGGGCTGGAAGGAGAAAATCGAGACGAGCACCGACACCTACGAGCGGCAAATCAACTATGTACAGGTACCTCTGCTGGCCAACCTGGGGTTCGGACGCGAGCGTGGCGGCGCAAAAGGCTTCCTTGTACTGGGTCCGCAGATAGGATTCTGCATGGGCGAAAAGGAGAAACGCGGCGGAGAATGGTCAGAGGAAACACTGAACAAGCGCCCCAACCTGGTGGTGGAACAATATGGCCGGAAGGTACAGAGAACGTTTGAATACGGACTGACAGGCGGACTGGGGTTGGACGTGAGCACGCGCAGCGGCCACCACTTCCTGCTGGAGGGACGCTATTACTACGCCCTGAGCGACATCTTCAAGAATTCCAAGAAAGACCCATTCGGCCGCAGTGCCAACGGAGCCATCATTGCCAAGGCATCCTATCTGTTTGACATCATAAAGACAAAGAAGCAATAAAGGTCACCAATACGTGTACAAGAAAACGTGGAAAGCAGTACCACAGAAAAGGCACACTGCTTTCCACGCTTTCCTGTAACACCTCACGCTTCCCGGTAAGGCAAAAAAAATCCGGGGGAAATCCCCGGATTATCTCAAACGGTCAAGCGATTTCAGCAGAAGAATGTCCCTCGTGATTCCACGCATGGCCAGGTATGTGAGTACCAATGCCACTGCCGGGAGTGCTGCAGGCCACTCCGGACGGAAAGAAGCCGCCATCTGGTTTATCCTCATCCATACAAGCCCGCCATAGGCCAAGTACCAACCGGCCTGGAGCACCATGCAGAAGACGCACAGACGCAACTGCAGAGTCTGCTGCCGATACAGGAATATGTTCATCAGCAAAAGCGTTGCACAGAACAGCAAGATGCAGAAGAGAGCCCAAGGAAAAAGCGAATGCATTCCATCAGAAAAAGAGAGCCACAGGTTATATAACCTGCCAAGCGAATCTCCTGCATAGTCATAGAATCGGCCGATGGCCATGCTCATGCAAGCCACGCATGCCACCAAGGCAAGAAACAGATATATAGTCTGTATGCGTTGTATCATCGTTCCCAGTCTTTACATGTCCACAGGGCAAATCCACCTGCAGAAATCAATACTCCAAAGTAGTCTCCTTACTGGGGTTTCGATAATATATCTTGCCCTCAATGAACTCCTCCGAAGCCATAAGCGTAGGCTTGGGAAGTTTCTCATAGAAGCGGCTGATTTCAATCTGCTCACGGTTCTCGAACGTCTCGTCAAGCGTATCCGTGGGACTTGCGAACTCCTGGAGTTTCTTGTTGAGTTCCGATTTAATGTCAGCGGATATCTGATTGGCGCGCTTGGCTATGATGGCCACACTCTCATAGATATTCTCTGTGTCCTTGCACAAATCCATTACATCACGTGTCACCGTATTGGTAGGTGCGGTAGATTTCTTGTAATCCATATATAATATATAATGTATAAACTCGCTTTCTTGCCTTATTCCTGCTCCTCTGTTTCCTGCAGGCTGATGTGTTTCTTCTTGACGATGCTCTCGGCGTTGGCCAGCATGGAGTTCGCCTCTTTCAGATGACGGCTCTCGGGATAGTCGTTCCTGAAGGCATAGCATTCGTCTATGGCATCACGGAAACGCTCTATGCGCTTCTCCTCCACGCTCTTCACGGCCAGGTGGTACTTGGCTCGCACAATCATGATGGAGAACTCCTCACGCCGCTCCGGCGATGCATAGGGATAGTCCTTGAGCGCGTTCTCGGCCGTCACCACGCAAGCCTCATAGTTGCTGCCTCCGTATGACATGTTGCCCACATAACCTCCCAGGTCATAATATAGTTTGGCAGCCAGGTACTCTTTCTCCACCAACTTGTCCTGCAGAGTATATATCATCTGCGTGGTCTGCTCGCGCAAGGAAGTATGAGGATAGTAGTCCAGGAAATTCTGGAACTCGGTGATGGCCTCCATGGTGCTGCTTTGGTCAAGCCGTGCATCGGGTATCTGCTTGTAGAGCGAATAGCCGCAGCCGTACCTGGCCTGCTCCACGAACTCCCCCTTCGGGTAACTCTGGTAATACTTGCGGTAGAATGTAGCGGCCGACTCATAATCCTTGTTGCGGAAACAACTCTGGGCGAGCAGGTAAAGGCTCTCTTCTCCGTACTGTGTTCCTTTGAGGGGAGCAAGCAGGTCACCCAGCAATTGCGTGGCCCTGCCATAGTGTCCCTCAGCATAGTTGGCCTTGGCCACCTCATAACGATAGTCATAGTCGGCAACCTTCTGCACGGCATTATACTCCCCGCAACCCGTCATGAGAGCAGCAGAGAGCAGGGCACACAGCACGTTTCTGTTCATATTCCAGCGCATAATCGGCGCAAAGGTAGCACTTTTTCTCGTAATTAAGAACCACTTGCGTGCGAAAAGGAGCCTGCTTGCATAATTTAACTCTTGCCGTCAGACATGCCTTTCTGCTCAAGTTCGGCCTGCAGGCGAAGCATCTCGTCACGCAAGAGGGCGGCTTCCACAAAGTTCAGTTCCTTGGCCGCCTTCTGCATCCGGTGCCTCAGCGATTCTATCTCACGTTCCATCTGGCCGGCCGTGGCAAAACCGGCTACAGGCTCGGCAGCCAAAGCCGGAGCCGGAGAATGAGGCTCCACATAGGCTCTCCGCTCCGAGGCACTGCCCGCCTGCAGGAGGTCGGCCATGGTGGTGGCCTTACTTATTTGCCTCGGGGTGACGTGGTGGGCTTCATTGTAGGCCAACTGCACCTGGCGACGGCGGTTGGTTTCCTCTATTGTCAGTGCCATGCTCTCGGTAATGACATCGGCATACATGATGGCCCGTCCGTTGAGATTGCGCGCCGCACGTCCCACCGTCTGCGTAAGGCTGCGGTGACTGCGCAGGAATCCCTCCTTGTCGGCATCCAGTATCGCCACCAGGCTCACCTCGGGCAGGTCGAGTCCCTCACGCAGCAGGTTGACACCCACGAGCACGTTGTAAGTGCCTGTCCGCAGGTCGTTCATGATGCGCACCCGCTCCAGGGTGTCCACGTCACTGTGTATGTAGGCCGTCTCTATGCCGTGCCGCTGCAGGTATTCGGTCAGTTCCTCGGCCATGCGCTTGGTGAGGGTGGTGACCAGGGTACGCTCTCCCCTCTCGATGCGTACCTGTATCTCCTCCATGAGGTCATCCACCTGGTTCTGCGTGGGGCGCACATCTATCACCGGGTCGGGAAGTCCCGTGGGACGGATGAGTTGCTCCACCACGATGCCCTCGCTCTGTGCCAGTTCATAGTCGGCCGGCGTGGCACTGACATAGATGACCTGCCGGGTCATCTCCTGGAACTCCTCAAAGCGCAGGGGACGGTTGTCCCTGGCGGCAGGAAGGCGGAACCCATACTGCACCAGGTTATTCTTCCGGGCACGGTCGCCGCCGTACATGGCACTTATCTGAGGCACTGACACATGGCTCTCATCTATGATTGTCAGATAGTCTTGAGGGAAGAAGTCAAGCAGGCAGTAGGGGCGGGTGCCCGGCTCACGCCCGTCAAAATAACGGCTGTAATTCTCAATGCCCGAGCAGTGGCCCAGTTCCCTTATCATCTCCATGTCATAGGTGACGCGCTCATGCAGCCTCTTGGCCTCCAGGGGCTTTCCTTCTTCCTCGAAAAGAGCCACCTGCTCGGCCAAGTCAGCCTCAATCTGCCTTATGGCACGTTCCTGTGCCTCATGGCTGGTCATGAACAGGTTGGCCGGATACACCTTGTAGTCCTCAAAGGAGGCTATGCGCTGCAGGCTCACGGAGTCGAGTTCCTCCAGCGACTCAATCTCGTCGCCCCAGAAGGTGATGCGCAGTATCTGGTCGGCATAAGCCAGTGCCACGTCCACGGTATCCCCCTTCACGCGCATCTGCCCACGGGACAGAGTCACGTCATTCCTCACGTAGAGGCTGTCGGTCAGGCGGCGAAGCAACTGCTGCCTGTCCATCTGCTGCCCCACGCGCAGGTCAATCATGTTCTCATAGAAAGCCGCAGGGTTGCCCATGCCATAGATGCATGACACGCTGCTCACCACCACCACATCTTTCCTGCCCGAGAGCAGGGCACTTGTGGCAGAGAGGCGCAACTTGTCAATCTCCTGGTTGATGGCCAGGTCCTTCTCAATATAAGTGTCCGTGCTGGGGATGTACGCCTCGGGCTGATAATAGTCATAATAACTGACGTAGTACTCCACGGCATTCTCGGGAAAGAACTGCTTCATCTCGCCATAGAGTTGCGCAGCGAGCGTCTTGTTGTGGCTGAGGATAAGCGTAGGCTTGTTCACCTGGGCTATCACGTTGGCCACGGTAAACGTCTTTCCGCTTCCGGTAACGCCCAGAAGCGTCTGCGCCGGAACGCCCGAGAGCACTCCCTGGGTCAACTGGCGGATAGCCTCGGGCTGGTCACCCGTAGGCTTGTACTTGGATATCAGCTTGAAATCTCCCATAAATCAAGGTGCAAATTTACACATTTTCCTCCTCCCACGCCAACAGGCTAGGAAATAAAGCGTAACTTTGTCAAGGAAGACAGACCACGTCACTTGTGTGCGCTCTGCCCCACAGACAAAACCAACAAATCATTCAAACAAGGAAAAATGAGAATCAAGTATCTAAGCCTGATGATGGCTGCATTCCTGCTGACAGCCGCGCCCGCCGAGAGCCTGGCCGGCAATGAAGTCGGGAAGACTGAGCAAAACGCCTCACCGGACAAGAAGAAGAAAGAAGAGAAGGAAAAGAAGTCCAAGAAAGAGGCAAAAGCCAAGAAGGCAGAGAAGAAGAGCAAGGAGCAGAAGCCCGAGAAGAAGCGCAGGCGCAAGAATAAAAGCAAGGAGGCAGAGCAGCCCCAAAAGCCCCAGGAGGAGAAGCCAACGGTGGACAGGGCCGGCCTGTTCCACGTGACGAAGCTGAAGAACGAGTGGTACTTCCAGATAGCGGACAGCCTCATCGGGCGGGATTTCCTCACCACCACCCGTTACACCACCACCCCCTCGGGCAGCGGGAAGTTCGGCGGCGAACAGGTCAACGAGCAGACAGTGTACTTCCAGAAGGGAGCAGATGACCAGATGCTGCTCCGTGCCAACCTCATCATCAACGTGGCCGACTCCACGCAGAAGATAAGCAGAGCCATACGCATCAGCAACGAGAACCCCATCATAGGCTCCTTCAAGATTGAGAGTCACCAGAACGGCATCTACAAGATAAAGGTGACCTCTTTCTTCAACCAGGACAACTCTGCCCTGGGGCTGCCCCAGTACGTGAAGCAGCAGTACGGCCTGCAGGGCATGCTGGGCGACATGAGTTACGTGGAGGACATCAAGTCATTCCCCTTGAACACCGAAGTGCGCATGATAAAGACATTTGCCGCAGGCCCCAACTCCACGCTGCCGGCAGCACGCAGCACGGGCAAGGTGACCCTGGGACTGAACATCAGCTTCATCCTCCTGCCCGAGCGGCCCATGATGAAGCGCTATTACGACCCGCGCGTGGGCTTCTTCACCGACAGCTACACAAGCTTCACCGATGACCAGCAGAGGGTGGAGGGCAAGACGTTCATCACGCGCTGGAGGCTGGAGCCGCGCCCCGAGGACGTGGAAAAGATGCGCCGAGGCGAACTGGTGGAGCCTCAGAAGCCCATCGTCTACTACATTGACCCCGCCACGCCCAAGCAGTGGCGCAAGTACCTGATACAGGGTGTCAACGACTGGCAGAAAGCCTTCGAGAAGGCAGGCTTCAAGAACGCCATCATGGCCAAGGAATGGCCTGAGAACGACACGACCATGAGCATGGAGGACGCGCGCTACAGCTGCATACGCTATCTGGCCAGCCCCATCGAGAATGCCTACGGCCCCAACGTGCACGACCCGCGCACCGGAGAAATCATGGAAAGCCACATCTGCTGGTACCACAACGTGATGAGCCTGGTGCACGACTGGTACATGGTGCAGGCAAGCAGCATAGACGAGGCAGCCCGCACGATGAACTTCAGCGAGGAACTCATGGGGCAACTCATACGCTTCGTGAGCAGCCACGAGGTGGGGCACACGCTGGGCCTGAGGCACAACTTCGGCTCATCGAGCACAGTGCCGGTGGACAGCCTGCGCAACAAGGCATGGGTGGAGGCCCACGGGCACACGCCCAGCATCATGGACTATGCCCGCTTCAACTATGTGGCACAGCCCGAGGACAACATCAGCCGCGAGGGCATCTTCCCCCGCATCAACGACTATGACGAGTGGGCCATACGCTGGGGATACACCTACCTGCCCGATGCCAAGGACGAGGACGAAGACCACCGCATGATGGAGGACATGACCGCCAAGAGCCAGGAGAACCCACGCCTGTGGTGGGGTGACGGCGAGAGCGGAGAGGGCAGGCTCGACCCGAGACGCCAGACGGAAGACCTGGGCGACGATGCCATGAAGGCAAGCACCTACGGCATCCTGAACCTGAAATACGAGGTAAGCCGCCTGGAAGAATGGGCGAACGATGACCCCAAGGACATCTACGGCAACGGGCTTGACCGCATGTTCGCCCAGATACGTAACCAGATGGTGCGCTACTGCGGACACGTGACGCGCAACATCGGAGGCACGCTCATCACTTACCGCACCAAGGAGCAGGCTGGGGACAAGTTCGTGCCCCAGCCCCTGGAGAAGCAGAAGGCAGCCCTGAAGTTCATGGACGAGCAAGTCCTGCACGAGCCGGCGTGGCTGCGCGAAGTCAGTTACGCACGCCGTCTGGTAAAGGACCCGTACGACCTGACCAAATACGTGGGACGCATAGGCATTGGCATGCTGATGGACAGGCTGGACTACATGAACGAGCTGTACACGTCACAGGCCTTCCTGACCGACCTCACGCAACTGGTATACTCCGAGGCACGCACGGGCGAGAAGGTGACACCCTACCGCAAGGCCCTGCAAGACGAGATGCTCGGCCACCTGTGCCGCGCACATGGCAACAGCAATTCAGACATCCAGCCCGCCGTGCTGTACACGCTGCAGCAACTGGAGACCCTGGCCAGGAAGGCCAAGCAGACCGCACGCGATGCAGAAAGCCGCGCCCACTGGGCACACATCTATGACAAGATAGGCCGCGAGCTCACCTGGAAGTAGCAAGAAAACGCCCAAGGGCGCACTGGCCAAAATCACCCATCAGACCGAGAGAGGCTTCCCCTGCCCGTCCAGAGGAAGCCTCTCCTGTGTTTCCCCCACAGGAAGGCGGAAGCACGAGGCAACAACTCCGCTTCCCGAGCCCCCTACAACCCACAACCGACGCAGTCTCATGCCGCATACGTATGCGACCCTTTGCTACATACGTTGGTAGCAACACGCTACATGCGGGAGTAGCATCATGCTACATGCGGGAGTAGCATCATGCTACATGCGGGAGTAGCAACACGCTACATGCGGAGGTAGCAACACGCTACATGCGGAGGTAGCAACTGAGCCTATAGGGTTCACCGGGGGAGCAAGCAGAAGCAAGGGCCTTCCTGCACAACAGGGGCGGCAACGGATACCCGTCGCCGCCCCTGTTTCCCGGCGGAACCACCGCAGGACATACCCTTATTCCCCGGCAAGCGTGAGCAGGGTGATTTCTGGGCGCGCACCTATGCGCATGGGCAGGGTGCCGCCCAGGCCGATGTTGACATAGAGGGTCTGATGCCCCTCGTCGTACCTGCCGTCACACTCCGGGTATATCCACTTGCAGGGAGTGAAGCCCAGCACACGCGCCTGCATGGCATGAGTGTGCCCGCTCAGCATGAGCGGTATGTCCGTCTGCCCCACCACTTCCCCGCGCCAGTGCGAAGGGTCATGGCTCAGGAGGATGCGGAACATGCCGTCGGTACCACGCATGGCATCCTGCAAGCGCCCACGCCGGATTACCGTGTGCGCCCCGCAGCTCTGGTTCTCCACGCCCACGATGGCCAGGCTGTCACTGCCCCTACGGAGGACAACGTGCCGGTTCATGAGCAACGTCCAGCCCAGGCTGTCACGCTCCAGTTCGGTCAGCCGCTGCACCTTGGCCGCCCTCAGGGCAGGTGCGATGTCACGCTCATAGGGGTCATAGTCATGGTTGCCCAGGATGCTCACCACGCCGTCACGCGCCCGGAGCATCCGCAATATGGGCAGCACGGGCTCCAGTTCCGTATAGTCAAACGACACCAGGTCGCCCGTAAAGCATATCAGGTCGGGCTCCAGGGCATTGATGTCCCTCACCACCTGCTCCAGCCTGCGCTCCTGCCCGCTCCATCCGTCAATGTGGAGGTCGCTGATGTGCACAATTCTGTAGCCCCGGAAAGCCCCGGGCACCCGGCGGTCGGCGTACGTCCAGGCCTTCACCTCCCACAGGAAGCGGCCAACCCAGTGCCCGTAGGCATAAATCCCCCACCACAGGGCGAGCAGCACCACACTGCCCCAGGCGAAGGGACGCCAGGCAACATGCAGGTGAGCCACGCGGCCCGCCATCCAAGACAGCACATAGAGCACCTGGGGCACAAGCAGCCAAAAGAGGCTGACCACCAGCGAAAACAGCAACATGAAAGACCTCATAACGTCCGGCTTTTCGTACGTCAATCCATTACCAGCACACGGCTGCTTCCCTCGTTGGCGGTAAGCACATCCAGCCCCACCTTCATCAGGTAGTCACCGCTGTACTGCTTGCCGTCACACTCCAGCCCCGACTTGGCTCCGGGCATCAGGTTGGTCTCCCTCACGGTATACACCTTGCCCGGTTCCAGCCCCTGCAGCCTCACCTTCATCAGAGGCTCCTTGTAGCGGGGGTGCAGGTCATAGGCAAAGAGCACGGCACGCTGCCTGTCCTTGCTCACATAGTTGATGGCACAATGGTTGCCCTCGTAGGGCGACACCAGGCGGTACTGGTCGCCATCGAGTATCACGGGCTTCAGGTCATTGTAGTTCTTCACCGCACCCTGCACGAACTTGTAGTCATCCGGGGAGAGTGACTTGAGGTCGATGTCGAAGCCCAACTTGCACGCGCTGCACACGTCGGTGCGGAACTTCACGCTCGTGCGGCGGTTCCAGTTGGTCACGTGCGAGCCCATGGCCTTCGAGGGGAAGAACTTCGAGAGGCTCCACTGGATATAGATGCGCTCATAGGGGTCGGTGTCGTCCGAGCACCAGAACTCGGTGAAGTACTTCAGCATCTCATAGTCCATGCGGCCGCCGCCGCCCGAGCAGAGCATCATGGGCAGGCGGGGATACTTGTCATGTATGCGGGTCAGCACGCTGTAGATGCCACGTATGTGGTCAATGTAGAAGTTGCCCTGGTTGCCCTTGTGGTAAGGCGAGTAGATATTGGTGATGACGCTGTTGCAGTCCCACTTGAAATACGCCACGTCGGGGTTCTCTGTCATGATGCGGTCCACGATGCCGAAGACGTAGTCCTGCACCTTGGGATTCGAGATGTCGAGCACCAGTTGGTTGCGATAGTAATAGGTCTCACGGTTAGGCTGCATGATGACCCAGTCGGGATGCTTCTCAAAGAGTTCGCTCTTCGGGTTCACCATCTCCGGCTCAATCCAGATGCCGAACTTCACCCCGGCCTTCTTGGCATCCCTCACCAGCCCCGGCACTCCCTCGGGGAGCTTGTCACGGGTGGCCTCCCAGTCGCCCAGGCCGGCACGGTCGTCCTTGCGTGGATACTTGTTGGCAAACCACCCGTCATCCAGCAGGAACATGTCCACACCCAGGTCCTTGGCATCCCGCATCAGTTCGGCAAGGCTCTGCTGGTTGAAGTTGAAGCCCGTGTTCTCCCAGTTGTTCAGCAGGGTGAGGCGGTCCTCGGTGCCCATGTTCACCTGATGGCGGCGTGCCCAGTCGTGCAGGTTGCGCGATGCCTCGCCCACCCCGTGACCGCTCAGAGTAAAGATGAACTCGGGGGTGGTGAACACCTCGCCGGCCTTCAGGCGGTAATCCGAGGCATAGGGGTTGATGGCAGGAATCACCCTGAGCGCACCCACATTATCCACCTCAAAGGTGAAGCGGAAGTTGCCCGGCCAGCCGATGGTGCCCAGCATCACCTGCCCCTCGCTCTCCCTGGCCGGACTGCCGAAGCCCAGTTCAAAGAAAGGCTCCTCATGCATGGCCGCACGGGTGCCCAGCTTGGTGTCAACAATCTTCTTGCCCGTGGTCAACTGCGTGGTCTCGGGCTGCCCTTCCTTGGCCCAGTCACCATGGTAAGTGGTGACGAAATACTGGGTTGCCCTGAAATAAAGCATCGTTGAGGCATAGCGCCACAGGGTGATGGGCGACTTCTCGCGGTGCGTAATCTCGCTCCATGCCTTGATGACGTTCTCCCGCGGGTAAGCCACATAATGGAGCGTGACGGTGAGGGGGTACTCCTTGTCGGAAAGGGTGATGACGGTCTCCGTGCCGCCCTCCACGGCCTTCTGCTCCGAGGACTGGTAATAAAGGTATGTGGTCATGTTGCCGTCGGCATGCGTCACGGCCACCGCGGGCTCAAAGAAATCCTCGGCTCCCGAGGCGGCATACACCTCATGCCCCCGTTGGCATACGGAACCATCGGAAGCGGCATACACATCCCACTTCAGGTGCTCATAGTCGGAAGGGGTGGCCAACTTGTCACCCAGATACACCTGGTAAATGCGTCCCTTGGGCGACACTTGCATCACAAGGTCGGTCTTGTCGGTTGACACACGGATAACTTTCTGAGCCGATGCCATGACGGATGCCATGCACATGGCGACTGCCAGCATGATAGTCTTTCTCATTATAATATATGCGTTTTAAGATTGTCTCATTCTCTTCGTTTTGCCCTGCCCAGTGCAAATATACGAAGATTCGATGGTTAAAAGAAAAAGGCATAGTATTTTTTGTTTACATATCCACATCTTTCGCCACACCCCCGGATTTTATGTTCCTAACCAGGAAAAAAATTTCCCTAACCTGAAATATTTTTTCCTGGGCAGCCCAATTTTGCAGGGTGTTTTCAAAAATTAGGACAAAGGACTCTTATAGGGAAAGACTGCCGTATTTGAGACGCGTATTTCTCGGCTTCCTTCGAGCCGCACGTGCTATTTGAGCGAGACATGTTATTGCCCCAAATCAATCTGATGAGCGATTTTCTTTTTTTTTTGGGGGGGGACAAGGGACGGGAACTTCCGGTTGAGAGAAAGTTCCCAGTCTGGACAATCATTTCCCTCCTCAGATGTGGCGTGTGCGGGGCTTCGGCCGTCAACAAGTCCCCTACTGCTCTCGGTTTCCTGGAAAATCTTTCCCCGACGGATTTCCACTGAGCCCAGAAACCTGTCACGGACGGCACGTGAGACCACAAAAAGAATCGGCACAGCGGATTGCAAGATGCAAGCCGTTGCGCCGACAATGCGGAGAGACAGGGATTCGAACCCTGGATACAGTCACCCGTATGCCGCATTTCGAGTGCGGTCCATTCGACCACTCTGGCATCTCTCCTTTCACTCGGCAGGTTTCCCGTCCCCTCACACATACATGGAGAGTGTGGCAACGGGGAATAACCTCCCTCATTCAGAATGCAAAGTTAGCACATCCTCCCAATTCCTGCAAACAATGAACAGGAAAAACACATCAGAAAAACAAGGGAGGCGACCCTGCCGCAGGCTTTCTGCCTACGGCAAGGCCGCCTCTGCCTTGTCCTGTCACAGGCCGTTCACAAGTCCGGCCTGCACAATGCGAAAGGTCAGTCCTGCACCTTCACGCGCACGTTACGGTACCATACATCATCGCCGTGATCCTGGAAAGCGATGTAGCCACCGTTCTTGCCTTCCTCAATCATCAGACCATAAGCATAGGGGAACTCGCCTCCCTTGCAGAACTTGCTGTTGTCGAGCATTTCCTTCCACTTGGGAGTCCACAGGTGGTACTCCAGTACCTTCTCATCGTTCTGGTAGTGGATGACGGTACCCTTGAAGACTACAATCTTTGCCTTGTTCCATTCGCCGAACGGATTGGCGTTCTGCGGCTTGGCAGGCACCATGTCATACAGGGAAGCAGACTGGCGATTGCCGTCCACACCAAGCTGTGCGTCCACGTGGTTTTCGTTGTCGAGCACCTGATACTCCGAGCAACTCTGCCAGATGGGCAGGTAATTTCCCTCGGCATCCTTGGCCTCCTGAGCCAGATAGAAGATGCCGGAATTGCCGCCCTTGCTGACTTTGTACTCCACTTCGAGAGTGAAGTTGGTAAACTTGTGAGTGAAGAGAAGGTCACCGCCGCCTTCTGCCTGAGCCTCACCGGTGCCCGAACCCTTCAGATGGATGCAACCATCGGCATTCTCCCAACTTGCAGGCACGGCATCCTGTCCGTATCCGCGCCAACCGTCCAGGCTGCTGCCATCAAAGAGGATATAGTATCCGTCGGCATCCTGTTTCAACTTGGTGAGGTCATACTGTTCGTTCTCCACAATTTCGGCCACGGCTGCCTCTGTGGCTGTTGTGTCCTTCTCGGTGCATCCACACGCTTCGCATCCGCAGTTGCAGTTACACTTCTTCTCTCCGCAACATGAAGCCAGCAGGGCTACACACGCGGCGGCAAACATTGTCTTTCTCATCTTACTTGTTGCTTTTGGGGTTTATAATTATGTATTGAAGTTCACTTGCTGGTTCTATATGGTACAAAGTTACACCTTTTCTTTCATGCTGCGCCTCATTTCCCAGAATTTTCCTTCTCAAACACAAGCACGTTGCCCGGAGTCAATATAAAGAGAGGGCCATAGGCCACAGCGGGCTGTCGAGTGCCGTCGGCCAACACGAGACTGAGCAGGCCATCGGTCTTGATGTCAGCCTGCAATGGATCTGTCACCGAGGTATTCTGTATCACCACATACTCCCGATTCCCGTTAGTGAGTGTAGCCACGAGTGCTCCCTGCCCATGCGTATCCAGCAGGGTGAAATGGCGGGGAAGACCGGACATCATGGTAGTACCCACAGGGATGGTAGTTCCCACATGGTAAACAGACTGCACCTGGCAACCAAGGAACACATCGGCACGCGTCTGTATCTCCCGGTTCATCTGCCTCACCAACTCATACACTGGGCTGCGCTGCCCCTCCTGCGTGATAGGAGCCTGGTGAAAATTCCACGTCTCGGTGCCCGGATTCCAGTAAGTAAAGTACTGAAGGCACTGTGCGCCATAAGCAAGATCGGCATAGAGTTGCAGGCGGAGCTGACCGATGGTTGGTATGGGATAGGAACCATGGGCAGTGGCAAGCGCGAAAGCCCAGAAAGGCTTATGCGCCCGGCGTGCCTCAGCAGACACCACCTCAAGGTTGTTCCAGAAGGCTCCGTTGAGGAAGACACTGTCGCCCACCTGGTTCACAGGATAATGGTCATAGGATACCTGAGGCAGATTGACAAGCGAGTCAAACAAGTGCACGTGCGCCCGATAGGCATCTGCCGAAGGGAAGGCATGCACCGGCAGCAAGTTGAGATAGCACGGATGTTCCTTGTCGACACTCTCAATGCGCCTGACCCACTGCGCCAGGGCAGGAAAGGCATCGTCCATCGGTTCGTCACGCAGGAAATATGCCCCCAGCCCGGGATGGCGGCGCACCCGCCCGGCAACCTCCTCGGGGTTCTTCTCCAGTTCTGTGCACATAAACACACTCTTCATGCCTACCCGGGCACAGAGGTCAAGCGCCTTGACCGCATCCGCATAATTATAAGTGTGGGAAAAGGAGAGCGTGAACCCTGCATCGCGCAGTTCCCTGTAACGCTCCAGCGTAGCATGCTTGCCGCCAGGGATGCTGTACCAGGCCAAGATGGGGATTTGGGGATTCCGGGCAGAACGCTTGCGAGCCTGCACAGAAGGGGCGGCCAAGACAAAGGAGAGAGCCGCGACAAGGAAGAATTTAGTCATAAGTCCTCAGGTTTTACATATTGCTGTTGCCGACCATCGGCACACAAAGTTACAACTTTTGCACCTACCGGACTCCGCATGACGGCATTTTATTCTGGAAACAGAAGGATGAGAAGACACACTTTAGGAAAAAATAACGCCGGAGAAGCATAGGGCACGAGAAAGAAACCTTACCTTTGCCAAGCGGAGAAACCGGGCAGGGCCGCATACCATGCGCCCCCGACAAGCGGACACTCACGCGCACATGTATATATAAATAAGGTATATGTTCATCAACTTCAAATGGTTCTTCCTCATCCTGGCCTGCAGTTGGGTCATAGGCAAAATGGGGCTTCACAGTCTCAAGTGGACTTGTGCCATCATAGGGCTGGCATTCACGCGCTCCCCCATCGGTTTCCTGACAGGTCTGCTCCTGGGTTATCTGGCAGAAGGAATCTTTCAGCGCCCCAAGGTGCATTTCCATTACGAACGCAGAACATACCAGTCGCCTCCCTTTGAAGAACAGGCGTTCCGCCCCGGATACATCCCCGAGCCCGTGCTGGCGGCCTACAGGACACTGGGCGTAAGTCCCGATGCCACCGATGAAGAGGTGCGTCAGGCTTACCGCAGGATGGCCATGAAGTACCACCCCGACCGCGTGGCCTCGCAAGGCGAGGAGACACGCTCCAGGGCAGAAAGGCTCTTCAAGATGGTGGGAGAGGCCAAGGACAGGATATTCAAGTTCAGGGGCATCAAATAAGCCCGGGCAAGACCCCTCAAGCAGCACACTCAGGAAACCCAACCAAGACATGCTGCCCCCACACAGACAACAAAGAGAAGACATGGAAAGACATCTTAACACCGCCCTGTTTGACCTGGACGGGACACTCATAGATACCGAAGGGCAGTATACCCGCTTTTGGGAGGAGGTGGGCGAGGAACTGATTCCCAACGGACGGGCATTTGCCATGAAGGTCAAGGGACGCACGCTGAAGTCCATCTTTGAGGACTTCATTCCCGATGAGCAAGTGCGGATGCAGGTACAGAGCAAACTGGATGCCTACGAAAGACAGATGCAGTACCCCATCATACCCGGAGCAATGGATTTCTTGGCCGACCTGCGCCGAAACGGCGTGCACCTGGCAGTGGTGACCAGTTCCAACCTGGCAAAGATGAACAACGTGAAAGCACGCATACCCAATCTGCTCAGTCTCTTTGACCGCATACTCACGGCCGAGGACTTCACGGCATCGAAACCCGCACCCGACTGCTACCTGATGGGGGCAAGGGCTTTCCACACTCCGCTGGACCGCTGCATCGTGTTTGAGGACGCGCCCAACGGACTGCAGGCAGGCAGAGACGCAGGCATCTTCACCATGGGGATGGCCACTGGCTACACGCCCGATGCACTGGCCGGCCTATGCCACCATGTGGAAAGCGACTTCACGCACATGGACTATGAGCGTGCCAACCAACTGCTGGCCGAGTACAACCGCCACACGGCAGCCGGCTGACAGCCACGGCCACACTTGCGCAGGTAAAGGAAAGACAGAAAGGAAAGTGAGGATCAGCGGTTCCTCACATTGGGTAGGAACACCGCCACCACGCCCAGCAAGGGCAGGTAACTGCTGACATGGAACACGTATGTGATGCCCGTATGGTCGGCCATCCACCCAAACAGCGCGCTGGCCACACCACCCAAGCCAAACATAAGCCCGAAAAACACACCCGCTATGACTCCTACCCTGCCGGGCATGAGGTCGGTGGCATAAACCAGTATGGCAGAGAAAGCCGATGAGATGACCAGCCCTACCACAACCACCAGCACCACCGTCCAGAACAGGTTGGCATAAGGAAGCATCAAGGCAAAGGGTGCCGATCCAAAGATGCTGCCCAGTATCACATACTTGCGTCCATAACGGTCACCTAGCAGGCCGCCCAGCAGGGTGCCCGAGGCAAAAGCCGCCAGATAAGCAAACAGGCAGAACTGCGAAGCCTGCACCGACACGTGGAACTTCTCCATGAGATAGAACGTGAAGTAGTTGGTGATGCAGGCCGTGTAGAAATACTTGGAGAAGATGAGCACCACCAGCATGGCCATGCACAGGCGAACCATGCGGGGCGAGAGTCCATGGGTGGCCTGGGGAGACGATGCACGGTGGGCAGTGCTGTAAGCCAGGCGTGCACTGTACCAGTAACCTATGCGCACCAGCAACAGGCAGGCCGCCACGGCAAGAAAGGCAAACAGCCCAATGGAATGCTGCCCGTAAGGCAAGACCACCAGGGCGGCCAGCAAGGGGCCAAGCGCACTGCCGCCATTGCCGCCCACCTGGAAGATGCTTTGTGCCAGTCCCTTGCGTCCACCGCTCGCCATCTGCGCCACGCGCGATGCCTCGGGATGGAACACAGCCGAGCCAATGCCTATGCAACAGACCGACAGCAGGATGGAGGCAAAGGAGGCAGCCCAGGCCAGCAGAAGCAGGCCTGCCAGGGTAAAGCACATGCCACAGGCCAGGGAGAAAGGGCGCGGCCTGCGGTCGGCATACAGCCCCACGAACGGCTGGATAAGGGACGAGGTGAGTTGGAGACAGAAGGTGATAACCCCAACCTGCACGAAGCTCAATCCATAGGAGTCCTTCAAGATGGGATACACGGCGGGCACCACAGACTGGAGCATGTCATTGAGCAGATGGGAGCAACTGATGATGGCCAGCACGCCAAAGGCTGTCTGTTCCGTAATCCTGCAGTCACCCTTCAGCCGACAAGCCACTCGCTCCCCTATTTGCTTCCCTGTAAAACGCATCATTCCTCCGCTTTCATTTCGCCACGCAAAGGTAGGGCAAAATCTGCAATCAGCGCCGCATCTGTCACCGCAAAGAGTTGCATGAGCCAACACATCTGACAAGTGTTAGAAACGCAGAGCAGTCCGTTGGCCATTGCACCGCAGTGCCTTTTTCGGGGGTAGCGGACAGCAACGGTCAAGACCGTGCTTCCCACCTGCCGACATAAAGCATCAAGAAACGACTCTGCAGAAAATCAGTAGGGATGAGATTCCAGAGGTAAAAAATACAAACACTCTTGTCTTGTTTTTGCAGAGTGGAGGAAAAGAGCGTGTAAAGTACTCTACTTGACGTCCTCAAGTGCTCTATTTGACACTCCCGAGTACTCTACTTGGCACCCTCTTTTCAGTGTACCCTGTAAGCCATTGCATTACAAGAAGATACAAAAAGAACCCCCTTTAATAAATTTTCCTTACACGAAACTTGACGGAAATGACTGGATGGCGGCTTGCGAGATGTAGGGAAGGGTTCCCCCGATTGGTCTCCTTTTAGGCTCAGCGGAAAGATTATCCCCCGCTGATTTCCTACTGAGTCCAAGAAGCGCCGCTGAGCAATTCGACCACGTCTGGAAAGGCAGGTTTTTCGGCCAAGGGAAAAAGAAGTGAGGGGAAGAAAGCCTGCGGCACATCATGCCGGGCTTTCCTCCCCTCGCTGTCTGTATTTATATGCTTATTCCCGACATGCGGGAAACTGCTTAGCCTCCGAAATTGTCGAAACTGATCATGTCATCCTCCACACCCAGGCTGTGCAAGAGGTCAAGCACAGTCTTGGCCATCATTGGAGGGCCACAGAGATAGTATTCCACATCCTCGGGAGACTCATGCTGCTTGAGGTAGGTGTCTCCCATCACGGGAGCAATGAAGCCCGGCGTGTACTTCACGCCAAGTTTGTCTGCCTTGGGATCGGGACGGTCGAGAGCCAGATGGAAGTGGAAATTGGGATACTCCTTTTCCAACTCCAGGAAGTCCTCAAGGAAGAACACCTCGTCGATGCCACGTGCACCATAGAAGTAGTGCATCTCGCGGTCACGCACATTCAGCGTCTTGAGCAAGTGCATAATCTGCGCTCTCAGAGGAGCCATACCGGCTCCACCGCCCACCCAAATCATCTCACGGCCGGTGCCGTAATGAGGATGGAACTCTCCGTAAGGACCACTCATAATACACTTGTCACCGGGCTTCAGGCTGAAGATATAGGTTGAGGCTATGCCGCAAGGAACATCCTGGAAGCCAGGTCCCTGGTCTTTGGGCTTGAAGGGAGGCGTGGCGATACGCACTGTAAGGGTGATGATGTCGCCCTCATCGGGATAGTTGGCCATGGAGTAGGCACGCACGGTGGGCGTGTCATTTTTCTGCTTCAGACCAAAGATGCCAAACTTCTGCCATGTGGGCACGTACAGGTCGCCAATGAGAGACTTGTCCATGTCACGGTCATAGTCGATGTCATAGGCAGGAATCTGTATCTGCGCATACGAGCCGGGCTCGAAGTCCATGTGCTCTCCCGGGGGGAGCTGCACCTTGAACTCCTTGATGAAGGAAGCCACATTGCGGTTGCTGATGACGGTGCACTCCCATTCCTTGACTCCCATAACGGAATCGGCCACCTGTATCTTCTGGTCACCCTTCACCTTACACTGGCATCCCAGACGCCAGTGATCCTTGACCTGCTTGCGGGTGAAGTGGCCTTTCTCACTGTCGAGAATCTCGCCGCCACCCTCAAGAACCTGCAACTTGCACTGGCCGCAGGAACCCTTGCCACCACATGCGCTGGGCAGGTAAATGCCTTCCTGCGCAAGCGTGGAGAGCAGTGATGAGCCTTGACCCACCGAGATGGTGTCGCGGCCGTTGATGGTGATGTTCACATTACCACTTGGCGAGAGGTATGTCTTGGCCACGAGCAGGATGACTACCAAGGCAATGATGACTGCCAGGAAGACACCTATACTTGCTAATATCAAATTTATATCCATAGTTGTATTGTCTCCTCTACGCTTTTATTAGATGTTCAAACCAGAGAAACACATGAAGGCCATGGCCATCAAACCCACGGTGATGAACGTGATGCCGAGTCCCTGCAGAGGACGGGGCACGTCCGTGTAAGCCATCTTCTCACGGATGGCAGCCAGTCCCACGATGGCCAGAGCCCAGCCAATGCCAGAACCCAAGGCGTATGCCACGGCATCACCAAGGCTGGAGATAGCCTGAGTACTCACTTCGGGATCCATCTGCACACGCTGCTGCATGAACAGGCAGGCACCCATGATGGCGCAGTTCACTGCTATCAAGGGCAAGAAGATACCCAGGGCAGAATACAGGGAAGGACTGAAACGCTCCACCACCATCTCCACCAACTGCACGATGCCGGCAATAACGGCAATGAACAGGATGAAGGCAAGGAAGGTAAGGTCAACGCCCTCCACCAGGGCATCAGGCCCCAATACCTTGGTCTGCAAAACCCAGTTCACCGGTACGGTGACAAGCAGTACGAAAGTCACGGCAACGCCCAGACCCAATGCAGTCTTCACGTTCTTGGACACAGCCAAATAAGAGCACATGCCCAGGAAGAATGCGAATATCATGTTGTCCACAAAGATGCTGCGGACGAACAAACTTATCATGTGTTCCATATTACTTCTTCTCCTCCTTGTTTATTGAACGGTGTGCCCATATTACACAGCCCACAATGATAAGGCTCATGGCGGGCATGGTCATCATGCCATTGTTCATGTAACCACCCTCGTAAGCGCACTGAGGAATGACCTGGAAGCCCAGCAGAGAGCCGCTTCCGAGCAGTTCGCGCACGAAGCCCACCAGCACCAATATGATGGCGTAGCCCAGTCCGTTGCCTATGCCATCAAGAAAACTCTCCCAAGGACCGTTCTGCATGGCAAATGCCTCAAGGCGTCCCATCAGGATACAGTTGGTAATGATAAGTCCCACATACACGCTTAACTGCACGCTCACGTCGTACACGTAAGCCTTGAGGAACTGGTTGACAATGGTCACCAAAGCCGCCACTACTACCAACTGCACGATGATGCGTATGCGGTTGGGGATAGTCTTGCGAATGAGTGAAATGATGACATTGGAGAATGCTGTGATTACTGTAACGGAGAGTCCCATTACAATCGCAGGCTCAAGCTGACTGGTGACAGCCAGCGCGGAACAGATACCCAGCACCTGGACAGCGATGGGGTTGTCCAGATTAAGGGGCTTGGAGAAGACAGCCCTGTTCTCGGCTGAAAATAGTTTACTCATATTTCTTTATTCCTCCATTATCGTTATTCGGTTACTTCACTTGAGTCTGTCTGGCAACAGTCGGCTTCGCTATCGCCGTCCTGGCTGCTGGTAGGATAAGCGCAGCAGGATGCATCGGATCCCTCCTGCAAGAAGGTGGCATAGGCCCTCAGGCCGCCGTTGACCATCTCGGCCACTCCGTTGCTTGTAAGAGTGGCACCCGTGATGCCGTCCACTTCGGTCTGCGCAGAAGCCTTTCCGGCCTTGACAACGGTAAGGGCTATCTCACCAGCTTCGTCAAAGACCGGACGTCCATTGAACATCTCCTGAAAAGCACGTTCCTTGATGCGGGCACCCAGGCCGGCTGTCTCGCTCTCGTGGGAGAAGTAAGCGCCATACACGGTCTTCTTGTCCTCGTTGAGCGACATGTAGCCCCAAAGTCCGCCCCAAAGTCCACGACCCGTCATGGGTATCACGTACTTAGTGGCTCCGTCCACGCTGGCCACGTACACCCGACCTTCCTTGGCGGCTCCTTGCACAGTGGTCTGCACCGTCAGGGTGTCCGTGATGGTCTCGGCATACCTGGTGTCCACCTCTGCGTCAGTCAGGCCAGTGATGTTCAGGCTGGTAAGAATCTGGTTCTTGGTGTCACGCAGGACATTTGCGTCCTGTGTCTCCTTCAGACTGCTGGCCACGAAAGCAAGCAGAAACGCCACCACGATAACCATGACGGCAGCGTAGAGGATGGTGTATGTATTGCTGTTTGTGTTCAGTTTCATTTCTTTTCCTCCTCTTTACTTTTTAATTGCACGTTTGGCGCGCTTGTTGATGTTGCTTTGCACGAAACAGTAGTCAATGAGCGGCGCAAAAGCGTTCATCAGCAATATGGCAAGCATCATGCCCTCGGGGAAACCGGGGTTGAGCACTCTCACCATGACGGCAACGACACCAATCAAGAAGCCGTAAATGTACTTGCCACACTCAGTGCGCGCACTGCTCACAGGATCCGTGGCCATGAACACGGCACCGAAGGCAAATCCGCCCAGCACCAAATGCTGATACCACAGGATTTGGTTCCCACCGACCCCCTGAAGCAGGAAGCCCATCAGGGAACCACCAACGAACACACTCAGCATAATCTTCCAACTGGCAACACCCGTCCAAAGCAACAGGATGGCACCCAGCGCAATGGCAATCACGCTGGTCTCACCCACAGAACCGGGGATGAGACCTACGATAGCATCATGTATCGTCTGGCAATCAAATCCCTGGAAGCCAGGCTCCACAGCCACGCCAAGCGGTGTGGCCGATGTGGTCACGTCGGCCAGGTTGTTGCCCAAGCCGCAAATCTGATCCTGTGCGACCCACACCTTGCTGTCACCCGTCATGGCAGAGGGGTAACTGAAGAAGAGAAACGCACGCGTGACAAGGGCAGGATTGAAGATGTTCATGCCTGTTCCGCCGAAAATCTCCTTGGCGAAAATCACACTGAAGGCCACTGCTATGGCCAACATCCACAGAGGGGTGGTTACCGGCACAATCATAGGAATGAGGATGCCTGACACCAGGAAGCCTTCCTGAATCTCCTCACCCTTCCACTGGGCCACGACGAACTCAATGCCGAGACCCACCACGTAACTGACCACAATCTTAGGCAGCACGGCCAGGAAGCCGTAGCCAAATATTTCCCAGAACGATGCTGAGGCCAGTGTACCGGCGGCCAAATAATTCTGATAGCCCACGTTGTACATGCCGAAGAGCAGTGCCGGCACTAATGCAAGCACCACAAAACTCATGATACGCTTGCTGTCGATGGCATCGTGAATGTTCACGCTGCCCACGCGGGAAGTCGTGTTGGGAACGAAAGCGAAAGTCTCGAATCCGTCCACCAGGCTGCGGAAGGCATGGAACTTGCCTCCCTCTTCCACGTAGGGCTTTATGTGATCGAATAAATTTCTGATAGCTTTCATGTTGTATAACTATTTCTTTAAGCGTTTTCCTTTCTGAGGATGTCAAGTCCCTGGCGTACGATGCGCTGAAGTTCCAGTTTGGAACTGTCCACGAACTCGGCTATGGCAAAGTCCTCAGGAGCAACCTCGTAAATGCCCAGTGCCTCCTGCCGGTCAATGTCGCCCGCTATGATGGCTTTCACAAGGTAACCCGCATAGATATCCATGGGGAATACACGGTCATACTCGCCGCTCATGATCATGTGACGTTCACCTCCCTTTACGCGCGCATCCATTATATATTCCTTCTTCTTGCCCAAAAGCCAACTGAAGTAACTGCGGTGCGTGCTGAAAGTATTGAACCTGGGACTTATCCATCCCAGAAACTCATCGGCATGGTCACCCTCTGGAATCACGTTCACCTCCGTGGCGTGTGCTGCCAAGAAAGCATCCGTGCCAGCCTTCACGCCGGTCATCACATTGCCGTTGATGATGCGTGTGTTTTCAGTGTTGGCGCGTCCATCGACCAAAGCGGCAAGTCTCTGCCCCACCTTCACCTGATAATATGCGGGAGTCTTCACTTCGCTGCCAGCCAGGGCTACGGTACGTGTGAGGTCAACTTGCCCGTTGAGCATCAGCCTACCCACGAATATCACTTCCTCGGCACCGAGAGTCCACACAACCTCACCCTTGTTGATAGGATCCACGTGGTTGATTTGCACGCCCACGTTACCGGCAGGTGCGGGGCCGTCAAACACGGTCACCTCACAGTCCTTGGCCTGCAGCAGAGCATTGCTTTTCTGCTTTGCACTCACGCCCAGGTGTACTTTTGCCAACCGGGAGAGGGCGGTCAGTCCTGCCTGGAAAGCCGCTTCCTGACCTTTCAGTACATACTCAAAGTCCTGGCTGAGGGGCATGCTGTTGAATGCGCTCACGAAAATGGCCTTCGGGGTATCCTCGGGCGAAGCCACCACATCATAGGGACGCTGGCGGAAGAAAGCAAACATGCCACTCTCCAGAAGCAGTTCCTTCACATCGCCTTTCGTGTCAAACTGGCGTGCCTTCTGCTCCCCATCAGCCTGCACACGAATGGCAAGCAACTTCCTGCGGTCGCCGCGCTCTACTTGGGAAACCGTTCCGCTGACGGGACTGACGAATTTCACCTCGGGATGGAGTTTGTCTGTAAAGAGAGCATCGCCGGCTTTCACGGCATCGCCTTCCTTCACCACCACACGGGGCTTCAGGCCTGGGAAGTCATCGGGGCAAAGCGCAAACTCACCGCCACAAGGCACGGTGGATGTCTGCAACGCCGCTTTACCCTTTAGATTGACATCAAGGCCCTTGCTTAATTTGATTACCTTTGTCATATCAAGAACAAAATAACGTTACCTTAAAAGTGTTGCAAAATTACTTAAAAAAAGCGATTTGCCCTTACAAACCGAAATTTATTTGTACTTTTGAGCCGCTTAAGCGGACACAAGTACACATTGGCAAGTATGTGGCTGTGTCATGTGCAATACACATTTATAAAATAAAGGCTCATCAAAGCACTAAAATATCTGTTCCGCCTCTGTGTACTACTGGTGCTCGGAGGCTATTTGTTCCTGTTTGCCCTCACGGCCATACCGTCGGTGCAGCGCAGGTTGGCAGGTGTTGCTGCCGACTTGCTGGAAGAGCGTATCGGCACGCATGTCAGTGTGAAACGCGTGCGGGTGGGGCTTCCCGGACGCATTATCGTAGACGGGCTGCAGATATATGACCACAGGGACACCCTCATGCTTCATGTCCCGCGAGTGGCAGCAAAGATGAATCTCATGCCTTTGCTTGAGCGCAGGATACGCCTTGGCAATGTCCAGTTATTCGGTGCCAAGGCCGTCCTTTATCATGCCGTGCCAGACAGTGCGCCCAACTGGCAGTTTCTGACTGATGCTTTCAGCAATTCTTCCGACACCACTCCCACCACCATCGACCTGCAGATAAGGTCACTGCTCGTACGCCGTTGCCAGGTGAACTATGACCGCCTCTACAAGCCGCAGGCCAAGGGACGTTTTGATGCCAACCACCTTTCCCTCACCGGGCTTTCCCTCACCGCAAACCTGGGATGCCTGACAGCGGACTCACTGAACCTCAACATAAAGAAACTCAGTGGCAGCGAGCAAAGCGGTCTGGAACTCTCAAGACTCCAGTTCAGGCTGGCAGCCAACCGAAGTTCCCTGCGCCTGGAAGACTTTGACATGCAGATGCCGCACACCTCACTCTCTCTCCCGTTGCTCACCGCCACCTATCCCGGCATGCCGGCAAAGGGTACTCCGCCAGCCGCATGGCTTGACCGGATGGAGGCACACACACAGATGGAACTGAAGGTAATGCCAGCCGACCTCGCCCCATTGTTTCCTCCACTCGGACGTGTGAAAGGTTCCGTAAACCTTGCCGCACACATCTCACTGGAGGAAGGCGGAAGGGTGAACATGACAGAGATACATGTTTTTGGATTTGACAAGACTGTGTCATTTACAGCAGATGTCATGGGCAATAACGTCTTCCATGACCCTTCATGCACGGCTTACATACGTGAACTGGTCACCACGCATGACTTGTGGACACACCTGCCTACCCTCCTGCCCCCATCCGCAGCCCCTTTGGCTGACCGTCTGAAACCGCTTGGCGACACCCGCACAAACGGCATGCTGCACTACGGCAAGCACATGGCACGAGCCGACCTTTCCCTACACACCGGAGCCGGTGACATGCGTATGAAGGGTAGCCTTGCCGATGGCAACCTCTACGAAGCAGACCTGAAACTGACAGACACCCGCCCGGATGCCTTCACGAAAGCCTCGCCGGGCACCCTGCCCCAGAATCTCTCAGCCTCAGTCCTGCTGCACGGACGCATCCATGGAGCAGGGGGGCGGCCTTCAGTGCAGGCTTCGGGAAACATACATTCACTTACTTTCCGTCAACACACCTATCATGGCATACCCTTCCGGGGCAGCATGGAAGGCCACGAGTATCAGTTGACCCTACAGGCCAACGAGGAGCAAGGGCATGTGTCACTGGACGCACGAGCCTCCCTGCCCTCCTCCGGCACAAGGCACATTGCACTCTCCGGTGTCCTGGAGCAGTTCAATCCCTCGGCACTCCACCTTGTCAAGGCACTCCAAGGCGAAAGTCTGTCAGGACGAATGGAGGCTCACCTTGACATCCCCAAGGGAGGGCAACCCGAAGGTGAGCTGCACATAAATGACATCTCCATTTATTCTATGGAAAAAGGACTGCTTGACATAGGAGACATCAACCTCTCATGCCGCGCAGACTCCGGCGTGCAGCGACTCAGCATGTACAGCAATGTGGCTCGGCTCAATGCTTCAGGCACATTCCGGTGGAAGTCCCTGCCCCGTGCCGTGCTGCTGCTCACCCACCGCCACCTGCCCAGCGTGATTCCCGCACCGCACATGTCAGGAAACGCAGATGAAGTGGACATGGAGTTTGACCTGCACGTGCACGACACCGCAGTGGTGGCTCGCCTGACAGGCCTAGACCTCTCCCTGCCCGAGGAGGCCGTCATGCACGGAAAGATACACAGTGGGGTAAACCTGATGGAACTGGACGGGCAAATCCCACAACTGCACCTGGGCAGCGAGCGCCTGCTCAATGGGAACCTGCGCCTGGAGTGCACTCAGCACAACGTACAGGCCAGCCTGCGCACACGCCGCATGATGAAGGACAAACCGGTGGATATTGACCTTACCGCCTACACAGAGAAAGACCGCCTAGTGACGCAGGTCATGTGGGACAACCTGTCGCATCCACGGCAGAAAGGTGCACTTAGCCTGGGCACGCAGTTCCTGAAGGACCCCGATGGCAAAACCACTGTCTCGGCACGGGTGAACCCCTCCGACATCGTCATCAGCGACACGGTGTGGCATGTGCATCCGGGCACTGTGTACTGGCACCAGGGCAGCGCGGACATCCGGGACGTAAGTCTCTCAAGCAGCGACCGCTACTTTGCGCTCAACGGAAGGGTGTCGGCCCTGGATGCAGACACTCTCACGGTGGACGTGAAAGACTTTGACCTCTCTTATCTGTTCAACATTGTCAACTTCCATGCCGTGGATTTCCACGGCTACGCCACAGGCCGCGTGTATGGGCGCGAACTGCTGAAGCAGCCCAAGGCCGATGCTTTCCTGCAGGTGCATGACTTCACCTTCAACAATGCCGGCATGGGCGACATGGACGCACACATCAATTGGGGGGCACGGCCAAAGACCATCCAACTGGATGCATACATGCAAGATCCCCATGCCCACCAGCAGACGGCCGTGCAGGGAAGCATAACCCTGGGGCATGGCCCCGGCTCGGGACTTGACCTGGACATCAACACACGGCGCATGAACCTGCACTTCCTGCACCGTTACGCCTCATCCATCTTCAGCAAGATGGAGGGCAGGGTGACAGGAAATTGCCGCGTGTTCGGCCCCTTCAAGAACATCAACCTCGAAGGCAAGATAGTTGCTGAGGAAGCCTTGGTGCGGGTCGCCTCCCTGGGCACAGACTATCACCTGGCCGGCGACAGCGTCATACTGACGCCCGACACCATACGCTTCCCCAAAGCCACCATCTACGATTATCTGGGCGGCCCCGGCACCACCGAGCATGCGGCACACCTGAGCGGAGAACTCACCCACCACCATCTGAGCCAGATGTCATATGATGTCCGTCTGGATGCCAACAACATTCTGTGCTACAACTTCCCGCAGATGGAAGACCTCAACTTCTGCGGCACCGTGTTTGCCACAGGCACGGCTCACGTATACGGGCAGCCAGGAGCAGTGAACATCGACGTGAAGGCCACTCCACAAAGCGGCACCACGCTGGTGTACGATGCCTCATCGCCTGCCACGGTGACCAACACCAACTTCATCACCTACGTGTCACATGCCGACAGTTTGTCCGACCGACAGAAGCCAGACAAGCAGGAGCAGCCTGCCATCAGCAGCGACATGCGCCTCAACTTCGACCTGAACATCACGCCGGAAGCCACCATGCAGGTGCTCATGGACGCCAAGTCGGGTGACAACATCAACCTCTACGGCAATGGCCGCATACTGGCCAACTACTACAACAAGGGAAAGTTCCAAATGTATGGCACCTACCGAGTGGACCACGGCCAGTACAAACTGTCCCTGCAGGATGTCATACGCAAGGACTTCACCTTTCGCCCGGGAGGTACCATAATCTTCGGAGGCGCCCCGGGAAAGGCTGCCCTGCAACTCACGGCCGTCTACACCGTGCCCAACGTGTCGCTCGACGACCTTTCCTCCAGCAGCCTCGGACTGTCGAACACTCGGGTGGACTGCGTGATGAACATAGGAGGCGAGGCTTTCGCACCCATGGTCTCCTTTGACTTCGACCTGCCCAATGCCAACGAGGACGAGAAACGCATGGTGCGCTCAATGATCAGCACTGACGAAGAAAGGAACATGCAGGTGATATACCTGCTGGGCATCGGGCGCTTCTACAACCAGAACGCCCAGATGCAGAATGGGGCAGGACAGGGCGGGACGGCCATGAACTCACTCATAAGCAGCACGCTGAGCAGCCAGTTCAACCAATTCCTCTCCAACGCCATGGGCTCGCACAACTGGTCGTTCGGAGCCAATCTGAGAACCGGTGAGACAGGCTGGGACCAACTCGACATAGAAGGAATACTCAGCGGGAGACTGCTCAACAACCGCCTGCTTATCAACGGAAACTTCGGATACAGGGAGAGTTATTACAGCACCAACAACTTCATCGGCGACTTTGACGTGCAGTATCTGCTCACGCCCAACGGCAACCTTTCCCTCAAGGCATACAACCAGACCAACGACCGATACTTCATCCAGTCCTCGCTCACGACGCAAGGCATAGGTCTGCAATTCAAGCGCGACTTCAACAACTGGCGTTATCTTTTCCGCCGCCTGCGCAAATCCAAGAGCGGCAAGGCCGCTTCACCCACCACCACCGATGAGGAGCCCTAGCCTCCGCAACCTCGTCCTTCACTTTTTTTCCTATCCCCATTCCCATCCCGCCTGCACGGCCTACCAGGAAAGAAAAGGAGATGAGGTGACACGGCAGGGGAGGCAGGGGATGCCCTGGCCTGGGAGGGAGAGAGTCTCCCGTAAAGGCAGACTCCGTGCCTCCATGCCGTCTCAAAATCTCAAAATCTCAAATCTCAAGTGAAAAAAAAGGTATGCAAAAAAACATACCCCTCTCTTTAAGACTATATATCTTATTATTATTTAATTAGTTATAATATATATAATATAAAAGCAAGGAGAAGTGGTACCCTTCTTTTTTCTATTGAGATTTGAGATTTTGAGATTTGAGACGGCCCACCCACAGGAAAAGACAGACTTAATTCCCTAAAAAGCAACGAGGTACGACATTTTCAGCAAGACCGCACGCTGATGTTCAAGCCCGGCTTGGGGTAGATTTATCCCCAAAAAGTCCTCAAAAATGGGAGTCAAAAGGCACGTGAAACGCCCGTTTTGATGGGGATTTCTTCCGCGGATGCCCGTTTTCCCGATATGAGCCCCGCAAATCCCGGCAACAGAAATCGCAGGATTTGCGCCGGATGATGTGCCCTACGGGGCTCCCCGGACACGGAAAAGGCACACAAACCCCGTCTCACAGAGGGGGCATACGCCCTTTTCGCAGGCACTGTGATGGCACAGAACAGAGTTCCTCCGGGCAGGCAAGGGAGACAGTCCTTGCCCTTTTGGGCAGGCAAGGGAAACATATCTCGGTCTGATGGCTGATTGGGGGGATGGTTCCCTTGGTGTTTTCTTGACAGATTCACATCGTGTCTTGTGCATGAGAATTTCCTAACTGGAAAAAATATTTTTTCTAGTTGGATTTTTATTTTTTTCCAGTTGGGAAAATTTTGCGAGGCCTTTTCAAGAATCAAGACAAAGGACAAATCTTGACATCAACAAGATTGCCCGATGTATTTTCGGTAAATCGAACGCGCAGGTTCCAATCGCACCGCTATGCGTTTTTCAAGGCACTGCAGTTCCACAGGAATACTACAATGCGATTTATTCCCACGCAGAAAAGCCCATATCAACAAAATACATTAACTTTGTAGGTAATCAAGGAATAAACAGAAACTTCACGACAACAAACAATGAGAAAGAACATCAGACACCGCATGCGCTCGCTCACGGCCATGCTCGCGCTGTGCCTGACCTCGCTTGCCGCACATGCAGGAGAGGAATGGAATCCCCTGCCCTACCCTGAGGCAGTAGTCACGGAGGGAAACATGCGCTTCACCGTAATGACGGACAGGATGATACGCATCCAGTACAGCAGCAAGGCGGAGTTTGAGGACCGCGCCACGTTTGCCATCGTCAACCGCCGCCTGCCCGTGCCCCACTTCACCACGGAACGGGACGACAAGTACCTGTATATCCACACCGACAGCATCAGCCTGCGCTACCGCCTGGGCTCGGTGCCCAAGGAGAGGGACCAGTCACCGCTCAACCTGCTCATCACCTTCCGCATGAACGGGTTCACCTGCCAGTGGTATCCCGGCAAGGACAACGCGCTGAACCTACTCGGCACCAACCGTACGCTCGACACCGCATGGGGTGACAACATGCGCTACAAACTGGAGAACGGACTGGTGTCGAGGGCTGGATGGGCCATCATAGACGAGAGTCCGAAGACCACCAGGGAGGACGGGGGGACATCTTATGCACTCGCGCCGAACAGCGAGGGATTCTCCTGGTGGGCCAACCCCGTGGACCAGGACGCAACCGACTGGTACTTCCTGGGCTACGGCCACAACTACAAGCAGTGCCTGGGCGACTACATCAAGGTGGGCGGGCGCATACCCATGCCTCCGAAATATCTCTTCGGCTACTGGTACAGCCGCTACGCTGCCTACAGCACGGCGGATTTCAAGCAGATCATAAGGGATGTGGAGACGAACGACATACCGATGGACGTGCTCATCATGGACATGGACTGGCACAAGGACGGCTGGACAGGCTGGAGCTGGAACAAGAATCTCATACCCAACCCTGCCGAACTGATACGCTACATGCACAACCACGGGCTGCGAACGGCACTGAACCTGCATCCCGCCGACGGAGTATCGCAGAAGGAAGACTACTACAACGAGATGAAGACGGAACTGGGCTATGCCAGCGACCACACCGCAACCCTGCCCTGGGCCATAGAGGACTACGACTACTACAAGGCGCTCTTCAAGAGTTTCCTCAGGAAATATGAGAAGATGGGGGTCGACTTCTGGTGGCTCGACTGGCAGCAGCACCTGCTGGTGGACGGCATGACGCTGAGCGAGACCTTCTGGTGCAACCACACCTTCTTCGAGGACATGCGCATCAACCGCCCCGAACTCCGCCCCGTCATCTACCACCGCTGGGGAGGGCTCGGAAGCCACCGGTATCCCATAGGCTTCTCGGGTGACACCTTTGCACAATGGAGCATGCTGGGCTACTTGATATATTTCACCAGCAACGCAAGCAACGTGTGCTACACCTACTGGGGGCATGACATAGGCGGGCACCAGGGCGGGAACAACGACCCTGAACTGTATCTGCGCTGGCTGCAGTTCGGCGCCTACACGCCAATATTCCGTACGCACGCCACCAAGGACAGCCGTCTGGAGCGCAGGATATGGAAGTACTCCAACTTCACGCAACTGCGCGAGGCCGTGCGCCTCCGCTACCGCCTCTTCCCCTACATCTACACGGAGGCACGCGAGACTTATGACACGGGAGTGGGCATGAGCCGTCCGCTCTATTACGAATGGCCGGAGGAAGGAAAGGCATACCAGTTTGAGGACGAGTACCTCTTCGGTTCCGACATGCTGGTGGCGCCCATCTACACCCCTGCGAAGGACGGGGTGAGCACACGCAGCATATGGCTGCCCAAGGGACTCTGGTGGGACGTCACGGAGGGAGAACTGGTGGAGGGCGACCGCACCTTCCGTGCCGGCTTCACGCTCGACGAGTTCCCCGTCTATTACAAGGCGGGAGCCATCATTCCCTTCTACCCGGTTCAGCGCAGCGTGGTGACCAATCCCGCAGAGATCACCCTCTACGTGGTGCCCGGTGCAAGCGGCTCGGGCCGGCTGTATGAGGACGACGGAGCCAACAACGAATATGTGGGCGACGCCTGGAGCCGCACGCTCTTCGCCCAGGAGCGCAGCGGGAACGCGGTGACGCTTACCATAGGCGCGCGCCAGGGAACCTTCGAGGGCATGCCGCAGGAGCGCACCTGGGTGGTGCAGATGCCGGCAATGCCGGAGACGTGCAACCTGCAGGGCATCACGCTCAACGGCAGTCCCGTGGAGGAATCACAGGTCAACTACTCGGCCGAGACCCGGCTGCTCGAGGTGCGCATCCCGGCAAGTGACCTCACGCAGACGCTTAGCCTGCGCGTCCCGCTCGGGCAGGAACAGGAGGACGGAAGCGGGAGCGGGAGCGATGGAGATGCCCGGCTCAACTATGACGGCAGCCACGATGCGGTGAGCGTGAACGCACCCCGGGTGGCCGCAAGCATACGGCTCACCGTGTCGACCACAGGCGGCGCATGCGTGGCGCGCGAGGAGGCACGGAACACGGCCGGGCTGGTGTGCTCGCTCAGCTCACTGCCCTCGGGCACGTACGTCTGCCACGCGCTGGTGGACGGGAAACCTTCCGTAAGAAAAATCATCAAGAAATGACAAGCAACGACATGTACAGCACAGCAACGCACCATACCGCCTGCACGGCGCAGGCATGCCGGATGCTGGCAGCACTGCTGCTGGCCTGCACGGCACACACCGCCGCAAGCGCACAGACGCGCCTCTGGATTTCCGGCTCGGCAGTGCCGGGAGGCTCCCAGCCCCTCACACGCTTCGAGACAAGCACCTCGGGCAAGTACACCTTCAAGTTCCACGGCAAGCTGCTGCCCGGAACCCTTTGCGTGCAGAACACCGAGACGCGCCGCCCGTCCACCGTATACTATGCACCCACGCAGGTGGACGCAAACGTGGTGAACCACGGCATCGGCTACGTGCAGAGCCGTGACAGCCTGGAGGCGGCCTGGACCGTACTCTTCGAGGCCGACAACTACCGCTTCACGGTGAACCCTGCGGAGAAGACGCTCGCCGGAGAACTATTCACGCAGTGGTACGAGGCCTGGATCACGGGCGGGTGCGTGGAGGACAACCAGGGCAGCGGCTCGACTGCAGGCCAGTGGCAACTGACGGCCGGGAAGGCGATGGAGCAGTCGGAGAGCGACCCGAACGTATGGAGCTGGACGGGCGAACTGAAGGTCTACACCGCAAATGAGGAGCCGAACAGGCTCAAGATAAACGGTCAGTACGGGTGGTCGCCCAAGGCCCTGCACCCGTTCAAGGCCGACCAGCCGCTCACCAGCGCAACCCAGTTCTGGTACTGCGGGCCGAACGACACCAAGTGGACTATCTCGCAGGACGGCTTCTACTACATCACCATCAACGTGTTCGAGGAGACCATGAAGGCAGAATACCTGGGCACCACCATCCCCGACGGCATGCACGCCGCGCCGGAAACAGACGCGCAGGTGAGCATCTGCGGGCGCGACATCCGGGTGGTGGGCAGCAGCATGCTCGACTGCCGCCTCTTCACGGCCGACGGCCAGCACGTGGCCACCCAGAGCGGCACGCAGGTGAGCCTGCACATGCCCTTCGCCGGCACCTTCCTCCTGCACGTGACCGACGGCACGAGCGCAGTCACCCGAAAGATCATAACCGACTGACCGCCATGGAGAAGCACACACGCCAGCCGGGCACCCGCACCGCCGCGGGAGCCCATCCGAACGGCAGCGCCGACGCAGCCCTGCATCAGCCCGAGACCATAACCAGCGCACAGAACCCGCGGGTGAAGCGCGTGCTCGCCCTCCAGCAGAAGTCGCAGGAGCGCAGGGCGGCAGGCCGCTTCGTGGTGGAGGGCAGGAGGGAACTGGCGCATTGCCTGGAGGCCGGGCTCAGCGTGGAATGCGCCTTCGTGCAGCAGGACATGCCCGGCGCCGCATCCCTGCCCCTGCCGCCCGGCACCCCCGTGTTCCCCGTGAGCGCAAGAGTGTATGAGCGCATGGCCTACCGCGGAGGCACCGAGGGCGTGATGGCCATCGTGGAGAGCCGCGCCACCGCGCTTGCCGACCTGCGGCTGGGCAGCAACCCGCTGATAGTGGTGCTGGAGAGCGTGGAGAAGCCCGGCAACCTGGGCGCGGTGCTGCGCAGCGCCGATGCCGCACAGGCCGACGCGGTCATCGTGTGCGACCCAATGACCGACCTGTACAACCCCAACCTCATACGCTCCTCCACGGGAGCCGTCTTCTCCGTCCCCTGCGTTGCCTGCACGTCCCCCCAGTGCATCCGCTTCCTCAAGGAGCGGGGGATACAGATCCTCACCGCACAGCTCCAGGACTCGCGCCTCTACTACGACACCCCCATGCGGCAGGGAACCGCCATCGTGATGGGAACTGAGTCCACCGGCCTCACCGATGTCTGGCGCGAAACTGCCGATGCACACATCCGCATCCCCATGCTCGGCCGCCTGGACTCCCTCAACGTCTCCGTCAGCGCCGCCATACTGCTCTTCGAGGCCGTGCGCCAGAGGCAGGAGGCACAACCCTGAGGAAGGCCGGGCGAAAGGGGAGCAGCAGGCGGGCAGCCGATGGGAAGCAGCCCTGCAGCCGATGGGATGAAGCCCGAAACTTAAAGAGAAAAAGATTTACACCCGCAAGGATGCGCCAAGGCAGCCCTGCGGGTGTTTCCTTGTATCTGATGGGCTGTAAAAACGCACCCGCACGGATGCAGGGGCGTATCTGCCCGGATGAAAACCGGTACCCGCACGAGTAGTTTTCTGCAGCCGCGCGGATACAAACTTGTACCTGCGCGGATACAAACTTGTACCTGCGCGGATACAAACTTGCAGCCGCGCGGATGCAGATTTGCAACCGAGCGGCTGCGGGCCTGAAAATCCGCCTCTGCGGACGGGAAGCGCGCCTCTGCGGCCCTGCATCCGCCCAGGAGGGGAGGGGCGGGAAAAGAGCGGTGCCGGAACGCGGCACGTCCGCCTGACATGCAAGTGAGGTCAGGCGGACGTGCAAATAAGGGGATGCCCGGGGACAGCCGGGAAAAAGCCGGCACCCACCCCATGGGATGCCCGGGCTCGGGACAAAAAATGCGGACAGACGGCTCGCGCGGCTCCGGCGGGCATCAGCGGATGGGCACGCCCCACTCGGTGCGGAGGGCATCCATCTGCCGCATGACTGCCAGCGACTCGGCGTGCGGCATCATGGGCGACTCCACCAGTCCTGCCTCCATGCAGCGCGCCGCCTCCAGCACCTGGTATTCGTATCCGGTCACCACTCCCTCGGGACGCTCATGGGTGGCCACGCGCTCGAAGCCGACATACACCTCCAGCCGCGTGGGATTGTTCACGTTGTCCACCACCACGTAGCCCTCCTCTCCGCAAATCACCGCGCTGCGGTCGGTGCGGCAGAGGGCACTGCTGGTGAGCGATGCCATCCGCCCGCCCGCGAAGGTGAGCGAGATGCTCTCCTGCAGGTCAACCCCCGTGGGACCCACCATGCAGTTGCTCAGCGTGCGCTCCACGTCCGCCCCGAAGCACATGCGCGCAAAGTGGAGCAGGTAGACGCCCAGGTCGAGCAGCGCGCCGCCGCCCAGTTCGGGGCGCATGACGCGCTCCTTGTGGTCAATCTTGTAGCAGAGCGAGGCCGTGAGCATCCTTGGGCGGCCAATCACGCCGCTCTGCAGCACCTCGGAGAGGATGCGGCAGATGGGCATGTAGCGTATCCACATGGCCTCGGCCAGGTAGACCCCTTGCTCACGGGCAAGGCCTATCAGCTGCCCGGCCTCATCCGCGTTCATGGTGAAGGCCTTCTCCACCAGGCACGCCTTGCCGGCCAGCAGGGCGCGGCGGGTGGGCGCGTAGTGGTGGGAGTGCGGCGTGGCAATGTAGAGGAGGTCCACGCCCGGGTCCTCCATGATGGCATCGTAGGAGCCATACGAGCGCCCTATGCCCAGCGACTGCGCAAACGAGGCAGCCTTCTCGGCCGACCGCGATGCCACCGCGATGACCCTCACGCCGGGCACCTGCGCAAGCGTGCGGGTCATCTTCTCTGCAATGTGTCCGGCACCTATGATGCCCACGTTCAGTGTCTTCATCTCTACTCTCCTGCTTTATTGGTTCTTACTTTCCTGCACAAAGTTACGTCTATCCGCCCAAAGCCGCAAGTCCGCACCCCGCCCATTTTCACCCCCGCAGGGATTTCCGGGAGGCTGCGGTTGCATCGGGCGGAAGACGCGGTTGCATCGGGAGGGAGATGAGGAAGAGAAGATGGGAAGGGACGATTGCGCCGGGAGGGAGGCGGGCAAACCGCGGCTTTTCCTTAACTTTGCACGCGGATGGGCTTGCCCGGATGCAGCGTCACCGCGCAGGAGCAGGCCATCCGCACGCGAGGAATGAAAGAGGAGTACATACTGGACGACAGGGAACTGGGCCGCATGAGGGTGAGCGCGAACCCGCGCGCCAGGCGGTTCACCTTCCGGTGCAAGGACGGCGCACTCACCTGCACCGTGCCTCCGCACACCCTTGCCCGCGAGGTGGCAAGGGCAGTGGAGCAGATGCGCCCCAGCCTGCGCAGGCTGCTGGAGCAGGGCAGGCGCCGCAGCGAGTCCGCCCTGTTCACCCCCGGGAGCCGCATCGATGCCGACGGCTTCACCTTCCGCTGCATCCAGGCAGATGCCCCGAAGCCCGGAGTGAGGGAAGACGCAGGCGGAATGACATTCCTGTACCCGCCGGGGACGGACTGGGCAAGTCCCCACCTGCAGCACTGGCTCACCGCCGCCGTGGAAGAGTGCCTGAGGAGACGCGCCCGCCGCCTGCTCCTGCCGCGGCTGGCTCAGCTGGCCAAGGAGCGCGGCCTGACCTACAGCCGCGCATCCGTGCGGAAGACCCGCAGCCGCTGGGGAAGCTGCTCCGCGCAGGGCAGCATCAGCCTGAGCATCTACCTCATGCTCCTCCCTCCCACCCTCAGGGACTACATCATGCACCACGAGTTGACCCACCTGCTGGAAATGAACCACGGCCCCCGCTTCCACGCCCTGCTCAACCAGGCCGTGGGCGGCCGCTCGGCGGAACTCCGGCAGGAACTCCGCCACCACCGCACGGCCCTCTGCCTGCAGTGACGCCTCCGCAGCCGCACGCAACTATCCGCGCCGGCGGCCTCATCCGTTTGGCGCAATTGTCCTGCCAAGAAAATCCGGCAGTCTCATCCATTCGGACCGACCGGCACAACCATTCGCACAAAATCACATGACATACCGCATCAGACTGACCCTCATCACCTTGCTGCTCGCAACCGCACATGCCGCAGGGCAGAGAGTAATGTGGTGGAACGTGGAGAACCTGTTCGACTGCCGCCACGATACGCTCAAGAACGACCATGAGTTCCTTCCCGGAAGCAGCCGCCACTGGACGTACAGCCGCTACCGGCAGAAACTGGACAACGTGGCCCGCACCATTGCAGCCGCCTCCGACGGGGACGAGTGGCCCATGCTCGTGGGGCTGGCCGAGGTGGAAAACGACTCCGTGCTGCGCGACCTCACCCGCCGCAGCCCGCTCCAACTGGCCAAGTACGCCTACACCCACTATGAAGGACCCGACCTGAGAGGCATCGACTGCGCCCTGCTCTACCAGCCACGCCAGTTCCACCTGCTGGGCAGCACACCGGTGCGCGTGCCGTCGGCCAGCCACGGATTCCGCCCCACGCGCGACCTGCTCCACGCATGGGGCACGCTGCCCGGCGGAGACACCCTGCACGTCATCTGCCTGCATTTCCCCAGCCGGGCAGGCGGCAAGCGGCAGACCGGCAGGCACCGCCTGCTGGCTGCCCAGACGCTCTGCACCCTGCTGGACTCGCTCAGCGGGAAGCACGTGCTGGTGATGGGCGACTTCAACGCAGGAGCGGCCGACCCCGTCTTCAGCCCCATCGGCGCACGCCTGCATTCGCTCACCCCCTCCGGGCGGAGGGAAAAGAAGAAGCCCCAGGGCACCTATTGCTACCAAGGGCTCTGGGACTTCATCGACCATATTCTCGTAAGTCGCTCCCTGCAGTCACGCTGCAGCGAGCATATAGCGGTGGGATGCTTCCCCTTCCTGCTCACCGAGGAGGGCCTCCCCCACCGCACCTATCGCGGACCCGCTTATGCAGGCGGCATATCCGACCACCTGCCCATCTGGGCCGACCTATCCATCAAGTAGCAGTCGGCCAGCGTCATGGCAGCCATTGCCTCCACCACGGGAACCGCCCGGGGAAGCACGCAGGGGTCATGCCGTCCGCGTGCCTTGAGCGTCACGGGCTCGCCGGCATGGTTGACCGTATCCTGCTCCCTGAGCAAGGTGGCCACGGGCTTGAAGGCCACGCGGAAGTAAATGTCCTGACCGTTGGAGATGCCACCCTGGATGCCGCCGCTGCGGTTTGTGGCAGTAGTGATGCCGCCCCGCCCGTCGGGCACGAAGCAGTCGTTCTGCTCGCTGCCCCGCTGTGTCACCCCGGCAAATCCCATGCCGTACTCGAATCCCTTCACCGCATTGATGCCCAGCATGGCCGCTCCCAACAGGGCATGCAACTTGCCGAAGGCGGGCTCGCCCCAGCCCACGGGACAGCCCTTCACCACGCAGGCTATCACGCCGCCGATGGTATCTCCCTCGGCCTTTACCTCCCTGATGAGTTCCGCCATGCGGGCAGCCGCCCGGCTGTCGGGGCATCGCACGTCATTTGTTTCCGTCTGCGCCAGGTCGTAGTCAGCGTAAGTTCCGGGCAGCACAATGTCTCCCACCTGCTGCGTGTAGGCCTGTACCGTGACTCCCAGTTCCCTGAGCATCAGCTTGGCAAACGCTCCGCCTACCACACGGCTTATGGTCTCACGGGCAGAACTGCGCCCTCCGCCGCGGTGGTCACGCAGCCCGTACTTCTGTGCATAGGTGTAGTCGGCGTGGCTGGGACGGTACAGCATGCGCATGTTGTCATAGTCCTGGCTGTGCTGATTGGCGTTGCGTACGATGAAGCCAACGGGGCAACCCGTGGTGCGCCCCTCGAACACGCCGCTCAGCAACTCCACTCTGTCGGCCTCCTGACGGGCAGTAGTGAGGGCGCTCTGTCCCGGCCGGCGGCGGTCGAGTTCGTGCTGTATGAAGTCGGTGTCCACTGCAAGCCCGGCCGGTATGCCGTCAATCACGCCGCCCACGGCGGCTCCATGGCTCTCGCCGAATGTGGTGAGCCGGAATATGTTGCCGAATGTATTCAATTTCGCATCCTCCCTGTTTATTGATGACATTTGCCCCCTCTCCGATGCCGTTGGCGGCAGGAAGAAGGGGCATCGTGTAATGTTCCTCAATGGCAGCCACCGCAGCCGGAGCCGCACTCACCGTCACCGCAGCCGCCTCCGCAGCCCGAGCATCCGCCCTCGCCGCCACAGCCTCCGCAGCCGCCCTGTCCGGACATGGCCGTGAGGGTCTGGCTCACCTCCTCGTCAGTGGCGGGGCGTGACTGCTCCACCTTGCCCACGAAGCGCAGTGCCTTGCCGGCCAGGGGATGGTTGAGATCCACGGTCACCGTGCCTTCACCGATGGCGGCAATGAGTCCGTTGAAGCGGTGACCGTCACCATCCTGCAGGGGTACCACGGCACCCTCGTAGATATACCGCGAGTCAAGTTTGCCGTCAATCTCGAACATGCTGCTGGGCACCTCCTGCCTTCCCTGCGGGTCATACTCACCATAAGCCTGGTCGACCGACAGGGTAAAGTCAAACTGCGCGCCGCTCCCCAGCGGGGCTATCTCTTTCTCGAAGTCATCCAGGGTCATACCCAGCCCGGTGAGGAACTCAAAGGGGCTCTGCTCGGTGGCTTCCTCCACCAGTTCCGGCTCCTGTCCGTCGGTCAGTCCATAAAGTTTGTATGACACACTGATGTACTTGTTTGTTGCTTCTGTTGACATATCTGTTTGTTGTAAAGTTGATTCATTCGTGCGGTTCACTCCTCCTCTTCCCTGCTGCCAAGGATGTCCTCAAGCACAGGAGCCACGTACCGGTGCACGGTGCCGGCCACCTTCTGCGCCACGTCTGGCATGCGGGAAAGGTATACGCAGGCCTCCAACTGAGGTATGCTCACGGCGCACACCTTGCCGGACTCCTGCCTGAGAAACTTATAGGCAAGCAAGTTGTCCTGCCCTTTCAGCGTGGTGCGGAAATTCATGGTACGCTCCTCCTGCATGTCTGCGGCAGGAACCGCGGTACCCTCCCAGCGGGAAGTCCGTGCCACGATTTTACCCTTCACGGCCACCGCAGCCTCCAGCCGTGTGCCCTCCACACTTGTGAAACTCCCGGTCAACTTGGTCAATGCCTTCTTCATCCGCCGCTCATCGGCCTTCTGTCTGCTGGCAGCACTCTCTGTCGGCGTGGCTCCGGTCACACCGTCCACCCGCGTGGCACGTGCTCCCGAGGCTGTTGCCAGGAGCATGACAAGCAGCAGCGGCAACACTCTCTTAGCCATATCTCACTTCGTTTTAATGGTTCTGCATGCAAAGGTAGGGATTTATTTTGGGATATGCCGCCACTCCGTGTGCAAACGCAAAGCGCGCCGCATGCAAAGGGAGAGTGAACAAATATAAAAAACGCAAAGCAGTGCGAGAGGAAATAAAGAGGCTCAGTGATTTTCCTTTGGAGCAAATTTATTTTTCTCTCCAATATTCGCATTTTAGCCAAACCACCCGATTTTTTTTCCAGTTAGAGAAAAAAATTTCTCTAACTAGACTTTTATTTTTTCCTAGGCAGGTAGTTTTTTCGCGCTTTGTTTAAAACATCAAGACGCAGGGGGGGACAAAAGAAGGGACTGCATCTGGGATGCAGTCCCTTATGATACCTTTGGGGTAGTTTCTGATTATTCAGCAACCACAGCAGCGGTGTCAGCCACAGTGCTATCTGCAACAGCGCTGTCAGCAACAACAGTGTCCTCTGCGATAGCCTCGCATGCTACGCTGTCAGAATCAGCGCAGCAACCCTGCTCTGTCTTGTTACCACAAGATGCGAAAGACACAGCAACAACGGCTGCGAACACAAATGCTAACTTTTTCATTTCTCTTTGCTTTTAAATTTGTAAAACAATCAATTGCTTTCTAAAACGCTGCAAAGGTACGCACTTTTTCCATACATTGTGTTCGCACAAGGCTACTTTTTTGTGAAGAAAAAGGTATATTTTTCATAATATGCTGATTATCAGAATCAGCAACAACTATTCTTGCATCTGTGAAGCCTTGTTTCTTTGCCTGTTTTGCACTACCTTTGCAGCATGTATGACTTTTCAGGCAAGAAAGCCGCCTACTTTACCCTAGGGTGCAAACTCAACTTCGCAGAGACAAGCACCGTGGGGCAGCAACTCAAGGAGGCGGGCGTGGACACCGCAGCCCCAGGCGAGGTGGCAGATATATGTATAGTGAACACATGCAGCGTGACGGAAGTGGCCGATGCCAAATGCCGCCAGGCCATCAGCCGCATGGTGCGCCGACACCCGGGGGCACTGGTCATCGTGACCGGATGCTATGCGCAACTGAAGCCCGGGCAGGTGGCTTCGCTCGAGGGAGTGGACCTGGTGCTCGGAGCCGAGCAGAAGGGTGACATACTGCGCCACATAGCCGAGCGCATTGACATGATGCCCGAAGAACGCGCACTGCTGGCGCACGGACATGAGACCGTGAGCACTGCGGACATACGCACGTTCGTGCCCAGTTGCTCCTGCGGCGACCGCACACGCTACTTCCTCAAGGTGCAGGACGGCTGCAACTATTACTGCACCTATTGCACCATACCCCTTGCACGCGGGCGCAGCCGCAACGGCAGCATAGCCTCCATGGTGGAGCAGGCCAGGCAGGTTGCCGCACAAGGGGGACGCGAGATTGTGATTACGGGCGTAAACATAGGCGACTTCGGACGCTCCACGGGCGAGTCGTTCATCGACCTCATACGTGCCTTGGACCAAGTGGAGGGCATATCCCGCTACCGCATCAGCAGCATAGAGCCCAACCTGCTCACCGATGAGGTGATTGACTTCTGTGCCCAGAGCCGTGCCTTCATGCCTCACTTCCACATTCCCTTGCAGAGCGGATCCGACGAGGTACTGCGCCTGATGCACCGGCGTTATGACACTCGGCTCTTTGCTGACAAGGTGGCACACGTGCGCAAGGTGATGCCCGATGCCTTCATCGGCGTAGACGTGATTGTGGGCACACGCGGTGAGACTGACGCGCTGTTTGCCGAAGCCATGCAGTTCATGGCAGAGGTGGACGTAAGCCAGTACCATGTGTTCAGTTACAGCGAGCGCCCCGGCACCCGTGCCCTGCAGATTCCCCATGTGGTATCGCCCGAACAGAAGCACGAGCGCAGCCAGCAGGTATTGGCACTGAGCGAGCGCAAACTGCATGACTTCTACGCACGGTTCCGTGGCACAAGCCGCCCCGTTCTGCTGGAGCACAGCCGCAGCAAGGGGGTGATGCACGGATTTACGGACAATTACATACGGGTCTCCGTCCAGACCCAAGGCATGGACAACCGGATAGCGGATGTGATGCTGGGAGACTGGGATGCCGACAGGACAGCCCTTCAAGGAACATTATCATGAAGACAAGCATTGTCATACTCAACTGGAACGGTGCCGGGATGCTGCGCCGCTTCCTGCCTTCAGTACTCTCATACTCCGATGGCGCTGAGGTGGTGGTGGCCGACAACGGTAGCACCGACGATTCGCTTCAGGTACTGGAGCGCGATTTCCCGCGCGTACATATTATAGAAATGGAGCGCAACTACGGTTTTGCCGAAGGTTACAACCAGGCCTTGCGTCAGGTGCAGGCCGATGTGTATGTGCTGCTCAACAGTGATGTGCGTGTCACTCCCGGGTGGCTCTCTCCTCTGCTGGACTGGCTTGACAGCCACCCTGACGTGGCCGCCCTGCAGCCCAAGATACGCTGCGAATGGGAGCCGGGAATGTTTGAATATGCAGGAGCCGCGGGTGGATTCCTGGACATGCTGGGCTATCCCTACTGCCGCGGCCGGCTCATGGGAACAGTGGAGCGTGACAACGGGCAGTATGACGAACCGATACCCATCTTCTGGGCCACAGGAGCGGCACTGGTCATACGCAGTGCAGACTACTGGCAGGCAGGCGGACTGGACGGGCGGTTCTTTGCCCATCAGGAGGAGATAGACCTCTGCTGGAGACTCCGGAGCCGCGGGCGCGGCATCATGTGCGTGCCTCAGAGCGTGGTATACCACCTGGGGGGAGGCACCCTGCCGCAAGGCAGCCCGCGCAAGACGTTCCTCAACTTCCGCAACAACCTGCTCCTGCTTTACAAGAACCTGCCCGAGAGATGTCTGAACAAGGTGATGCTCCTGCGTTTCTGGCTGGATGCCCTGGCCTCCGTGCAGATGCTGGCCGGCGGGCAATGGCAATGCGCGAAGGCCGTATGGCAGGCTCGGCGTGAGTTCCGGCGCATCAGGAAGGACTTCGAGGCATCCCGCAGGGAAAACCTCAGCAAGACAGTGCTCGACCCCATCCCCGAACAGTCTATCTCCAGTCTACTATGGCAATATTACGTCCTGCGGCGCAAAACATTCAACCGCCTGCACTGACTTGCCCGTACAGCACCCCACCCCATGCCTCCCATGCCTGTAACGGAAAGGGAAGCCTTGCTCCCCCCACTCACTATTTGACGAACCACAGGAGCACAGGCTGTGCATGTATGATGGCACAGAACACCTTATCCACCCCCAATCAACCAAGAAAAGCGGTGAGGGAGAATGGCTTTTCCCCGTTTTTTATGTACATTTGTCTTCTGTACGAAGAAAACAAAAAAACAAATGAGATACTCCCTTGTAATACCCGTGTATAATCGTCCCGATGAGACTGACGAACTGCTGGAGAGCCTGGCGAGGCAGACTGTGCGTGACTTTGAGGTACTTGTGGTAGAGGATGGATCGCAGGTGACTTGCCAGCGAGTGGTGCAGAAGCATGCTGCCCAAATGCCCCTCAAATACTTCAGCAAGCCTAACAGCGGTCCCGGGCAGACGCGGAATTACGGCGCAGAACGCTCTCAAGGAGAATATCTTATATTTCTGGACAGCGACTGCGTACTACCTCCCGGCTATCTGGAGGCCGTGAACAATGAACTGGAAACCTCATCCTGCGATGCCTTTGGCGGTCCGGACCGCTCACACCCCTCCTTTACGCCAGTCCAGAAGGCCATCAGTTACAGCATGACCAGTTTCTTCACCACAGGCGGCATACGCGGCGGACGCAAAAAACTAGACCGCTTCTATCCCCGGTCATTTAACATGGGCATCAGTGCCAGCCTGTATCGCAGACTGGGAGGATTCAGTCACATGCGCTTCGGTGAGGACATTGACCTAAGCATACGCATCTTCCAGAGCGGTGCCCAGTGCCGCCTGTTTCCCGAAGCATGGGTGTGGCACAAGCGGCGCACCGACCTGCACAAGTTCTTCCGGCAAGTCCACAACAGCGGCATTGCGCGCATCAACCTGTACAAGAAATACCCATCGAGTCTGAAAATCGTGCACCTCCTGCCGGCTCTCTTCACGCTGGGCATGTGCGGGCTGCTGCTCATGATAGCCTGCGGGCTACCCATGGCATTGCTGTCACGGAATGCATGGTGGAGCACTATGGGATGGGAACTGACTCTCCTCTCCCTGCTCCTTCCACTGCTCTTTTCGCTGCTCATCTGCACGGACAGCGCCATACGAAACCACAGCCTGCACATAGGCCTGCTCAGTGTGGCGGCCAGTTACGTGCAACTCTTAGGCTACGGAACGGGCTTCCTGCGTGCATGGTGGTTGCGATGTGTGCGAGGTCGAAACGAGGAACTGCAGGCTTTCAAGAACACGTTCTACAAATGACATACAGCACGGAAGAGCCTTGCCAACACCACACACGCACATCCGGCGTACATGAACAACAACTGACATGAGCGAGAAACTGAACATAAACCAGCAGCCCATTGAGGACCGGCCACGCGAGAAACTCATTGCCCACGGCGCAGAGTCACTCTCCAAAGCCGAACTGCTGGCCATACTCATAGGCAGTGGAAACTGCCGGGAAACGGCTGTGGAACTGATGCAGAGGATGCTGCAGGACTGTCACGAGAGCCTGACAGACCTAAGCCGCATGTCACTCGATGCCCTGCAGGCCTACCGCGGGATGGGACCGGCCAAAGCAGTGACGGTGCTTGCGGCCTGTGAACTGGGCAGGCGCAGGGCCACGGAGCAAGCCTCACAGCAGCGGATGACTGATGCCCAGACCATAGCCGCCTATTTCAAGCCGATGCTACAGGACAAGACACATGAGGAATGTCACGTCATGTTCCTGCGCAACAACCTCACACTTATGGGTGAGACACGCGTCAGCATGGGTGGGCTCACGGCTACGGCCGTGGATGTCAGACAGGTACTGCGCGAGACCATACTGAGACAGTGTACTGCCATAGTATTCTGCCACAACCACCCCAGCGGGACGCTGGTGCCAAGCAGGCAAGACCGAGACCTCACTCACCGCCTGCTCAGGGCCTGCCAGGCAGTAGACATCACACTCGTTGACCACATGATAGTGTCCACACAGGGATATTTCAGTTTCTCTGAAAACGGTTCACTGTGCTGACACTACATTATTACATAACATCAAGGACAAGCATGAACGAGAAAGAAAAGACAGACATGCAGGAAAGGGTTGTGGAGATACTCCGCACCGTATTCGACCCAGAAATCCCCGTCAATATCTATGACCTGGGGCTCATATACCGCATCGAACTGGCCGATGACGGCAAAAGCCTGCAGGTGGACATGACACTCACTGCCCCCAACTGCCCTGCGGCAGACTTTATCATAGAGGATGTGCACAGCAAACTGGCTGCCATCCCCGGACTGGACAAGGTGGAGGTCAACCTAGTGTTTGAGCCTGAGTGGGACAAGGATATGATGAGCGAGGAAGCTCGTCTGGAACTGGGACTTATGTGACAGGGGCATCATGAAGAACATTTATTTCATAAGCGATGCCCACCTAGGCTGCCGCGCCCTGAAGCACGGCAGGCAGCAGGAACGCCGGCTGGTGCGTTTCCTTGACGACATAAAGGACAAGGCACAGGCCGTATACATGCTGGGAGACATGTTTGACTTCTGGTTTGAGTACCCTACAGTAGTCCCCAAAGGCTACACACGCTTCTTGGGCAAAGTGAGTGAACTGACTGACAGCGGCGTGGAAGTGCACTTCTTCACCGGCAACCATGACATCTGGTGCACCGATTACCTGCAGTGCGAGTGCGGAGTCATCCTGCACCATGAACCTGTGACCCTGGAACTGGCCGACAAGATATTCTTCCTCGCCCACGGAGACGGACTGGGAGACCCTGACTGGAAGTTCCGTTTCCTGCGCTCCTTTTTCCACAACAAGGCCTGTCAATGGCTGTTCCGCTGGCTCCATCCCACGCTCGGAGTGAACCTCGGACTTGAATGGGCAAGGCGCAGCAGGTTGAAGCACGAGCCATGCCTGCAGGATTGCACGCAGGAGCAAGGCTACATGGGCGAGAACCGCGAATTTCTAGTACGCTTCGCCAAGCAGTATCTGACCCAACATCCCAACGTCAATTATTTCCTTTTCGGACACCGTCACATCGAACTCGACCTACTTCTGACACGCCAGTGCCGCCTGCTCATCCTGGGCGACTGGATTACTCAATGCACCTATGCAGTATATGACGGAGAGCAACTCTACCTGGAGAACTACATCGAAGGAGACTCATGAGAAACAGGGATGCCACCCCTGAACCTCCAATCCAATCTTACGGGCAGCAAATCAGAAAAACATAAAACAGAACAAAATGAAGAAGAAACAACCATGGGCAATCTTCCTTTTAGGAGGTATGCTCTGCCTTGCCACAGCAATCACAGCCTGTCAGCCAGGACATGATTCCTCCACAAAGGAGGAACCAGTGCTGGCCGATGACCCTTTGGCAACACACATCTACACGCTCAAGAACGGACTGAAGGTATATCTGACAGTTAACCACGATGAGCCACGCATACAGACCTACGTGGCCGTACGCACGGGTTCGAGGAACGATCCGGCAGAGAGCACTGGCTTGGCGCACTATCTGGAGCATCTCATGTTCAAGGGCACCACACGCTTCGGTACGCTGGACTACCAGAAGGAGAAGCCACTGCTTGACAGCATCGAAGCACAGTACGAGATATACGGACAGACGAAGGACGAAGTGGAAAGGCGCACTATCTATGCCCGCATAGACAGTTTCAGCCATGAGGCAAGCAAGTATGCCATTGCCAACGAGTATGACAAGATGATGGCGGGAATAGGTTCCACCGGCTCCAACGCCTACACAAGCACCGACGTGACCTGCTATCAGGAGGACATCCCTTGCCACGCTTTGGAACCCTGGGCCAAGGTGCAGGCCGAACGCTTCCGCAATATGGTCATACGCGGATTCCACACTGAACTCGAAGCCGTGTATGAGGAGTACAACATGCACCTCACCAACGATTTCGAGAAAGTGAACAACGCACTTTATGCCATACTTTTCCCCAACCACCCTTACGGCACGCAGACCACCATCGGCACGCAGGAACATCTGAAGAACCCCTCACTCCGCAACGTGGTGCGGTACTATCATGAGTGGTACGTGCCCAATAACGTGGCCATATGCATGAGCGGTGACCTGAATCCCGATGCCACGGTGCACATTATTGAGAAGTACTTTGGCGACTGGCAGCCATCCGACAGCCTCCCCAAGCGCACCTTCCCGCAGGAAAAGCCGCTCACGGTTCCCACAACCGTGGAAGTGCAGGGACAGGAGACCCCCATAGTGGCACTCGGCTGGAGACTGCCAGCCAAAGCCGATCCCCAGTACCTGGTAATGACAATTGCCAACCAAGTGCTCTCCAACGGCAAGTGCGGACTCTTTGACCAGAATCTCAACAACGCGCAAAAGGTCATGCAGAGCGGCACTTTCATGGACGGCATGACCGACCAAAGCGCATTCTGGGCCATAGGCTACCCCAAGAAGGAGCAAACCCTAGAGCAGGTGCGTGACCTGATGATGCAACAGGTGAAGTTACTCACCGAAGGGAAATGGGACGAATCAATCCTGACAGCCATCGTCAACAACATGAAGCGCCAACGCCTGGAGGACATGCAGAGCAATGAACTCAGGGCAGGCAGTTTCGTGGATGCCTTCGTATCAGGAAAGTCATGGGCGGATGCCGTAGGCGAGATGCAGAGACTGGACACCCTAAGCAAGAAAACCGTGGTGGACTGCGCCCGCCAACTGCTTACCGAAGGTTACGGATGCGTATACAAGAGACAGGGGGAAGACCTTTCGGCCAAGAAGATAGACAAGCCACAGATATCACCCATTGAGACCAACAGGGACAAGACAAGCGCATTCGTGGACTCGGTGCTCAAGATGCCTGTTGCCGAAGTGGAGCCTGAGTTCGTCGACTTCAAGAACAAGGTGCATGAGGCAACGCTGACCGGAGGCAACGACCTGCTCACTCACCAGGATGCAGACAGCCGCCTCTTCAACCTTACCTTCGTATATGAGCGCGGTACCAAAGAAGTCCCCGCACTGGCTGTCGCCGAGCAGTACCTGCCTTACCTGGGCACTGACTCACTGGATGCCAGCGCACTCCAGGGACGACTCTACGAACTTGCCTGTGACGCCACACTCAGCACCAGTGACGGACGCACCACGCTCACCCTTTCCGGCCTGGCCGAGAACATGGAGGAGGCACTGCGCCTGACGGAGCGGTGGATTGCCACTGCCAAGCCCGACACCAGCATCTACGCACAAGTGGTCAACAACATTCTCAAGATGCGCGCAGACAACAAGACAAACCAAGGTGCCTGCTTCCGGGCACTCACCCTGTATGGCATCTATGGCGAACACAACGCCATCACCGATGCCATGGATGCCGCACAAATGGTGCAGACAGGCGCACAGGGAGTGCTGGAACACCTGCGTGACCTGAGTAGGGTTGCCCAGCATGTCCTCTATTACGGACCGCTGAGCCCAGACAAGGTCTGCAGCATAATCAACGCCATACACCCCATGTCGGAGAATCCCGTGGCCACCCACGACAGCCAGTTCTACATGCCGCAGAAGGTAACCGAAGATCAAGTCATCATGGCACCCTTCCAGGCCAAGAACACTTACATGACCGGCTTCTCCAGCCGCGGAGAGGCACTTGACCGGGAAGTGATACCCTATGTGGGCATCTTCAATGAGTACTTCGGCGGGGGGATGAACAGCATCGTGTTCCAGGAGTTACGCGAGTCCCGGGGGCTGGCCTACAACGCCGGCGCAAGTTTCTCGGTGGCCTCCCGCCCCTCTGACAGGGAGATGTTCTACACAAAAATCATCACCCAGAATGACAAGTTGAAGGACTGCCTCACCGTGTTTGACCAGATTGTGGAGCAGATGCCGCAGAGTGAAAGCGCCTTTGCACTGGCTCGCGATGCTGTGCTCAAGCGTCTTTCCACAGAGCGCACACTGCGTGAGAACATCCTGTCCTACTACCTGCGCTGCCGTGACCGAGGATTCTCGGAGGACATTGAAAAGATAGTATACGAGCATGTGAAGAACATGACCTTGGCCGACCTGATGGCCTTCCACAAGCAAGAGATTGCCAACCGCAACTACCGCCTGCTACTTTTGGGGGACGAAGGGGACTGGAACACCGATGACCTGAAGCAGCGTGGAACCATCCAAAGGTTAACCTTGGAAGACATATTCGGCTACTGATGCACAAGAAGAGAACATGACAAGAGGATTCCACCCGGCACACATGTGGCGGACGGAATCCTCTTCATACCAATCAAACAACCCTGCAGAATGAACTTAAAGACAAAAATGGCTCTGCTCCTCACTACTTTTGCGCTGGCCATGGGAGCATGGGGACAGAAATCTCCCACCTTCGTGACCAAAGCATCGAGAGGCACGGCCCACTTCCTGCGATTTGCCAACAGCCGCCTGGTCATGTCGGCCATGGGGCCTGAGAAAGAACTCCAGACCCAGCCGATCAACGTGGACAGCGGGGCATGCCAATGGAAACTGGTGGGTAACGCCGACCACTTTCAGATGGTGAACGTCCACGGGTTGTACGTGAATTATGTGTATCCCAAGTTCCATGCCTCACAGCAGCCCGACAAGTACGGCTTTGCACTGATGCGCACGGCAAACTCCCGCTATGCCGACTCCTACGAGGTGAAATGGCTGGGGGAAAATTCCGGCCACGACCGCCTCAACCAATGCGGAGGAACAGGCGTGGGCACCACACTGGCCCTGTGGAGTGCCGGCGATGTCAATAATGCCTGTCAACTGATACCAGTCAACGAGGCGGAAATGGACGAGTACAGGATTGGAGGGCTTCAGGCATTCCACCCCGAACATCCACTCACCCTGTGGTACCAACAACCGGCAGGCGCCACAGGGGCTGCCGATGCCTGGATGGAGTACTCACTGCCTATAGGCAACGGACAGTTCGGAGCCTGCTTGATGGGAGGAGTCAAGCAGGATGAGATACAGTTCAACGAGAAGACACTTTGGGAAGGAACACCAAACGACATGGGGACAACCAGCACCTATGGCTCTTACAAAAACTTCGGGTCTGTGCTTATAAGTGATATGTCAGGGCTGTTTGGCTACAAGGCCGGTCAGGAGGTACGTGACTACGTGCGTTACCTGGACTTGCACACGGGCATCGGCGGCGTGGACTACGCTTCCACCGATGGAGGCACACACTATGAGCGACGCTACTTTGCATCACGTCCTGACGAGGTGGTAGTGGCACGTTACCGCGCCATCGGCATGCGTGACCTCGACATCCTAGTGGCAGTGAAACCCGGTGATGACATCAATGCAGAGCGCGTCACCTACACCCCCGATGGCTATGCCCGCTTTGGCGGAAAACTCAAGACGGTCAGCCATACCGCCTGTCTGAGAGTAATTCCTGCAAGCGAACAGGCTCGCATGGAATGCTCTCCTCAGGGCATACGCGTGAAAGGTACCCACGAGGTACTGCTTGTGCTGGGCGGAGGAACGGACTTCGACCCATCGGCACCCACACTTGTATCCGCCACCCAGGAACTTCCCAACCGCATACGCGAGCGTGTGGACCACGCTGCCGAACTGGGCTGGACAGCCCTGACGGAGCGACATGTGACCGACTTCACAGCCCTCTCAGGACGTGTGGACTTCCAGTTGGAGGGAGCCGCCACAAGCCTTCCCACCGACAGGCTGCTGGACAACTACAATGACAAAAGTTGCAACGTAAAAGGCGATGAGCCCGATGTACTCTTCCTGGAACAACTCTATTTCGCCTATGGACGCTACCTCATGATAGGTTGCAGCCGCGGCGTGGACTCACCTAGCAACCTGCAGGGAATATGGAACAATCGCAGTTTTGCAGCATGGAATTCCGACCTCCACTCCAACATCAACGTGCAGATGAACTACTGGCCAGCCGAGCCCACCAACCTGAGCGAACTGCACTTGCCCTTCATTAACTATGTAATCAACATGGCCGAACGCGACAACTGGAAGCATGCCGCCATGCAGTATGGAGGCGTGGAACACGGATGGACATGTTTCACTGAGAACAACATCTTTGGTGGAATGAGTCTTTGGGGCAACAATTACTTCGTGGCCAACGCCTGGTATTGCAGCCATATATGGCAGCATTACCGCTATACGCTTGACAAGGACTTTCTCCTGCGGGCATTCCCAACGCTTTGGACCTGCGCCCAGTTCTGGATGGAAAGGATGGTGGAAGACCGTGGATGCCCCTCACTCGGCATACAGCCCGACGACACCTATGTGGCTCCAGATGAGTTCAGCCCCGAGCAGGGAAGCCACCCGAAAGAGGATGGCACCGCCCACGCACAGCAACTCATCCATGCCCTGCTGGCCAGTGTGCGGCAAAGTGTGGACATTCTCACAGCCGAACGCGTAGGGCTGACACAGGCCGATGTAGACCGCCTCGACCTCTATCTCAAACGCACCGACCGTGGCCTCCACACCGAAGTCTATACAGCCAATGCCGAAGCAAACTCAGCCTGGACCAATCCCCGGTTCGGCGTGTACAAGGGCGACACACTGCTGCGTGAGTGGAAATATGCCAACTATGATGTGAGCAGCGACCCCTCGCACCGGCATCTGAGTCACCTCATGGCACTGTACCCCCTGTCCGACATCGGCCCCAGCAGCCCTTACTTCCCTGCCGCCGTAAACTCCCTGCGCCTGCGCGGTGATGAAGCCACAGGATGGAGCATGGGATGGAAGATATGTCTGTGGGCACGGGCACTCAACGGAGACCACGCCCACACCATTCTTCACAATGCCCTGAAGCACTCCACGGGCTATGACGTGGCGTGGTACAAGGGGGGCGTGTATTACAATCTCTTTGATTCCCATGCGCCTTTCCAGATAGACGGCAACTTCGGTACATGTGCCGGAATAGCGGAAATGCTCCTGCAGAGCCACACTGACACGCTGCAACTGCTGCCGGCCTTGCCCACCCTGTGGAAGGCAGGCCACGTTTACGGGCTGCGCGCCGTCAATGACTTCCAGGTTGACCAGCAGTGGCAGGACGGTCGCCTGGTGCGCGCCGTCATCCGCAGCGGTTCGGGCATGCCCTGCCCTGTATCCTATCCCGGCATAGGGAAATTCCGCGTATGCGGCCCGGATGGGAAACCAATCGAAGGCACCGTGGCGAACGATGACACACTGCTTATTCCCACCGAGAAGGGGTGCACCTACACCATAGTCAAGTAGAGCATCTGTTCACACATCATCACAACAAAGCCCGTTGTCCGGCATTTCGGACAACGGGCTTTAGCATACCCAGAAACATGGAACGTGCAGCAGAAGAAGTCAGCGTACGCTCACTCCACTCCGTATTTGGGAGACACGCCATACTGGTTCTCGCATGGGTCACTATCCTGACACAGGAACACAATCAGTACTAGCCGGAAAAGAAGCAGGAGAATCGGCCATAGGAACAACACGGGAAATGCGGACAAAAGCGACCAAGGACTTGCAAAAGCCAACAGGATACTAGCACCAAGAACCATCACAATCACGATTCCGGACAAATACTGGAATATGAGGAACACCCCATACCACCATCCGCTACGCCCCGTATCGTGCAGCCTCCTGAAAGTCAGAGGGAAAATCAGGAGGTCAACAAGGCTCAAGACAGCAGGTGCTATGGCGACAATGACATACGCGATGAGCGCCACCCACCAATATTCCGACCTTCGCGAGCGGCCTGTAAACTCAAAGAAACGACTGACGGCCAACTGTACGGCCTCCTGGAATGTAAGTGGAGTTTTCTCTTTCATACCTTTGTTTCTGTTTTTTAAGAAATGACACATTGTCACTGATTGATGATGGCCGACCCGGGCATCCACACCCACATGACATGGGCAATGGGCACCAACCGAGAAAGGCATCCGCCTGCTATCAGAGGCAAAGATAGGGAATTTCCAGAAACAAGAAGATGTCCGCTCTCATGAATTTAACTGCACACATAAAAAAAGCCCGCCGACGAACAATCGCCAACGGACTTTCCCAATGATTCAGTTTGAGTTTTCTCTTCTGTTTATGCCTCAGCGGGAGCCTCAGGAGCAGTCTCCTCGGCAGGTGCAGCAGTCTCAGCAGGAGCCTCCACGGCAGGAACTGCAGTCTCGCCCTCAGCCACAACGGTGAAAGGCACCTCTGCAGAAACCTCCTTGTGAAGTTTCACCACAGCCACATAGTCACCCACTGTCTTCACATCCTTCACGGTGATGGTCTTACGATTGATTTCGAAGCCCTGCTTCTGGAGTTCGTCAGCAATCTGCAGGCTGTTCACGCTTCCGTATATCACACCTGTGGCACTCACCTTGGTGGTGATAGTCAAAGACAATGCACTGAGTTTCTGAGCCAGTGCCTCAGCCTCAGCCTTCACCTTGGCCAACTTCACGGCCTTCTGCTTCAAATCCTCTGCCAACTGCTTCTTGGCACTCTCGCTGGCAATCACGCCCTTGCCGAAAGGAATAAGATAGTTACGTCCATAGCCGGACTTCACATTCACAATGTCATTCTTGTAACCCAAGCCAATGACGTCTTCTTTCAGTATAATTTCCATGTCTTTTCCTCCAGATTTTACTTCATCAAGTCTGTTACGAAGGGAAGCAGAGCCAAGTGGCGTGCACGCTTCACGGCCTGAGCCACGCGGCGCTGGTACTTGAGTGAGGTGCCTGTGATACGGCGGGGCAGAATCTTGCCCTGCTCATTCAGGAACTTCTTCAGGAACTCAGGGTCCTTGTAGTCAATATACTTGATTCCGCTCTTCTTGAAACGGCAGTACTTCTTCTTCTTGACGTCAATAGCGGGTGCTGTCAAATAGCGAATCTCTGATTGCTGTGCCATGTTCTTAAGCCTCCTTGGTTGATTTGTTGTTTCTTCTCTTCTCAGCATACTCTGCTGCGTACTTCTCCATCTTGACTGTCAGATAGCGAAGAACCTTCTCATCACGACGGTAAGCAATCTCCAGAGTCTTGATTGTCTCAGGTGCAGCCTTGAACTCGATTAGTTCAAAGAAGCCCGTACTCTTCTTCTGGATGGGATAAGCCAACTTCTTCAAGCCCCAGTTCTCTTCGTTGATAATCTCGGCACCGGCCTGAGTAAGAACGCCTTTGAACTTGCTGACCGCTTCCTTCATCTGTTCATCAGACAAAACGGGAGTCAAAATGAAAACGGTTTCGTATTGATTCATAATACGTTAATTGAATTAATGAATTATTTTTTGCACAAATGCGGTGCAAAGGTACAGATTTCTTGCGGAACCGGCAAAGAATCAAGGCATTTTCTTTGCCGGCATTTCCCGGTTTCCTTTACCAACGAGGCCGGCATTGTGTCATCAGCCTCACATGCCTTTTGCCGACATACAAATGTATAATGTATGCCACGCCTCATTCCTGCAGGGCACAAGAGGAGACAGGCACTACACTGAGCATCATGCTTACTTTTTTTAGGAAAACGTTTCTCTGTCTCGGGAAAAATGTGTTATTTTGCGTATGAAATGAACCGAAAACATAAAACATCCACAACGAAATGAAGAATTATATCGGCATAGCCGCCATTACATTGGGCGCGCTTCTTTTGGTAATTAGTTATATCACAGGCAGCCTGGTGGACTACAACTCCGTACAGGCAATCGCCCTCCTGCTGATTGTGGCAGGCATCGTGGCTCACATCATCGTCACGAAGCGTCCATCATAAGCCACCGCAACGCACGTTGCATGCACACCATAAAAGCATCTTCACTTCTCCGCCTGTTGGCAGGAGTAGCATTTTTTACGTGCTCCTGCCAGGAAATCCACGCACAGTATGATGACGGAAACAGTGATGTGGAGGATTGGCAACTATTTGACGAGGAGGAGACTGACAGCGCAGTGAAGCCCCGTCACAAGGAATGGAAGAACATGGCTTACGTGCGCTACTCACCTTCGCAGTACACCTTTCCAGGCTGCACGCCCCACCTGCACTTTCAGGAAGTGAACCTGGGATGGGCGAGAAGCCTGCAGGTGGCCGACAGCATCCCCATCTTCGTTGAGGCGGGAGCAGAGGTGAAGTACTCATTTTCTGCCGGAGACAAGCGCCACGGAAATGCCAAGTACAGCCTGCTCACGTTCCGCGTACCTGTCAACGTAACATACAAACTCTACCTCTCGCGTACACGAAACATTGCGCTCGCACCACAGGCAGGCGTACACTTCCGTGTCATAGCAATGGGAAAGGAGAAGATGGACGGGCAAAGGGGAAAACGACAGGAACAACCAGACGGGCAGCGCATGGGAAAGGTGCCAACTGGGATGGCAGGTGGGATTGCGGCTGCAAGTGGAGAGATTCTTCATCACTGCTGGCTGCGGACGCGACTTCCCCGACAAGGGTAAGCGTCCGCAAATACATGAAGGCGGCATCACCGCTGGCATGTGCTTCTAAGTAAAGTGGCACAAGCAAGATACGGCATACCCCAAAGCACAACGAAAGAAGCCCGGAGCATCACTGCACAGACTGCAGCCCCCGGGCTTTCCCGTATCATCATGCATCGTCAGCCGGAAAACGGCACCACCTCATTGCACATCCACGATGCCTCCAAAAAGGCACTGCGGTGCGATGGCCAACGCAGAGCGCTGCGCTTCTAACATTTGTCAGAAGCGTCTGACAACCCACCGCAATGGTCATCCAGGCACACCGTTCCCGGGGACAGTTGACCCTCACCTTCTGCCGCCAGGCAAAAAGCAATGCAGAGGGAAACCGCATCAATAAGAAGGAACCACCAGACGGTATCCCTTTCCATGCACGTTGTTTATCTCCACGTTGGGGTCGTCCTTGAGATGCTTCCTCAACTTGGTGATGTACACATCCATGCTCCTTGCATTGAAATAATTATCATCAATCCAGATAGTCTTCAGTGCCAAGTCACGCTCCAGTACATCGTTCATGTGAGCACACAGCATGCTCAGGAGTTCACTCTCCTTGGTGGTCAACTTGGTGGACTTATCATCGATGCTGAGTATCTGACGCTGCGTGTCAAAAGTGAAGCGTCCTAGTTGATAACGCACGGCAGTCTGCTTGTTGCGCACTTTCACCCGCCGCAGGATGGCCTCCATACGGTACACCAGTTCGTCCATGGAGAACGGTTTGGTGAGATAGTCATCAGCTCCTAACTTGAATCCCTCAAGTATGTCATCCTTGAGATTCTTGGCTGTCAGGAACATGATGGGCACTTCAGAGTTTATCATGCGCAGTTCGCGCGCCAATGTGAATCCGTCCATTTTGGGCATCATGACGTCAAGCAGACACATATCATACTTGCCCTTGACGAAAGCCTTGTAGCCTGCCTCGCCATCGAGATAGAGTTCTGCGTCATAACCCTTTGCCTGCAGGTACTCCCGCACAAGCATTCCCAGACTTTCCTCATCCTCACACAGTAAGATGTGCAGTTTGTTTTCCATACTCTTTTTGTTTTATGATTAGTCTTGTACAGTCTGTAGCGTGATGGTGAATTTCGTGCCTACTCTCGGTTCGCTCGTCACCTTGATGGTACCATGGAGCAACTCCACCATGCTCTTCACGTAGGCCAGCCCCAGCCCAAAGCCCTTCACGTTGTGCTGGTCACCGGTATGCACACGATAGAATTTCTCGAAGATATGCTTCAGATTCTCCTTCTGGATACCAATGCCATTGTCCTGGATGCTGATGCAGAGATTGTCCCCCTGGTTCCAGGTGGCCACCTCCAGATGTATGGGAACATCCTCGCGCCTGTATTTGACAGCATTGTCAAGCAGGTTGTAGATAATATTGGTAAAGTGCATTTCGTCCACATTGACAAAGGGATTGAAGGCTTCAAAGCGAGTGTCGAGCGTTCCCCCCGAATTGGTCACCTGCAGCGAGTATATCTTCACTATGGTCTCTATCTGCTCGTTGGCATCCAGTTCCTGCAGTTTGAGCGCAATGTTGTTCCTGTCAAACAGGCTCATTTGCAGCACCTTCTCCACTTGCAGACGCAGGCGGGTGGTCTCGTTGTTTATCGCACCACCCAGGCGTTCGTAAGTAGCCTCGCTCTTGGGCACCTGCTTGTCCACAAGCATCTGTGCCGCAATGGATATGGTGGAGAGAGGCGTCTTGAACTCGTGAGTCATGTTGTGTATGAAGTCGTTCTTCATCTCGCTCACTTTCTTCTGACGTATCACGAGATACACGGTGACGAGGAAGGTCACGAAGAGGATAATGGTGAAGAGCATGGCAGGAGCCACAAAACGTGCTATCCCCAAAATATATCTTGTCTGATCCGGGAAATGCACCTTCACCACGCCCATCTGCCCCGTAGGGTCACTACGGAACAGCGTCTGCGAGTAACTGGTCTTGTTGCCCGTATCTTCATAGTCAGTGCAGCGGAACACCTCACGCCCATCGGAAGTATACACCACATAATGGAATGGAATGACGATGCCATTGCGCTCCAGTGCCATGCGCAGGCAGTTATCCAGCACGCCCGGATTGAGCCTGTCCTGGAAACGCAGTTCGCTGGCCTGGTACATGACAGCATAGATGACCTCGTCGAGCACATCGCGTTCATACACGTAGGCAGCCTGCACGTGTTTCTGCAGATGACTGATGGCACGTGCCACGCTGCTCACTCGGGGCATCGTAAGAGTGTTGGGGAACTGTGAAGGGCGCTTACCCACGAACTGCATGCCGGAAAGCCCACGCAAAGTGTCCTGCGGCGTAAACTGGGGCAATCTGCCCAGTGTATCGGTCATCTCCATGCGGTGCTTCTCCAGTTCATGCTGGCTGATGATCGTCTGCAGATAACGGAAGGTTTCGGCTTTCTCCAGATCACGCGATGCCTGGTCGAGGCTTCGGAACACGCTTTCCTCGAACTGCTGCCTGCGCATGCGCACGATGGCCGTTGCGTAGCGGCTCTGCAGATAGAGCAACGCAAGGAACGACACACCAATGACAATGCAGATGCACCAGATATAACTTCTCTTCATACCGGCAAATTTAGCGGCTTTCGGGGGGACAGACAAAAAAACCGATGCCAAAAGCATCGGTTTTTAACATTATTAAGATTTTCGATAACTATTGATTGGTGCTTTGTCAATCACACAACACTTTACTATGCCTTTTCACTCTCATCAGCATCCCCCTTCAGTCCAACTGTCATGCCGTGGCACAGGAAGCGCGATGCAGCACACCCGAAAGCACGGCCACACAGCACGGAGAGAGGCATGGCACAAGGGAACAAGGTCAATCCTGCTGAGATGCCTCGTACTCTGCAATGAGTTTGTTCTGCACATCAGTGGGCACCAGTTCGTATGACGCGAACTTCATGATGAAACTGGCTCGCCCGCCAGTTATGCTACTCAAGGCAGTGCTGTAATTGAGCATTTCCTTCTGAGGTGCCTTGGCCACAATCTTCTCGTAGCCATTCTCACTGGTCATACCCATTATCATGGCTCTGCGTCCCTGCAAGTCACCCATCACGTCACCCATCTTGTCACTCGGCACAAACACCTCTACGTCATAGATAGGCTCCAGTATCTTGGGACCCGCTTCACGGAACGCCTGGGCAAACGCCTGTCTTCCGGCCAACATGAACGAAAGTTCGTTGCTGTCCACAGGGTGCATCTTTCCGTCATACACGATGACCCGAACGTCACGCGCATAGCATCCCGTCAAGGGACCCTGTTCCATGCGCTGCATCACGCCCTTGAGTATGGCAGGCATGAAACGTGCATCAATGGCTCCGCCTACCACGCTGTTGATGAACACAAGTTTGCCTCCCCACTCCAATTCAACGGTCTCGGTACTCTTGGGATTGATGCGGAACTCCTGTCCGCCGAAGCGATACACCTCGGGCGCAGGCATGCCTTCATAATAAGGCTCCACGATGAGATGCACCTCACCAAACTGTCCCGCACCGCCTGACTGCTTCTTGTGACGGTAGTCAGCACGCGCTGCCTTGGTGATGGTCTCGCGGTAAGGAATCTTGGGCTCCAGGAATGTAACCTGTATCTTATCATTGTTCTCCAGCCTCCATTTCAAGGTACGCAGGTGGAACTCGCCCTGTCCGTGGACAATGATTTGCCGCAGTTCCTTGCTCTGCTCTATTCTCCATGTGGGATCCTCCTCCTTCATGCGCTGCAAGGCATTCATCATCTTCTCCGTCTCCGCCTCATTGACAGCCTTTATGGCACGGCTATACTTGGAGTTGGGATACTTGATGAAGTTGAAGCGATTGTCGCAGTCCTTGCCGTTGAGCGTGTTTCCGGTCTTCACATCCTTCAGTTTCACGGTGCAGCCAATATCACCTGCCACCAGTTCCTCCACCTTTATGCGGTTGGCTCCAGCGCATGCGAAGATTTGTGCAAGGCGCTCCTTGCTACCACGGTCGGCATTGCTCAGGTCATCTCCCTCGTGCACCTTACCGCTCATTACCTTGAAATATTGCACCTCACCGATGTGCGGTTCCACGGCCGTCTTGAAGAAGAACAGACTGGTGGGCGCATCCTTGCTGGGCACAACCTCCTCCCCTCGCGTATTGAACACGCGGGGCATCTCGTCAACAAAGGGAACCACGTTGCCCAAGAACTCCATCAGGCGCCGCACGCCCATGTCTTTCCCGGCACACACGCAGAACACGGGGAACATGCCGCGGGCTGCCAAACCCTTTCGTATGCCCTCACGCATCTCATCCTCGGTGAGTGTCTCACTGTCAAAGAACTTCTCCATCAGACCTTCGTCATTCTCGGCGGCAGCCTCCACCAGTGCCTTGTGCATCTCCAGTGCCTTGTCCATCTGGTCGGCCGGCACCTCCTCAATGGTGGGTTCTCCTCCATCGGGCCCCCACGAATACTTCTTCATCAGGAGCACATCTATCAAGGCATTGAAGCCAGGACCCGTCTGCAGGGGATACTGAATGGGCACCACCTTGGGACCATACACAGAGGTCAGTTGCTCAAGTATGGCATCATAGTCGCAGTTTTCATCGTCCAACTGGTTTACCAGGAAGATGACAGGCTTGCCCAACTTCTCTGTATACCGGAAGTGATTCTGCGTGCCCACCTCCACGCCACTTCCTCCCTTGAGCAGGAGTATGGCAGTGTCTGTAACGTTGAGAGCCGTCATGGCAGCCCCCACAAAGTCGTCACTTCCCGGACAGTCAATGATGTTGAGTTTCTTGCCGTTCCATTCCACATGAAACACAGTGGAAAACACGCTGTATCCATACTCCTGTTCCACGGGGAAGTAGTCACTTACCGTATTTTGCTGAGTGATGCGTCCACGACGCTTGATTACCCCAGCTTCATAAAGAAGAGCCTCTGTAAGGGTGGTCTTTCCAGCCCCGTCATTGCCAAGCAAGGCAATGTTCTTGATTTCGTTTGCTTGATAAGTTTTCATCTCTTCAGGCGTATTTGTGTTAGTCTGTTACTTATTTGTGGGTATAAATTTAGGTGTTTTCATGGACACGGCAATGTGTACGCCGTATGTTATAAAACATATTCCTACAAAAGAAGGTACAGGGAAGCCCCCTCAGGCCTTCATGAGGTCACTGATAATGTCGTTTGAGGTGAATATGCCTTGCCTAGTGAGGCGCAGCATGCCCTCAACCTGCTCCATCCGTCCGGCAGTCAGATGTGGTGCAGCCTGTGCCAGGCAATAAGCCCGATTGACAGAATCAAGCAGCGAGAGTTGCAGCCCCTCATTGGTACGCAGGCGCGTCATTACCAGTTCGTCATAGAGTTCATTATCGGTCAGTATCTCCTTCTGGCGGGGGGGGAGGACACCACCCGAGGCCACGTACGCCCTCAGGTCGGACAGGTTCCAGCACCGTGTGCGCCGTCCGTCATAGGAGTGCGCGCCAGGGCCAAGCCCCACATAGGGCACCCCTTGCCAGTAAGCACTATTATGCCGCGAGTGCCGGCCGGGCTGGCAGAAGTTTGAAATCTCATAATGAGAGAACCCTGCGGCGGCAGTCTCATCCATGAGATACTCATACATGCGCAGCGAGAGTTCCTCGTCAGTCTCTGCCACCCGTCCCTGAACAAGCATGCGTGCCAAGGGAGTGCCGTCCTCGTAAGACAGGGCATAGGCACTCAAGTGCTGTACGCCTAATGCAATGGCTCGGCTCACATCGGCCTGCCACTGCCCCATGGACTGGCCAGGTAAGCCGTAGATGAGGTCTATGCTCACATTGCCTATACCGTAACGGGCGGCGGCCTCCACGGCGCGCACAGCCTGCGCTGCAGTATGCCGACGATGAAGCAAGTGCAGCAGGCTATCGTCAAAGGTCTGCACACCCATGCTCAGGCGGTTCACCGGCGTGTGACGGAGCACAGACATCCAACTGTCAGTCACGTCATCGGGATTGGCCTCCACGGTCACCTCGGCATCTGTATCCACGGGGAAAAGCCTGTAAGCCATGTCCAACATGGCAGCCAAAGACTCCGGAGGCAACTGGCTGGGTGTCCCGCCACCTATATATATAGAATGTACGCGCGCGTGGAGCAATTCACCCCTGCGCTCACGCATCTCCTGCAGGAGAGCCGAAACGTAGCGCGACTTCCACTCCACCCCCTCTGTGGTAGAATAGAAGTCGCAATATATGCACCGTCCCTTGCAGAAAGGGACATGAATGTAAAGTCCTGCCACGCCCGTCAGTCGCGCATCTCTTGGTAAAGTATCTCGTAGAAGCAGGGGTAGACATTGCTGGTGGCAGTCTGCGTTCCCTCGGAGTGAGGCACTATCAGGCGCACCTTGGCAATCCCCTCATCGGCTGTCACCTGACGCCCCAGACGTATGTATGAGAGAGGCTTCACCCATCCTGCGGGTACGTTCACACTCTTGTAGGTCATGAACATAGCACCGCCGCCATTGATAGATGTGTTGAAACTGGCATTGATACTGCCATCTGTGTTCGACACATCCATTATCTCGGGATTCGTATGCCAGAAAGGCACGTCATCGCGCAACTGCAGGCTGTCACCCAAAATGTTGTACTCAATGAACCGACACAATATGCGCTTGTTGTCGCCGCTCTTCAACTTCTCGCCTACACCCTCGCGAACTATCTGCATGTATATGCCTGACCCAGAGAACAGCACATACTCATTCTTCTCCAGATTGGTGGTAGAGTCCTGGGCATAGAACTGTGCCTCGCTGATAGGATGAATCTTGCCCACATGGCATATCACCTCACCCTCCTCGTCATATATGGTCACGTCACGGTTCAGGAAGGAGTCGATGACCCTGCGCTCACGCTTCTTCTGGTCGGCGTAAGTGTCATCATCACTGCAGGAAAACAGGCAGAAGGCACAGGCCAGCAAAACCAACACCCCACATATGTATTTTCTCATGTTCACTTTTCTGAATTGTTACCGATGACAAAGTTACGGAAAAAAGAGCACTCTCCCACCCTCCAAGCACCGATAAAGCAAGCGATTGGGTTATTTTAACAGGTCGGCATAGGCCCGCACAGCCTCCCCGACGCGCGCCACAGCCTCATCCATGGTGCCCATGATGCGTCCGCCGCTGGCATTGCGGTGCCCACCGCCGTTGAAGAACCGCGCCGACATCTCGTCGCACGGAAAGTCATCCACGCTCCTCAGACTCACCTTAATCAGACCTGCCTGCTCGGTGTCCTCGCTGAGGAACACGCTGAGTTTCATTCCCGACATGGTGAGGGGGATGTTCACGAAGCCCTCCGTGTCACCATACTTCGCCCCGAAACGGATCCGCTCCTCGTTGGTGAGCGTCATCAAGGCGGCATGCAGGCCGTCCATCACCTGCATCTTCTCACAGAGCATATAGCCCTGCAGCCTAAGGCGAGCCTGGCTGTAGGTCCAGAACACATTCCTGTAGATGCGGTCCTTGTCAATGCCGCACCGAAGCAGCCGGCACACACACTCATACACCTCAGGGCGCGACGAGGCATAAGTGAATGCACCCGTGTCGCACATCATGCCCGTGTAAAGGCAGATAGCCTCCTCGCGGGAGACATGCTCCAGTCCGCCCATCTGCTCCAGCAAGTGGCAGAGTACCTCACAGGTGGCACACATCCTGGGCTGCGAGATGACGGTCTGGCAGAAATCCTGAGGGTTGAGGTGGTGGTCTATCATGACCTTGTGGCAAGGGTTGGCCAGCACGTCTGCCTCCATCTCCTGCAACCGTCCCGAGGCATTGAGGTCGGCAATGAACATCAGGTCGGCCTGCCGCAGAAGGTTCCTCGCAGCCTCGGCACAGCGGTTGTACACTCTTATGTCCTGCGCTCCCGGCATCCAGCGCAGGAAGTCGGGGAATCGGTTGGGCACCAACACGTCGGCATGCTTGCCCTGGCGGGACAGCCAGTGGCGCAGAGCCAGCGAGGAGCCCATGGCATCGCCGTCAGGCCCCACATGGGCACAGATGACGATGCGCTCGGCCTCCGCAATGCGCCGGCGCAGGCTCTGCAGTTCCTTATCGGAAAGTAGTTTCTTCATACCCTCTAATATATAATGCGCGCGTACTGCACACACATGCGTTGGCAGGCTGCGCAGGCACAAAGGTATGACTTTTTCCCCGTATCACACCGCCGGCCGGAGCGCGTTCCAAGGAAAAGCAGTATCTTTGCAGCACTTAATCATATCTAAGTGCAGAACAGGATGAAGCAGGAAAGACTGAGAATCATATTCATGGGCACGCCCGACTTTGCCGTGCCATCGCTGGAGGCGCTGCTGGCCGGCAGACACGAGGTGGTGGGCGTGGTGACCATGCCCGACAAGGCCGTAGGCCGGCATCATGACGTGCTCCAGGCCAGTCCCGTAAAGAAGTGCGCCCTGGCTCACGGTATACCCGTATTGCAACCGGAGCGACTGAAGGATGAGAACTTCCTGGAGCAACTGCGCTCGCTGAAGGCCGACCTGCAGGTGGTGGTGGCCTTCAGGATGCTGCCCGAAGCCGTGTGGGCCATGCCCCGGCTGGGCACATTCAACCTGCACGCCGCACTACTGCCGCAGTACCGGGGCGCAGCACCCATCAACTGGGCCATCATACACGGCGACAGCACGACGGGGCTCACCACCTTCTGGCTCGACCATCAGATTGACACGGGGCGCATCATCTGCCAGGAGACCCTGCCCATAGGTCCCGATGACTGCGCCGGCGACATACATGACCGCATGATGGAGCAGGGAGCCACACTGGTGTGCCGCACCACCGACATGATTGCCAGCGGCGAGACTGCGGCCGTGCCGCAGGAACAATACATGACCAGCGAACCGCTGCGGCCTGCCCCCAAGATTTTCAAAGAGACCTGCCAGATACAATGGAATGCACTGGACGTGCAGCAGGCCCACGACTTCGTGCGCGGCCTGAGCCCCTATCCCGCTGCATGGACCACCCTGGAAGAGGCCGGCGGAAAGCGCACCGTGCTGAAAGTGTACCGCACGCGCCCCGAAAAAGCGGTGCACGGAGAGCCCTTGGGACAGTTGGAGACGGACGGGCGCAAATGGCTGCGCGTAGCACTGGCCGGCGGATTCCTGTACTTGGAAGAACTCCAACTTGCCGGGAAGAGGCGCATGGGCGTGGAGGACTTCCTGCGCGGGGCACACGTGGAAGGTGCCCGCCTGGTACAGACCAACTAGTTGCCCGGCTCGGAAAATACCCCTTCGTGTTTTCCTCTTGCGCGATACGTGCAGGGGGGGAACGCCGTCTTCTCGCACACCTCCCAACAAATGTTAAAAACGCATAGCGCTGCATGTGCCAACGGAGAGCGCTGCATTGGCACATGCAGCGCTCTTCATCTGCCACCGCAGCGCTATGCGTTTTTCGGTACACTGTTCTGCACCTTGCCAAAGGGCGGCGCGGCACCCCTGCAAAAGAGAGGCGGCGAAGGCCTGGCAGGCCACCGCAAAGAATGATTTCACACGCATGGACGCAAAAAGCAGGGGAAAAGATTGGCGCATACAGAAATTTATGCGTAAATTTGCAGCGAGACGATAACAAAAACAGTATTCACCACATTCACGCTTAAACTACGTTGCCTATAGAAAAGAAACTACTCCAAAACAAAACCCATACAGAGTAATGAACACACTGAATACAATGACCGACCACGACCTGGCCGAATTGTACGAACAAGGCAACGACAACGCATTTGATGAACTGCTGCGCAGGCATCAGGATTATGTGTACTCTTACATACTCTTCGTGTGCAAGAACGAGGACATGGCGCAGGATGTGTTTCAAGACACATTCACCCGTGCCATCATGGCCATACGCAATCACAAATATCAGAAGACGGGCAAATTTGGCTCGTGGCTGGTGCGCATAGCCCACAACCTGGCCATCGACCGCCTGAGGAACGCCGATTCAACCCTGACAATATCGCAGGACAGATTTCCGCAAGGCGTGACCAACAGCCTGCGCTTCAGCGAAGGCACGGCAGAGAGTCGCCTCATTGAGGATCAGGACATGGACAGCCTGCGCTCACTGCTCAACTATCTGCCCGAGGTGCAGCGCGAAGTGGTCATCATGAAATTCTATGAAGACCTCTCGTTCAAGGAGATTGCCGAGAAGACAGGAGTAAGCATCAACACCGCACTGGGACGCATGCGCTACGCACTCATCAACCTGCGTAAACTCATACAGCAGCACCAACTGAGCCTGGTGGGCTGAAACAACGGACACAGCCACGGGATGCCGTCCCTACACCAAGGGCGGCATCCTGCATATAAAAACCTTGCCGCTGCACACAATAAAAACGGGCATAGGCACGTTTTAAGAATATATGACGGACGCAGAAGTCCGCCTGCAACCTCAAAAGCGTGCCTATGGAACAGACATTACCCCTACCTTACATCACACCTGGAGCCGCGCTGCTGGCACGGGTAAGACAATTTGCCCGAATCTACAGGCCACAATGCGCCAACGAAGAAAACTCCTGAAGAGATGATTGTATCCCCCTCATTGCTGTCGGCCAACTTCGGCAACCTGGAAGCCGAAATGGACTGGCTCAACCGAAGTTGCGCCGATTGGCTGCACATCGACATCATGGACGGCGTGTTCGTGCCGAACATCTCCTTCGGATTTCCCGTGCTGAAGCACGTGGCCAAACTGTGCAGGAAGCCCCTGGACGTACACCTGATGATTGTACAGCCCGAGAAGTTCATTGCCGAAGTGAAGGCTTTGGGCACCTACATGATGAACGTACACTACGAGGCCTGCCCGCACCTGCACCGTGTCATAGGGCAAATTCACGAAGCCGGCATGAAGGCTGGCGTGACCCTGAACCCCGCCACGCCGGTGTGCCTGCTGCGCGACATCATCCGGGACGTGGACATGGTGCTGCTCATGAGTGTCAATCCCGGGTTCGGCGGACAGAAGTTCATCCCCCACACCACAGAGAAAGTCAAGGAACTCAGGAGGCTCATCCTGGAGACCGGAAGCCAAGCACTCATTGAGGTGGACGGCGGTGTAAACCTGGACACAGGCAGGCAACTGGCCGAGGCAGGAACCGATGTGCTGGTGGCAGGCAGTTATGTCTTCGGAGCAGACAACCCGCTGGAGACGTGCTCGCTGCTGAGCGAATTATGACACTCAGGCAACCGCTTTGGTGGAGCGTGGGGCTTATGTCGGCCGGCATAGCCATCGGCCACATGCAGCCCGGCACGCTGTACCTGCCCGCTGCATGCCTCATTCTGCTTTTGGCCACCGCACAGCATGCCCTGCACAGGGGAAGCGGATGGCTGCTCCTGTTCTTCTGGTTCATCTTCGGAGCAGCACGCATCAGCATGGAAAACACATTTTCCCGGCAACCCTCACCTCTATGGGAAACCATACGGGCAAAGACACAAATTCAAAATGACATTCTGGCTACACGCATGCAAGAATCCGGATTGCAGGATGATGCACTCTCACTTGCCCCGGCATTGCTACTGGGACGGAGGGAGCAGATAAATCCCAACACACGTCAGGCCTACTCCACAAGTGGAGCGGCTCATCTACTGGCTCTCAGCGGGCTGCATCTGGGTATCCTGTACGGACTACTTCACCTGCTGGTCATCCGCCGCATACGCTTCTCACAATGGAAATGGTTCGCCCTACCGCCACTCCTGTTACTCATTTGGGGCTACGCCCTGCTGGCCGGCATGCCACTCTCGCTGGTCAGAGCCGCGGTCATGTGCAGCGCAGTCATGACAGCCGCGCTGGCTCGGAGAGCACTCAGTGCCATGCACACACTTGCGCTCAGTGCATGGGTCATCCTAATCATCAGCCCCTCATCATTGTTCAGCATCAGTTTTCAACTGTCGTTCCTGGCCGTGTTCTTCATCCTGGCAACCCATCAGCAGGCGGCAAACAGCAAGGGCATGCTGCCGCGCCTGTGCCAGGCAGCAAGCGTGTCGGCTGCCGCATGGCTGGGCACAGCCCCTTTGGCGGCCTATTACTTCCACACCCTGCCCCTGCTTTCCATCCCTCTGAGCATGCTCCTCGTGCCGCTCACCACCCTCATCGTGTACCTCTCACTCGGCATTCTGCTGTGGCCTGCGGCTCCACTGGCCAAGTTGCTCAGCCTGCTTGCCGATGTCCAGACACGCATTGTAACATGGTGTGCCGGCTTACCTGGTTCCGTCATTGGCGGTCTGCATCCGAAGCCTTGGCACCTGCTGGTGGTGTACACACTGCTCCTGCTAGTTCTCGTCCGGCTGAACACATACAGAGAAAAGAGGGTATTCCTGCGATAAAGAGAAAAGGCAGCATCCAACAACAAGTCGGGATACGGCAAGGAAAAATCCTCCAAAAATATCAGAACCGCGTTACCCAGGCAAGACAAATGCCCTGCAAGGCATTCCATGCCGCACAGGCATAGCCTGCACAGGGAATCTGCAACGCGGTAAAAGGGGGGGGGTCAGTCCATGGAAAAGTCGGAAAGCAACTGACGATAAGCCGAAAGTACTGCGCTCTTGCGTATGAATCCCACAAAACGACCATCCTTATCCGTCACAGGAAGTGTCCAGGCACGTGTTCGGTCGAACACCGACACCACCACGTCCATGCTGTCATTGACCGTAAGGATTGCCTGTGGCTGGCTCATCAACTGCGACACGCGAAACTCACGATAAAGTTCCGTACGAAACACAATGTGCCGTATGTCATCCAAATAGACGGCTCCCACGAACTTCATCTGGCGGTTGACTACAGGAAACACATGGTTGCGGCTGTTGCTCACCTGCGTTGCCACATCGCCCAGAGTCATGTCGGGATAGAGCACGTGGTCATAATGCTGTATCAGGCTATCCATACTCAGCAGCGTCAGGATAGACTTATCCGTGTGATGGGTAAGCAGTTCTCCACGCTGCGCTAGACGCATGGCATAAATGCTGTGAGGCTCAAAAGCCTTGATGGTAAGGTAAGCCACCACCGACACAATCATCAGTGGCATGAAAAGCGCATAGCCTCCCGTCAGTTCGGCAATGAGGAAAATACCGGTGAGAGGAGCGTGCATCACACCGCTCATAAGCCCACACATACCCAACATGGCAAAGTTGCGCACGGGAACAGAAAAGCCCAGCACATCATAATTGTTCCACAGGCGACTAAAGACGAAGCCGCTGACACAACCCAGGAAAAGACTGGGAGCAAAGATACCTCCACAGCCCCCGCCCCCGTTAGTGGCAGTGGAGGCAAATACCTTGAAGATTATCACAAGGAAGAGATACAGGAGCAAATGGTCACTCCCATAGAATAAGGAGCGGTTCATGGCCACGTCCCAATCGGCTTGCCCCGTGCCGTTAAGAAGGAGTGTTATCAAATCATAGCCCTCACCATAGAGCGAGGGAAAGAGGTAGATAAGTGTGCTGAGCATCAGCCCGCCCACTGCCAGACGGCTGTAAGCCCCATGCAGGTTGCGGAAAACACCCTCCAACCCGTTCATCATGCGGGTAAAATAAAGTGAGACAAGGCCGCAGGCGACACCCAGGAGCAGGTAAGCCGGCAGGCGGCTCACGGCAAAGGTATCCTGAAGATGGAACTCAAAGATAGGACTTGTACCCGAGACGGCAAAGGTGAGTGCCACTGCGGTGACACTGCTAACCAGCAAGGGGAGCAGGCTGGTCATGGTAAGGTCAATCATCAATACCTCAAGCACAAACACGAGCCCCGCTATAGGTGCCTTGAAGATACCTGCCACGGCACCCGCCGCACCGCATCCCACCAGCAACATCATCTGCCTGGCCGACAGACGAAAAACACGCCCCAGGGAACTACCTATGGCACTGCCCGTAAGCACGATGGGGGCTTCGGCACCCACCGAACCGCCAAAACCGATGGTGATGGCACTGGCAACCACGGAAGTCCACGTGTTATGGGAGCGTATGAGACTCTGCTTGCGGGCTATGGCAAAGAGAATCTTTGTGACACCGTGGCTGATGTCGTCACGCACCACATAACGCACAAAAAGCATGGTAAGCCAAATACCCACCACGGGATAAACCAGGTAAAGCCAGTTGGTTCCAGTCATCACGAACTCATGGGTAAGCAGTCCCTCTATCTGCCCGATGAACCACTTAAGCAGTAGCCCCGCACAGGCAGTGAAGATGCCCACGAGTAGGCTGATGAAAAGAAGTAACTGATTGTCACTCACATGCCGCCTGCGCCACTTGATGGCCCATGCTGCTGCATTGCGAACCTTGGTATGCTTCGTTGCCTTGTCCATGCTTTTCTTGCGTTTGGATTGTACCGCATCAGTGAAGCTAACAGGCTGCACGATGCGCTGCTGCCGTCACCTGCGTATAATCTTCACCTGTCCGTCCTGTCCCAGTTTGATAATCTGACTAGGCAGACCTTTGCTGAAATCGTTCTGCCGGGACTTCATCACATAGTCCACACCGGCAATGATCTCGGGAGACACCTCTGTAAAATTGGCAGGCGAAGGTTCTCCGCTTATGTTGGCACTGGTACTCACCACTGCTTTCTGAAAGCGGTAACAGAGTTCGTGGCTGATTTTCTCGCGCGTTACTCTCATGCCCACGCTTCCATCCCCGGCAATGAGTTCGGGTGCCAGATTGACCGCGCCATCAAGGATAAGGGTAAGGGGCTTACTGGCAAAATCTATCAGATCCCACGCCACATCGGGAACCCTGAACACGTAACGCTGCAGGCGGTTGGCACTGTCCACCAAGCAGATGAGCGCTTTGCTGTCATCCCGCTGTTTCAGACTGTACACCCGCTGCACGGCCTTGCTGTTGGTTGCGTCACAGCCAATTCCCCAGATGGTGTCGGTAGGGTAAAGAATCAGACCACCGGAGCGCAGTGTTTCCACTGCATTGCGTATGTCCTCGGCAATTTCCTTCTGTGTCATATCTGTCTGTTTACTTGCTTGTTGTTTTCATGAAGAGCCTAAAACTCGCTCGAAAAGTGGAATCGCAGATGCTTGAAATCCTGCTGCGCCATGGTGAGCACATAGCCCGAATCGGCAAGGAACACATCCCTGCCTTCACGGTCACTCGCCATATACTGGTACTTCCTCTTCTTAAAGTGCTCCAGTTCATCCTCATACCCAGGCTCACACTCCACCCAGCATGCCTTGTAGAGGCTCACCGGCTCCCACCGGCATTTGGCTCCATATTCGTTCTCCAGGCGATATTGTATCACCTCAAACTGCAATTGGCCTACCGTACCTATGAGTTTCCGGCCGTTGAACTGGTTGATAAACAACTGAGCCACACCCTCGTCCATAAGTTGTCCAATGCCCTTTTCCAGTTGCTTGGTCTTCATGGGATCTGCATTCTCAATATACTTGAACATCTCCGGCGAGAAGGAGGGAAGGCCACGATATTGGAGCGACTCTCCCTCGGTAAGCGTGTCTCCTATCTTGAAGATACCGTTGTCGGGCAGACCCACGATGTCTCCCGGCCATGCCTCATCAATGGTCTCCTTGCGTTGCGCCATGAACTGCGTGGGACTGCTGAAGCGTACCGTCTTGCCCAGACGCTGGTGCTGATAAGGAGCATTGCGCACGAACTTGCCCGAGCACACCTTGCAGAATGCTATGCAACTACGATGGTTGGGGTCGATGTTGGCCGTTATCTTGAATATGAAGCCAGTAAACTTGGGCTCATCAGGTTGCACCATACGTTCCTCGGCCTGCGTAGGACGTGGACAGGGAGCGATACGCACGAAGCAGTCAAGCAGTTCCTGCACGCCAAAGTTGTTCAAGGCCGAACCGAAGAACACAGGAGCCACCTCTGCATCCAGATACTTCTCCACGCTGAACTCCGGATACACCCCATCAATCAACTCCAAATCCTCGCGCAACTTGGCGGCATCCTGCTCACCCACATGTGCCTCCAGTTCCGTTCCACTAATGTCCACCTCGACCTTCTCAGTCACCTTCTGCTTGTCGGGAGTAAACAGATTGAGACGCTGCTCATAGATGTTGTACACACCCTTAAAGCGCATGCCTTGGTTGATGGGCCACGAAAGCGGGCGCACGCCAATCTGCAGTTCTTCCTCCAGTTCGTCCAAGAGATCGAACGGGTCACGCCCTTCACGATCCATTTTATTGACGTAGATGATGACGGGAGTCTTGCGCATACGGCACACGTTCATCAGTTTGCGTGTCTGCGCTTCCACTCCCTTGGCGCTGTCCACCACGATGATTGCGCTGTCCACTGCGGTGAGCGTACGGAAGGTGTCCTCTGCAAAGTCCTGGTGACCTGGTGTGTCAAGGATGTTGACCTTGTAACCTTGGTACTCAAACTCCATTACACTGGTGGTCACCGATATTCCACGCTGCTTCTCAATGTCCATCCAGTCACTGGTTGCTGACTTGCGTATCTTGTTGCTCTTCACTGCTCCGGCAACCAGAATCTGTCCTCCGAAGAGGAGAAGTTTCTCAGTGAGGGTGGTTTTACCCGCATCGGGATGGGATATAATGGCAAAAGTGCGCCTTCTCTCTATTTCCTGATTCATCTATTATATGTCTATACCTTAATTATATAGGGGGATTCCCGGTTCATTCTTGCGGATTACGATAGAGTTCGCCCAGCATCTCCATGAGCTGCGCCACGGGCTTCAGTCCCTCACGCGTTCCCTCTGACACTGTCTGATGACGCATCTCCAATACGCTCAGACCATATATGGCATCCATGCAGTTCTCCACTTCCGACTTCTCCCGTCCACCCTTGGCACGGAGTTCCACCAGCATTGGCAAAGCACGCCCGTAAGCTGCCTCATAGTCAGGATGCTTGTGATTGGCCAGGAGTTCCCTGTGGCGGTCCTGCAAGAGCGTCAGTGTAGCACGCACTACCTGCACGTGCCCCTGTTCCCGGCAGCCTTCTTCCTTCATCATGCCGGCCAGTGCGGTATACCATTCGGCGGCCTTCTCTGTCTGTTCCCGGTTATATCCAAAGCATGAGAGGTAGTTTTCCCTGATAGTATCCACGTTGAGCCCGCAGGCACGTATCACGTCCTCCACTTGATACATGTAGGCCAGATAGGCCGTCACATTCTGTTTTCTGAGTTTTTCTGCTATATACATTCCGTCTGTATTCCTGTATCCTTATCCCCGGGCAATGCCCAACATGCCGTCATGAAATCAGTTTCCCAGCATCAGCGCATAGGCCAACCCGCCAAGAGCCACCAGCATGACCAGTATGCCCAAACAGCGGTTGAGCACCCTCACCTTCTCCATGCAGAAGCGACGGCGGATGCGGTGAAGTACCATGGTAAGCATGTACCACCAAAGCAGTGCACCGCCCATCAGCCCCACATACCCTGCCACCATGTCCAGCGGATACCCATCAGGCACGAATCCGAAACGGGCGAAGAGTACCAGGAAGAAGACAATGATGAGTGGGTTACTGCCCGTGACCAGGAAACCCGTGAGCATATTGTGAGCCAGAGAGCCCATTTTTCCGCTGGGGCGCACCGCAGGTGCAGGCTTCCAAAAGTAGAAATACATGCCGAAGAGCAGCAACACCAGGCTGCCCAAGAGCCTCAGCCAGCGCACCGCCCACGGGCTTTCGGCGAAACTCATGGCGAATCCCATGAACAGGCCAGTAAGCAGAGCATAGGCGAAATCGCTGCACGCTGCCCCCACCCCCGTGACAAACCCGTACCAGCGGCCTTTCAGCAAGGTACGCTGAACCGTGAGGACTCCCACCGGCCCCATAGGTGCACTGGCCAATATGCCTATCAGCACACCCTTGGCCAGCATCTCCAACATGTTCACAATCACGATGCCTGTCATACGGAGGCACAAATTTCGTACTTTTTTCCCTACTTACAGCGTTTTTTCCAGGGAAATTAGTGCGCCCATGAAGGATTTTGGCTACCTTTGTAGAAACAGAAAGCATTTACACGCAAAAACAAAAACCCATAAAAAGAACAACAATGGACAAGTTGAAACCCTACGTTATCGGTGTCGACCTGGGAGGCACCAACACAGTGTTCGGAATTGTAAGCGCACGCGGCGAAGTCGTTGCGCAGGACTCCATCAAGACGAAGCAATACAAGACCGCCGAGGAGTTTGTAGAGGCAGGACTCACTTGCCTGCGTCCCTTGGTGGACCAAGTAGGCGGAATTGACCAAATTCAAGGCATGGGCATCGGTGCCCCTAACGGCAACTACTACAACGGAACCATCGAGTTCGCCCCCAACCTGCCCTGGGCACATGAAGGTGTAATACCCTTGGCAAAGATGTTCTCTGACGCACTCGGCATTTCTGTCAAGTTGACCAATGATGCCAACGCAGCTGCCATGGGCGAGATGACCTACGGAGCCGCACGCGGAATGAAGAACTTCATCGTCATCACTTTGGGCACCGGAGTGGGTTCAGGCATCGTAATCAACGGACAACTCGTGTACGGGCACGATGGCTTCGCAGGTGAACTTGGGCACGTGGTGATGAACCGCCGCCCAGAGGCACGCTCATGCGGATGCGGCCGCAAAGGCTGCTTGGAAGCATATTGCTCAGCCAGCGGCGTGGCACGCACGGCACGTGAGATACTTGCCACCACCGACCGCCCCTCACTGCTGCGCGAGAAGCCGGCAGAAGAGTTGGAGTCCCTGGATGTATCCATCGCAGCCGGCAAGGGAGATGAAGTGGCCAAGGAGATATTCCAATTCACCGGCAAGATGCTGGGCGAGGCATGTGCCGACTTTGCTGCATTCTCCTCTCCCGAGGCATTCATCTTCTTCGGAGGACTCTGCAAGGCAGGCGACCTCATCATGAATCCCATCAAAGAGGCCTATGACGCATCCGTGCTGAAAATCTTCAAGGGAAAGGCCAAGTTCCTGGTGAGCAGCCTGATGAACGCCAACGCAGCCGTACTGGGTGCAAGCGCACTCGGGTGGGAGGACTAAACAGCCTCCACGCAGTGCTTTGGGTATGCCCGGCAAGGCTGTCCCAAACTCCAGTACACACATAACGCCTCAGCATGAGGGCATTCTTATCATGCCACTGCCCCCCCCGACACGGAGTCAGTGACACACAACGGCAGACTACCGCCCGACGCGGAGCCTGCCGTTTTTTCTTTCACAAGAAATCCGGTATACGGCAACGTGCACCAGCCTGCACACAACCCAAGACATGCCCCCCGAAGCCACTTATTGAGCCAAGGGAAGAAAAACCTTGAAGTAAATGACAAGATTTCTGTAAGAGAATGAGTAACTTTGCGCAGGATTTGAAAAAGGCAGGCATAGCCTGCCCACTCGCTAGAGGAAACACACATAGTATTATAAGCAGTACATATACATATATTATAATATGAAAATAACCTTTTTCAAGACTCCACAGAGGAGTATCATCGCTACGGAGAGCAAGCAGCCCTTGAGCGCAGAAGACACGGAGAAACTTTGCTGGCTATACGGCGGAGCACAGGTGGCCACGGAGGAGAGCCTGGACGGACACTTCGTTGGACCACGCCGCGAGATGGTGACCCCATGGAGCACAAACGCAGTGGAGATAACCCAGAACATGGCCATAGAGGGCGTGACACGCATTGAAGAGTACTTCCCCGTGCAGGATGAGAACGCCGAACATGACCCCATGCTCCAGCGTCTGTACAAGGGGCTTGACCAGGAGATATTCCTTACCCACATACAACCGACACCCATACAAACGATTGATGACCTAGAGTCCTATAATGAACAAGAGGGGCTGGCGCTTTCAGCCGAGGAAATAGAGTACCTTCACGGCGTGGAGGCACAATTGGGGCGCAAACTCACCGACAGCGAGGTATTCGGCTTCGCGCAGATCAACAGTGAGCACTGTCGTCACAAGATATTCGGCGGAACGTTCATCATTGACGGGGAGGAAAAGGAGAGTTCACTCTTCCAGATGATCAAGAAGACCACCCAGGAGAATCCCCACAGCATCCTCTCGGCCTACAAGGACAATGTGGCCTTTGCACAGGGACCCGTAGTGGAGCAGTTTGCTCCGCTCAACCATGAGACGAGCGACTATTTCGTCATACGTGACATTGAAAGTGTGATAAGCATCAAGGCCGAGACGCACAACTTCCCCACCACGGTGGAGCCCTTTAACGGAGCAAGCACAGGAACAGGCGGAGAGATTCGCGACCGCATGGGCGGAGGCACCGGTTCATGGCCCATCGCAGGCACAGCAGTGTACATGACCTCATACCCGCGCACCGGCAGCACGGAACTGCCCTGGGAGAAGCAGATGGCACCACGCCCCTGGCTGTACCAGACTCCCCAGCAGATACTTACCAAGGCATCCAACGGCGCCAGTGACTTCGGCAACAAATTCGGCCAGCCGCTCATCTGCGGCTCTGTGCTCACCTTCGAACATAATGAAGGCGAGGAAAAATATGCCTATGACAAGGTGGTGATGCTGGCAGGCGGAGTAGGCTACGGCACACGGCGCGACTGCCTAAAAGGCACACCACAGAAGGGCAACAAGGTGGTGGTCGTGGGTGGTGACAACTACCGCATCGGACTGGGAGGCGGCTCTGTCTCCAGCGTGGAGACCGGACGCTACAGCAGTGGAATAGAACTGAACGCCGTGCAGAGAGCCAACCCCGAGATGCAGAAGAGAGCCTACAACCTGATACGCTCACTCTGTGAAGAAGAAGTAAACCCCGTGGTAAGCATACACGATCATGGGAGTGCTGGACATGTAAACTGTCTGAGCGAACTGGTAGAGGACTGCGGAGGTACCATAGATATGGCTCAGTTGCCCATCGGCGACCAGACGCTCTCGGCCAAGGAAATCATTGCCAACGAGAGCCAGGAGCGCATGGGACTCCTCATTGACGAGCGCCACATTGACCACGTGCGCAACATAGCAGAACGTGAAAGGGCACCGTTGTACGTGGTGGGAGAAACCACCGGCGATGCACACTTCGCCTTTGAACAGGCTGATGGCGTGCGTCCCTTTGACCTGGAAGTAAGCCAGATGTTCGGCCACTCGCCCAAGACCATCATGCGTGACAATACAGTGGAGCGCAAGTATGCCGATGTGCAATACACACCCGACAACATTGAGGACAAGGTAAAGCAGGTAATGCGCCTGGAGGCAGTGGCCTGCAAGGACTGGCTCACCAACAAGGTGGACCGTTCGGTAACGGGAAAAGTGGCACGCCAGCAGTGCCAGGGCGAATTGCAGATGCCTCTCTCCGACTGCGGCGTGGTGGCTTTGGACTACCGTGGCACACGGGGCATAGCCACTGCACTGGGCCATGCTCCCCAGGCCGCACTGGCCAACCCTGCGGCAGGCTCCGTGCTCTCTGTGGCCGAGTCACTGACCAACATCGTGTGGGCACCGCTGGTGGAAGGTCTTGACAGTGTGAGTCTGTCGGCCAACTGGATGTGGCCCTGCCGCGCTCAGGAAGGCGAAGATGCACGGCTCTACCAGGCTGTCCAGGCTCTGTCAGAGTTCTGTCTGAAACTGCAAATCAATGTGCCCACGGGCAAGGACAGTCTGTCCATGACCCAGAAATATCCTAATGGAGAGAAGATTATCTCCCCAGGAACCGTCATCGTAAGCAGCGGCGGCCAGGTAAGCGACGTGAAGAAGGTAGTAAGCCCAGTGCTCCGCCAGGAAAAGTCCACCCTATTCCACATCGACTTCTCATTTTGCCCCCTCAGCCTGGGAGGCTCGGCTTTCGCCCAATCGCAGGGCTATGTGGGCAGTGATGTTCCCATGGTGGCAGATGCCGAGTACTTCCGTGACGCGTTCAACGCAGTGCAGACTCTGGTCAACGAAGGCCTTATCTTGGCCGGCCATGACATCTCTGCCGGCGGACTGGTGACTACACTGCTCGAGATGACCTTTGCCAACACCACAGGTGGTCTGGACATACACCTCAACAAGATGCAGGCCGATGACCTGGTCAAGATACTCTTCTCCGAGAACCCGGGAGTAGTCATCCAGGTGGCTGACAAACATTGCTCCAAGGTAAAGAAGATACTGGAAGATATGGGCATAGGATATGTCAACATAGGCCATCCCACCACAGAGCGCATACTCACTATCACCCGAAACGATGAGAGCGTAACCCTTGACATTGACCAGATGAGACAGGAATGGTACCGCAGCAGTTACCTTATGGACACCAAGCAGACCATGAACGGCAAGGCAGAGGAGCGCGCAGCCAACATGGGCAAGCAGCCCATTCACTGGCACATGCCCACCGATTTCAACGGCAAGATGAGCCGCTACGGACTCAATCCCGACCGCAGGGAGAAAAGCGGCATACGCGCTGCCATCATACGCGAAAAGGGTACCAATGGTGAGCGCGAGATGGCCTACATGCTTTATCTGGCAGGCTTCGATGTGAAAGATGTCATGATGACCGACTTGGTAAGCGGCCGTGAGACACTTGACGATGTGAACTTCATCGTCTTCTGCGGCGGCTTCTCCAACAGTGACGTGCTGGGCTCCGCCAAGGGATGGGCCGGCGCGTTCCTCTACAATCCCCGCGCCAAGGAGACACTCGACCGCTTCTATGCACGCGAGGACACCTTGTCCCTAGGCGTGTGCAACGGTTGCCAGTTGATGATGGAGTTAGGTCTAGTGGGCCGTGCAAGCGGTGATACCGACCAGGCTGAACACCCCCACATGGAGCATAATGACTCCCACAAGTTCGAGTCGGCCTTTCTAAGTGTAGACGTGCAGCAGGGCGGACACAGCGTGCTGCTCGACAGCCTGAGCGGAAGCAGCCTGGGGCTGTGGGTGGCCCACGGTGAGGGCAAGTTCGTGCTTCCTGGCAAGGAGGAGGACTACAACATTGTGCTCAAGTACGCCTACGAGGGTTATCCCGCCAATCCCAACGGAAGCACTTTCTGCACGGCAGGCATTGCCAGTGCCGATGGACGGCATCTGGCCATGATGCCCCACCTTGAGCGCGCCTTCCTGCCCTGGCAGTGCGCCTTCTACCCCACTGAGCGTCAGAACTCCGACCAGGTTACCCCCTGGATTGAAGCCTTCGTGAACGCCCGCCGCTGGGTGGAGCAACACGCCAAGTAATCCATCGGCAGAAACATGCTGTCACCTTACGGGTCACGGGAATTTCCCGTGACCCGCTTTCGGCAAGCGGCATTTATCTATTGCACAACAAGAATCAGAACCGCATGTATTGGCAATTATTCAGCAATTTTTTCCACATCGGGCTCTTCACCATCGGGGGCGGATACGCCATGATACCGCTTATCCAGCAGAAGGTGGTGGAGCAAAAGAAATGGGTCAGCGAGCAGGAACTGGTTGACCTCATGGCTGTGGCACAGAGTTGTCCCGGCATCTTCGCCGTCAACATCAGCATCTTCATCGGCTACAAACTGCGTGGCGTGAAAGGCGCATTGTGCAGCACCGTGGGCACATGCCTGCCCTCGTTCCTCATCATACTGTTTGTGGCCATGCTGTTCCGACAATTTAAGGACAACGAGTGGGTGGCTCGCTTCTTCCGGGGAATACGCCCAGCTGTGGTGGCACTCATAGCCGCACCGGTGTTCCGCATGGCACAGACGGCGCGCGTGAACCGCTACAACCTGTGGATACCGGTGGCCTCGGCATTGCTGATATGGCTGGCAGGCGTAAGCCCCATCTACGTCATCCTGGTGGCCGGACTGGGCGGATACGCCTACGGGCAATACATCAAGGACTCTGCCGACACCACATCCGGACAGGACGGAACGCCCTCACAGACAACAGACAACAGCAAAGGGAACTGACCCCAAGCACATCAACAGCATACAACATGGCACTCTTATTTCTTCGACTCTTCTGGTCGTTCTTCTGCATAGGGCTCTTCGGATTCGGTGGCGGCTATGCCATGATATCCATGATACAGGGCGAGGTGGTCAACCATTACCACTGGATGAGCATGGGTGAATTCACCGACATTGTGGCCGTAAGCCAGAGTACCCCCGGCCCCATAGGCATCAACAGTGCCACCTACGTGGGCTACACGGCAGCCATGGCGGCCGGGCATGAGTGGTACTGGGGGCTGCTTGGCAGTCTGACAGCCACCGTGGCCGTGGTACTTCCGAGTTTCATACTGATGCTCATCATCAGCAAGTTCCTCATGAAGTACAAAGACCACCCCGTGGTGGAGCACGTGTTCCAGGGGCTGCGCCCCGCCGTGGTGGGACTGCTGGCCGCTGCCTCTCTGCTCCTCATGACCGAGGAAAACTTCGGCAACCGCACCGACTGTCCCTGGCAATTCTGGATCAGCACAGGAATCTTCCTCTTTGCCTTTATCGGGCAGCGCGTATACAAGATGGGGGCCATACGGATCATCTTCCTATGCGGACTTACCGGGATGCTCCTCCTGTGAGCATCCCTGGACATCACACACCCGTGACAATCACATTACCAACCTAACACCACACAACCATGATGCGAACATCACCCCTTTCCACACGCCATCTGCTGGCTGCCATGCTGCTGGCCACCATGTCAGGCCACATCGGCCGGACCATGGCACGGACACCAATCTCCATGCCGACCGAAACCCTGCCTGCGGCCAATGACAAGGCCGACACGCTGCGCTACATCTCGCCCGAGGACAAGGCGCAGGGACAATTCCTGTGGTTCGGCTACAGCCCCCAGGGATACCCCAGACGCATTCCGGCCATCACCGTTACCCGCACGGGCACTCTTGTGGCCGTGGCCGACGAACGTCCCTGCGGTGCCGACATCGGTTTCGGTGAGGTTGACCTGCTCAGCCGATACAGCACCGATGGTGGGCGCACCTGGAACCCATCCGTGTGCATTGCCGATGGTGACGACTCGCTGAAGGACTACCCCTACTTTGGCAAGGGATTCGGTGACGCTGCGCTGGTGGCCGACCGCGAGAGCGAGGAGGTGCTCATCATGTGCGTGAGCGGCTGTGTACCCTACCCCCATGCCACTGCCGACAGGCATCCCTGCGTGGCGCGCCTGCGCAGCCATGACGGCGGGCTCACCTGGGACAAGCCGCAGGACGTGACCGCACAGTTCTGGGGCAAGACGGGCGAAAGCATCTTCGCACCGGCCGACAGCAGCGTGGTGCCCTACGGAGGATTCTTCGGCAGCGGACGCATCGTGCAGAGCCGCCTGGTGAAAAAAGGAAAATACCACCGCCTCTATGCCGCCATGCTTTGCAGGGGGAAAGGCATGCAGGGGGCTTATGTGGTGTATTCCGATGACTTCGGTGACACATGGCACACACTGGGCGGCGATGCGCGCATTCAGGCATGCCCGGGAAGCGATGAGCCCAAGGTGGAGGAACTGCCGAACGGAGACATCCTGCTGAGTGGGCGCAAATGGTATGGCCGATGGTTCAACGTGTGGAAGTTCAACTCTGCCGACTACACTGGCGGACGCTGGGACAAGGCTGTGGCCAGCGACCGGGCGAAAGGCGGAATACGCGTAGGTGCCAACAGCTGCAACGGGGAAATACTTCTGGTGCCCGCCACAAGCGTGAGCACCGGGCAACCCACCCACATACTGCTCCAGAGCCTGCCCACCGGAAACGGACGCTCAAGCGTGTCCATCTTCTACAAGGAACTCACAGCAAGCACCCCACACACGGCACAGGCTCTGGCCGAGGAATGGAATCCCGGACTGCAGATCGTGTTCTACTCATCGGCCTACAGCACCATGGCACTCCAGCAGGACGGCCGCATAGGGTTCTTCCTGGAGCAGGCACCCAAGGACTACAGCCTCTTCTACCAGCCACTCACGCTGGAAGCCATCACCGACGGTGCCTTCCGCACACGCATGTGACCCACACACTGCCACACATGGCACAAGGCATCCCCGGACTTCGGCTCAGCAGAATGCCTGTGGGGACGAGCCACTGAAACAAAGTAAAAAGAACAGACACTTTCACCCCGACTTTGCCGAGTCACCGGCTCGAGGGTGCCGAGATGGCCATCTTGACACTCCCGAGATGCCCATCTCGACATCCCCGAGACAGGCATCTCGGCACCCTCGAGTCAGCGACTATTGTAAGTCATTGCGTTACATAGAGATACAAAAAGAGCCACCTTCGACAAATTTTCCTTACAAGAAACCTGCCGAAAATGACCGGATGGTGGCTTGCGGGATGCCGGGAAGGCTTCTCCCCGACAGGCTCCCGTTGAGGCCCCGCTGATTTCCTACTGAGCCAAATTTGGATTGTGCGGCAAGCCGGCTCTCACCAGACATCACATACGGAAGTGGCCTCCATGGGCTCCCGGCTGTACTTGTCTGCGGGAGTGCCATGAAGGCCACTGCATGAAGAATATGGAAGGAGTTGCTCAGTCCTTGGCCTCCTCAGCCTCGGGAGTCTCCTCCTGCTCGTCCTTGAAGTCGGTTACACCGTTGTCCACCAGCAGGTCATACCACTGGATAAGTTTCTTGATGTCGGATATGTGCACGCGCTCACGGTCATAAGCGGGAAGTACTGCAGCCATGAAGTCGGTCAGTTCGGCGCTTTCAGCCTTGCGGTAATCCACGCTTGCCTTACCGCCCTGCTCCTTCTGCTTGATGTTGTCAAGCACCTGGGGCAGAGGAACCTCCTCGTCGTCGGTGTACATGGCAATGTCTGCCAGAGACACCACTTTGTCGGTGGAGAATACAGGCATGCGCTTGTGTTGTGCGTCCAAAGTCTCCACGATGAGACTGCGGTTGCCGTGAGATACCAATCTGTAGAGTCCTGGTTTCCCAGAAATGGATAGAATCTTTTTCAACATGTTTGCTTTCTTTTTAGATATATGTCTGTTTCTTGTTATCTTGCCCTAGGGAGAATCCCCGTCCCAGTGCAGCCATGACTGCCTGCAGGCGTGCCAGCAGGGACTCACGCGTACCGCCGCCATTGCTCACCACGAAGCGAGCCATGCTGCGAGCCAGTGCCGTATCCTGACTAGCCATGCGTGCCTCCACCTGAACACGGGTGGCTCCGTCACGGTTCATGGCACGCTCTAAACGAACCTGCAAAGGAGCGTCCACCAACATGATGCTGTCCACAAGGCTGTGAAATCCGCTCTCACAGAGTATGGCACTCTCCAAGCCTACCAGCGGGAATGCCCCATGTCTGTCTGCCCAACGCAGAAAATCCCGGCGCACAGCAGGATGGATGATGGCGTTGACCTGCTCGGCATGTTCCTGGCTGGCAAACAGATAATCGGCCAGGACAGACTTCTGCAAGTGTCCCTGCCGCCAAAGTCTGTCACCCACCAGGCTTGTCAGTGCTTCCCTAATGCTGTGGGACTCAACGGTTATCCGCTTGGCCTCAGCATCGCAATCATATACGGGCACTCCCCACTGCTCCTGTAACATGCGCGCCACATAACTCTTGCCGCTGCCTATGCCGCCGGTAATGCCCAAGCGAACCTGCCCCGAGGGAGAGACATGCCGGCTGGAGGATGTATGTAGAGAATCATGCACAGGAGTCTTCATACATCATCGCCCTCATCCGAGCCATCGGTCTGCTCTATCAGATAATCTATCTCCTGCGGAACGATACGCACATTGGACACGCCTTCAGGCAGCGACTTGAGGTGAAGACGATACTTGGGCGAGACGTTCTGGAGCAATTCCTCATAAGTGACAGCCAGCACAAAGTTGTCGGCCGTGTATTGTCCGAACTGGCTGGAGCCTACCCTGAAGGTCACGCGAGCCTTGCCGGGGAACGTACGCAGAACCTTGTCGCCGGGAAAGTTGAGCCCAATAATGGGAACTTCCACCGTCTTCTCTGTATAATAGTCCACCAAAGCCGTCACCCGTATGTTTCCTGGCTCATAGCGCACACCCTTCATGGGGCGCGGTGCAACCCTGACCGTGGTGTTGGCTGTCAGTTGTGATAGGGACACGTTCACATACGCAGCCTGCATGGTATCAAGCACCTGAGGAGGAGCATACACGGTGATTGTGTCAGGCTCAGGGCACATACCCACCAGATAATTCTGTGGAGTAGTGGTCACTTCGCCACTTATCTTCACGGGCAAACGGTAAGCCAGTCCACGATTATAATAATACTCAATGGTGTCTGGATGAATGGACTGGATATGGGTGGTAGCATCCAACTGATTCTGCAAGGCATGCTGTATCTCCTGAATGGATATCTGAACACGTGCAGAAGAGGCTCCATCATCATAGTTGGCGAAGTCCAGTTCCACAGGACGAAGTTCCTTGCGGCGGAGGAAGCGCATCAGCGAGGTTCCCTTGTCGCGCACACTCACGGTTATCTGACCAGGCAGAGGGGTGGTGATAACCACATTCTCGGGCACTCCGGACAACTGGAGAGGTACACGCAGGCGGACATCAAAGGACTCGTTAAGTGTCTGAAGGAGCCAAAATCCATAGGAAACGGCCAGAAAAAAGAGAAAGACCAGCGTCTCACGCGCCTTTGAACTCAGGAGCGCAAGTCTGATCTTCCTAATGATTCTGCTTATTCTGGCGTTCATTGCTTTTGCTTGTGGCAGGAGTGAAGCCGGCCGGCTCATTCCCGGCAGTAATCTAGGATTATGTGGCCGTCAACGTACCGTGGGCTGTGCGGTAGCATAGACCGAATTACGATCCACCTTGATATTGATGCCCTTGGAGACTTCCACCAGCAGGGTGTTGTCCTCCTCCACAATCTTCTTCACCGTACCGTATATGCCGCCGGCCGTGACCACTTGCTGCCCCTCGGCAATGGAATTGCGGAAGTTCTGTATTTCCTTCTGCTTCTTCTGCTGGGGACGGAAAATGAAGAACCACATGATAATGATGATGAGACCCAGCATGATAAGGGGCTGGTACTGACTCATGGAGGCTGTTGTTGCCAATACTGTAATCATATTGATACGTTTTTATGTATGTGTAATAACCGGTTATTATGCAGGTCACTCCTTAGACTCACCATCCGAGGAGTCTTCCTGAGACTCCGCAGCAGGGTCACGCAAGGTGACTGGCATATCCTTGACCAACTTGTTCTCCCGGAGCAACCGCTTGACAATGGTGTCGAGAGTGGCATTGACATACTTGCCACTTTTGGGCGAGCCGTAACTCTTGGCCAACTCAACATACTCATTGATGCTCACGCCCACAGGGATTTCGGGGAAAGAAACAATCTCTGCCAATGCCATCTGCAGGATAATACGATCCATAAGGGCAATGCGATTCACATCCCACCGACGCGTGGTGGAGGCGATATAGCCTGTGTAGGTGTCAGTTCCCGTAAGAGTGTGACGAAGCAGGCGGACGGCGAAGTTGCGGTCTGTGTCGTCACGATACTCGGGCTGCAAAGGCTGCTCATCAGTGCTTGCCTCGGTAAACTTCTTAATGGTCTTGAGCACGAAGGTATCCACAACAGGCTTGTCATCATTCCAATAGATATCCATCTCCTCCAGGATGTCATCCAGTTCATCATTGTCACAGATGAACTGACGATAGACCTGACGCCAGAAATCACGATCCTGATTATACGAATCCTCCTCCGAATCCATGTATTTGGCATACAAGGGACTTTCCTCAATACGCGTATACAGAGTACGCACAAATGCCTCGTGGTCAACCCAAGACACCTTCTGGCTCTCAACATCCTCACGCAACTGACGGTTGCTCTCCAACTGCAGGAGGAAGCGGTTGGCGGTAAAACGGCTATTGTTCAGTTCCTTCAAACCAAGTCGGCGCGCACGATTACGGCGCATCTCCTCCATACGAAGTCCCATGCGCCCCACCTCCACCATCAGCAGAAGCAGACTGACATACAATTTGTAAGCACGGGAAAGACTCAACAGGAGTTCCTTCTCCGCCACATCCATGTTCCGTGAACCACTCTGATAATAAGAATATATTATCTGAACCAACTTCAATCGAATCAATTCGCGATTTATCATACCATTATCTTAAAAGGTGGACAAAAGTACGCATTTTGCCCCATATGGGCATATTTTTCGCCATTTTTTTTGGAGGATAGAGAAAATAAGAGGATTTTTGTAAACTGAAGACGCTAACACACACTTATGACAATGGAAGCAAAAACCACACAAGGAAGCACAGACACGGACATCCTATTCTCAAGAACAGTGAAAGCCGGGCAACGTATATATTACCTGGACGTAAAAAAGAACAGGCGAGGAGACAAGTACCTGAGCATAACGGAAAGCAAAAAAACCTTCTCAGGCACGCAAGAGGACCAACATGTAAACTACGAGAAACACAAAATCTTCCTCTTTGCCGAAGACTTTCAGAAGTTTCAAGAATGCCTGGCAGAAGCCATGGAATATGCACAGACAGGAGAAGGTGAAACCACGGAACGACATGAAAGTGGCGACATACACATAAGCATGGATTTTCCCCCAGAACTGTGAGAGGCCTACTAGAAACTATACATTATATATATTAAAGTATACTGGAGGCAAGACTAACGCAGTTCGAGAGAACCGAGAACTACACTGCAAGACACAGTCAGGGAACCACAGAACATAAAGATAAAATATTGGAAAAGACAAGGGAGAGGGGCATCTTTCTTCTGGAAAAGCGTATGAATTCCAGCAAAAAGCAGTATCTTTGCCCCGCTTTTTCTGCCGTGTGATGGCGAATTGAGCACTAAGAACTTAATTTAGAGTAACACAGAACAAACAAAAAGAAAATGAAAAGTATCAACGTAAAAGGTACCGTGCGTACCGCTACAGGCAAGAAAGCCACACGTGACCTCCGCAAGAATGGTGGTGTTCCCTGCAACCTGTATGGTGAAAGCAAGAATGAGAACGGACAGAACATTGCCCTGAGTTTCTCCACAACACAGGAAGAACTCCGCAAGTTGGTTTATTCTCCTGACATATTCAGCGTAAACCTGAACATTGATGGCAAGGAGTGCAAGGCAGTAATGAGGGAACTGCAGTTTCATCCTGTTACTGACCAGTTACTGCATGTGGACTTCTACGAAATTACAGAGGAGAAGCCCATCGTGATGGAAGTGCCCATCAAGTTGAACGGTCTGGCCGAGGGTGTAAAGGCCGGCGGTAAGTTGGCTGCCAGCGTACGTAAGTTGAAAGTGCGCGCTCCCTACACTGCCATTCCCGAAAAGTTGAACATTGATGTGACCCACCTGACCTTGGGCAAGACCATCAAGGTGGCCGAGTTGAGTTTCGAAGGCCTGGAACTGGTTACCAGCCCCAGCGTTGTGGTTTGCCAGGTGAAGATGACACGCTCTGCCATGAGCGCAGCAGCCAAGGGCTAACATTCCACCGCCGACTGAACAAGATGAAATACCTGATAACGGGGCTGGGCAACATTGGTGACGAATACAATGGAACCCGCCACAACATCGGATTTAGAGTATTGGACGCCCTCGCCAAGGCGTCCAATACTGCTTTTGTGGACAGCCGTTACGGCTTTGTGGCACGCACCAGGATAAAGAATGCCGAACTGGTGCTGCTAAAGCCATCAACCTACATGAACCTCTCAGGCAACGCCGTGCGCTACTGGATGCAGCAGGAGAAAATACAGATGGAGAACCTGCTCGTGGTGGTTGATGACCTAAGTCTGCCCGTCGGAACCATACGGCTCAAGACTTCGGGAAGCGCAGGAGGACACAATGGACTCAAGCACATAGCACAGATGCTGGGCACTGAGCAATACAACAGGCTAAAGTTCGGAATAGGCAACGACTTCCCGCGTGGCGGCCAAGTGGATTTCGTTTTGGGGCATTTCAGCCCCGAAGAAGAGCAAAAGGTGGAGGAGAAAGTACCGCTGGCCGGTAATGCCATACGCGCCTTTGCACTGAGCGGAATACAGTTTGCCATGTGTAACTATAACAACAAGTAACCTCCGGAGAGAGGCATATCCAACCTTACAACAACAAATTACTCCCCTATGGAACTGACTGACAGATTTCTCAAATACGTGTCCATTGACACGCAATCAAGCGAAGAGAACGAAACACAATGCCCAAGCACCGAGAAGCAAAGGGACTTGGCGCAATACCTGTACGAGGAACTCCAGGCCATCGGGCTGACAGACGTGGAAATGGACGAGCATGCCTATGTGTATGCAACGTTGCCCGCCAACACGGAAAAGGAAGTACCCGTCATAGGCTTCATAGCACACATGGACACAAGTCCAGACTGCAGCGGAGCCAACATACGTCCGCGCATCATCAGCAACTATGATGGCACTGACATCATACTGGACCTGAAGGATGGAATCATCACTTCTGTAGCGCAGTTCCCCGAACTTAAGTCACACATAGGAGAAGACCTGATAGTGACCGACGGACACACTCTGCTGGGAGCGGATGACAAAGCCGGCATAGCAGAAATAGTAACCGCCATGACCTACTTGATGAAGCATCCTGAGATAAAGCACGGAAAGATACGCGTGGGATTCAATCCCGATGAGGAAATTGGAGCAGGAGCACACCTGTTTGACGTGGAGAAATTCGGTTGTCAATGGGCCTACACCATGGACGGGAGTGAAGTGGGAGAACTTGAATATGAGAATTTCAATGCAGCCGGAGCCAAGATACAAATCAAGGGACGCAACGTGCACCCAGGCTACGCCAAAGGAAAGATGGTAAACGCATGTCTTCTGGCCTGTGAGTTCGCGTCAATGCTTCCAGAAACAGAACGTCCCGAGACCACCGAGGAATACGAGGGATTCTATCACCTGACCGGCATGGCAGGCACCGTGGAGGAAGCCACCCTGAACTACATCATACGTGACCATGACTGCTGCAACTTTGAGCAACGCAAAAAAAAGGTGTCCGAGACGGCGCTGGCAATGAACAGCAAGTACGGGGAAGGTACGGTAACGGCTACCGTGAAAGACCAATACCACAACATGCTCTCGCAACTGGAAGACAAGCCAAACATAACTGACATCGCGCGCAAGGCCATTGAAGAAGCATGTGGATTCTGCCGTGTGGTGCCCATACGGGGTGGCACCGACGGCGCACAACTCTCTTTCAAGGGACTCCCATGCCCCAACATCTTTGCAGGGGGACTCAATTTCCACGGTAAGCATGAGTTCGTACCCATACAGAGCATGGAGAAGGCCATGATGACCGTAGTGAATATCTGCCGGCTGACAGCCGAAATGGCATAAGCGCAATGGCCAGTCAAGAAGCACGCATAGACAAGTGGCTGTGGGCGGCACGCATATTCAAGACGCGCACGCTTGCCACTGCCGCATGCCGCAAAGGGCAAGTGAGCATGGGAGGCACCCAATTGAAAGCCAGCCGCACAGTGAAAGCCGGAGACATCGTGAGCGTGCGGAAGTCTCCCATCACCTACTCCTTTAAGGTGCTCCAACCTATTGAAAAAAGGGTGGGGGCACGCTTACTGCCGGAAATATTGGAGAATGTGACTCCACAAAAGCAGTACGAACTGCTGGAGTTAAGCCGCATAAGCGGGTTTGCCAACCGTGCCAAGGGCACAGGCAGACCCACGAAGAAAGACCGCCGAAGTCTGGACGAGTTTGCACAGGAGGTGCCTTCCTACTTTGGAGATTTTGAGTTCGACATGGACGATGACGAAGACATTGGATAACTTCCAAGCACTGCATAAAAAGAGAGAACCATGCACACAGAAGAACTTGACAAGACAGATTTGATGATTCTGCGCACCTTGCAGCAGAACGCACGGCTCACCACCAAGGAACTGGCCGCACTCGTGCATCTCTCCACAACGCCCGTCTTTGAAAGGCAAAAGCGGCTGGAGAGGATGGGATACATACGCAAATACGTGGCAGTGCTGGATGCAGACAAACTCAACAGGGGGTTCGTGGTGTTCTGCAACGTGAAACTGCGACGCATAAACCGCGACATCGCCCATGACTTCACAGAGCGTATCCGTGAAGTGCCCCAGGTAAGCGAATGCTACAATATCAGTGGCAACTTCGATTACCTGCTGAAAATTCATGCCCCAAACATGCAATCCTACCAGGAGTTTATACTCAACACCTTGGGGTCCATAGAGAGTGTGGGCAGCATAGAGAGCACTTTCGTCATGTCAGAAGTCAAGAACGACTGCGGAATAAGCATCTGACAACAGCACACGCATGCAGGAAAGCAAATCAGGAGAGCAGACAGGATGATTGACAAATTAACCATAGACAGAATTTTGGACGCGGCCAATATAGTGGACGTGGTGTCGGACTTCGTGACCCTCAAGCGATCGGGAGCTAACCTGAAAGGACTTTGCCCATTCCACGATGACCGTACCCCCTCGTTCATGGTATCGCCAGCCAAGAACATCTGCAAGTGTTTCGCATGCGGAGTGGGCGGCAGACCCGTGGACTTCATCATGAAGCACGAGCAACTGAGCTACCCCGATGCGCTCCGCTATCTGGCCAAGAAGTACGGAATAGAAATCAAGGAGAAGGAACTCTCCGCCGAAGATAAGCAGTCGCAGACGGACAGGGACAGTATGTTCGTCCTCAACGAATGGGCCAAGGAATGGTTTCAGGAGCAATTGAACAACACCCCCTCGGGACGTGCCATCGGCATGGCCTATTTCCATGAGCGCGGTTTCTGGGACGACATCATTGCCAGGTTCCAACTGGGCTTCTGCCCGGACGAGCGGAACAATTCGCTCGGCAAGGACGCGCTGAAAGCCGGCTATCAGGAGCGGTACCTCATTAACACTATCAACCAAAAGGAACCGCGACTGAGCGTAGGCACAGGACTCTGCCTGAAAAACGAGGACGGACAACTAAGAGACCGCTTTCGGGGACGTGTGATATGGCCCATATTCACCGTAAGCGGACGGGTGGCAGGTTTCGGCGGACGAGTGCTGGATGCCGCCACCAAGGGAGTGAACGTCAAGTATCTGAACTCTCCCGAAAGCATCATCTACAGCAAACGCAAGGAACTCTTCGGACTCTTCCAGGCCAAGGAGGCCATCCGCAAGCGTGACCTCTGCTACCTAGTGGAAGGCTACACCGATGTCATGGCCATGCACCAGCATGGCGTGGAGAACGTGGTGGCCTCATCGGGCACGGCTCTCACCACCGACCAAATACATCTGATACACCGCATGACCGGCAACATCACCGTCATCTATGACGGAGACGAGGCAGGTATACATGCTAGCGAAAGGGGCATAGACATGCTGCTGGCCGAGGGCATGAACGTCAAGTTGTTGCTCCTGCCCGACGGTGACGACCCGGACAGTTTCGCACGCAAGCATACAGCAACGGAATACCAACAGTACTTGGTCGAGCACCAGGTGGACTTCATCCAGTACAAAACAGCGCACCTAATGCAGGCTGCCAAGGACGACCCCACCCGCATGGGGCAACTTATACACAGCATTGCAGCCAGCATTGCGGCCATTCCCGATGAAATCACAAGAATACTCTACACCCGTCAGGCTTCCCAGAAACTGCAAATGGAAGAGCGCATCATCGGCAACGCCGTGAACGAACAGCGCAGAACCATGGCCGAAGAAAAGCACAAGGAGATTGAACGGGAAGCGCGCCGGGCAAGTTATAACCAAGCACAGGCTACGAACCTTCCTTCGTCCCAAGGAGGCACAACCCTGAAACCGGCACCAGACAACACGCCCAACACTCATGAAACACAGCCGGCCACTACCACAGCAACCACGCTGTCAAGCGAAGCATTTATGCCTGCCAAGCCCGATGCGACAAACACTGCCACATTAGGCTCCATTTCCCCATTGGTACAGGATGACCCAGCCTTTGAAGCGGAAAGCAACCGTGAGAGCGACCTAATGCGGCTTCTACTAGGCGGAGGAGAACAAATCATAGCCAAAATAGAGGACGAGAACGACGAAGAAAAGACAATCAGTGCTTTTGAGTATACGCATCTGTCTTTTCTTGATGAGGGCATCACCCTGTCTTCCCCACTTTATGAACGCATCTTGGATGAAGCCCTCATGCACATGCATGACCAAGATTTCACTGCTGCACAGTATTTTTCACGTCATCCCGACCCTGCCATAAGGATGCTGACCTTCGAGTTGAGCATGGACAAGGAACCGCTCAGCAAGATACATTCAGACGCTCCCAACGAGCAACGTTTCGATGACATGATCATGAAACTGGTGGACGACATCAAACTCTATTACGTACAGAGGGAAATGAAGAGCCTGTTAAGAAAGGCGAAAGACCGCGATTTGCAAAAGGACAAGAAGGCTTACTCGGAACTCCTTTCCCGTTTCACAGAACTGAGTCTTTGTGCCAAGAAACTGGCCAACAGAAACAGAAGTTAGACACCATACGATTGAGCACGCACTCACAGACAATCTTTGTCATAAAATCATATCAGCATGATTACAAAACAAGAATATCCTGTCCTGGGCATGGGGTGCGCTGCCTGCGCCACCCGAGTAGAACAGGCTCTCAAGACGCAGAAGGGCGTGGCACAGGCCACAGTAAACTTTGCGGCCCAAACCGTACTTGTGGAATATGACAACAAGACATGTTCCCCCGCCCTCCTGCTGCAGACCGTACAGGCTGCCGGCTATGACCTGGTCATGGAAGATGACGCACGCAAGGCAGAAGAAAAGGCCACGGAGACGCGCAGGATGGAATGGACACGCGTCAGGAATCGCGCCGCAGGGGCTGCCCTGCTCTCCATCATGGTGTGGAGCATACAGATGCTCTGCCCACACACGCCACTCTTCGCCCTACTCATGCTCCTTCTGGCCACACCTGTAGTACTATGGTTCGGCCGGGGATTTTTCCTGAATGCGGCGGTTCAGTTGCGCCATCGCTCAGCAGGCATGGACTTGCTGGTCGCCACCGGCACCGGCGTTGCTTACCTTTACAGCACAGTTCAGTTGACCCGGTATGCCTGCATAGAGGGAAGCGCCACCCTGCCCCATCTCTATTTCGAGTCGGCATCAATGATTGTCACATTCGTCCTCATAGGGCGGCTTCTGGAAGCGAGAGCCAAAAGCCACACCACCGATGCACTGCGCGGACTGATGAGCCTGAGCCCGCAAACCGTGACAGCCACCGACGGCAACGGGCAGACGCGTGAGGTGCGCATACAGGATGTGCAGGTGGGTGACCTGCTCCTGGCCAAAGGAGGAGAGCACGTGGCCGTGGACGGCACCGTGGTCAACGGAGCCTCACACGTGGATGAAAGCATGCTCAGCGGTGAGCCCATCCCTGTGGACAAGCAGGTGGGAAGCCGCGTGTATGCGGGCACCATCAACCTGCAGGGCAGTTTCACCTACCGGGCCGACAGCGTGGGCGAACACACCGTCTTGGCACAAATCATACGCATGGTGCGCGAAGCACAAGGCAGCAAGGCACCCATACAGAGGGTGGCCGACAGCGTGGCGGCTGTCTTTGTACCCACCATCATGACCCTGAGTGTGCTCACCCTGGTCACATGGGGCTTGTTTGGCGGTACCGATGGATGGTCAAGAGGACTTACCGCAGCCGTGAGTGTACTGGTGGTTGCCTGCCCCTGTGCCTTGGGACTTGCCACTCCCACGGCCATCACCGTGGGCATCGGACGCGCTGCCAAGGAGGGGATCTTGGTGCAGGATGCCGCCGCACTGGAAGAGGCATGCCGCACCGATGTGGTGGTGTTGGACAAGACAGGCACACTCACCACCGGCCATCCATCGGTGACTGATGTGTGCTGGGACGGAGACAACAGGCACCTCACCGCAGTGCTGCTGGCTTTGGAGAGCCGTTCGTCACACCCTTTGGCAGAGGCCATCGTGCACTACCTGACAGAAAACCGTGAAGCAAACACCATGCTGCAAGATTGCCTTACCGTGGAGAGCCATACCACACTGCCGGGCAGAGGCATAGAAGCCACCGTGCAGGGTGTTGTCTACCTGCTGGGCAATCGCTCGTTGCTGGAGTCCAGGGGAATTGCCCTCACCGGGAAACTGGCAGAGTCATGTGCCCGGATGGAGCATGAAGGACAAGCCATAGTGCTGCTTGCCGACAGCCACGAGGCTCTGGCCGCATTGGGAATATCCGACCCGCTGAAACCCACCTCGCAGCAGGCCGTAAGTGAATTGAAGGAAATGGGCATTGAAGTGCACATGCTCACGGGTGACCATGCCAAGGCTGCAGAGGCCACGGCTCATGCCTTGGGCATCGAACACTATCAGGCCGGCGTACTGCCTGCGCAAAAAGCCGATTTCATAAAAGAATTGCAAAGTCAGGGAAGACATGTGGCCATGGTGGGCGACGGCATCAATGACAGTGCGGCACTTGCCACCGCCAATCTGAGCATCGCCATGGGACAGGGAAGCGACATGGCCATGGACGTGGCCATGCTCACCATCATGGGCTCCGACTTGCGCCGGGTGAGACATGCCATGCGCCTTTCGCACATCACCGTACGCACCATCCGGCAAAACCTCTTCTGGGCATTTGTGTATAATATAATAGGTGTGCCCGTGGCCGCAGGCGTGCTCTACCCTCTGTGCGGAATCATGCTTGACCCCATGTATGCAGGAATGGCCATGGCCTTGAGCAGCATCAGCGTGGTGACCAACAGTCTGAGAATAACAGGCAGGAAGTAAGGCACGCACCGTGCAAGCAGATGAATGGGAGCGACCTGGCATCTTCTGACATCTGTCCACCATATACACAAGCTGATCAAGGAACAAGAAAATGGCTCTTCCCTTTCTCCATTCGCAGGAAAGTCGTATCTTTGTGCCCAGTTTAATGGCTCCGTAGCTTAGTTGTATAGAGCGTCAGATTCCGGTTCTGAAGGTCGAGGGTTAGAATCCCTCCGGGGTCACTTAAGAGAAAGAAGGCTGCACCGAATCAAGCATTACGGTGCAGCCTTCTTTCTTTGTGGCATTTGTCAAATGCCTGCATTCAGTCATGCGGCTGTGGATTGGGATTCACGTGCGCCTCATACACCTTGAAGTCAGCCAGGAACAGGCTCTCATCCTTGATTCCGTTGTCAGGACGGTCAAGCGCGCTCTCCATCTTCCTGCCCAGGCTGCGGTATATGCCAAACTTGTTCCGTATACTCACGGCTCCCTTCCTCCACAAGTCCACATCGGAGAAAGAACGGTCAGCAAGCACCTTGCCGTCACTGTTGCGAACCAGTTTGATACGAAACGTTCCGTGGTGGGTATAGTGCATTTCCGTGGTCACCTGCACCCACTCATCCTCAAAGTCGCTTAGGGGAAGGTTGTCAACGATGATTCCCTTGCTCGTTTGCCGGGTGTCACCTGTATGGATGACCTGCACACGCCTGTTGCTGCCGTCACCGTTGCAACGGGTACTGATGGTGATGAGAGGAGCACCCTTGTTGCCTTCCTGTGCCTTCAACTGATGGATGTGGCAGAAGTTCTTCGACGGGCGGAAGCCCTTGGGGATGCGGAACTTCCATTCCAGGCGCTGCCATTCGCCCCAGTTGCCGTTCAGTCCATACCACTCCGCGCTGGTGCGGCTCTTCATCTCATTGCGCTGACGGTCGCTCAGCAGACTGCCGCGGTCGCTGTCGAGTGCCTCTGCATTGGCATGATTGGTGAACTTGAACACATACTGCTGCAAGGTTGAGTCAAAGAGAACTTCACAATGCACCCCTTGATAATGGTCCTGCCGGGAAATATTGGGATGTTCCGAATAGTCCCATCCCAAGGAACGCATATACTCATGTATGGCCTTGTAATCCTTTCCCACCAGTTCGGCACCGGCCTGCATGCCCCCCCGGTAGGTGTAGTCGATGGCATGTGCGGCCAGTGACACCATCAGTACAGATATTGCCAAGATTTTCGCTTTCATATAGTCACAGTCATTTTTTCTTAAAAGACGTTCGGGGATCAGAAGTCCAGGCGGAAGAGGTGCCCCTGTCCCTGCAGCAGGAGCACGTCACGCCAGGCAGCACAGTCCTCCAGTTCGCTGAAGGTGGCGCGCCGCAGGTCAATGACGTTCTGCATGGAGCGGGTCTCCAGGTTCCACACGTAGAGTACCGAGGGCTGCTTGTCACTGCCGAACCCCGTGGGCATGAAGAGTTGGCCGTTGCGGATGAACAGCCCTTGTCCAATGGGCATGAAGGGGCGATTGTAGGTCTCCTCCAGCAGATAGTTCTCCAGCAAGTCCTTCTCGGTGAGCGTCACAATGCCATCCACGCCCTCGTCGGGAGCCGGCAGGCGGAACTTGACAATACGGTGCCTGTTGGCCTTGTCGGTGTTGTTCACCGTGTTCCCATAGCCATAGAGCGTGTCGTTCTCCCGGTCGATGACCCACTGCAGGGCATAGCCGAAGAGGTGGTTGTCGTCCCGGAAATGGATGACCTGCACGGTGTGCGTGGCATCCAGTGCGGAATCCAGGCGCTCCACGAAGAGCACATCCTTCATCCCCTGCCAGGGCTGGCGCGCACACTGGCTCACGTAAAGCAGGGGGAGCGGGTCCTGCGGTGCGTAGCGATAGTTGGAGAATGACATCACGTTGCAGTGGTTCACCTTGTCGTAGCAGGCCATCCTGTAAGGCTTCACCCGCTGTGTCAGCGTGTTGCCGTCATAGGTGTAGACCGAGAGCCACCCTGAGTTCTGCGCACTCAGCAAGGTGTCGCCATACACCTCCATTCCCTGGTATCCCTCGCCCTGCACTCCCTGCAGGGGAGCCACATGGCGCACCTCCAGAGTATTGGTAAGCAGCGAGACCCGCTGACCGCCATAGCTGACGGTTGCGGGTCCCTTGTCTGTATTGTCCTGAGCCGCCACTGATGCACCCATCAGAAGCAGGCCCATGAGCATCATCCCTCTCATGGTTACTGCAGGTATTGCTTGAAGTGGTTGGTTATCTGGCGGAAGAGATGCACCCGTGTGTTGCCACCATAGATGCCATGGTTGCGGTTGGTGTAGGTCAACTCACGGAAATCCTTGTTGGCCTGTACCAGAGCCTCGGTGTATTCGGCCGCGTTGCGGAAGTGCACGTTGTCATCGGCCATGCCGTGAACCAGCAGCAGATGTCCGCTCAGTTGCGCCGCACGACCTATGGGCGACACGTCATAGCCGGGGCCGTTCTCCTTGGGGGTGCGCATGAAGCGCTCCGTGTACACACTGTCGTAATACCGCCAGTCGGTGGGTGCGGCCACGGCCACACCAGCAGCGAAGACGGGGCGACCCTCACTCATGCTCATCAGGGTGCAGAAGCCACCGTAACTCCAGCCCCAGATACCAATCTTCGAGGCATCCACATAGGGCAGGGAGGCAGCATAGAGGGCGGCCTCCACCTGGTCATGGCTCTCCAATTGACCCAGTTTCAGATAGGTGCACTGCTCGAAGTCACGGCCACGGCCACCCGTCCCGCGACCGTCCACGATGAGGCTGATGAAGCCCTGCTCTGCCAGGTACTGCTCATAGAGCATGCCTCCCATGTTGCCGGCATTCCAGCTGTCGAGCACCTGCTGGCTGCCGGGGCCGCTGTACTGGAACAATATGACGGGGTACTTGCGACTCTCATTGAAGTCGGGGGGGAGCACCATCAGGCCGTTGAGCTGCACTCCGTCCTGGGTGTTGAAGGAGATGATGCGCCTCTCGCCCAGGTTCAACCCGGCCAGGGTGCCGCGCAGGGCGGCGTTGTCCTCCAGTGTGCCGAGAGTCTTCCCGTTGGCATCGCACAGGGTGGTCACGGGCGGTGTCTGCAGGTTGCTCCACACGTTCATGTAGTACTGGCAACCCTTGCTGAACACGGCATCGTTCGTTCCCTTCTGGCTGCTCAACTTCACGGTCTTGCCCTTGATGTCGGTCTTGTAGACAGCCTTGTAGAGCGGTCCCTCCTGGTTGGAGGCGTAATACACCATGCCCTTGCGGCTGTCATAGCCGTAGAAGTCGGTCACCACGCACTGCCCGGTGGTGAGCTGGCGCTTGAGCGTGCCGTTGAGGTCATAGAGGTAGAGCTGGTTCCATCCGCTGCGCTCGCTCATGAGCACGAACCCGTTGTCGGTGGTCCGGAAACTCTTGTACACGTCCTCCGATATGTACTTCTCCGCCTGATCGCGCACGATGAGCCGGCACTCCGTGCTGCGCGGGTTGGCCACATAGATGTCCAGGCAGTCCTGATGTCGGTTCTGCGTGAGGATGAGCAGCTTCAGGGGGTCGTTGGTGAAGGTGATGCGGGGGATGTAGCCGTCGGGGGCAAGCGGCAGCTTCATCTGGCGTGTGGCGCGGCTCTTGATGTCGAAGCTGTGCACGGTGACGGTGCTGTTGGTGGCACCTGCCACGGGGTACTTGTAGGCATAGGCTCCGGGGTACTCGGCATATTCCTCCTTGGCCGGGGCGAGTCCCTTGTAGAGGGGGAAGGAGAAGGTGGGCACGGCCTTCTCGTCATACTTCACCCAGGCCAGCATGGTGGCGTCGCTGTTGAAGTCGAAGGCACGGCTGAGCGAGAACTCCTCCTCGTTCACCCAGTCGGGCTTGCCGTTGAGCACCTCGCCGAACTTGCCGTCCTTGGTCACCTGCGTCTCGCTGTTGTTGAAGAGGAGTTTGACCAGGAACAGGTTGCCGTCCCTCACGAAGGCCACCATGTTGCCGTCGGGGCTCCACTTGGGCACCTCCTGCGCACCGTTCTCGCTCAGGTTGGCGACGGTCTTGTTCTTCACGTTGTATATGTAGTACTCCGCCGTGCGGCTGTGGCGGTAGATGGAGCGCGTGTCGGTCTGCAGCAGGATGTGGGTCTCGTCGGGACTCATGATGTAGCCGTCGAGGCGTGGCAGTTGTATGCGCTGCTTCAGCATGGAGGGGTCGAAGAGCACCCCCGTCTGCTTGCCCGTGCGGAAACTGTAGCGCAGTATCTGCTTGCCGTCCGCGCTCAACTGGCTGTAGCTCTCGCCGTCGGCCAGGGGGGTCACCCCATGGATGCGCCGGGCGGAGTAGGTGCCGTTCGTAAGGTTCTCGATTGTGAGGTTCTCCGCAGGGCGGGTCGTGGTCAGTCCGCAGAGCAGAGCCGTCAGGAGTAATAGCCTTTTCATGTTCTGTGCTTGTTTGTTGTGTACTTCAAGGACAAAGGTACGACAAATCATCAAAAGCCATGTCCCCCCGGCCGCCGTTTCTCCTTTTTTGCGTACTTTTGCCGCATGGAATACAAGGAGTTCGGAGCCTGGCTGCAGGCTGAGCTGGGCTGCAAGGCCCAGAAGATTTCGGTGGACGCGGGCTTCTCCTGCCCCAACAGGGACGGGACGGTGGGGAGGGGCGGATGCACCTTCTGTGACAACCGCACATTCAACCCCGCCTACTGCCGCCGGGGAGGCTCGGTGGCGGAGCAGCTGGAGGAGGGGAAGAGGTTCTTCGCACGGAAGTACCCGGCCCTGAAATACCTGGCTTACTTCCAGTCGTACACCAACACCCACGGCCCGCTGGACCGCCTGGCCGCGCTCTACGAGGAGGCGCTGGAGGTGCCCGGCGTGGTGGGGCTGGTCATCGGCACGCGCCCCGACTGCATGCCCGAGCCGCTGCTGGACTACCTGGAGGCGCTGGGCCGCCGCACCTTCCTGCTGGTGGAGTATGGGGTGGAAAGCGCCGACGAGGACACCCTGCTGCGCATCAACCGCGGGCACACCTTCCGCCAGGCCGAGGATGCCATACGCAGGACCGCCGCGCGGGGCATACGCGTGGGGGCGCACATGATACTGGGATTCCCCTGGGAGACGCGCGCCGCACTCATGGCTCAGGCCGACCGCCTGGCCACCCTGCCGCTCACCACGCTCAAGCTGCACCAGCTGCAGGTCATACGAGGCACGGAACTGGCACGGCAGTATGCCGCCGCGCCCTGGCACATGCCCACGGCCGAGGAGTACATCGACCTGGTGCTGGAATACGTGAGCCACCTCCCGCAGACGCTCGTGCTGGAACGCTTCGTCAGCCAGAGCCCGCCGGAATACGTCATCGCCCCCCGCTGGGGACTGAAGAACCATGAATTTGCGGCACTTGTGAGGAAAGCCATGATGAAACGCAAGGGGCTGTAAGGAAGACTTCCACCCATCTTTTCAGTTGCGGGGGACGCAACCGCTCAGTTGCGAGGGACGCAACAACTCAGTTGCGGGGGACGCAACAACTCTGTTGCGGGGGACGCAACAACTCAGTTGCGGGGGACGCAACCGCTCAGTTGCGGGGGACGCAACAACTCAGTTGCGGGGGACGCAACCGCTCTGCACGGCCTCACGTGATAGTACTGCACTGCGTCGCGAGATAGACCTGCACTGCGTCACGAGACAAATCTATTGCGCGTTTCGCGACCCATTTTCAGGGGAACTTCCATCCATACGGGAAAAACACGGGCGGCAGGGCGCGGACGTTCCGGCAAATAGTGGTAACTTTACGTCTGCCCACGCAGGGCACCGCCGCACCGCAAGCCACGCCACGGCCAAAGGGCGAGGGAGGAGCAAGCGGCGGGAACCTCAGGAAGACAAAGACAACACCCAAACAATATGGCACACGACAACATTTACCTTGCATCCAAGCCGCGCTACGAGATTCTCGACGGGCTGCGCGGCGTGGCATCCATCCTTGTGATGTTCTTCCATTTCTCCATGGCCTACAACTTCAGCCGCACGGAGACCCCGCTGGGGCACATCTCCATGGCCGTGGACTTTTTCTTCCTGCTCTCCGGCTACGTCATCGGCTATGCCTACGACGACCGCTGGGGCAGCATGAGCGTGTGGGGCTTCTGCAAGCGCCGCCTGGTCAGGCTGCACCCCATGATTGTCATGGGCACGCTGGTGGGCACGGTGCTGTTCTACTTCACCGGCTCGTTCGAGCCGGGCGACCACAGCTCGCACCTGGTGGACCAGACCTCCGTGGGCATGCTGCTCCTCATCACCCTGCTGGGCATGCTGCTCATCCCCACGCCCAAGAGCCTCGACATACGCGGCTGGGCCGAGACCAACAACCTCAACCCCGCCCACTGGTCGCTCTTCTTCGAGTACATCGCCAACATCCTCTACGCCCTCTTCATCCGCCGCTTCTCCAAGAAGGCGCTGGCCGTGCTCGTGCTGGCAGCCGCCTTCCTCACGCTGGACAAGACGCTCCACCTGGACGTGTTCGGCATGTATGCCGACATGGGCGGCGGGCGCAACTCCATAGGCGGAGGCTTCTACCTCACCGGGCAGCACCTCTTCATCGGCTTCGTGCGCCTGCTCTACCCCTTCTTCTGCGGACTGCTGCTCAGCCGCCTCGGGGCACGCATCCCGGTGCGCGGAGGCTTCTGGTGGTGCACCCTCATGCTCACGGCACTGCTGCTGATGCCCTTCATCCCAGGCGGGGAGATAGGCACCCCGGGCTGCCTGGACGGCATCTACTACGCCGTGAGCATCCTCGTGCTCTTCCCCCTGCTGGTGTGCATGGGAGCAGGCAGCCGGGTCACGGGGCGCAGCAGCCGCGTGTGCCGCTTCCTGGGCGACATCTCCTATCCGCTCTACGTCACCCACAACCCCATAGCCTTCCTGCAGCGCAAGTGGGTGGTGGAGCACCCCAATGCCCCGCTCAGCCAGCACGTCTTCATCTTCGTCATCCTCTGCCTCACCGCCATTGCACTGGCATGGGCCATGCTCCGGCTCTATGACGAGCCCGTGCGCAAGTGGCTCCGGGAGAAACTGTGGAAGAAGGCCGCCGCCCGCTGACGGCATGCCGCGGAAGACAGGAGAGGGGCTGCATCACCGCCAAAGTGTGTGCAGCCCCTCCCGCATGTATCTCCCTCGCTGCGGGGAAAAGCATTCCTTGTGCCTATGGGGTGACATGGAACGAGCGCGTGCGTGGGACGAACTCCACGCCCTGGCACTCAAAGAAGCGCGCTATGGTGCCATCGGCTGCCAGCTCACGGGGAGTGCCCACCGACAGGCCCCTGCCGTCCATCAGCCAAAGGCCGTCGGCCAGCTGCAAGGCCAGTTCCACATCGTGGGTGCTCAGCAGCACGGCCTTCTGCATGTCATGGGCCAGGCGGCTCAGCAGGCGCAGGGTGTCCACCTTGGAGGGGAAGTCCAGGAAGGCCGTGGGCTCATCGAGCAGGATGACGGGAGTGTGCTGAGCCAGCGCCTTGGCTATCACGGCCTTCTGCCGCTCCCCGTCGCTCAGCGAGCGCACCTGCCTGTCGGCCAGGGAGCCGATGCCCACCTGCCGCATGGCAAGGTCCACCATGCGGCGGTCATCGGCCTGCAGGGTTCCCCAGAACCCGGTGTAGGGGGCGCGCCCCATGCCCACGAGGTCGCGCACGGTGAGCCCATACACGTCAATGCGCTCCGTAAGCACCACGCTCATGGATTGGCTCAACTGCGCCGCGCCCATCCGGCCCACCGGCACGCCGCCCACCGTCACCTGTCCGCCCAGGGCAGGCTGGAAGCCCCCTATGGTGCGCAGCAGCGTGCTCTTGCCCGCGCCGTTCGCACCCAGCAGGCACACGAGCGAGCCTCCGGCCAAAGTGGCCTTCAGGCCGTTTGCCACCACGTGGCGGCCATACCCTATGGCCACATCGTCCAGCCTTATCTCCATATCCTTATCTCCTGTCATTGTCCATGGGTTCCCACCACTCCTGCCCGGGAGTGCAGAAACCGCAGGCTCACTCGAATGTGGTGCAGTACTTATAGCCCAGGCGGCGGTAGAGACGCTGCAGGGCAGGCAGGCGGTTCTGGCTGAACTCTTCGAAGTTCTTGGCCTCGGGCTGCATCCACTGCACCTCGCTCATGGCTGCCAGGCGGGGCAGGAGCATGTACATGACGTGGTCGGGGCTGAGGACATACTCGGTCCAGAGGTTGCACTGCGCACCGATGATGAACTTGCCCTCCTCCTCGGTCAGCTCGGCAGGCACCGGCTCCATGCTGTACACCTTGCTCAGGGGCAGGTAGCCACCGATGGCCAGGGGCTGCCGGCTCTGGTTCTTCAGTTGGTAATAGTCAATGTAGCAGTGGCTGCTGGGAGTCATGATGACCCTGTGGTGCTGGCGTGCGGCCTCAATGCCTCCCTGGTATCCGCGCCAGCTCATCACGCTGGCGTTCTCGCTCAGTCCACCCTCCAGGGTCTCGTCCCAACCAATAATCTCACGCCCCTTGGCAGCCAGGTAGTGCTCTATGTCCTGGTTGATGTAGGTCTGCAACTGCGCTTCCTGCTTCAGCCCCAGCTCCTTCATCTTGGCCTGGCACTTGGGGCACTCCTTCCAGCGGTTGCGCGGGCTCTCGTCTCCGCCAATGTGGATGTACTTCCCGGGGAACACCTCACACACCTCGTCGAGCACCTTGTGCAGGAACTCCAGCGTCTTGGGGTTGCCCGCGCAGAGCACCTCCTGCGAGATGCCCCACTGCCCCCACACCTGGTAAGGGCCGCCCGTGCATCCCAGTTCGGGATACACGCTGAGAGCCGCCACCATGTGTCCCGGCAGGTCTATCTCGGGAATCACGGTGATGAAGCGTTCCTCGGCATAGCGCACGATTTCCTTCATCTCCTCCTGCGTGTAGTAGCCGGTCTCGGGAGTGTCATCGTAGATTTCGTTGCCGGCATTGTCCAGCCCCACGTTGTGCCCGATGATGGTGCGGGGGCGAACGCTTGCCTTGGCTGCCAGTTCGGGCAGGCTCTTCATCTCGAAGCGCCATCCCTGGTCATCGGTCAGGTGCCAGTGGAACTTGTTGATGCCGTGCAGGGCCAGTATGTCAATGAACTTCTTGATGAAGGGGACGGGGAAGAAGTGGCGCGCACAGTCGAGTTCCGTGCCGCGATAGGCGAAGCGCGGCTCGCCGCTCACCCTGGCATAAGGGAGGCGCAGGGTGTCGCCCGTCTCGTCTGCCACGCTCTTGCGCAACGTCTGCAGGCCATAGAACACACCGCTCTCGCTGGCTCCCTGTATGCGTATGCCCTTCTTGTCCACGGTGATGGCATACGCATCGGGGGTCTCGCTCTTCAGTCCCAGCATCAACTGCACTCCGGGCACCGGCTTCTTGCCGGCCTCCTCTGCCCTGAGTGACAGGTATCCGGCCGCCAGGCGGGCATTGCTCTCCATCTTGGCATTACCCTTGGGATAGGTTACGGCCTGCCCCTTGACGAGCAGTGCCACCTTCCCGCTGGGGTCGATGTCAACCTGCTGCGGCAGGGGAATGGTCTGGTAAGTGACTTGTGCGTTGGCAGCCAGCGTCATGCAGGCAGCGGTCAACAGTAGGGTTGCTTTTCTCATTGCTTTTATGTTTAAGTTGTCAGTAGTCAGAATCGGTTCTTGCCCAGTATCACATAGAGTATGACCGGCGTGCCCAGCAGGGGCGTGATGACATTGATGGGGATGACCGTGCCGCCTCCCGGCAGGGTGCACAGGAGGTTGCAGGAGAGTGCCAGTGCCGCGCCCACCAGCATGGCCGTGGGAAGCAGGATGCGGTGGGTGCCGGTGTGCAGGAGCATGCGGGCTATATGGGGAACGGCCAGGCCCAGGAAGGCAACGGGGCCGCAGAAGGCCGTGGTGACGGCAGTGAGCAGTCCTGTCACCAAGAGCAGTGCCTGGCGTACGCGCCTGACATTCACGCCCAGGTTCTGTGCATAACGCTCGCCCAGCAGCAAGGCATCAAGGGGCTTGGCCAGCAGCAGGGCACCGGCCAGGCCGCTGAGGACAAGCACGACGAAGACCGGCAGGCGGTCAGAAGACACACTGCTGAAGTTGCCCATGCCCCACAGGACATAATGGTGCACGCCCTCTTCGGTGGCAAGATAACTGAGCAACTGGATAACGCTGCCCGTCACGTAACTGAGCACCACGCCCGCAATGAGCAGGGTGAGCGCATTGCGCAATATCTGCGAGAGCACAATAAGCAGCGCCATGACCAGCAACGCGCCCGCCATGGCCGCCATGATGACCAGCAGGTAGCCACCAGCCGAGAGATTGCCAAGAGTCACCGTGCCACCAAGCATGAGCATCACCACGGCCACGCCCAGGCTGGCTCCGGCATCGATGCCCAGGATGGAAGGACCGGCCAGAGGGTTGCGGAAAGAGGTTTGCAGCATCAGTCCGCAGGCGCTGAGCGAGGCTCCGCACAGCAGTGCCGTGATGGCCTGGGGGATGCGCCCCTCCCAGATGATGTAGGTCCATGCGTGATGCCCCTCCACCTCCCGGCCGCAAAGAATCTCCCACACGGCACGGCAAGGTATGTCAAGCGAACCATACCACACATTGGCCAGCGCAAGCGCGACCGTCACAAAGGACAGCAGCAGTATGGTAAGGCCGTGTCTCATGGTATGGGATGGAAATATCTCTTGGCCGGACGTATGCTCAGGTCGGGATGGAGAATGGAAACCAGGTCGGCCAGGAGAAGGTCTGGATGGAAGGGGGTCTCCTCATAGAATCCCGTGGACGAAGGGTCACAGGTCCACACCTTTGCCTTGATGCCCTTGAGCAAAGGCGTATCGCCAACCAACTGGGCCTTGCTCTCCAGTCCGTATTGCTTGATGAGCCACACATCGGCCGTGAGTGCACGCTCCAGCACGTGCTCAATGCTCAGCGGACTGCTCCCCGTACCCGGTATGTCATCAAAGAGATAACGTGCCCCAGCATCGGCATACATCTGCCCCATGGTGCTGCCTCCGGCAGGCATGTACCACTTACCGCTGTAGGGAGCCTCACACATGAGCCTGGGGTGGTCTGCGGCCTTTGCGGCCACTTCCTTGAGTCTGAGGTAACGCCGCTCCACGTCCCGGAAAATGCTGTCGGCACGCTCAGCCTGCCCCACCAGCCGCCCATACAGGCGTATCCACTCGGCTCTGGCCAGCGGGCTGACTTCCATGTAGTCGGCACACTCTATGACGGGAATGCCCATCCGCCCCAGTTTGCCGTACCCGCCACTTTGCTCAAAGGGACTGCGCAGCACGGCATCGGGCATCAGGTCAATGAGACGCTCCATGTCCGGCTCCATGCTGTTGCCCAAGTCAGTCATGCGTCCCAGTGCCACACCTTCATGGATATAGGACAGAGGCATGTACTGGAGGTCACACACGCCACGCACAGAGGAGAGCGCATCCAACTCGCTGAAAAGGGCACAATGAACCGATGTGAAAACTGCAGCACTGCGCAGGGGTATATGCACAACGCCCTCTCCGTGCATGGAGGAATCGGCAGTCAGTATATATCTTGCCAGGATGCGTCCCTCATGCCATGGGTCCTTCATGGTGACCTCAATGTTGCCGTCATGATCCACCATCATGAGATTACGGGCATAGACCATCGATATGGTGTCGCCATCGGAGTGCACGCCTCCACCCTCTCCTGTCCCACATCCTACAGTTGCCAGCAGGCCGCACACTATCACGAAGAAAGTGCTGAGAACACATATTATATTATATACACGCGTAAGCATCTTGTCAATCTCCTTCTGTTTTTGCCGTGCCAAGCCCGCTGCTGATAACATAACGCGGCGAGGCAAGGAAATCATGCATGTATTCCTCGGCCATCCGTACTGCTTCTTGAAGGGTTTCACCCAAAGCCAGATGGGTAGCCACCGCACTGGCCAGCGTGTCACCCGTGCCGTTGCGGTCGGTCAGATGGAGTTTCCTTTTCGGATATGAAGTCACAGTATCGGTGGAGGCATCATAAAGGTAGTCCACCAGATAATCCTCCCGTTCCACGCTCTTCACCAGCACAGAACAGCCCCACCTGGCCAATGCGCGCAGATCCATGCCGATATCGGCCAAGGGACGCCCCAGCAGGAACTCCGCTTCATGACGGTTGGGGGTTATGAGGGTGGCTAGGGGGAAGAGCCGCTCACGGTAAAGGGCAATGCACTCATCACTGACAAGTTGACGGCCGGCATAATTAACCAAAACAGGATCAATAAGAATAGGTTGGTGCCTGTAGCGTGCAAGCACATCAGCCACACCGCGTATGATGTCGGCCGCAGGCAGCACGCCGGTCTTGATGCAGTCGGCACCCACCGTGCCGAGAAACGACTCCACCTGCGACACCACCAGGGTGGCAGGCAGGGGGTACACTCCCTTGATACGATTTACATCCTCGTCCACAACGGCTGTCAGTGCCGCAGCCGCCCATCCTCCACAACGGGTGATGGCTTTTATGTCGGCCTGCACGCCTGCGCTGCCCAAAGGCTCGGTGCCGGCTATGAGGAACACTTTGCCCGTGTTGTAATTATGATTCACCATGTTGACTACAAAGGTACGCTTTTCTTTCTGCCCCACAAAAAAACGAACACGCGCTCTGCACGGCAAACTGCGAGAACGAACGAGGGGCAGACCCCATGCAGAATCTACCCCTCGCGTAATTCATGACATTTTCCCTATTCCCCTGCCAAGACACGACTGCCGGGCAGCCATTCCAGCACGGAGGGCAAGGAGTCGAGGTCAGTTCTTGACCACCACGTTGTCCAGTGCAAAATACATAGGAGTGTTCACCCCATAATCACCCTTGTCACTTCCATCCATTGTGAACTTCAGTCCCTTGACCTTACCCAACGAACTGAGGTCACAGGTGTACCACTTCTCCATGAAACCACCACCCGCACAGAGTGTCACGGTCACAGCACCCTTGAGTTCTGGGCCATCATATCCCTCAATAAGGACATTGAAGTAGTCATCACTAAGAGTCAGCGGACGTGCGTACCCGTCACCATGCTTGGCCACACTTAACATATAGGTGGTACCTATCAGGTCAATAGACTTAATCTCACGTGCTACATCATCGGCAAAGGACACGGTAGCCTGATTGTACACCACAGCAAAATTATTCGATCCGTTGGACACGGGTACAGCCAATTGTTCGGTGTAGGAATGCGGAGCGTTAGTAGTGGCATCAATATAGTTGCTGATTGCCACTCCACCCTCGCTGTAGCCATACATGCCACCCCACAACTTGGTCATTCCTCCACTGAGTTGGGTGACAGGGTCTGTCCAGCGGTAGTTATTAGCCATCTCACCGTAAAGCAACTCTCCGCCATACTGAGGCGAGTCAATGAATGCCGAGAAGTAACTGCCCTCGAAATCGACAGTAACCGTCTTTTCCTCGTCACCACCAGGAGTGATTTCATTCTCTTCGTCACACGCCGTGAAGGTCATGCCTGCCATAAGCAGCAGAGCCATAAACTTTGTCTTCTTCATATCGTTAGAGTATAAATTGATTATGCATTTACGCATTCAGGCATCAAAGTTAAAAATTATTGCCAAAAGAGCCAAACGTGTGCCGCACTTTATTCCTTCGTGCCGGAGCAGAGGTCTCCCACGGGACGGGAAAGGAATCCCGCCCACGAGAGACCTGCTGTTTTCCTCACAGGGATTTAGGATTGGAGCACCACGGCCTCCTTGTGCCGGCCGTCAACCTTAATGGTCATGGGATGCGGCAAACGCACATGACGCACATGCTCCGTCTCGTTCACTGCAGGCAATGAATTGAGCACGTCTTGGCGGTAAACGCCATCCTGGCGAAAGGCATTGATTGTCAAATAGCAAACGCCCAGGGAGGTAAGGTTCTGGAAGAAGTGGGTACCCTGGCTGGGATCCACCTGGTAATTGTCAAGCCCTGCCTCCACAATGACCTGAGCGGCACTGATGTGTGGCCACTTGACAGGCACGCCCAGCCAGGAATCGCTGCTTCCCCAACGTCCTGGGCCCACGAGCAGATAAGATGATGCCTGCTTGAGCGTGTCACCATTGACATCCGGAGCAATACCCGAAGCCAGGAAGGTGCGGTTGATTCGCTCTATTTCTTCGGCTATGGAGGGATTCTGCGAAGGAGAGTATCCATCGGTCTTGACATACACCACATCGGAAATGTCGGTGATGATGCCGTTTCCAATGGCATTGTGAGAGCGCAGCAGGCAGTCCTCATCAGGCACCAACGTAAGGTCTTCGTTAATGTCCATGCGGTTGTCCACCATGGGGCGTATCTGCAGCAAGTAGAATTCCCCTGTCTTGTCAGCATGTAGATTCACGGCAAACTCTATCTCCACGGGGCGCTGCATTTCGCGTTGCCCATAATCCAGAACCAGCCGCATCAGTTCGGGCAAAGGGAACACATCGTGCTGGAGCACGCCTGCAAAGGAAAGTATCTTGCGGTTGCGCCCCTCGTAATAACCATCGTAGATACACTGGTCATAAGGATCATAAGTGGAACATATCCACTGAAGAGTGCCGTGCTGCTCGGCATCACGCAATGACACACGCACAAGATTGAACCCGTCATCGACCTGCAAGGAACCTGAGTTGGGATTGCTTCTGGCCTTGAGGGCAAGGAAATGGGTCTGGGTATCGCGCAGGGCTATCTCCATCTCGCTCATTTGGAGCACCTGGTGAGGATGCGCCGGGCACACACGCAGGCTCACACCCCCATCCACGATGTACTTTCCCAACCCCATGGCCAAGGACACAATGCCCTCCTCGGCCTGCTCGTCACCTATGGGATAATAGTTTATGCTGCGCGCCACACCGCTGATGACAGGATAGAAGATGTCACCATGCTCCTCGCCCACAACCTCCTGCAGGATGACAGCCATCTTCTCCTGGTCGATAACGTTGCTGGTTGCGGTCATATAGTCCTTACTGGCGCGGTAAAACACGCTGGCATACACGCCACGTATGGCCTGGGAAAGCATGGACAGGCGCTCATACTTGTCGGGAGCGTAGGGCACCATATAAGTACTGTACACACCGGCAAAGGGCTGGTAATGGGAATCCTCGAGCAGACTGCTGCTGCGCACTGCTATGGGACCGTCAACCACCTGCAGGAAAGCCTCCAGGTCACCCAGCAGACGCATGGGAAGGCGTGCGTGCAGGAAATACTCGAGCACTTCCTCATCGGAAATGTCGCTCAGTGCCACCTGGTAAAGGTCGTTGGCATCCATGAACTCATCGAAGATGTCGGTACAGAGCACTACCGTTCTAGGTATCCTTACGGTCACCCCATCCATTTCATTCAAGTCTGTGTGCCGCTTAAGCAAGTGGTCAATGAAGGCCAGACCGCGCCCCTTGCCTCCCAGACTGCCGTCACCGATGCGAGCGAAGTTGGAATACCGGTCAAAGCGTTCGCGCTGAAACACGGCTACCACACCCTGATTCTTCATGCGCCTGTAGGCCACGATAGCATCGAAAATAATCTGCCTGTGAGCATCCACGTCCTGAAGGCTTTCCCAAGTGATTCCTTTGAGAAACTCCGAAATGGGGAAAAGTGACCTGCTGGCTAGCCAGCGGCTTACGTTGTTGTGCGTAATATGGTAAAGCAGGCTGCGCGTAGGCACTGTCATAATATTGTTCTGTAGATCCTTGAGGTTGCGTACTCTTACCACTTCCTGCATGGTATCGGGGTCACGGAACACAAAATCGCCGAAGCCAAAATACTTGAGTATAAGAGCACGCAAATCCACGTCCATCTTCTTGGAGTTCTTGTCGATGAAGTGTGCTTTACACTGGCGTGCCAATCCCTCCTTGTCTCTTTCAGCAGACTCCATAATCAAGGGTATGTAAGGATCGTTCTGCCTGATGGCACGCAACAGAGTGTATCCAGCCTCCTCATCCTTCTCTCCACCCGAGAGGAGCGGAAAGCGACAGTCACTGATTACGCCCAGCGTGTTATTGGCAAAACGTTGGTACAGACCCCATGCCTCCTCATAATTGCGCGCCAACACAATCTTGGGGCGACCGCGCATACGTAATGTCTCCAGTGAGGCATTGAGTGCCTCGGTGGCAAACTCCAGGCTCTGCCGGAGCACGAAACGGTACAGGTTAGGCAAGATACTGCTGTAAAAACGTATGCTGTCCTCCACCAAAAGTATCATCTGCACACCTGCACTGCGTATGTCATGCTCCAGATTCATGCGGTCTTCCATGAGTTTGATGATGCTTAGGAGCAATTCGGTATTGCCAAGCCAGCAGAACACATATTCAAAGGCAGAGAGATCCTCATTCTGCATGCGCCGCGTAATACCATGACTGAAGGGAGTCAGCACCACAATGGGTACGGCCGGATAGTCATGCTTGATAGAACGTGCAATGTCAAACACGCTGTTCTCCTCGGCAGCGGGCATGCAGATGACGAGGTCTATTTTCTCGGTGGCCATATGGGTCTCAGCCGCATGCTGGCAAGCCACCTGTATGAAACGGGGAGGGAAGCGCAACCCCAGACGCGCATATTCAGAGAAGATTTTCTCGTCCACACGCCCGTCGTCCTCCAGTATGAAAGCATCATAAGGGTTGGCTATGATAAGCACGTTGCAGATGCGATTGAGCATCAGGTCAACGAAAGATGTATCCTTGAGAGTCATGTCGATGGTATGTTTTTGTTTGCCAAACGGCAAGGGCGCGCCACGGATATGGCACGCCCTTGCGCTGTATTTCCGTTCCTTTTGGGAAGGATTTTGCGTGTACTTACACGATGCCCTGCGCCATCATGGCCTTGGCCACCTTCATGAAACCTGCCACATTGGCTCCTTTCACATAGTTGACGTAACCATCGGGCTCTGTGCCATATTTCACGCAGTTGGCATGGATGTTCTCCATAATGGCATGCAGACGTTGGTCAACCTCTTCTGATGTCCATGACAGACGCTCGCTGTTCTGCGACATCTCCAGTCCAGACACCGACACTCCACCCGCGTTTGAAGCCTTTCCGGGAGAGTAAAGTATCTTAGCCTCCTGGAATACACGTATGGCTCCGGGGGTGGAGGGCATGTTGGCACCCTCGCTCACGGCAATCACACCGTTGGCCACCAGTGCTTTGGCTGCCTCTTCGCTGATTTCGTTCTGCGTGGCAGAAGGAAGGGCTATATCGGCCTTCTCATTCCAAGGCTTAGCGCCGGGCACATACTTGGCTGTGGGATACTTTTCCACATACTCCTTGATGCGTCCACGGTAAATGTTCTTGAGTTCCATGATGTAATCCAACTTCTCGCGGTCAATACCATCAGGATCGTATATATAGCCGTCACTGTCACTCATAGTGAGTACGGTGCCACCCAGTTGCAACACCTTCTCAGCGGTATACTGTGCCACATTGCCTGCGCCGGAGATGAGGACCTTCTTGCCTTTCACGCTCTCGCCCTTGGTCTTGAGCATTTCCTGAAGGAAATACACGTTGCCATAGCCTGTGGCTTCGGGGCGGATGAGAGAACCTCCGAATTCCAGACCCTTGCCGGTGAGCACGCCGCTGAACTCGCGTGTGAGTTTCTTGTACATACCAAACATGTAACCTACCTCACGGCCACCCACGCCTATGTCGCCAGCAGGCACATCCACGTCAGCACCAATATGACGAGTAAGTTCCAGCATGAAGGCCTGGCAGAAACGCATTACCTCAGCATTTGACTTGCCACGAGGGCTGAAGTCGGATCCACCCTTGCCACCGCCCATAGGCAATGTCGTGAGCGAGTTCTTAAAGGTCTGCTCAAAAGCGAGGAACTTCAAGATACCCAGATTGACGCTCTTATGGAAACGGATACCACCTTTGTAGGGGCCAATGGCATTGTTGTGTTGCACGCGATAGCCCATGTTGGTCTGAATCTGCCCCTTGTCATCCATCCATGTCACACGAAACTGATACACCCTGTCAGGTATGCAGAGGCGTTCTATCAGATTGGCCTTCTCAAATTCAGGATGCTTGTTGTACTCTTCTTCAATGGTACCTAATACCTCTTCGACTGCCTGATGGTACTCAGGCTCATTGGGGAAGCGTCTTTTCAGATCTTCCAAGACTTTCTTTGCGTCCATAGGAATAGATGTTAAACAAATACTGTTGGTTGGTTGTTGTAATCCGCCTGCAAAATTACAGAAAAAGCATTGTTTGGACAAATAATTTGTAAGCAAAATAAGGAAAAACACATTCAAAGTGTTAGCAGAACAAATTTCTAGGCATCAGACATACGTGTCACGAGCCACAGGAAAGCCTTTCGTAAAACTTACGCACCCATCCTGATTCTTTGCCCAAAGGCTCTGAATGCATACTCCAAACTTTTGAACAGAAAACCAATCCGCATTATGAGGCAAGAAAAAGAGGAAGAGGGAGGGAAGGAAGACAGGAAAGGAATGGAAACAGACGGACGGAAAAGAGACAATTACAGAAAATGATGCCAAAGCACACAGGACAAGCATGTCAATCCCCTGCGAAAGCCAAGGTCAGCAGACTAAGACGTGCCGTAGGGTCAGCCTTGAGGATGACCTCGGCACATCGTCCGAGGGTGGATCCCGTGGTCATTACGTCGTCAACGAGTGCAATACGCTTCCCGCGCAGGGAATCGGGCACGGCAGCACGATAGATTCCCAAAGCATTACGGCTCCTAGCCACAGCAGAAAGACGGGTCTGCGAACCATGCCAGCCCACCCTTGTGAGCAACTGCTCCACAGGCTTCCCCATGGCCAGCCCCATTCCCTCAGCCAACAAGAGAGCCTGATTATACCCCCGTTCCCGTTCACGGCTGCGAGCCAAAGGGACAGGCACCAGCAGATCAACCTGCCCTGCCAATCCTGCTCTCACGGCCTCTTCGCCAACCCACAAGCCTAGACTACGAGCCAAATCCACGTCACCCCGATACTTGATGCGTTCAAGCAGAGCATGGAAAGGCGAACTGCTGCGGTAGGAAATCAGGGAAAAAGCATGTTCCAAGGGAAGCCGTGCCCACAGAGTACGCAGCATCACGTTGTCATCAATACTGCTCAGAGGCAGGCGAGGCAAAGACGCGGCACACACGGAACATAGACTCCCCTCGGTGCATTCCAGTACGCGCCGACACACGGGACACACTCGGGGCAGCATTAAAGATGCCATGCAGGAAAGAATATTCATGTCTTTCTCTATGAATATAATAATAACGTGGGAAAGAAGCCAGCAAGTGTCTAAACGTACCATGCATGCCTTACCCCAAAAGCAAAAATACTAATATTTCAGTTCACGGAGTTACCTTTTAGGCAAACTTCGCTTCCGCAGATGAATAAATTTGGTTAACTTTGTGGCAAAGACGGAAGCATACCGTCCAAAACAAGTTCATTGACTTTAACACTTAAAACACTAACTTTTCATGATGCTCAGACAACTATTTTTCTCGGCGACAATGGCCGCAGTTCTGTGCTCACAGACAGTTGCAGCACAGAAACCACGCTGGCAGGACCCACAGGTGAACAGGGTAAACACCGAAAAGGCACGCAGTTCATTTTTCGCCTATGAGACGCAGGCACTGGCACAAAAAGGGCAGAAGGAAAGCAGCCAGCGCTTCCTCTCCATGGAGGGGAACTGGAAGTTCCTCTTTGCCAAAGACCACAACCTGACCCCAAAAGGATTTTACATGCCCGACTATGACGACTCCTTGTGGGAAGACTTTCCTGTGCCTGGACTCTTCGAGATGAACGGACATGGCGACAAAATCTACAAGAATGTGGGTTACGCTTGGGCAACACAGTTCGCCAACAATCCTCCCCTAGTGGAAGAGAAGGACAACTACACCGGTTCCTATCGTCGCACATTCACTATCCCGGCCGACTGGAAGGGTGACCGCATCTTCGTACACGTAGGTTCAGCCACCAGTAACCTCACCCTGTGGGTCAACGGCAAGGAGGTGGGATACAGTGAAGACTCCAAACTGGAAGCAGAATTCGACATTACCAAATACGTGACACCCGGGCAAAAATCCGTGGTGGCTATGCAGGTGATGCGATGGTGCGATGGCTCTTACGGTGAAGACCAGGACTTCTGGCGCTTCACCGGTATTGCACGCGAGGTATACATGTACGCACGTCCCGCCGCACACTTGCAGGACTTGCACGTGACAGCAGGACTGACCAACAACTACACCGACGGAACACTCAGCGTGAAGGTGAACGCCGTACAGGCATCAGGAAAGACACTCACACTGGCACTCACCGATGCCGACGGCCGCCAAGTATGGCAGTCTGAGACAAAACTGAACGGCAAGGGTGAGCAGATCGTGAATACGCAGGTCAAGGCTCCCAAACTGTGGAGTGCAGAGACCCCTTACCTGTATACCCTCATGGCCACCCTGTCAGATAAAGGCGGCACCATAGAGGCCATACCACAAAAGGTGGGATTCCGCAGCGTGGAACACAAGGGCAACCAGATATTGGTAAACGGCAAACCGGTACTTTTTAAGGGTGCCGACCGTCATGAGATTGACCCCGATGGGGGCTACGTGATGAGCGTAGAGCGCATGATAGGGGACATTGCCATGCTCAAGAAGTTCAACTTCAACGCAGTGCGCACCTGCCATTACCCCGATGACCCACGCTGGTACGACCTATGCGACCAGTATGGAATCTACTTGGTGGCCGAAGCCAACTTCGAGAGCCACGGCATGGGCTACGGTGACCGTCGCCTGGCACAAGACCCGCGCTACAAGCAGACCATCGTGGAACGCAACCGCAACAACGTGCTAATACAGAAGAATCACCCGAGCATCATCTTCTGGAGTTTGGGCAACGAGAGCGGATCTGGCGACAACTTCGATGCCGCATTTGACGAGGTGAAGGCACTCGATGTCTCACGTGTGGTGCAGTATGAGCAGATGGGACAGGACGGAAAGACAGAGGTGTTCTGCCCCATGTACTATGACCATGCCGGATGTGAGAAGTACTGCCAGGGCAGCAACCCGAGGCCGCTTATCCAGTGTGAGTATGCGCACGCCATGGGAAACAGCGGCGGAGGATTCAAGGAGTATTGGGAACTCACGCGTAAGTATCCTAACTACCAAGGCGGATTCATCTGGGACTTCATCGATCAGGGCGTGCGCGGCACTAGCAAGCGCACCGGCAAGCAGATATGGCTGTACGGAGGCGATGAAGGACGCTATCCTGCCTCCGACCACAATTTCAACTGCAACGGTGTGCTCCTGCCTGACCGTACTCCCAATCCCCACGCTTATGAGTTCCGCCATTACCAGCAGAACTATTGGGTGAAGAATCTAGACATGAGCACCGGAACGGCCGAAGTTTATAATGAAGACTTCTTCCGCACCATGGACAATGTGGAGGGACTGGTGACGATACTGGTAGACGGCAAAGATGTCATGACGCAGAGCGTGCCTGAACTGACCGGGCTGAAACCACAGGAAACACGGCGCGTGAACCTGGCAAACCTACCTTTCGCACAGAAGGTACTGGACATCATGCAGCAGAATCCCGAGGCCGAAGTGCTGGCCAACGTACAGTTCCGCCTAAGAAGTGCCGAACCACTTCTGCCAGCAGGCTATGTGGTGGCCGAACAGCAGTTCACTCTGCAAGATTACACATTCCCCTCGGCAACCGAAATCTTGGCACAGGCCAAGGCAGAACAGGAGCATACCGTAAAAGTTGACTCACAATTAGCCTGCTACACGATGACTGTGAGCGGCCTCACCGTGACTGTCAACCGCAACTCGGGATTAATAGACTATCTGGACATGAACGGCCAGCCGATGCTTCAGGATGAATACAGTGTGACTCCGAACTTTTGGCGTGCCCCCACTGACAACGACTATGGAGCAGGATTGCAACACAGATTCAGCGCATGGAAGAACCCCGGCATGAAGACCAAGCACGTAAGCATGCAGAAGGTGGAAGGCGGAGTGGCCGTAACCACAATACTTGATCTGACAGCCGTCAAGGGCGAACTCACGCTCACCTACACACTGACTCATAACGGCACACTCATCGTAGGACAGAAACTCAAAGGCGACCCCGCCAAGAAGGATGACAACATGTTCCGCTTCGGCATGCAGTGGGTGATGCCCGGAAAATACGACCAAGTGACCTACTACGGGCGCGGACCCGTGGAGACTTACATCGACAGGGATGCACAGCAACTGGGCACCTACACACAGAAGGTAGCCGAGATGTACCACCCCTATGTACGTCCGCAGGAAAGCGGGAACCACACTGATGTACGCCGCTGGGCCGTGACAGACGCAGCCGGACACGGACTGCAGTTCTTGGCAACCGGCAAGATGGAGTGCAGCACCCTTCCTTACCTGCCCCAAGACCTTGATGACGGCAATGACAAATACCAGCACCAAAGCCACAGCGGCGACCTCATTGAACGTCCCTTCTCTGTATTGCAAATACAACAAAGACAATTTGGCGTAGGCGGCGTGAACAGTTGGGGCACCTGGCCGTTGCGCCAATACCACCTGAACTACCTCAACTATGACTTCACCTACATTGTGAAACCCTGCTAAGGAGCACGCCTCTTCCTCAGGAGGGGGAGCGTTTCACACACAAGCCGAGGGACAGTCACCGCATTACCGCGTGGCTGTCCCTCGATTGTTTCCATACAATCTCCAATAGCCGTAAGTCCTTATTATAAAATGCACTTACGTGCTCCGATTACACAAACAGGCATATTCAACCTCGTTAGCAGTAATTCATTTGAATGAAATATTGTCTTTAAACTATAAATTGCACCCTAAGAGTACAAAAAACATGCAAACAGCACTTATTTGGTGCATACTTAACAACTACATAGAATCTCAATATTGCCACGTATAATGGCAACATGTTTGCAGCATTATAAAGCATGAAGGGGTGCCGCAATAAGTTTTTAAGAAAATTGATGATTGCGTGAAGTCACCGGCACCCAATAAGTTGCAGGAACTCCTCGCGGGTCTTGGCCTGATTGAATGCGCCGCAGAAGTCGCTGGTGGTAGTCAGACTGCCTTGCTTCTCCACTCCACGCATCTGCATGCACATATGCTGTGCCTCCACCACGACCATCACGCCAAGTGGATGGAGTGCCTCCTGGATACACTGACGTATCTGCTTGGTCATGCGCTCCTGTATCTGCAGGCGGCGGGCGAAGCAGTCCACCACACGGGCTATCTTGCTCAGCCCAGTCACTTCCCCGTTAGGAATATACGACACATGTACACGCCCATAAAAGGGAAGCATATGGTGCTCACACAGGGAATAGAAATTGATGTCACGCACGATGACCATCTGCCTATAGTCCTCGCGAAACTTGGCAGAGTTGAGTATGGCCACAGGATCCTGCCCATAGCCACCAGTCAGGTACTGCATGGCACGAGCCACACGAAGCGGGGTCTTGAGCAGCCCTTCACGCTCGGGGTTCTCTCCCATCAGGGTGAGTATGCGCCGCACGTGGGCTGAAAGTTCCTGCTCTGCCGGCGTATCTGTTTGTCCGTCTATCTCATCCGCTGTCCACACCCTGTCAGTGGACATCATCTCATCGTTCATCATCCTAAAATTATGTTTTTAGATCTGTACGTACACCTTGCAACGCACAATGACGGCCTCGGCAAACATGCCCGGCTCTCTCATCTGACGCAGATACTCGCTGGCTTCCTCATAAGTACGAAAGTCGCCCACTCGGCAAATCCAGTGTGGTGAAGCAAAGTTTGTGTACACAGTCAATTCGGGGAACATGTCCTTTGCGCGTCGCCCCATGGCGGTCGCCTCATTCTTCCCCTTGCGTGAATTGTCGCCAGAGTAGACCTGTATGCGAAATCCGTTGACCCGCATCCTAGGCTCAGTGGAGCGATTGGACGATATCCCGGCATCCATGGATTCAGGCTGCTGCCGCTGGTTGCGCGTATCTGTTGAGGGCACGGAAACAGGAGTACGCGGGACGGAAGCCTTTGGCACGGTGCCATTGACCAAGGCTGTGATCTTCTCGCTTTGGTACAGGGTTATCTTCCCCTGCCCTTCCGTCTGCCGCCGGAGCAGGTCAGTATAACGCTGCTGAGCCAGCACGGGCATGCAGGCAAACAGGATAAAGGTGACTGCAAAGAGTTGATTACGCATATAAATCTGTGAAGGTATATAAGCCTGTCCACACCGGCTTTGGCCAGTTGGCACAATCCGGATGCGGACAGGACTTTGTGATAAAGATGCGGAAATTACTTCCAGGCATCGATGATACCCTTGAAGTCAGGAGCCTTCAAAGAAGCACCGCCAATCAGGCCACCATCAATATCAGGCTTGGCAAAGAGTTCGGGGGCGTTGCTTGCCTTGCATGAACCACCGTAGAGGATGCTTGTCTCATCGGCCACAGCCTCGCCGTACACCTCAGCCACGCACTTGCGGATGTAGGCGTGAATCTCCTCGGCCTGCTCAGCAGTAGCAGTCTTGCCGGTACCGATGGCCCAAATGGGCTCGTAGGCAATCACGATGTTGCTCCACTGCTCTGCGGTCAGGTGGAACACGCTGCCAGCCAACTCGGCCTTGCACACGGCCTCCTGCTCGTTGGCCTCACGCTGTGCCAGGCTCTCACCAATGCAGAAGATGACCTTCAGACCATTGGCCAAAGCCAGGTCAACCTTCTCCTTCAGAATCTCAGGTGTCTCGGCATAGTACTCACGACGCTCGCTGTGACCCAGGATAACATACTCGGCACCAGTGCTCTTCACCATGGCAGCACTCACCTCACCAGTATAGGCACCGCTCTCATGGTTGGCGCAGTTCTCTGCACTCACGGCAATCACGCTGTCCTTAAGCAGTTCGCTCACGGTAGCCAGATGGATAAAGGGAGTACCGATAATCACCTCACAGTTGGGCTTCTCTGCAGCCAGGATGTCTTTCAGTTCGTTGGCTAAAGCCACGCCTTCTTGCAGGTTCTTGTTCATTTTCCAGTTGCCTGCTACAATCTTCTTTCTCATAATACAGTTGAATTAGAGTTTATAGATACTTCTTGTGTAATTTCCTTAGTTTCCAAGTTAGCCACAAGCGGTCGGCCAGTGTGAAGAACAACAGCGGCAGAACGTACCAGAGCAGTATGTCCAGCACACGTGCCACACGTGAACCGTCCTGTGCAACAGCTTGAGGCACCCTCTCCAGCGGACGTGTTTCATCGGTAAAGTCGGGCAAGCCAGTTGATGGCCACTTGTTCACGATGCGCCCGTCGTGCAGGAGCATGAGTCCGGGATTGGAACGTATCATGGTCTTCAGCACGATGCCGTCTGTCTGCATGAACGGATACTCCGCCCCTGTCATTTCCGCCCACTGCTCTATTCCCTGCCGTCCACTGGAAGTCAAGCACAGGAAGGTATAGCCATGCTCCTGCGCGTAGTCGTATGCCGAAGTGATACGGTCAAGCACCCCGTCATCGGCCTGCTCCAAGTAAGGCGAAAGCAGGAAGAATGTATAAGAGGTGTCAGCGAGCACCTCGCCCGTAATGTCCTCCCCTTCGGATGTCATCACACAGAAATCGCTGTATTCCGATTCTGCATCATCGGCAGTGCCCTCCAGCCTGGAACCTACGTAAGTCCACGTGCTGTCTGGGTAATCAGCGGTGCGGAATTCCTGCCTCACTCCGTCTTTTTCCATGATGAAGACGGTCTCGGCCTGTCCGCCTGCCGCATCCCGCTCTGCAAGTTTCCCGCGCAGGTCAGTCCCTATGCGGTAAGGCCGGAAGTCTATGACAGGCAATCCATACAGACTGATACCGGCAAAGATGAGCGAGAAGACATTGCTGTAAAGTGATACCGTCCACTGATTGCGTTCTGTGATGAGTCTGGTCATGAGGCGGGGCTTGGCCAAAAGCACGATGACAGCCAAGAGCAGAACCACGTTCTTGCCGAACGTCTGCCAGTTGGTAAGCGTCAAGGCATCCCCGAAACAACCGCAGTCACTCACAGGATTAGCCAATGCCAGATAGAGCGAGAGGGGCGTGAAGGCCAGCAGAAAGAGCAGCGCCAAGTGCACTGTGCGCCTCCGCTGTATGCCGAAAAACAAATATATGCCCACGGAGAACTCCAGCATGGCCAAGACAACGGCCATCACCAGCGGAAGGAATTCCTGGGCAGCCAGCGCCTGCATGCCAAACGCGCGCGCATAGTCCTGTATCTTGTACTCCGTGCCGTGAGGATCGATGAGTTTCACCGTGCCCGAGAAGATGAAGGTGCATGCCACCAGCAACCTCAGCACGTTCACCAACAGCCACAGGAGTCTATTCCTCAGCCTTTTCCTCACCGAACGTCAGTTTTATCAAGCCGAATACGGCATAGTTCATCATGTCCATGTAATTGGCATCAATGCCTTCTGACACGAGCGTGTCACCGTGCAGGTCTTCAATCTGCTTGGTACGCATCACCTTCATGAGGATGAGGTCGGTGTAACTGCTTATGCGCATCTGTCGCCATGCCTCCCCATAATCATGGTTCTTGCACAGCATAAGTTCCATGGCTTTGGTAGCATGCTTGTCATAGGCAACCAAACACTCCTGAGCCGTCATGTCATCCTGAGTCTCTGCAACTCCCAGTTCCAACTGGATAAGTCCTATGACGGCATAGTTCACGATGCCCACAAATTCCGACCGCACGCCCTCGTCCACCAGAGCCTGCCCGCAAGTCTCCAGCGTGCGTATCCGCCGTGCCTTGATGTATATCTGGTCTGTCAGCGATGTCGGACGCAGTATTCTCCAAGATGCGCCGTAGTCATGCAACTTCTGCGCAAACAAGTTCCTGCATTCCGCCATTACGCTGCGAAACTGTTCCTGTGTATCCATTTATACCTTATTATATATAAGTGTGGCGCAAAGTTACGGCTACTTTGCCACTTATGCAAATTTGCATTCAACAAAGGAAGCACTTCACCAAGCCCCCAAAAAGTTCCCCTAGAAAAAGACAGAACGGTGTGATGGGGACCGCGTCATAATGAAATAGGCACAGCCCCCTCACCGTTGTTCTTGTGCTTTGTGTGATGCCTGGGATTGCTTCGGGCTGTCCGGCACCGTTCTTCGTGCAAACACGTATTCCTTGCCCCGGCAATATACATGTCCCGGCCAAGTGTGTTATCCCGGAAAAGTAAGGAAATCCGCGTCTCAAATACGGCATACTTTCCCCTGCAAGAGTCCTTTGTCTTGATTCTAAAAAAGGTTTCACGAAAATGCGCCAACTGGGAAAAATTAAAAATTCAATTAGGAAAAATATTTTTTCCGGTTGGAAAGTTGAAATTGGGTATTTCGGAGAAAAACGTGAATCTGTCAAAAATATCAAGGAAGCCATTTAAAGCGTGACACTCCATCCAGAGAGGCTTCTGCAAGCAATCTCTCCCATCCACAAATGACTTGCCCAATTCTACAGGCAGGCAAAGAATGTCTTTGCCAGACAATATGCGCTGCCTCGAAAGGCAAAATCCATCTACCTTCCCAAGTCTGTACTGCTACAGGGCACGGCACATCGGCAGGTGGCAGAAACGGCAAGGGCGGCAAGCTGGAATGCATCTGCTTGCCGCCCTTGTGCAAATCTTTCACTTCCCTAGGATGCCAGCATCAGTATCTGTTCCGTTCAACTGTACTTCAGAATCTGCCCGGGGCGAAGCGTCGTCCGCTTGGAAATATTGTTCAAGCGACAAAGTTTGTCCACCGTCACACCATGCTTTTTGGCGATGATGTAAAGTGACTCGCCCTTCCTCACCTTATGCACCTGCGTACGAGGACGTGCCTTGACCTCAGCCTTGCGCTCTTCCTGGAAGGCACGGCTCTCATCGGCCTGTTCCTGGGTAGCCAGTTGGACAGCCTGCTCAGGAGTCAGTTCCTCCTCGCCACCGGCCGACTCATGCACAGCCAAAATACCGCCTTTGCCATTGGAACGGAACACATAATAGTCCCCCAAGACATCTTGCGCAGCAAAATCAAAAACTTTCTCAGGGTCGATAAACTGCCCTAAGAAGCGTGTTTCAAAATGCAAGTGCGAACCGTAAGAGCGTCCAGTGTTTCCACCCAAACCAATGGGCTCACCGGCCTTCACGACCTGGTCTTCCTGTACAAGTTGCTTACTCATATGCCCGTAAAGAGTCTCCAACCCGTTGGGATGACGGATGACCACGTATTTGCCATAGCCCCTTCCTGAGTATTTCACCACACGCACCTTGCCATCAAAAGCAGCGCGTATGGTGTCGCCCACATACACTTTGATATCAGTACCGAAATGCTGACGGCGAAAGCGGGGACGATAACCATAATGGCTTGTGACCAACCTGCTATCAGTAGGCATGTGGAATCCGCGCAGGTCAATACGATATTCTTTGGGGAGTGCAACACCATAATTGCTCACATACTCATTAGTCCAATTAGGATAGAGTGCAGATGCAGGCATCTGAAACATTTCCTCCTTCTGTATCAGATGCATGATGGACACACTGTCCACGGCACGCATCTTGCGGTCAATGGGAGCCATACTGGCCAACTGATCCTGCGCATGTGCTCCGCCGGCAACCGCCATCAGGGTTATGACAAATAGTTTTCTTGCTTTCTTCAGTCGTTCTGCGTACATTAGTCTTTGTCCTTTTTTCTTTTATACTTCGTCCACCGCATAAAGACGGTCGAGGTTCAGGTTTCCGAAATCAAACAATTCTTCGGGCTTGAAGAAGCGGTTAAGCTCGATGGCAGCAGCCGAAGGAGAGTCTGAGGCATGCACTATGTTCTGCTGGTTACTCATACAATAATCGCCACGGATGGTACCAGGCACCGCCTTGCGCCCATTCGTGTACCCAGTGATGAAGCGCACCACCTCAATGGCATCCACCCCCTCAAGGCACATGGCCACCACAGGTGTCTTCTTCATAGAGTCTCTCAGAAGCGGGAAGAACGGTTTCCCTACCAGATGGGAGTAGTGCTGTGCAAGCAAGTCATCCGTCAACTGCAGCATTTTCATGCCCACGATACGGAGTCCTTTCTTCTCAAACCGGCTTATCACTTCGCCTATCAACGCTCTCTGCACAGCACTCGGCTTCAGCAGCACAAGGGTTCTTTCCATAATGTCTCTTTCGTTCTGTCGCCGGGCAAAAGCGTTTGTTCGTTCACCCAAACGCCCACAAAGTTAGACAAAAAAAGCCAACCCAACAAAACCTTTTTCAACTTTTTAACTCATTGAACTTCACCGTTGCCTACGCAAAACTCCGAAGGAAGTGCTTTCAAAACCAAAACAAGAGAGTACCAGGAACATCGGCATGCCCCCCATGACTGCATGCCAGACAGCAGGAAGAAGAAGCAATGCCTATCGCAGAAAACTACCGGCAAGCACCTACCAAAGTTTAAGAGATAGTTTGTTGCGCATATCGGAAAAGCACTCTACCTTTGCATTAAGGAACAAAGGGCATCATGTCGGAAAACGTACTTTTCAGGACTCCTGTGGAGACCACACCGTCACGCCATCCCATACAGCCTCATGATGGCTGCGTGCTGCTTGGATCATGCTTCGCCCAAGAGATGGCAAAGCGCATGAGTGAGTACAAGATGGATGTGATCTGCAATCCCTTGGGAACATTATATAATCCTGCCAGCATCAACCTGCTGGTGCACAAGGCGCTCCATCACGAAGAAGAAGCCTTGCCCACGTTCGAGCAGCAAGGACAATGGCACTGCTGGCTGGCCGGCACACAGGTATCCGGACACACCGAGGATAACTTACGCAACACCGTGAACCTGAAACTGGGGGAACTGAAAGAAACTCTGCTCCGAGCCTCACACCTAATAATAACCCTTGGCACCAATGTATGCTACCGTCTGAAGGAAGACGAAAGCGTGGTGGCCAACTGCCACAAGATGCCCGCAAGGCTGTTTGCAGAGGATGCGCTCCCGCCCGGACAATGCATGGACATATTGATGAACATGACCGAAGAACTGCTCGCCAGTAATCCTAACCTGCACATCACCTTTACCGTAAGCCCTTACCGCTATGCCAAATACGGACTACACAGGAGCCAACTGGCCAAAGCCACTCTACTCTTGGCCGTAGACGAGGTGTGCAACAAGGTGGAACAGGCCGATTACTTCCCTGCCTATGAGATATTGACCGATGAGTTGCGTGACTACCGCTTCTATGCTGATGACATGCTCCACCCATCGTCCGTAGCCGTGGACTTCATATGGAAACGCTTCTGCCAAACACATCTGAGCGAACACACACGCTGCTATCTGGAGGAATATGACCCCATACGCAAGGGACTTTCACACAAACCATCGAATCCCAACAGCACACAGCACAAAGCATTTCTGCTCACTCTGGCAGAGAAGGACAAGAGGCTAAGAGAGAAATACGGGATGAAGGTTGTAACTTAGGACGGCACATCGTGCCAAAATCGCAGTAAGATAAAAGAACCTCACATAACATCATGTACACGATATCCGAAATAGCCACTCTGACCGGCGCACACCGCCTAGGAGAGAAAGAATACCAAATAGACTGGCTGCTGACAGATAGCCGAAGCCTCTGTTTCCCAGAATGCACACTGTTCTTCGCCTTGCGGACAGCACATGGGGACGGGCATCATTTCATTGAGGAACTTTACCGGCGAGGAGTGCGCAACTTTGTGGTGGACCACATGCCCGATGAAAACCTGCTTGAGGTAAACTTCCTACTGGTACCCGACACGCGCAAGGCTCTGCAGCGGCTGGCCGAACGGCACCGCGAGACATTCAGCATACCCATTATAGGAATATCGGGAAGCAATGGGAAGACAACCGTCAAGGAGTGGCTGTACCAGATGCTCATGGACGAATTTACGGTGACGCGCAGCCCGCGCAGTTACAATTCCCAGATAGGCGTACCGCTCTCCGTGTGGGGACTATGGGAACAGAGTCAGATAGGGATCTTCGAAGCCGCAATATCCCAACCCGGGGAGATGGAATCACTGGAAGCCATCATACAGCCCACCATAGGGGTATTCACCTGCCTGGGGTCTGCACACCAGGAGAACTTCGAGAGCATGGAACAGAAATGTGCAGAGAAACTGAAACTGTTCCAAAACGCACAAACCCTAATATATCCTGCCGATGACCCCACGGTGAGCAAATGCGTGGAACAAATGGACTTCCACGGCAAACGGATTCCATGGCACAGCACTGGGCGGGGAGCCATGGAGGACAACAAGGAGATATGTCGCACCGTGTGCCGGTACCTGGGGCTATCAGAGGAGACCACAGAGCAACGCATCGGAAGGTTGGAGCCCGTGGCCATGCGCCTGGAGGTGAAGAGCGGGCACAATGGATGCACACTCATCAATGACTCATACAACAGCGACTTGGGCAGCCTGGACATCGCCCTCGACTTCATGAATCGCCGTTCAGAGCGCGATGGATTGAGCCGGGTTCTCATCCTAAGCGACATACAGCAGACCGGCATACCGGCCGACATGCTCTATACCCACGTCTCGCAAATGGCACGCCAACGGGGTCTTGACAGCATCATGGCCGTGGGGGCAGGACTGTGCTCCCACAGAGAATGCTTCAAGGAATGGGGTGACAGATGCAGGTTCTACGCCAACACAGAGGACTTGCTGCAGAGTGAGGAGTTCACACAACTGAGTCACAGCATGGTACTCATCAAGGGGGCACGCTCCTTCCACTTTGAACAGATCACCGACCGACTGGAGCAGAAGGTGCACGAAACCATATTGGAAGTCGACCTAGGCGCGGTGGTGAAGAACCTCAACCATTACCGTGCTTTCATGAAACTCGGCACGCGCATGGTGTGCATGGTAAAGGCAGATGCCTATGGAGCAGGAGCCATCGAGGTGGCCAAGACACTCCAAGACCACAGAGTCGACTATCTGGCTGTTGCCGTTGCCGATGAAGGAGTCACACTCAGGCAGGCAGGCATCACGTCCAACATCATAATCATGAATCCCGAAATGAGCAGTTTCCGCACACTATTCCAATATTCGCTGGAACCCGAAGTGTACAGTTTCCGACTGCTGGAAGCACTCATACATGAAGCCGAACGGGAGGGCGTGGTGGGATTTCCCGTACACATCAAACTAGACACAGGCATGCGGCGTATGGGATTTGACCCAGAGCGGGATATGGATGCACTGATACAGAGACTGAAACGGCAGAATGCCGTCATCCCACGCTCTGTATTCTCTCATTTCGTGGGCAGCGACAGCGATGACTTCGATGAGTTCTCGCGCCACCAGTTCGCGCTTTTCAAAAAAGGAAGCAAGCAATTGCAGGGAGCCTTCCGACACCATATTCTGAGACATATATGCAACAGTGCCGGAATAGAGCATTTCCCAGAATACCACCTGGACATGGTACGACTGGGGCTTGGCCTCTACGGTGTGGACAGCCGGACAAACAAAACCATCAACAATGTGAGCACACTGCGCACCACCATCCTGCAGATTCACGATGTGCCAGCAGGCGAAAGCGTAGGCTACAGCCGGCGTACCTTCCTCAGCCGTGACAGCCGCATTGCCAGCATCCCTATAGGTTATGCCGACGGTCTGGACCGGCACTTGGGCAACCGGCATGCTTACTGCTTAGTCAACGGGCGGCGCGCCGAATACGTGGGTAACATCTGCATGGACGTATGCATGATTGACGTTACGGACATAGACTGCAGGGAGGGCGATCAAGTCACCATCTTCGGTGCCGACCTTCCCGCATCCGTATTGGCAAACATTCTGGACACCATCCCTTACGAGGTGATGACCAGTGTGAGCAACAGGGTGAAACGCGTGTATTTCCAAGAATAAACGCATGAGCAAAGGCTGTTTTAAGACCAAAAGAAACAACTTAAAGTTCTGCACATCCACAAGGAAATCCATTCTAACCACCAATCAGAACTATTCTCGCCATGGATCAACTAGGTATTAAATTCTATTGTCCTCATTGTGGCAGCCAACGGTTAAAATTAAAAAGGAGAGGTTTTAGCATACGCAAGGCTCTTCTAGGGTCTATGGTAGCCGGATCCAACGGACTGCTAGCAGGATTCTTTGGGAGCAACAATCTGAAAGCAATCTGTTCTGAATGTGGACGAGAATGGGAAATGGAAGAACTCCGAACAACCCCACTCTCCAAACAAGATAAACTGGAGATTAAACAAAATGAGGAAGACACCAGATGCGGCTGCTGGGTTGTCGTTGTCGTGACATTGATAATATTGATTATCCGCTCCTGCTTAAGACACCAGTAAAAGCACTATCCCTTTTCTCTAAAGCGGTTGCTTTCACTACTGCAATAAAATTCGCCCCTAACAGGACATCCTCAAGAAAAGTCAACAAAGGGCTGTACGGCAACACGAAATTGCCATACAGCCCCTAACTTTTGCAAGAAGCATTTCCGAACATCAGTGTCCAATCACTCCACTAGAAACCAGGGATTGAGCAGGTTAGGCTTATTGTACTCTAAAGGTTTGCCGGTCTCCGCACTTGTCACAGCCCGTCCTGCCGCACGGGCAACAGCATCACCGGCCGCTGTGTCCCACTCCATGGTAGGAGCATAGCGAGGATAGGCATCGGCCACGCCTTCTGCCACCAGGCATATCTTGATGCTGCTGCCACTACTCACCGTACGTACCTGCCCATGTATGCGCTCCATCTCCAGAATGTAAGCCTGCGTCTCTGAACTCATGTGGCTGCGTGAAGCCACTACGGTGAACACTTCATGGCCGTCAGCAGCAGGCAAGGGTTGACCAACGAATGAGCCTTGACAGGGTATTGTGCCTCCACAGGAAAGGAAGGACGGCAATTCCGTAAGCGAGGGTAGAGCACCGCCACACACCGGCACTGAAGTTTTCCATGCTCCCACGCCCACTATACCATAATATAATGTACGCGTAACGGGTACGTACACAACGCCCACCACCGGCTGTCCATGCTCCACTAGAGCCACATTGACGGTAAATTCCCCGTTCTTCTTGATGAACTCCTTGGTACCATCAAGCGGGTCCACCACCCACAGCCTTTCCCATGCACCACGTTGCTCATAAGGCAGATGCTGCCCTTCCTCGCTCAACACAGGAATGCCAGTGCTCTCTAAATGACACATGATGACCTCATGCGATGCCTTGTCGGCCAAGGTGAGCGGACTATTATCGGCCTTGCGTTCAACGCCGAAGTCTTGCTTGGGGTCGGTATAGATGCGCATAATCTCCTCGCCCGCTTCAATCGAGGCAAGCAAGGCTTTCTGCATAAGCAGTTCCATTTGTTCCTTTTCCATAATCTTGCATTACGCCTGCAGGACACGCAGAACCTATCTTGTAATTATTTTTCTACTATTTCCATTCACTTTTTCTACCACAATACCACGCCGTCCCACCATCCAGGGAAGTCCATCCAGGCTATAGCGAATAACTGAGGAATCAACCTTTCCGCCAACTCCCTCCACAGCGGAAGGCACATAAGGATGCACCCGCACCTGCCGGAGAGGACGCGGAGAGAGCCACACCAAACTGTCAGTAAAGAGATTACAGTCATAGGCCAGACAGAGTTCATAGTCTCCTGCCGGCAGATGGACAGGTGTCCGGCGGAAAGTGAAAGCAACCTCCTCGCCCGGAGAAAGCCACACACCCTGATACTGCAAGGCATGACAGCGGGTAGTGTCGGCAACCTCGCGCAAAAGCACAGAGAGTCGCCCACAATACTCAGAAGAGCCAACATTACGTAAAGAAAGCGAGAAGGGAGGACGCTGATTGGTGTACACGCTGTCAGGAAACTCCCAGGAAAGGAGTTCGAGGCGAGTTTCCCGTGCAGTATCGACACGGAGAATGAGACTGTCACGAGTAGCCTGCAACAATACGTGAGAGGGAGTGCCCATGCTGGCACGCGCCAGTGTCCAGCCGCCATGAGGCTCACGCACGGCAGGACACACCCGATAAAGTCCGTTGCCAACGGCGGGAGGCACAGAGAACACAAGAGTGTCGGTATAAGTACTGTCCGTCAGTTCTTCCAAAGAAAACGAATGCGGATAGTCTGCCAACGTGCATACGACACTATCCCCACAAAGCAACACCAAATGTACGGCATCGGCAGACGCGGCATTCCAGCCCACATTGGCCAAATGGGAAGTTGCCACCGCAAGTTGCCCGTCACGGGTGGCAGCCACCGCCACAGGCTCTACCGAAGCCATGCCAAAAGAATGGCACACCCTAGAGGAGCCCGAGGAAGGACGCACACCCACAGTCATGCACTGCAGCAGGTTCAGCCCTCCCTCGGCACTTTCAGGGTCGTACCAGTCAGGCTGTTTCGGGGTCAAATGAGGCAGATAATAGAAGCCGTCAGCATCACCACCCAGTCCAAAATTCATATGAAAAAGTCCATCCTTGTCATAGCCATCGCACACCAAGGCATGGGAAAGGGTGGGCGACTGGGCAGAGAAAAGCACGGGACGGCCGGCAGACAGTTCTTCCAGCAGCATGCCTTCCCACTCCGCACGACTGAAGAAGTCACGGAAGTAAATCTGCATGCCCTCATCATACCCAAACCAGCGATGGAGGGCAATGGCCTGGCATACACTGCGGGCAGCACTGGCCTCCAGTCCGTAACGCATTTCCACAGACACGCCACAATCACGAAGCAGTCGGCCGGCCTCCAGCAAACCGACATCGATGGAATCAGGAGCACCTTCATACACATCACGCATCAAGTCCCACCGGTATTCATGACCGAAATCAGCCTCAAGCAATTGCCCGCAGCCAAGGCTGTCCACATAGGCATGCGGCCCATTGCCCCAAGCAGGCCAACGCCAGTAACGCATGACCTGCGCCATGGCTAGTGCCACACAACCCACCAGACAATGTTGTCCGTCAATCATGGGAGCACATATATTATAAGGTTCCGGCTGGTTCCAGGAATCAGTAAGCAACGGTTCCACCGCTTGCTTCACCCCAGCAGGCAACACTCTGAGAACAGGCTCCTCCACCCTGCCCTCATCATAGGACCGGAGAAAAGAGAGGAACAGAGGATTGGCCAAAGCACGCTCCGGATTGCCATGCAACGAATAGCCCAGCAGCACATCCTCCCCCTGTCCATTCCCGAGCACGCAGAATCCAGAACCACGCAAAGGTTGACACAAATAGTAGGCACCACGCGGTGAGCGATGGACAACCCGCATTCGTTGTCTGAATTTTTCCGGACACCTTTGGGCAAATATCACATGCGGAAGAAGACTGAGCAGGATGACAAGGAAAGGGAAACGTGCCATCATAGCATCTTCAGTGCCAACTTAATGACGCGTTCCACAGGTGCATCTGGCTCATCCCGCAATATCTGCTGCACGACCTTATGGGTGGGAGCAGGGCTGAAGCCCAGCATGGTGAGGGCAGAGATGGCCTCGTCCTGCACTTCCTTGTTGACCGGAACGGCAGAAGAAGCAGCCGAGGCACTCACCGCAGCATCAATACCCAGGGTGGCAATCTTGTCACGCAAATCCACGATGATGCGCTGTGCCGCCTTGGGGCCGATGCCCTTCACCTGCCTAAGCATCTTGTCATTGCCATCGCTGATGACTCCGCAAAGTTCCGCTGGGTTCATGGCAGACAAGGCCATGCGTGCCATGACTGCCCCTATGCCGCTCACACTAGTAAGCAGAAGAAACAATTCACGCTCCTGACGCGTGGAGAACCCCCACAACTGGTAAGCATCCTCGCGTATAGCCTCAGTTATCCACAGTTTGACCTCCTGCTTTCCCTGCAAGGAGACATAAGTGTTCAAAGATATGTTCACGCCATACCCCACTCCTCCACACTCCACCACAGCCAAGGCAGGAGTAAGTTCATCAAGCGTTCCTTTCAGATATTCTATCATAAGTCAGTTACTTGTCGTTTGGTTGTCACTCTGTTGCACAAAGATAGGCCATTTGCAGGAAACACATGGGGAAGCATGAGAAAAATTGCCGGAAGGGCAATAAAAAGGAGAAAGTGCTCGTTATATTTATCGTGAGCGCGCGCAAACTGACCATAGCCCTACTCTGTTCGCTGGCAGGCCCTTTCCTGCTGGCCACATCTCCATCCACGCCGCGCTGGGCAGAGCAGGCACCAGCCGACACCGCCACACAGAAGAAGAAGCCACGCTACAGCGTGAGGAAGACCACGGCACAGGACACCAAAGACCTGGAGCACAAGACGGCTGATCTGAAAGACCCCGACAACATTAAAACCGAAGTAACCTATGATGAGAAGGACAACACTTACAGCGTGGGAACCACCCTGGACCTGACCGGCAACCGCAACTCAAGCGGGAAAGGTAACGGGAAAAGCAGCACAACCAAAGGCAGCACAGGAAGAACACCGGCCTCAGGAAGCACGAAGGGCAGCGGCCAACAAGCCGGGACTGTGCTCGGGACAGCCACAGGATACCTGAATGCCCCACTCTTGATGTCACCCGAGGAGTACCAGAAATGGTCGCTCCGGCAAAGCATGGCTCAATACTGGAGGCAGAAGAACCAAGAGGCGTTCGAGAATGAGGGGAAGAGCAAGTTCGACTTCACCGACATGCACTTTGACCTGGGACCTGCAGAGAAATTCTTTGGCCCGGGCGGTGTACAGATAAAGACACAGGGAAGCGCCGAAGTGAAGATGGGTGCGAACATGAAAAAAGTGGACAACCCAGCCCTGGCCGCCAGCCGGCGCAAGACGTTCGGATTTGACTTTGATGAGAAAATCAACCTTTCGCTAAACGGCAAGGTAGGAGACAAGATTGACCTGAACCTGAACTACAACACGGAAGCAACCTTCGACTTCGACTCACAGAACATGAAGTTGAAGTACGATGGCAAGGAAGACGAAATCATCAAACTCATTGAGGCCGGCAACGTGTCCTTCCCCAGCAACATGAGCCTGGTGCCGGGCGTAAGCAGCCTGTTCGGCCTGCGGACAGACTTTCAGTTCGGCAAACTGAAAATGCAAACGGTGTTCAGTCAGAAGAAGAGCGCCACAGCCAGCGCGTCAAGCAAGGGCGGCACACAGACCACGAACTTCGAGTTCAGCGCAACCAACTACGAGGAGAACAAGCACTTCTTCCTTTCCCACTTCTTCCGCGAGCAGTATGACAAGAACATGCGCACCCTGCCCACCATCGCAAGCGGCATCAACATCAAGCGTGTGGAGATATGGGTGACCAACAAGAGCGGCAACAGCGAAAGCAACCGCAACGTCATCGCGCTGGCCGACTTGGGAGAGTCTGCGTATATAAGCAACCCTATGTGGACTTCCAACGGCATCTCCGTGCCCAGCAACAGGACAAACACAGAGTACGATGCCCTGCTGAACAACTATTCCGAGGCACGTGACATATCGCAAGCCACGAACATCTTGGACGGCATACCGGGATTTGAAGGTTCGATAGACTATGAGAAACTCCAGTCTGCCCGCAAACTGTCATCCAGCGAATACACGCTCAACAGTTCACTAGGATACGTCAGCCTGAGCAACACATTGCAGACCGACGACGTGCTGGCCGTGGCCTACGAGTATACTTACGGAGGCGTCACCTACCAGGTGGGAGAATTTGCCAGCGACCTGACCAACAACACGCAAGCCTTATTCGTAAAGTTGCTAAAGGGAACCACCGGCAGTCCCAACCTGCCCACCTGGCGGCTGATGATGAAAAACGTGTACAACCTGGGGGCAAACAACGTGCAGAAGGAGAAGTTCCGCTTGGACATCAAATACCTGAGTGACTCCACAGGAGTTTACCTGACCTACCTGCCCGAGGAAAGCCTGAAGAACACAACACTGCTCCGCGCCATGAACCTTGACCGACTGGACTCCAAGGGCAACGCCAACGCCGATGGGCAGTTTGACTTCGTGGAAGGGTTCACCATACAGAAAGGGCGCGTGTTCTTCCCCGTGACAGAACCCTTCGGAAAGCACCTGCGTGACTGGATCAAGAACGATGCGTTGGCCAACAAATACTGCTTTGACGAACTATATGACAGCACCAAGACAGTGGCCAAGCAGATTGCCGAGCACGACAAGTTCCTACTGACAGGCCGATACAAGGGCAACAGTGCCGGCGAGATTGACCTGGGAGTGACCAATGTGGCACAAGGTTCCGTTGTGGTGACAGCAGGAGGAGTGACACTGACAGAGAATACCGACTACACCGTGGACTACAGCATGGGGCGTGTGACCATTATCAACCAGAGCCTCATCGATGCCGGTACCGCCATCAACGCCAGCGTGGAAAGCAACGACAACTACGGCATGCAGCGCAAGACCATGGTGGGCGTGAACATGGACTACGAGGTGAACAAGAACCTGACGCTGGGCGGAACGCTGATGTTCCTCAACGAGCAGCCACTCACCACCAAGGTGAACATGGGCAGCGAGCCGCTCAAGAACACCCTGTGGGGCGCACACATCAGTTGGAGAAAAGAGAGCCAGTGGCTGACGAACCTCATCGACAAACTGCCGCTCATACAGGCCACGCAGCCCAGTCAGATAACCTTCAATGCCGAGTTCGCCCAACTGCTGGCCGGGCAGAACAAGAAGATACAGGGCAGTGCATCCTACCTGGATGACTTTGAAAGCAGCAGTTACAAGAGCAGCCTCTCGCAACCGACCTACTGGACCATGTCGTCAACGCCCAGCATGTTTGCAGAGAGCAGGCTCTCCAACGACCTTTCCTATGGTTACAACCGCGCCCTGCTGGCTTGGTACTACATCGACCCCATCTTCACACGCCGCAGCAGCACGCTTACGCCGAGCCACATCAAGAGCGACCTCAACCAACTCTCCAACCACTACGTGCGCGAGGTATACGAGCGCGAACTCTACCCGCAAAAGCAGCAGAACAGTTACACCAGCGCAAGCAGCCTGAACGTGCTGAACCTGGCTTACTACCCCACCGAGCGCGGTGCCTACAACCTCACCACCGACCTCGATGCCAACGGCCGCCTGACAAATCCCTCGGCCAAGTGGGGAGGCATGATGCGCAAACTGGACAACACGGACTTCGAGGCGCAGAACATCGAGTACATAGAGTTCTGGATGATGGATCCCTTCATCTACAAGAAGGACCTGCCGGGCAACCATGGCGGTGACTTCTACATCAACCTGGGCGAGGTGAGCGAGGACATACTGAAGGACGGGAAGAAGTACTTCGAGAGCGGCATGCCCGTGGACGGCAACAGCACCTATTATACAGAAGGGCTTTGGGGACGGGTGCCCAACACCACCAGCGTCACCTATGCCTTCAACAACGAGAAGGGGGCACGAGCACGACAGGACGTGGGACTGAACGGACTGAACGACGAGGAGGAAAAGCAGTTCCCCACCTATGCCAACTACCTGCAGCAGATACAGGGCAAGGTGAACGCCCAGGCCTTCGACAGCATACAGGCCGACCCGGCCAACGACAATTACCACTACTACCGCGGCACCGACTTCGACCGCCAGCAGACCTCCATCCTCAACCGCTACAAGCGCGTGAACATGCCGCAAGGCAACAGCGCCGACTCCGACACGAACCCGGAGTCATACGAGACAGCCTGGAAGAGCACGCCCGACGTGGAGGACATCAACCAGGACTACACGCTCAACGAATATGAGAAGTATTACCAGTACCACGTGAGCATACGCCCCGAGGACATGGTGGTGGGACGCAACCACATCGTGGACAAGCGCACGGCCAGCGTGAAACTGCGCAACCAGAACACTGAGGAGTGCACTTGGTACCTGTTCCGCATCCCCCTGGACAACTATGAGCAGAAGGTGGGCAACATACAGGACTTCACCAGCATACGCTTCATGCGCATGTTCCTCACGGGCTTCCAGGAAGACGTGATACTGCGCCTGGCCACCCTCGACCTGGTTCACGGCGACTGGCGCACCTATGAGCAGGCACTCTACACGGGCGAGGCACCCGCACAGGGAGCCACCCTGGAGGTAAGCACGGTCAACATTGAGGAAAACAACGACAAGTCGCCCGTGAACTACGTGCTGCCCCCCGGCATCAGCCGCGTCACCGACCCCACGCAGACCCAGTTGGTGGAAAGCAACGAGCAGGCCATGTCCATGGTGGCACGCAACCTGAGCCCGGGCGACGCGAGGGCCGTCTACAAGAACTGCTCCTATGACATGCGCCAGTACAAGCACCTGCAGATGTTCGTGCACGCCAATGCGCTCAACGAAAACGTCACCGAGACGGCCGATGGCGAGACAAGCGTCTTCCTGCGCCTCGGCTCCGACTACAAGAGCAACTTCTACGAGTACGAGATACCGCTGAAGCTGACCCCCGAAGGATTCTACGACACCTACAGCCCCAGCGGCAGAGCCGCCGTGTGGCCTGAGGAGAACATGCTGGACATAGACCTCGACATATTCACCCGCATCAAGAAGGCGCGCAACACGCAGAGCAGCCTGGGCCTGGCCGGCATGACCCAACTCTTCTCGGAATACGACGGCAACCATCCCTCGAACCGCGTGTCCATCATGGGCAACCCCACGCTGGGCGAGGTGAAGACCATCATGATAGGCATACGCAACAACGGGCGCACGGTGAAGAGTGTGGAGGTATGGGCCAACGAGTTGCGCCTGCAGGAGTTCTCCAACGACGGCGGATGGGCTGCACAGGGCAACCTGAACGTCCAGCTGAGCGACATAGGCTCGGTGGGAGTCAACGCGCACATGGAGACGGCAGGCTTCGGAGGCATAGAGCAGAGCGTGCAGGCACGCAAGGACGAGGACAGGCTGAACTACTCCGTGACCACGAGCATGGAACTCGGGCGCATCCTGCCCGAGAAGGCCAAGGTGTCGGTACCACTATACTACAGCTACAGCAAGGAGACGGTGAAGCCCGAGTACAACCCGTTCGACTCCGACATGACGCTGAAGGACGCACTCGACGCACTGGCCACGGAGCGCGAGAGGGACTCGCTGCGCAGCCTGACCACGCGCACCGAGGTGAGCAAGAACCTATCCTTCAGCGGCATCAAGGTGAACATCGCATCGCGCAAGCATCCCATGCCCTATGACCCGGCCAACTTCTCGTTCCACTACAGCCACTCTAGCCAGAGCACAGAGGGAGAGACCACCGTGTACGAGCACGAGAAGTCATGGAAGGGCGGCATGAACTACTCGTGGAGCCCCAACTGGAAGCCCTGGGAGCCCTTCAAGAAGATGAAGGGGAAGTCGAAGTGGCTGGACATCGTCAAGGCACAGAACCTCTCCTATGCCCCGCAGAGCCTTACCTTCAGCACCGACCTCAACCGCACCTACTATGAACTGCAGGAGCGCGACATGGACAATCTGGATGCCAGGAACGCCCTGCCCGCCACCTTCAGCCAAAGCTACCTGTGGAACCGCAACTTCCAGTTGCGATGGGACATCTTCAAGGCGCTCCACTTCAACTTCCAGAGCGGAACGCGAGCCGAGGTGGAGGAGCCCTACATGCAGGTCAACAAGGACCTCTACCCCGACCGCTACGAGGCATGGAAGGACAGCGTGCGCATGAGCCTGCGCCACTTCGGCCGCCCGCTGGACTACACGCAGACCGCAACCATGAGCTACAAGGTGCCCCTCTCGAAGATTCCCATCCTCGACTGGGTCACGGCGGATGCATCCTACACCTCAAACTACTCATGGAAGCGGGGAGCCGAGCTGGAGGACGGGAGCACCCTGGGAAACACCATCAACACCCAGAGGAACCTGAACCTGAACGGCAAGCTCGACCTGGAGAAACTCTACAACCACAGCACCTTCCTGCGCGAGGCCAACAAGCGATTCTCGGCAGGCAACGTGAAGAGCGTGGCCAACAAGAAGAAGCAGGAGAAGGAGAAGGCCGAGCAGGAGAAGAAGCTCAGGAAGGAGAAGGAGAAGGAGCAGCGCGCACAGGCAGAGGCAGAGGCCAAGAAGAAGGGCGTGCCCGTGGACTCCATCCTGGCCAGGCAGCAGGCAGGCGGGGCGGCCCGGCAGTCCAACGCCAACGGCATATCGCAGCAGAAGAGGAAGACCAAGGGCTTCACCCAGGAGATCACCCTCTTCCCCGACTCCTCCATCAACGTGACCCATGGCCAGAACTCCAAGCGCCTGCGCATCACGGCCTTCGACAAGGGCGGCCACAGCGTGCGGCTGAAGGTGAAGAAGGTGGACGAGAACACCATACGCATCGTGCGCCCGCCCAAGGACACCACACAGGTGCGCCTCGGAGTGGTGGCCCTGCCCAAGCGCGAGGAGCAGAAGGGATACTCCTTCCTGCAGAGCGCGGCGCGCTTCCTGATGATGGTGCGCACGGCGAGCATCAGCTACCGCAACACCTACAACCTCACGCTGCCGGGCTTCATGCCCTCCGTGGGCGACATGCTGGGCCAGAAGCGCTCGGGCGGCACGTTCACGCCGGGGCTCGACTTCGCCTTCTCCACCGTGGGCGACTCCTACATCGACAAGGCCAAGGGGCGCGGGTGGCTGCTGGTGAACGACAGCGTCTCCACCCCCGCCGCCTCATCCACCACCGAGGACCTGCAGGTCAAGCTGGCGCTGGAGCCCTTCAGCGACCTCAAGGTGGACCTGAGCATGAGCCGGACGGCCAACCGCAACCGCACCATGCAGTTCATGTACGAGGGAAGCCCCACCACGCACAGTGGCTCCTTCAACATGACCACCATAAGCCTGCGCACGGCCTTCAGGAGCAGGGGCAACGCGCACAACGGCTACCGCAGCTCCACCTTCAGCCGCTTCCAGAGCTACCTGCCCATCTTCCAGCAGCGCGTGGAGAGGCAGTATGCCGGCCTACGCTATCCCGAGGGGACAGGCATGAGCGGCACCTTCAACCCGGAGAACGGCACGGTGGGCACGTACACCCCGGACGTGATGATACCCGCCTTCCTGGCAGCCTACACCGGCAAGAGTGCCTCCCGCCAGGGACTGTCCATCTTCCCCGCCGTGACCAAGATGCTGCCCAACTGGAACGTCACCTACAAGGGGCTCTCGACACTTCCCTGGGTGAGGGACAACTTCAAGAGCGTGACACTCACCCACGCCTACAAGAGCATCTACAGCGTGGGCTCCTACAACTCCTTCAGCTCATGGATTGAGTGCATGGGCAGCGGGGGGCTGGGCTTCGTGCAGAACACCACCACGGGCCAGTACGTGCCGAGCTCGATGTACGACGTGGGGGCAGTGAGCATCAACGAGACCTTCTCCCCGCTGATAGGGCTCAACGTCACCTTCCAGAACAACATGACCCTCAAGGCCGAGTACAAGACCACCAGGGTGCTCTCGCTGAGCACCACCAGCGCACAGCTCACCGAGACGGGCTCCAAGGACTTCGTGCTTGGATGGGGCTACAAGATAAGCGACTTCCGCATAGCCAGCCTCTTCGGGGGGCACGGCAAGGCAAGCCAGAGAGCCGCCAAGACCAGCCGGCAGAAGGGAAAAGGGAAAGGCAAGGGAGCCGCCGGCAAGGACACCGACACCGCCGGCACCACGGCGCAGAAGGGCACGGCAAGCAAGTTCGCCCACTCGCTCAACCTGCGCTTCGACTTCAGCCTGCGCAACCAGGATGCCATCAAGCGCGACCTGCAGACAAGCCTATGCGAGGCCACCAGCGGCAACATGGCCATCAAGACGAGCATGCAGATTGACTATGCCATGAGCCGCATGGTCACCTTCTCGCTCTACTATGACCGCCAGCGCGCCAAGCCCCTGCTCTCCAGCAGCAGTTACCCCACCGTGACGCAGGACTTCGGCATGACCATGAAGTTCTCCCTCACCCGCTGATTCCCTCCCCTGGGGCGACCCCTCCCCCAGGCGGCCGGGGCGGCAAGCCATGAAACACACGCCCGTCAAGCAAGCTCCACCAGCCCCCGGAATGCACCCGCCACGGGGCTTCCGAGGAAGAAACAGGGCTCTCCAGGGAAGCCGGGAAGGCGCAGCCCCCCCTCCCCTTGCCGCATGCACGGCCGCCCCTATGGCGACGGGCAACTGCCACCATGGGCGGTGAAGAGACACAGCCGGGGCGGCGAGGAAACAGCACCATAGTGATGAGGAAACAGCACCATAGTGATGAGGCAACGACACCATAGTGATGAGACAACGACACCATAGTGATGAGACAACGACACCATAGTGATGAGGCAACGACACCATAGTGATGAGGCAACGACACCATAGTGATGAGGCAACAGCACCATGGCGGTGGAGAGACACAACCATGGCGGTGGAGAGACACAACCATGGCGGTGAGGAGGAACTCCCCATGGGGATGATGGAAAACACGTACAGAGGCAGCGGCGGAAAACATATCCGGTGATGGCACGCCCCTATATCAGCAATGGGCGAAGCCCCCTGCCGCCGTCGGCACACCGGCAAAGCGATGCAGACACACCGGCAAAGCAGTGCCGGGACATCAGGAAAGCGATGCCCCGGCACATTGAAATAGTATTATATAAATACCAGGAGAGTCTTGTTGGAATGCAGCAGGCCGGCCAAGGAATGCAGGCAGATTGCCTCGGGAATGGCGGCAGGCCGGCGCGCTCAGGTGTACCAGTCGGTGGCCACCACATAGCGGTCGAACTCCATCGGAGCCTCCACCCCGGCCTTGCGCAGGGCCTCCAGGATGACGGCCTGCTCCGCGGGAGGGATGAGGATGTCGCCGCGCCGGCGCTTGAAGTAGGGATTACGGCCGAAGCGGCCGATGAGCGTGGTCATGAAGAGGTCATACTGCTCGGGGTACATCCCCTTCTGGAAGCCCGTGAAGCCCAGGGCGAAGCGCACCGGGGTGCTGGAGGCATAGTGGGGGCAGCCCTCCTGCCGGGTGCACAGGGAGGGGTTGACGAGGCGGAGGTAGGTGCCCAAGGCGGCATGGCGGCGGAAGGCCAGCTGGCGCAGGCAGGTGCCGGCCAGGGGGCAGGAGTCGTGGAGGCAGAGGGGATACTTGGCGGGGACGTCCTCGCTCATCTTTGCATACAGGGTCATGGCTGTGGGGTCATTCGAGTGATTCGCATATGCAGCGGCAGATGTAGCGCACGTCGTCATCGGTCACGCAGGGGCCTGCGGGCAGGCATAGGCCCACATGGAACAGGCCCTCGCTCACGCCGTTCACATAGGCGGGGGCATCCCGGTATACGGGCTGGCGGTGCATGGGCTTCCACAGGGGGCGGCTCTCCACCTGGCGTGCGTCGAGGAACACGCGCAGGGCCTCCACGTTGTCGTTGGGCTGGCAGTCGGTGCGCGCCTTGCCCCCCGTGTGCGTCACCCCGGCGGCCCCGCCCACCGAGCCGGTCACCACCGAGGCATAGGCATTGCCCTGCCCCTTGATGCGCAGCGAGGGGGAGAGGGTGAGGGTGCAGAGCCAGTAGTTGGAGTCGAACTCCTCCGAGGGCGCACAGTGCACGCTGATGCCCTCCACGCCGGCAAGCAGTTCCTCATACATGGCCTGCACGTGGCGGTGGTGCGCCAGGTGGGCATCCACCAGGGTCATCTGCCCGCGCCCTATGCCCGCGCAGATGTTGCTCATGCGGTAGTTGTACCCTATGGCCTCGTGCTGGTAGTAGGGGTATGCCTCCCGCGCCTGCGTTGCATACCACATGACGGTGTTCTTGTCCTCGGGCGTGGGGCACACGAGCGCTCCTCCCCCGCTGGTGGTTATCATCTTGTTGCCGTTGAAGCTGAGCACGCCGTAGCGGCCGAAGGTGCCCAGCATCCTGCCCCCGAAGCGGGAGCCGAAGCCCTCGGCGGCATCCTCTATGACGGGGATGTTGTACTTGTTGGCCACCCTCATGATGCGGTCGATGCGGTAGGGCATGCCATAGAGAGCCACGGGGATGATGGCCTTGGGTATGCGGCGCGTCTTGCGTATGCGGTCCAGTATGGCCTCCTCCAGGAGCACGGGGTCCATGTTCCAGGTGTCGGGCTCGCTGTCCACGAAGACGGGGGTGGCACCCTGGTAGGTGATGGGGTGGCACGAGGCGCAGAACGTGAAGCTCTGGCATATGACCTCATCGCCCGGCCCCACGCCGCATGCCACCAGTGCCAGGTGCACCGCGGCCGTGCCGGCCGAGAGAGCCACCACGCTCTTTCCCTCGCCCACGAACCGCTCCAGGTCTGCCTCGAAGCCATTGACGTTGGGTCCCAGGGGCACCACCCAGTTGGTGTCGAATGCCTCCTTGATGTATCTCTGCTCCTCGCCCGTCTCGCTCATGTGAGCCAGGCAGAGGTAAATGCGCTTTCTCTGTTCCATAGCGTTCTCCTTGTGGTTCATATCCATTCCCCGTGATACAGGATGCGCCTGCCGGTGAGCGTGGCCGCAATCAGCCTCAGGTCGCCCATGAGGGTGTGGTCGTGCAGGTATATCAGGTTGAGGCGCACCTTGTCGGGGAATATCACCTCGTCGTTGTATCTCTGTGGGTCGGCCACCGCGGCCAGCATCTCCTCCTCGTTGCGGTACTTCAGGCTGGCGGGTCCGGTGATTCCCGGGCGCAGCCTCAGCATGTCCCTGTCGCTGCCCTCCAGCATGTCGGCATATCCCGGCACGTCGGGCCTTGGCCCCACGAGCGACATGTCGCCCCGGAGCACGTTCCACAGTTCGGGCAACTCATCCAGTTTCCACCGCCTCAGCCACGCGCCCAGGGGGGTGATGCGGCTCTCCCCCGCCACGCTCACGCTGCTCCCGCCGTGGTTCACCGTCATGGTGCGGAACTTGACCATGGTGAAGAGCCTGCCGCCGCGCCCCACCCTCTTCTGCCTGAAGAGCACGGGACCCGGCATCCGCACGCGTATGGCCACGGCCACCAGGGCCAGCAGCCACCAGAGCATGGCAAGCCCCAGCAGGGCGGCCAGGCGGTCAAATATCCATTTCGTCATCTCTTTCTCTTTATGTTTATGGAGCCTTCCCCCCTCATCCCCGCGTCATGAAGCGCGTCTGCCACAGCCCCGCCACCGAGCCGCATCCATAGGAGAGGTGCAGCACGGCAAAGGTGGCCAGCAGGTGGGGAAAGCTGAGCCGGCCGGCACGCGCCAGCCTCAGGCTCACGGCCGAGAGAGCCAGCAGGTAAGCCAGCAGGGAAATCAAGCCCGGCAGCCAAAGCGGATGCCACAGGAAGCCGAGCACCAGGGGCAAGGCCAGCGAGAGCACGAAGGCCATGGGCACGAAGTGGCGCAGGCTGAGCGACGAGAACTGCCGGGTAAGCGCCACCGTCTTGATGTTCCAAAGCCCGTTGGCATAATTGTTCCTGGCCAGTGCGGGGTAAGTCTCGCGCGCCAGGTAGGTGCAGTGGGTATCGGGGATGATGAAGATGCGCCCCCCCGCGCGCCTGATGCGCTTGTTGAGTTCGATGTCCTGGTTGCGCGTGAGCCGCTCGTCGTACAGGCCATACTTGCTGAAGGTCTCCTTGGGCCAACAGCCGAAGGGCACGGTGTCAACCTCCGTCACCCGGTCGATGCCGGTGCGGAACGACGAGTTGCCCACTCCGAAGGGGCAACTCAGCACGGCCCTGATGGCCAGGGTGCGCGCGTTGTGGTGCAGCACGTCGGTGTGGCACGGTGCCCCCACGTTGTCGGCATTCAGCCGGGCGAGGGCTTGCGTCAGGGTGGAGAAGTAGTTCCGCTCATACAGCGCGTGCGCGTCCAGCCTCATCAGCACCTCACCCCGCGCCGCCCTTATGCCAATGTTCATGGCCTTGGGAGCCGTGCGCCCGGGATTGTCGAGCAGGCGCACGAAGGGGTACCGCTCCAGGTAAGGAGCCAGCAGCAGTCGTGTGCCGTCGGTGCTCATGCCGTCGATGAGCAGCACCTCCATGTCGTCGTGCGGATAGTCCTGCGCCAACACGGAATCCATGCAGGAGGCGATGTGCCTCTCCTCATTATATATAGGTATGATTACCGAAAGCATTCTCTCTTGGGTCTTGTCCTCTTGTCCCCGTCCGCCCGGCAGTGCATCGCCCGGGGCGGAGGCATCACAGGCGCGCATCCACCACGCTCCTGTCCAGCACGCCCTTCACGTCATACACCACGCCGTTGCCACGCACCAGCGCCCTCACGTCCATGCCGAGGAACTGCTCGTGCGCCACGCAGAGTATCACGGCATCGTACTGCCCCTGCGGCAGGGTGTTCTCTATCCTTATGCCATACTCCCGCTCCACAGCCTCGGGGCTTGCCCAGGGGTCATACACGGTGATGTTGGACGAATACTCCTGCAGGCTGTGGTATATGTCCACCACCTTGGTGTTCCTTATGTCGGGGCAGTTCTCCTTGAACGTGATGCCCATCAGCAGGAAGCGCGCGTCCTTCACCATCACCCCGCGCAGGTTCATGCAGCGTATGGCCTGCTCAGCCACATACACGCCCATGCCGTCATTCAGTCTCCGGGCATTGGTCATCAGCCGGGGAAGCACGCCGTAGACCTGCGCCTTCTGTATCAGGTAATAGGGATCCACGGATATGCAGTGCCCGCCCACGAGCCCGGGCTTAAGGCGGATGAAGTTCCACTTGCTCGCCGCAGCCTCCAGCACGTCGTTGGTGTCGATGCCCATGGCATTGAATATCTTGGCCAGTTCGTTCATGAACGCGATGTTCACGTCACGCTGGCTGTTCTCTATGATCTTGCTGGCCTCGGCCACCCTGATGCTGGGCGCCATGTGCGTGCCGTTGGTCAGCACCGCGTTATACACGCTGTCCACCAGGCGTGCCGTCTCGGGCGTGGAGCCTGAGGTCACCTTCTTTATCTTCTCAACCGTATGCAGTTTGTCCCCCGGGTTGATGCGCTCGGGAGAATAGCCGGCATAGAAGTCTTGGTTGAGCCTGAGGCCAGACACACGCTCCACCTCGGGCAGGCACTCCTCCTCGGTAACCCCGGGATACACGGTGCTCTCATACACGACAATGTCGCCACGGCCTATCACCTGCCCCACGGTCTTGCTGGCACCCAAAAGCGGAGCCAGGTCGGGGCGGTTGTTGCGGTCTACCGGCGTAGGCACGGCCACCACATAGAAGTTGCAGTTGCGTATGCGCTCCATATCGGCGGTACACACGAATCCATTCTTCGTGATGGCTTCCTGAAGCAGCGAGTCATCCACCTCCAGCGTGGCATCGTGGCCGCCCATCAAGGCATCCACGCGGGCAACGTTCATGTCAAACCCCACCGTGGGGAACTTCGTGGAAAACAGGCGGGCAAGCGGAAGGCCCACATATCCCAGTCCAATCACACATATACGTATATCCTCCAGTCTCATATCTTGTTTCCTTGTTCTTGTTGTCATATTCTCTGTGTCAATCCATCCGCAGGAGGCTTCCTGCCTAAGCATCCCTCCCGGTTCCCCGGCAGTATCAGTGCTGGAGCCTGATGATTTCCTCCTCAATCTCGGCATCGTACTTCTCATACACCGAGTTCTGGCTCTTGAACTCCGGCACCAGGTGCTTCATCATCCTTATCATATCAGGGTCATTGCCCTCCTTGGCCAACCGCACCAGGGCATCCAGGCGCTCGGCCACGCGGTCATACTCGTATTCCCTCACCTTAGCCACCTTGATCTTGTCATGGCCGGTGGGTATGGTGTTCTCCTCGTTGGAGAGCACCTCCTCATAGAGTTTCTCGCCCGGCCGCAGCCCGGTGTACTCTATCTTGATGTCCACGCCCGGCTCATAGCCAGCCAGTTCTATCATGCGCTCGGCTAGATGGGCTATCTTGACGCTGCGCCCCATGTCGAAGATGAATATCTTGTTGGCCATGCCCATGGTGGCGGCCTCCATCACCAGGCGGCAGGCTTCGGGTATGGTCATGAAGAAGCGCGTGATGTCGGGATGGGTCACGGTCACCGGCCCTCCGTTGGCAATCTGCTCGCGGAAGCGCGGAATCACACTGCCGTTGGAACCGAGCACGTTACCGAAGCGCGTGGTGACGAACTGAGTCTTGCCTGCATGGCTGCCTCCCTCCAGGGCACGCGCCAGTGACTGCACGTATATCTCGGCCAGGCGCTTGGTGCAACCCATGATGTTCGTGGGGTTCACGGCCTTGTCGGTGCTTATCATGACCATCTTCTCCACTCCGTACTCCACGCACTTGTCGGCCACGATCCTGGAGCCCAGCACATTGGCAACAACAGCCTCGGCAGGGTTCTCCTCCATGAGAGGCACGTGCTTGTAGGCTGCGGCATGGAACACCACCTGGGGTCTGTAGGTACGGAACACGAAGTCCAACTTGTGCTCATAGCGCACATCACCGATGACAGGCTCGAAATCCAGTTGCGGGAAGCGGTCGGCCAACTCCAGCCTCAGGTTGTGCAGGGGAGTCTCGGCATTGTCAAGCAGCACCAGCCTCTTGACTCCTATGAGTGCCAGCTGGCGGCAGAGTTCCGAACCGATGCTGCCTGCCGCACCTGTCACGAGCACCACCCTGTCTGCCAGTTGCGTGGTGATGGCTTCCATGTTGATTTCTATCTCAGGCCGCCCAAGCAAGTCCTCGATACTGATCTCACGGGGGGCAGCCATCTTGGACTTGTGCCCCTGCTCGCCCACTTCCTCGACGGGAGGGGCAAAGAGCACTTTCACATTAGCCTTGGCACAATACTTCATCAGGCGCGTATCCTCCTCATTGATGTCCTGCACGCGGGTAAACACCACAGCCTCCACCTGATAACGATCCACCATACGAAGGAACTCAGGCTCACTCTCAAAGCCATACACCATCTTGTCTGCTATCCTGTACCTCCGCTGAACCGTTCCGGGCACCAGGAAACCTATCACATTGTAACGCGGGGAAAGAGCCTGGAGCTGCACGAAACTCACGCTGTGCTCCTCCGTGCCATACACCAGGATATCGGGACAAAGGCGCTTGCGCTGGGTGGTTTGCCTCATCACGTCATAGCACACAACCACTCCTATACGCTCGATAAGCAGCAAAGCCATGCAGATGAGTGCGTCGAGCAACAGCAAGGCCACCAGATGAGGGAATGAGAACCCCTGATGGAAATGTATGACCTTCAGAGTGACGCCCATCAGCAAGTCCTTCATCAACACGGCCCCCATGAGAATGCCTATCTCATGAAAAGTGCTGTGACGCACGGCGAAACTGCATGTACGCAGGATGCCATAGGACAGCATGCCGAACAGCACCGAGCCTGCAAGGAACATGACTATGTATTCCGTGGAATAGGAAACGAAAGTAATGATAGAGACGAAGCCCACCGCACAAATGGAGGCAAAGAACGTGCAGAACAAATCTGCAATGAACAGAAGGTAAAAGTAGACCTTCTTGTCGACATGTGTCTTTTCGAGAAACTCGTAGAGCATAACTCCCTGTACCTCCTTTGTTTAATCTTTTGTTTTCTTGTGATTGCCAGTATCGGCAGGCATTTACGTTATTTTAATAACGCAGGAGGAGCGTTAAATATTGTTGCCCATGGCAGGAAAACTTTCCAGCCTGTACGCCGAGCACACTGCCCCAAAGCACCGGGATGTCCCATTCCGCCGTGCTCCCTCATAAGGGAAGTCACCCTAAAGGCAAGTGGGAAAAAGCCTGATGCAGAACCTCTGTCCTCTGAAAAAGCCGTACCTTTGCAATCCGGCAAACAACACGAACTAAAGAACATGCACACACATATCAAAGGAATACTGGCCAAGTCACTCACATTGCTGACGGTGATGCTCTGCGCCAACCTGGCGCTGGCCGGCATACCCCAAGGCTACTACTCCAAGGCCAACGGACTGAAGAAAGAAGCACTGAAACAAGCCATGCACGACATTGCTGGCAAGGCAAACGTACTGGGATACGGCTCGGGGACAGGCAACACATGGAGCGGGTTCTACAAGACCGACCGCATGGAGAACGACCAAGTAAGGGACAGATACAGTTATGAGAAGTTCTACTTCACATCACCGAATGCTGCACCCTCAGGCATGAACATCGAGCACTCCTTCCCCAAGAGTTGGTGGGGAGGTTCAAAGAACCAAGCATACTGCGACCTCTTCAACCTCATGCCCTGCCAGACAAGCATCAACAGCAAGAAGAGCAACTACGTGATGGGGAAGGTGAAGACACAGACCAACGGCAACGGATGCACCACCATAGGCAAGGACAGCGCCGGCCGACAGGTATGGGAACCGGCCGACGAATGGAAAGGGGACTTCGCGCGCAATTATTTCTATATGGTGACCATCTACAGCAACCTCACCTGGACGAGTGCAGGACTGGACATGCTGGAGAACAACGACTGGCCCACCCTGCAGCCCTGGGCTTACACGCTTCTCCTGCAATGGAGCCGCCAAGACCCCGTGGACGACATTGAGAAAGAGAGAAACGAAGCCGTGTACGGCATACAAGGCAACCGCAACCCCTTTGTAGACTACCCCAACCTGGCTGAATATATCTGGGGCGACAGCATCGCATACGCCTTCAGCGTGGACGAAAGTTCGCAGGGCGGAGGAGTGACACCCTGTGAACCTAATCTGGACATCGTGCTCTGCGATGAAGATTTCCGTTCCTCGCAGGGTGACTGGACGGTGATGGATGTCAACCTGGGCACGCTCACCAGGGTATGGAGGCAAGACAGTCAGTACGGCATGGTGGCCTCGGCTTATGTGAACAACACCAAGCATACCACCGAAAGTTGGCTGGTATCGCCCGAGTATGACCTCACGGATGCCGCATCGGCCAGTTTCACCTTTACCCACACAGGCAAGTTCTTCGGAACGATGGAAGAAGAGGCCACGCTGTGGGCAAGCACCAATGGTGGAGACAACTGGGAGCAGATAGCCATCAGCACATACATGACAGGCGAGGACTGGACTTTCGTCACAGCCACACAAGACCTCGGCAATCTGTGCGGCAAACATATACGGCTGGCATTCCGCTATACAAGCACCACCGCAGCCGCAGCCACTTGGGAAATCAAGACTGCCAGACTGACGGCCACAAAGGGCACGGGCATCACGGACACCATGGCCAATGACAGTAGGCATGCAGGCACGCACACCTACGACCTAGGTGGCAGGCGGGTTTCCGACAGCCAACGTGGCCTGGTGATATGCAATGGCAAGAAAATTCTGCGCCAATGAGATATTTCATCACACTGAGTTACGATGGCACCCGATACCACGGCTGGCAGGTGCAGCCCAATGGTGTGAGCGTGCAGGAAGTGCTGCAGAAGGCACTCTCAACCCTGCTTCGCCAACCCATGGAGGTCACGGGGGCAGGGCGCACGGATGCCGGAGTGCACGCACGCATGATGGTGGCACACTTCGACTGGCCTGCCATACCTGCCGACTGCGAGAGCAAGGAGGAACCATTGGACTGCACCCAGATTACCTACAAACTGAACCGCCTGCTACCGCCCGATGTGGCCGTGCAGGAGGTGAAGCCCGTGGCCGACGGCATGCACGCGCGCTTCTCTGCCACTCGGCGCACCTATCATTATTATATACACACGAGCAAAGACCCCTTCCTAAGGGCTTACAGTTGGCAGGTACCCGTCTCTCTGGACTTTCCCTTGATGAACCAGGCGGCACAGGTGTTGCTTAAATACGCTGACTTTACTTCATTCAGCAAGACCGGAACTGACGTGAAGACCAATATCTGCAAGATGGACGAGGCACGCTGGGAGGAACTGAAACCCGGAGAATGGCGCTTTACAGTGTCGGCCAACCGCTTTCTGCGCAACATGGTGCGCGCCATAGTGGGCACGCTCATCGAAGTGGGCCGCCACCGAATGACCATTGACCAAATGCGGCAAGCCATAGAGGCAAAAGACAGGCAAAAAACAGGCGAGAGCGTTCCGGGGCATGCGCTCTACCTGGTCAACATTGAATACTGACACCCCAAGAAGGATAACATACGACAGACATCATGTGGCTACTGCTGGCTTTCCTGAGTGCGACCCTACTGGGATGCTATGACGTGTGCAAGAAACACGCCCTGGGACAGAACCCCGTCATCCCCGTGCTCTTTCTCAACACACTCTTCTGCTCCCTGATATTCCTGCCTCTGGTAGGCAGCACACCCTTTGGCGGATGGCAGGTGCAGCGGTACATAGTGCTCAAGAGTTGCATTGTGCTCTCCAGTTGGGCACTTGGCTACTGTGGCATCAAGCATCTGCCCATCACGCTTGTAGGCCCCATCAACGCCACACGCCCCGTCATGGTGCTGCTGGGAGCACTCGTCATCTTCGGCGAGAGACTGAACATCTACCAGTGGGTGGGCGTGCTGCTGGCCGTAGCCAGTTTCTTCATGCTGAGCCGCAGCGGAAAGCGCGAAGGCATTGACTTCCGCCACAACCGCTGGATATGCTGCATCGTGGGAGCCGCGATACTGGGAGCCGCAAGCGGCCTGTATGACAAGTTCCTCATGAACGCCCCCGAGTACGAAGGTGCAGGATTGCTGCCACTCACTGTACAGTGCTGGTACAACTTTTACCAGGCACTCATGATGGGCACCGTGCTGCTGACCTTCTGGTGGCCCCGACGCAAGGAACAGGCATCCTTCAAGTGGAAGTGGAGCATCCCGCTCATCAGTCTGTTCCTGAGCGCAGCAGACTTTGCATACTTCTACGCACTCTCGCTGGACGGCTCGCTGGTGAGTGTGGTGAGCATGGTGCGCCGAGGCAGCGTGCTGGTGAGTTTCCTAGTAGGAGCGTTCGTGTTCCGCGAAAAGAACCTGCGCAGCAAGACCATCGACCTACTTCTGGTGCTTTTGGGCATGGTGTTCCTGTTCATCGGCTCCAGCAAATGATTATATAAACCGACACAAGATTGCCTAAATGAAGAAGAGAATACTGACATCTGCCCTGGCCGTACTGGCCATACAACCCCTAGCATGGGGGCAAACAACACTACGCGATGCCTTTGCCAACGCACCGGACGAAGTCTTCCCGCTACTGACGCGCAACAACAGGCTCGACTGCCTGGACTTTGCCGAAGGGAAGGTAAATATGGAGGTGAAGAACAGAGGAGACGGGCAAACGCGCATCGACAGCATGACGAATGACTATCTGCGCATAAGCATGACAGCAAAAAGCCGTGTGGAATTACGCATGCTGCCTGCCACAGACCAGCAGCCACAACGCATCTGCATGATACGCACCTACATGGGACCTGCCGAGGACAGCCAGGTAAGCCTGTATGACACACACTGGCAACTGCTGGGCACCGTGGAACGCCCAATGCCCGATGCCTTCATGGATGAAGCAATCGGCCATGAGGAACGGGGCATACTAACCGACCTCTCGCTGATGTGCGCCGCCTTTGCCGAGGACGGCAAGTCACTTGTGTGGAGCATGCCCACCACAGAACTGAACAAAGAGCAGAAGAGTAAGGCTGAAGGACACATGCACAACGTGACCGTTCCCATCACACTTAAGCCCTCGGCTGAATAAGGAGAAGGGCTGACAGCAGCATACAGAACGGACAGATGCCACACAGGGGTACGGCAAAGGAAGGCCGCCGGAAGAGGCCGGGCAATGCGCTCGCTCTTCCGGCGGCCTGTTCATTCCAGGCTGTCACACAGCCGTCACTTGACCATCACCTTACGGCCATTGATGATATAGAGACCCTTCACCGGTTTCTGAACACGCACTCCGGTGAGCGTGTAGATGCCCCCAGCAGATGCACCAACATTACCGTCGCCCTGTACAGACTGTACACCGATGGCATCCTGCATGAGCACCGGATAAGCACCCTCCTCCATGGTGCATGACCAAAGATCCTTATCCCATGCCACCACAGCCTGCTGCAGTTCATGGAAATTGTAGCCATCATAATAGAGTATGCCACTCATCTTGTCATTGGCTGCCGTGCCACCAAAGTTCTGGTCTGTGTTGTTCCACACCACGATGTTCTTATATGTCGTGGCCGGAGTGGAGCCCTGCTGTCCTCCGCCAACGATACCGCCCCAAGTGCCTGCCTCAATGGAACCTGCCGCATAGCAGTTCTCCACAGTGAGCGCGCCACGTACGCGGCCAATGAGACCACCATTGAGCGATGCCCCACTGGTGATTGCCACATTGGCATAGCAGTTGCGCATCACTGCAGGGCCGCCCACATTACCGAAGAAACCACCGCAATAAGAAGAGGCCACCTTCAGTCTGCCTGTCACCCACACGTTCTCCACCTGACAGGTGTACATGTTTCCATCGGCATCCGAATAGTCTGCATGCCCCAGATATCCGCCAAGCACACCACTGCCTGTAGTGGTGCAGTCCACGTCTACATCCTCAAAGCCGATGTTACGCACATTGCCACACAGCACACCAAAGAAACTATCATAGCCATAGCCGGAAGACTTCATGTTGCGCAGCACATGTCCCTTTCCGTCCAAGTCTATCCATCTCTGCCATCCCCTGCCGTTGTAGTCATTGCCGTTTCCATTGATGGGTTCCCATGAGGTAATGGATGCCATGTCTATGTCATTGTTCAGCACGAAGTAGGTCACTTCGCCCAGACGCATCTTGCTGCGCATCCGCATCAAATCATTCATGGTGGCCAGCACATAGGGGTCGCCTTTGGTACCCGTGTGATCCACGGCAAATCGGGACACATCATTAGTGTAAGTACCTTCATACGTAATGCCGATAGCCTTGTGCGAGGGATCCGGCACGGGTACGGCATCCTCGTTCAGCGTCTGGTACCACAAGTGGGAATTGTTGCGCTCGCCGTTGAGCAGATAACATGCCTCTCCGCTTGCCAGTTGCTCCTCCGAGATCTGGGTGCCTGCCACGGTGGCGTGCGCATTCAGGTAACAACTATTGGTAAGCGTCAAGTTTCCGGGATTGCGTGACCACGTATGCCCGTTGGTCTCACCCACTGTCAACTTGCCCATGAAGAGACAGTTGCTTATGCTGCCCGCAGCATTGAGCCAACCCACCAAACCTCCGCAACTATTGGTCTTCTCGCCGGAAAGGATGCCGGCATAAGCCGAACTGCTGATTGAAACCTCGGAGTTGGCACAACCAACCAGTCCACCATGGGTACCGTCGCCATCCACATTACTTATTATGTTCACCCGGCTCACCACATTCTGAATGTAAGCGTGTCCGTTACCCGTGGTACCTGCCACGCTGCCTGCAAACTTGCCTTCTGTGCTGACGGTGCCTTCCAGATACAGGTTCTTCACCATGCCGCCGAGCACCTCCACCAAGCCTGCATTCCCCTCGGGATGGTCGATGCTCAAGCCCAGTGTATGATAGTTTCCATCCAGTGTACCTCGGAAGTCCCTGAGCACCATACCCGCAGTGACTCCGCTGATGTCAGCCTCCAGTATGCCGTTGGCAGCATGGTCTATGTCATTGGCATATACGCTGAAGAACATCATGTTACGCAGACTGGCAATGTGTATCACACCGTTTGCATCGATTTCCGGGACAAACAGACGGATGGACTCACTCTCCATCAAAGTCGGCCTGGCGGCTTCCTCTGTGGAATAAGTGCCATCGGCATAAGCATCATAGAGTGCCTTGGACACGTTCATCATCTCATCGTACTGCTCCGCGGTGAGGCTGTCCTTCAATATGGTTCCCGCCGACTCCAGCAATCCGGCGTTCTTGTAGAGGGAAAGATAGGCCATCCTACCCTCGTTTATCTGGTCAAAAAGTTCTGAATAACGAGCCATGCAACGTTCCTTGTCCTCCACAGAGACGGCAGCCCCGGCATCAGCAACAGCCTGTCGGAGAGCCTCCTTGAGGGCTTCCGGATAATTGGGCGCAGCCTCGGGAGTCTGCCCATCGGGCTTGTACAGGTCGAGGATGGCGTTTGCCCTGCTGGTTTGCTCGCTGAGCGAAAGCGTCAGGGCGTCCGCAGTCTGTTCCGTGGAGGCATCTCCACAATAGGTCAGACGGAAATTGCCAAAGCCCACCCAGTTGTTGATAGCCCCGTTGTCAGCCCGGCGTACACCGATGGTCAGTTGCCCGTCCTCGCCTACGTAAGCCGTCACATGGTTCACAGCCCTGCTGCTGGCAATGGCATACGCCATACCCGGCAGGCCGTGCAAGGCATAGGCTATGGGAGCCTCTTCCGATGAGGTCCCGCCATTCTCGTAGATGGGGAGGTCTATCGTTCCCGTACCGCTTATGTTGCAGTTCACGTCATCCTCAGCCTCTTCGGCACTGATGCGCGTCTCGTACACCGTGGGGAGGAAAACATTGTTCGTCCCTGCATAGAACTGCGCCGAATAAGTATTGCTGTAACGGTCGTTGTAGTGACGATATGCCCCATTCATACTTACGAGATAATATCCCTGGCGCAAGCCTGTGAGAGTCTGGTGCATATCCACTGCCTTCTGCCAAGCTTCAGCAGATGTGTAACTCTTGTCATCCTTGGTCTGTGATGTGCTTAGGCTGGTGCCAGGTGTTCCCTCCCATCCTGTCCAGGTTGGCTGAAGACTAAGATCTGCATTGGTTATCAGATTGGTAATATCCTGCCCAACTGCATAAGAGCCGGCCAAAGCCGCACTAAATGCCTGCTCCAGGCGCTCCAGTTCGGCCTCTACCTGTGCCGCCGTGGCCATGTGCTTCTCTGTCACATACAGGTATCCACCCAAAGGCCATTCCGTGGTGGGCGCATCATCAGACTCCAAATAAGCCTTCATGTCCTCAATGCCATCGCCTTCCAACTGGCCGTTATCCTCAAGATACTTCCCCATCTCGGCACAGCGTGCCATGTAGCGGATATAAACTGCCGCGCTGGTCTCAACCTCCTTACGGTCGGCTTGCATCTGGGTATATGCCTCGCAGAACGCCGCCACGTCAGCACATGCTGCCAATGCCTCGGCCTTTGTCAGATAAGCATCAAGCAGCCCCTGCTCCGCCACGGTGCTCTCACAATAATTGTCTGTAGCCTGATACACGGCAGAAGCCAGTTCGGGAATCTCTTCGGCAGAAGAGAGGCTGCGGAAGTCATCTGCTGCCAGGCGGAATACAATCCCGTGTTCCTTGCTGAGCGTCGGGCGGTCATCGTGACCCACAGTCTGTCGCCATACAGGATTCTCCACCACGCCACCGTTGAGCAGAAAGGTGAGTTCCCCACTTGCAAGTTGCCCCTCAGCAATGAGCGTGCCCTGGGTGCCACTTACCGCATAGCAGTTGCCAAAACGCTCCGTGCCGCCACGGTACAGGTAATTTTCGCCCGTCACACCTTCAACCTCGGCGCATGCCCACAGATTGAACAGTTTGGCCACTCCGCCAACCCATCCGCTCATGGCCGCCGACTCTGAACCTCCACTCACCTTGCCCGTGACATAACTGTCGCTGAGCAGTATGGCGCAGCCACCCTGATTGCAGCCAAGTATGCCTCCCGCGTTTACCGATGTGGCGGTCACGGTACCCTCCATGCCTATGCACTCGATGTTGACAGAGCCAACACCCACGCTGCTTCCTATCACTCCACAATAAGAGGTACCGGAAATGGAGCACGAGGAATCAAGGATAAAATTTTTCACATAGGCTCCGCCCGAGACGAAGCCGAACAGTCCCACATGGTTCTCTCCCCGGATGTCCAGATTGCTGATGACATGTCCTTGCCCGTCGAAGGTTCCCCGGAAAGGCAACTCCTCGTTGATACCGATGGGAGTCATAGTGATGCCAGACATGTTGATGTCTGCCGTCAGACGTGCCGAGGCATTGGGAGTCTGTGCCACTATGGCCTTTGACCACCAAAGCAAGTCATGCCCATCGGCCAGATTGTAATAACCATCGGTACCCGGCTTCACATAGTCAGCCTGCGGCTGACCGCACAAGGTACAGATGCCATGGGAATAAGTGTGCTCACACTCCGTGTCTTCCGCAGTCTGCACAGACTCTGCCACGGCAGCCAATGTAGTTGCCGGCAGGGAGATTCCCGCCAGGAAGAACATGGCCAAAAAGGTCACTGCTGGTTTAGTGTACTTCATACCATTCGTTTTAGTGTAGTTAACAAAAAGGTTATCATGCGTTTCCGCAGTATAAAGTTACGGACATTTGTGCATAACAACGGCATGAAATACTATCTTTTGCTCAATAAAGGATGAGGGTGACAGGTGTACATGACACTTGCGGCACTGCAGCGGGGGGAGCCCCCATGCCACAGTGCCGCAAGTACCGGAAAATGCCGGGGCAGAGAAATCGGGTGCAGACCCTTACCTCAGTCCCCAGGCTCCAAGAACCAAGTTGCTCTCCACCTGGCGTTCCAGTTCATCGGGCAAGTTACAAAAGAAGTCTATGCCCGTCTTGCGCTCCAGTTCATCAATGCTGACGGCATAAGCGGCATAGTTGGCATCCTGGTTGGCTTTATGCTCCATCCAGAAAGCAATGGCCTTGTAGCCTCCCTGCGATGCCTCGGAGTTCTTGCACAAAATAGCCATATAGAAGTACTTGGGTACAGGCAGGTTGTTCTTGCCCAGCGTATACTGCCCTTGGCCTATGGTACCACCCTTCACCACATAGAGGGTGTCGCGGAAATTATCCTTGTCATACACCTTGCGCAGCCTTTCCTCCAGGTTATACCAGATACCTGTCTGGTTAAATCCCGCCAGTTGGGGATGCATGTTTGACAGATAGAAAGTCTGCTCGTTGGCATCCTTGCTGTTCAAGCGGTCGGCACTGCCCAGCATGTGGCCGCGGTCATGCCCGTTGTTCTTATGGTCATCCAGCGTGGTGCGGCAGTTCTGCGGGATAAGGGGGTCTGGCTGGAAAGGATCACCTCTCCATTCCGTATTCTTCCAATCACTCCTATTCCAGTTGGCCTCATTGGAACTCCATCCCTTGTACCACTGGTAAGCCGTCCAGCGGCCGGCATGCAGCGTGCAATCATATTCCATGCAATAGTTCACCGTGCCCCCGCTCACGGTATGCACCACCAACAGGTCGTGTGCACCACCCTTCAAGCGAGGCACCTCCAAACGCATGGCCACCTGCTGACAGTCGGTACCCTGCATATCCTCGGTTACGTATTCCTCCTGCATTGTGGCTATCAGTCCGGCATTGCTATTCTGATTGACCTCGCCCGACGGTGGAGCCACAGGTTCATTCTCTCCACATGATGCCAACATGAACACTGCCAGCAAAAACTTGTATTTCCTCATCATTCTATCTTATTGTTATAGGTGCATCAAACCACACCGGTCAATGCAGAGCGCTACATGTGCCAACGCAGCGCTCTTCATTGGCACATGTAGCACTCTGCGTTTTTAATGCATGAAAATCAGCAGTGGAATCCAGAGAGCCGCGAAGGGGGAAAAAGAAAAGTGTGGATACACTTTCGTGCCCACACCTTTTCTGCATGTCTCTCCCTCACGGGCGTGATGCCCGTGCCAGAAATTACTTCTTTGAACGGTTGCCGTAACGGCTCATGAATTTGTCCACGCGGCCGGCAGTGTCCACCAGTTTGCTCTTACCTGTATAGAAAGGGTGTGAGGTGCTGGAAATTTCCAACTTCACCACGGGGTAAGTTTCGCCCTCAAACTCCACTGTGTCTGTGGTCTTACAGGTTGAGCGACTGAGGAACATGTCGCCGTTGCTCATGTCCTTGAACACAACGGGACGGTAGTTTTCGGGATGCAATCCTTTTTTCATAATGATTTTCTTTTGTGTCCCCGAGTTCCCCACCTAGTTGCAGGAAATGGATAAGGGACGTGTTAATGTGATTTTTACCGCGCAAAGGTACTGCTTTTTTGCACTATCAACCAAATCTTTGCAGGAGAAAGTAAATCTCGCAGTAGGAAAGTGCGCATGCGATACCCTGCATACAAGGGCATTCAGCCCGGGAAAACGCATAAAAGCAGCACACGCACCACAGTACGACTCAAAAGAAGAGCCACCTCCGGTTCACTCCGAAGGTGGCTCTTGCCTTTTTACGCATATATCTATAGCAGACTTACTTAATGCCGAAGAAGATGATGCGCTTGTCCGATGTCACGGTCAGAGTGGCATCTTCAGCCAGTTCAATCTCATACTTGTCATCATCAGTGACCGTGAGGGTGAAAGTCGGATTTCCGGTGGCTCCCTCATTGCCATTCACCGGCACGGTCTTCACCAAAGTATCGCCATTGCTGAATGTCACATTGGCCGTGGTGATTCCTTTCCAGGCCACAGCGTAGAACGTGTGCTTGCCTGCAGGCATGTTCACGGTGAAGGTGCCCGCAGCCTTGGCTGTACCAATCTTGACAGTTTGACACCCCTCCACGCTATTGATGACGGCCTCACAGTCATATGCGTTTTCACCAAGAGTGTAAGGCAGGTCAATGGAGTAGTCTGTCTTTTCGCCCGGAGTGGGCGTATCGCCACCGGGAGTGTCCCCTCCGGCCTCCAGGATGGTCACTGTGGCGTTCTTTATTTCAGGAACCATATTGCCTTCCTTATCAATATACTTAATAATCTGGCCAGTGATGGTCACCTTGGAACCTACCGTAAACTCAGTCACGCCCTCTGGCAGGTTGGCCCAATAAGCCTGGAACACCTCGGCATCACCCTTTTCATCAGCCATCCAGAAGGATTGCTGGTTGCGGCTTACGGTGCCAATAATCTTGGTGATGTAGCCGGTCACGGCATAAGTCTCCTCCGAGGTAGCACCATCAGCCAAAGCCTGAGCGGCTGCAAGTGCCCGTGCACAGTCCACCTGAAGCACATCGCCTGGCTGGTCGGGGGTGTCACCACCCTGCTCCAGTATTTCCACCGTGGCATTCTTCACCTCTGCCACGACAGCCTGGGTGGTGGGGTTCACATACTTCAGCAATTTACCGGTAATTTTCACCTTACTGCCAGCAGTGAACTTCTCAACGCCCTCGGGAAGGTTAGCCCAATAAGCCTGGAGTACCTTGCCGCCATCCTTGATGTCGGCCATCCAGAAAGACTGCTGCCCCTTGCTGACGGTTGCAAATACATCGGTGATGTAACCGGTGATGCTGTAAGTCTCAATGGAAGTGGCTCCATCAGCCAAAGCATTGCAAAGTTCAACGGCCTGAGCACAGGTAGCCTCAACCACAGATGGGTCTGGCTGGTCACCGCCACCATCTTCCAAGATCTCCACCGTGGCATTCTTCACCTCTGCCACGACAGCCTGGGTGTTGGGATTCACATATTTCAGCAGTTTGCCGGTAATCTTCACCTTACTGCCAGTGGCGAACTTCTCAACGCCTTCGGGAAGGTTGGCCCAATAAGCCTGAAGCACTTTGCCGCCATCCTTAGCATCGGCCATCCAGAAGGACTGCTGGCCATTGCTGACGGTTGCAAACACATCGGTGATGTAACCGGTGATGCTGTAAGTCTCGGTAGAAGTGGCTCCGTCGGCCAAGGCATTGCAGAGTTCAACGGCCTGAGCACAGGTGGCCTCAACCACAGACGTGCCCGGCTGCTCGTTGCCACCACCATTGCCCCCAGGGTTGTAAGGGGCAGGTACATCATCACAACTTGCCATGAACAGGGCACCGGCCACTGCCAAGGCCAAAGTCTTGAAAATCTTTTTCATTGCTTGATTACTTTTAATATTAAGTGTTGTTTGTCTTCTCAAATGGACGGGCTCACTGAGCCACCTCTATGTCTGCCTCGCTGCGCAGGATGAGTTCCCAATAGTTGTTGTAACGTTTCCATATGCCGGTAAGGTTCAACTTGCCCTGAGGCACCACGGCATTGGCAAAGTCGCAGTAGGTACTGGTATAGACCTCTAAATTGTGGCTCACACCCTTGAAGTAAAGCGTCACGGCATTGTTGTTGACATTCTCCTTGCCCGCCCAAGTGAGTTGACCGTTGGCACCATCAATCTCCACTCCGGTGATGGTCATCAGACGTCCGCAATGCTGCGCAATATCCAGCGACTGGAGTTCTGCAGCCGTGTAACGAGGAATCTGGATGTCTGTCTTCTTGGTAGGCAGAATGCGGAAATGGGATGCCCACAGGGTGGAGGACATGCGGCTGACATAGGTTCTGCCGGATGAGTTAGTATAAGGTTGGCCTATCTGAGGCTGCTGTCCGTAGCCGCCGATATAGAGTCCCTTGGTATCAACAATGATTTCCTGTCCCACAGGCAGGTATCCGAAAAGACTATTCTCGCTGATGGCAATAATGAGCGCATCGCCATTGTCGTCCTGCACAGCAATGCTGTTGTAGAGGTTACCCTGGATGTCATTGCCTGTCACGTAACACTTGAGGCGGCCCTCCTGGATCATCTCGGTCACGGTGTAGTTGCTGGCATAAGCAGGATACATGCGCTTGAGGTCGGCAATGGTCACAAGCCCCTGGCTGGTGGTGTCTATCTCATTGTTGCCATAAGGAGGGTTCTGGTGATTGGGCGCTTCCCAGTCACCGTCCATGCAGGCTGTCGTCAGCATGCCGCCCACCAGCATACAGGCGGCAATAATTATGTTCTTGGTTTTCATATCTTGACTTCTCTGTGATATTTATATTAAAGTATAGGAGAAATTCTCAGAAACGGTAATTGAGGTTGAGCATGAAGTTGAAACCCTGAGCGTAATACTTCTTGGGATTGCGTGAGAAGGAGTAAGTACGCTGTGAGGTGAGTTGGGTGGTGCTGTTCACGCTGTAATCCGAACGGCTCTGCTCATATCCACCCGTAGTGATGCTGCGGTTGTTGAGGATGTTGGTAAGCATGAGATTCACGCTGAGAGGATTATGTCCCACGCGGAATTGCTTGCCAATGCTGGCATCAAGCATGAAACCGCCATCGCCCTTGGCTTGCGAAGGCACATCCACACTGCCGTCATTCTGCACCAGACCGGCATTGGTCATGTTGGCAAGATAGCGACGGTTGGGGCTGTAAGAAAGATAAATGCGGTCATAATAATTGCCAATCAAACTCAAGTACCATCCACGAACACGGTAATTGAACCCTATGCTGGCAGCAGCCAGAGGAGTGCCGCTCTCACGCATGCCCTTGTTGTAACAAACGTCAGACTTTCGGTCGGCACTGGTGCTTATCATATACACCACATCGGTATTGCTCATATACTTGGCCTCTGCCCACGTGCCAATCACGTTGATGTCGAAAGAACTGGTGACCTTGAAGTTCAGACCTAGTTCGGCACCGTAATAATTCTTCTCGACACCACGGAAACTATTATAGGTAAAGGAATTTGTATCGTCATTGTAGAAGTTCTGCCACTCAGTGCCATCATAACTGTGAGTGAAATAGCCAGTCAGATTGGCACGCAGCCAACTGCCGTTGAACGAGTAGCCCAACTCTGCCGAGGCAATCTTCTCATTGGTAAGTCCGTCCACATAGTTGTTGTTCATCTCGGGACTCTCAAAGGCCACGCTGGCCTGCGGAGCACGCGCCTCATAACCAGCACCCAAGTTAAGAGCATTGCCCTTGCCCAGGTTGAGGGTGGTACCAATCTTGAAGCCTCCGTCCAAGAAATAGGCCTTTCCACTCTTTCCATAACTATAATCAGCACACATACCATTGCGCATATAGCCGTTACGCCACATCTGCGTGCCACCTATCTGGGCATTCAGGTAACTATGAGAGATGCCCTTGTCCTTGGTAAGCCCCATCCAAAGGCGCGCGCTCTGATTCCACAGATCATAATCATAACGCATGCGGTCGCCCTCGCGGACGGCTCCGTTGGGATTGTTGAGGTCATACTGCACGCGGGGGTCTGCGCTGGCATAGTCGCCTATGGCATAAGTGTTAACGTTATGAAAGTACTGTGCACCCAGCATGTCCTCCATGGTGGTGTAATGCATGCCCTTGTTGGAAGCCAACTGCAGTCCTGCATGGAACTTGGTAGTGCGGTCGATATCCCAGTCATATGTGCTTCCAAGGTTGGTCACCAGGTGATCATTGTGCTTGGCCTCTACCCAATAGATGGCATCATTGCCGGTTGAGTTGAGTTGCTGGTTGGTATAGTACAGGCGGTCCCAGTTAATCTGCCGGTTACGCTTGCTGGCTGTCCAGTAATCGTAACTTTCCTGCCAGGCTGTCCAATCTTCATTCTCAGACGGATTCCATACGTTCGCATTGTTGCTGGGGAAATTCTTCCAGTAGTCAGGAGCAGGATTCTGGCCGTTGTAATTCAGTTTGGTGCTGCTGTACATGGCGTATTTGAAAAACGCACTGGTAGTGAGTTTCATGTTGTCCTTTATCTGGAAATCCCAAGTGAGCAGTGCACTCGGCTCATAGTTGTTCACCACGCGGCTGTTACGCTTCTTGCCATCTTGGTAGCCCCAATAGGGATTGTACTGGTAATTATTGGCCAGCCAGTAAGCCTCATCAGTGCTGGCTCCCTGCTGGGCACGCTCTGTGGGGTTGCCCCAAGTGGCAAGGTTCAGTGAATGCTTCTCATTGAGCACTTTCTGCAGACTGAGGAAATAAGAAAGGCTGTTGTAGAAATTGCCTTCCACATTACTTGTGTTCATGTTTGCCCAGCGGTAACCCACGGTGCCCATGAAAGCCCACCCCTTCTGGCTCAGTCCGCTGGCATAGGTGTACATGGCACGCGTGGTATAGTTGCGGTTTGCGCCCGAAAGGGTAATCTTGTTGCCAGCGGCATAGTTGCTGGCACGGAAATTATAGTTGTTGCTGCCGCCCAGACCGGCCATGCTGAAATTGTTTGCCTCGAAAGGTGATGAGGTATCAATGTTGCGCGTGGCATCATTCATGCCTCCCACAGTGGAGTAGTTGAACTGACCCGTCTCGCCGTTATTCACGTTCACGCCATTCATGTACACGCCACTGTAGCGGCTGTTGTAGGCGCGGAACTTGAAACGCGCGGGGCTCCACAGATAACCCACATTGCTGGTGTAGACATTGCTGTTGGAGTTCATCATTATCACGTTCTGGGTCATGTCCTCATCCTCGCCCAGTTGGGACTCGGTGAAGACAAATGCAGCATTGTCTTGCCTCAGGTCTTTCTCCGTCTCCGAAGTATTCACCTGAGCAATGGCCTGCGTGGCAGATGCAGTCAACAGCAGTGCCGTCAGAAATTCCTTCTTCATATCTTAGTTTTATGTTTTCTGTTTGTCAAAGCAGTGCAAAGTAAACAAAAATATTGCATTCTGAACATATTTTGCCTGTTTTTTGGTCTCCATGACACGATTTTGTGATGCAGGAGATGCCTTCTGCATGCATGGAAAGCCATATTTACTATATAAATGTACGCGCATACGCATTCATTAATAGTAGAATGTATATGCCAACCCTAAAGAGAAAATGAGGTTTAGACTTTTCTGTTTCACGAAAAGAATCTACCTTTGTGCCTGCTGGAGGACATGCGCAGAGGAAAGCACCCCATGGCATGAGGATGCAGTCCCAAGAGCCAATGCCCCCTTGAGAACAAGGCACATTCATTTGATCAACATATATTATGAAACGTACATTCATATTGCTTTCCATGGCACTGGCCATGGCTCTCTCACTACCCGCACAAAAGAAATTCGGCTGTTATGCCGTGGGCTTCTACAACCAAGAGAACCTGTTTGACACCATCCACGATGCAGGCAAGAACGACTACGACTTCCTGCCCAACGGCTCCTACCACTGGAACAAGATGAAGTATGAGCACAAGTTGGCCAACATGGCAAAGGCACTGCTGGAACTGGGCACGGACAAATTGCCGGGCATAGGAGCCAGTGTCATAGGACTGGCCGAGGTGGAAAACGACAATGTGATGCGTGACCTCACAGGACAAGCCGGCATGAAGGAGCGAGGATTCAAATACATTCACCATGAGGGACCTGACAAGCGCGGCATCGACTGCGCCCTGCTCTATAACCCGCGCTTCTTCACTCCTGAGAAGAGTTGGCTGCAGCCTTACATATATGAGAACGGCGACACCACCCACGCCACACGAGGCTTCCTTACCGTACAGGGCAAGTTGGCCGGAGACGACATTACCTTTGTGGTGTGCCATTGGCCAAGCCGTGCAGCAGAAAGCAAGTTCCGTGACTGGGGCGGCAAACAGGTGCGCCACATGACCGACAGCATCATGAAGGCACAGCCCGACATGCGTGTGGTGGTGATGGGAGACATGAACGACGACCCGGACAACACCTCCATGGCCAAGTTCCTGGGTGCAAAGAAGAAGATGGAAGAAGTGGGGCAATATGACTTCTTCAACCCATGGTGGACCATCCTGAGGGACAAGGGACAGGGCACACTCTCCTACAAGGGCGCATGGAACCTCTTTGACCAAATCGTCATGAGCCGCAACCTGCTGGACACAAAGAAGAAGAAGGACTATAAGAACCTGACCTTATACTCCTGGCAAATATTCCGCCGGGACTGGCTCATGCAGCAGGAAGGCAAATACAAGGGCACTCCCCTGCGCACCACGGCTGGAGGCGTTTGGCTTGACGGATACAGCGACCACCTGCCCACTGTGACTTACTTCGTCAAGGAACTCTGAGGCAAAGGTGAAAAAACGCCATTGCGCGCAAGCCTATTCCCCATATTTGTGTTAATTTTGCACAGCCGGAAGGCAACGAGCGAAGAATAAGAACATATATTCCAATATTATTAAAACTTCAAAGAAATGACAAGTTACAAGGAATTGGGTTTGGTGAACACCCGTGAGATGTTTGCCAAGGCAGTGAAGGGAGGCTATGCAATCCCCGCTTTCAACTTCAACACCCTGGAGCAGATGCAGGCCATCGTACAGGCTGCAGTAGAAACTAAGTCTCCTGTCATCATGCAGGTATCAAAGGGCGCACGCAACTATGCCAACGGCACCATCCTGCGCTACATGGCACAGGGCGCTGTGGAATATGCAAAGGAACTGGGCTGCCCCAACCCCCAGATTGTACTGCACCTTGACCACGGTGACAGTTTCGAGCTCTGCAAGGACTGTATCGACAACGGCTTCTCAAGCGTGATGATTGACGGTTCTTCACTGCCCTACGAGGAGAACATCGCCCTGACAAAGAAGGTGGTGGAATATGCCCACAAGTACGATGTGACTGTTGAGGCTGAGTTGGGTGTACTGGCAGGTGTGGAGGACGAGGTTGCCTCTGAGGTATCACACTACACCAAGCCCGAAGAGGTTATCGACTTCAGCACACGCAGCGGCTGCGACAGCCTGGCCATCTCTATCGGCACCAGCCACGGAGCATACAAGTTCACTCCCGAGCAGTGCACACGTGACCCGAAGACAGGCAAGCTCGTGCCTCCTCCATTGGCATTCGACATCCTGCACCAGATTGAAGAGAAACTCCCCGGATTCCCCATCGTCCTCCACGGATCATCTTCTGTTCCCCAGGAAGAGGTGGATACCATCAACGCACATGGCGGCAAGTTGCCCGATGCAGTAGGCATCCCCGAGGAGCAGTTGCGTGAGGCAAGCAAGAGCGCAGTGTGCAAGATCAACATTGACTCTGACTCTCGTCTGGCCATGACTGCTGCCATCCGCAAGCACTTTGACGAGAACCCCGGCCACTTCGATCCTCGCCAGTACCTGAAGCCCGCACGTGAGAACATGAAGAAGATGTACATGCACAAGATTGTGGATGTACTGGGCAGCAACGACAAGTTGTAATTATCCACCTGCCCCGGCGCGTCCGGAGGCATGGCACACAGTGGAGGCAGTTCTTGGCAACAAGGCTGCCTCCACTCTTTTTCCCTCATCCCTCCCCCACTTATCTAATACAGAACCGCCACCCATTCCTCAAGGAGAGACGAATCGTGCCATTCCCATCCCCCCAAGGAAGGATTTTCCATTATTTGCGAATAAACGATTGCAAGAGGGCAATACCGTTGGCAACCAAAATTCCACAGGCACGGATTTGATACGCGCCGTCTCACAAAAACGAGAATAGAACGTTGGTTCACCGGCAGGACATTCTTTTTCGTGAATCCATTCATGGAGAACTTGATCTTGGAAGGCAATATTCCCAAAAATATTCAACACTACAAATATACGGCGCAAAAGACGAGAAGACTCCTCGCGTGCACGCACGCGTATATGTCAAGTTTCCAACTAGGGAAAAATTTTTCTCTAACCTGGAAATTATTTTTTTCTAGTTAGGCAGTTTTTTGTCTCTAACTGCAAGAATCCCCTTCAAGCAGATTATACCCTTAGAAAAAATCATTACGGGATTTGATGGTTAAGCAGTCCACGGCCAGTGCAGGAAAGCAATCACCACTCCATTTCCTCAAAACCGCTTTCCCGGGCACACTTTCCCCGAGACTCACGCATTTGCCTCTTTTTGCTGCCTTTAGACATTGTGCAATTCACAAATAAACCCAAACCGGCCATTAGGGTTCAATTGGCGGTTTCGGATTTTGAGAAAAGGATGTCTGAAGTCCTATATATCAGCCTCTGTGTGTCTGTTTTGTCTGTTTGTCCTCCTTGCCTTTGCCTGCGCGGGCTGAGGCTGTGCGCGCCATATCCTCCTTGGCCGCGCGGGTGCTCCGGATTGCTGCAATCCTGTCACTTCCCGAAGTGTTTGGAGCAGGATTGCTGCAATCCTGTCACTTCCCGAAGTGTTTGGCTCAGGATTGCTGCAATCCTGTCACTTCCCGAAGTGTTTGGCTCAGGATTGCTGCAATCCTGTCACTTCCCGAAGAGTTTGGAGCAGGATTGCTGCAATCCTGTCACTTCCCGAAGTGTTTGGCTCCGGATTGCTGCAATCCTGTCACTTCCCGAAGAGTTTGGAGCAGGATTGCTGCAATCCTGTCGTTTCCCGAAGAGTTTGGAGCAGGATTGCTGCAATCTTGTCACTTCCCGAAGAGTTTGGAGCAGGATTGCTGCAATCCTGCGTTTCCGGAAATGTCTGGGGTCGGCTTTCCCGAAATCCTGCTTTTTCCAGCCCGGAAATGCCCGATGCCTCGGGAAAGCCGGGGAAAGACCTGCCGGAAGTGCCCGGTGCCTTGGAAAAGGCCTTTCCTTTAGGCTGTCGGCAGAAGGGCTTGCCGGCTCCGGCGGCACCGGCGGCAGTCAAGGCGGCACCGGCGGTGGAGGCAACAGCGGAACTCTGACGGTTCCGGCAGGCAATACGGAGCAGCAGTCCTGTTTCCGGGTTCGGAATGAATGATGGCAATGATATCGGTTCAGAAGCACCAAGCAACACAGGCGGCACTGCCCGGCTCATGATATGAAGCCGTGGCAGTGCCGCCCGTCAGATACCGCGCCACCAGGGCGAGGCAGGAGTCATCACATCTCGCGAATCCAGATATTGCGGAAGGAGATGGGTGCGCTTGGGTCGCCATGCGACTGCAGACGGATGGAGCCTTCTGCGTGCTGCACCGTGCGCGGCCAGCCGATATATTCCGTGGTGCCCCATATCTCCGTATGGTTCTGCAGCACCACTCCGTTCTGTATCACAGTCACATAAGGATGGTAAAGGTACGTGCCGTCCTCCTTGAACACGGGAGCCGTGTAGATAATGTCATACACGTTCCATTCGCCCGGCTTGCGCATGGCATTCACCAGAGGAGGTGTCTGCTTGTAGATGCTGCCCGTCATGCCGTTGACGTAGGTCTCGTTCTGATAGCAGTCCAGAATCTGTATCTCATACTTGTCCTGCAGGAACACTCCGCTGTTGCCGCGAGCCTGGCTCTCGCCGGTAATGCCCTCGGGCACGCACCATTCCAAATGCAGTTGGAAACTGCCGAACTTCTGCTTGGTCACGATGTCACCCTTGCTCTTGTCCACGGTCACGATGCCCTTCTTCACAGTCCAGCCAGCCTCGCCCGTGCCATCTCCGTTGGTCCATGCCGACAAGTCCTTGCCGTCGAACAAGACAATGGCATCATCGGGAGCCGATGAGGTTTTACTCTCGCCGGGAGTGACCACCTTGGGCTGCGGAGTCCAGTATTCCGACATACCCGGCTTCATGCTCTCCTGCTTGGGATACTCTTTCTTTTGTGCATTGGCACTGAATGTCGCCGCAAGGACGGCAGCCATCAGAATCATCTTTCTCATGTTGTTTCAGTTGTTTATCTAGTTGTTTGTATAGTTCTCATCATTGCAGGAAAACGGGGTCACTCCATCACATCCTTGGTGCCTCCTGTATTCTGGAAGAAAGTCACCTTAGTGGTGGTCTTCTTGTCAAAGAGGAGGCTGGAGAGTATCTCCACACTGCCAAACTGCCCCATGGGTGTCTCCAGCGTGCAGTATTCCCGGTCGGAGTCAAACACCGTGAGTTTTCCTCGCGCAGGTACATTATAATATACACCTCTCTCAATCTTGGCTTTCTTCTTGGCCGTCTGCTCGTCCACCACCGTTGCCGGTAGTGTCTCTGTGCGCTTGACACTGATATACACGGGGTCGCCTGCCAGGTCATCGGCACCCAGAATACCCAGTTTTCGGGAAAATCTGAAGAGCACGTCCTTGTCGGTGTCCTGCTGTGGGTCGTACGTCATGGAGAACACCTCATGGGTGGTGTGCCGGGTACCTCCGAAGAGTGAAGTGAGTGCCTGATCCTGCTGAGCCAGTTGACTGAGCATGAGCTGCAGTTGTGCACCGTCCTTGGGAGTGTTGTCGGCCTCACCGCGCACCAGTGCATTGCGGCTCTCGCGTATGTCATATATTTCTTGAGCACACAGTTCGGCCATTTTGGCCACACTGCCGGCCGCCAGGATTTCCTGCGTCATGTAGATGCGCGCATCGGCAGGTTCAGGATCCTGCGATGCCTGTGGCAAGGCTGGCAGCGCGGCCTCCTCGGCATCAGTGTTTATGCTCAGCAGGATGCCGTCTCGGCTCAGCCCCACGAGCGGAGCCACGGTCTTGCCCTTCAGTTTGATGCTGTATGCCTTGGTCTTGTCGGGCACCCCATAGGGTTCCAGCGTGATGCTCTTGATTTCCCACTGCACACTCTCGGCCGTGGGCACATGGGTGAGATGGAGGTAACGCTCGGCATACTTGCGGAAATCGCCGGGCTTGGTCACGGTCTTGTCTGCCTTTATGGTCACGCGAAAGGCCGTACGGGGAAGGAAATAAGAGACTCCCTCCAGCGTGCTGCCGGGCACAAACGGCTCAACCTCCGTCTGTGCCTGTACGCCCAAAGCCACTGCCATGAGCAGAGCCAGGGCCATGTTCTTTCTGATGTTCATATATTGCCTTTACTTTTATTTCGTCACATAGCACTCATGCAGTTCCTTCCAGGCTTCGCCCAGATGCGAGGTGATGTCCCTGGCCAGCATGGCTTCCTGTCCCAGCAACGCAGCCGCGCGGTCGCCGGCTGTGGCATGAAGCCACACGCCCATGCAAGAGGCCTCGGCCAGCCCGTAACCCTGCGCCAGCAGGCCGGTGATGATGCCCGTGAGCACATCACCCGCCCCGGCAGTAGCCATTCCGGCATTTCCCCGGCCGCAGGCCACGGTCTTCCCATCGGGTTGGCACACCCGGGTGGGGTGTCCCTTAAGCACCACCCACACGTCATACTCCCTGGCCAATGCCTCGGCACAATCCAGCAGGCCATCCTCACCATCAATCATGCTGCCAGTTCCCAGCAGTCCCCGTGCCAAGGCATGCATTTCCCCACCATGGGGAGTGAGCACCGCACGTCCCTGCAAGAGAAGCATCCATTCCGGATGGCGTGCCAGGATGCGCAAGGCATCTGCATCCACCACCAGCGGCAGGTGGCCCGAGCGCGACAGCACATCACCCAGCAGGGCATCGGCATGCAAGCCAATGCCAGGGCCAATGCCCACTGACTGCCACGGGGAGAAGGAGGAAAAAGCAACCATGCCCATCTCCCCATTCTTGACTGACGAGACATGCAGGACAGCCTCAGGCACTGACAACTGCATGAGCAGACGGTTGCACTCCGGTGTGCAGACGGTAAGTTTGCCCACCCCACTGCGCAGACAGGACTCTGCCGCCAATACGGCACATCCGCCCACGCCTGCACTGCCCGCCACAAGTAAGGCATGCCCCAGCATGCCCTTATGGGCACAGTCGGGCCGGAGACGCAACATCCTGGCCACGCGCACAGGTGTCATTACGTTTGCCATACTGCAAAGGTACTGATTTCCTGTGTACATGCCGACACTCAGCAATAAGAAATTCGCTTCACAGAGCCTGCCTGTGGAGTTTTTTTGTTAATTTTGCGCAACAATACATAATATGTCATGAGCAACAGGACAAGGACAACCATACAGGTAAAGGACAAGACCTTTGCCATCTCCATCCCGGAAGCGGAGATACAGGAACGCGTAAAAGCCGTGGCCGCACGCATCAACAAGGATTACCAGGGACAGAGCCCTATATTCCTGGCCGTGCTCAACGGCTCATTCATCTTTGCCGCCGACCTGCTCAGAGAGATTGACCTGCCGTGTGAGATATCATTCGTAAAACTGGCCTCGTACCAGGGAACGCAGACCACGGGAACCATACGGGAACTCATAGGGCTGAACGTAGACATCACCGGAAGGCCGGTCATTGTGGTGGAAGACATCGTGGACACGGGCGTTACCATGGCACACATGCTGGAAACGCTCAGGAAGCAGAACCCCGGCAGCATTGACGTATGCACCCTGCTGCTCAAGCCTGGCAAACTGCAGGTCAACCTGGACATCAGATACTGCTGCCTGGAAATTCCCAATGACTTCATCGTTGGCTACGGACTGGACTATGACGGACTGGGACGCAACACGCGTGACATCTACACGCTGATATGAACAACAAGGCAAGCCGCACAAGACAAGACTTCAGGATATTCTAGACATAAGGACATAACAGACAATAACATTTATGAAGAACATTATCATCTTCGGTGCTCCCGGATCGGGCAAAGGCACTTACAGTGACATGATTGTAGAAAAGTACGGCATGGGGCACATCAGCACGGGTGACGTGCTGCGCGCCCAGATAAAGGCCGGAACCGAACTGGGCAAACTGGCACAGGGCTATATCAACAACGGGCAACTGATTCCCGATGAACTGATGATTGACATCCTGGCCAAGACCTATGACGAACTGCCGGCCGGCAAAGGAGTCATCTTCGACGGTTTCCCACGTACCATAGCCCAGGCCGAAGCACTGAAGAAGATGCTGGCAGAGCGCGGCCACGAGATGGGCGTAATGGTTGAACTGGTGGTGGAAGAGGACGTGCTCATGGCACGACTGCTCAACCGGGCCAAGGAGCAGGGCAGAGCCGATGACAATGAAGAGACCATACGCAAGCGCTTTGAGGTTTATCACAACCAGACAGCCCCTTTGGCCGAGTGGTTTGAGAAGGAAGGCATGCGCCACACTTTCCGCTGGTCTGACCACCCCTCAAAGGAGGAGATGGTGGACAGCATCTTTGCCTTCATCGACAGCATCAACTGATGGCGGAATCCAACTTTGTTGACTATGTGAAGATATGCTGCCGCTCGGGCAAGGGCGGCAAAGGTTCCATGCACATGCACAGAGCCAAATATATCCCCAATGGCGGCCCCGACGGCGGAGACGGCGGACGGGGCGGCCACGTATACTTGCGTGCCAACCACAATTACTGGACACTGCTCCACCTACGCTTTGAGCGTCACGTGTTTGCCGGACACGGCGGCAACGGCGGACAAAGTCGCAGCACGGGAGCAAAGGGCGAGGACAAGTACATCAACGTGCCCTGCGGCACCGTGGCCTACAACGCAGAGACAGGGGAATACCTATGCGACGTGACCGAGGACGGACAGGAAGTGCTGCTGCTCCGAGGCGGGCGTGGAGGACTGGGCAACTGGAACTTCCGCACCTCCACCAACCAGGCACCACGCTTTGCACAGCCCGGAGAACCCATGCAGGAGATGACCGTGGTGCTGGAACTGAAATTGCTGGCCGATGTGGGACTGGTGGGGTTCCCCAACGCGGGCAAGAGCACCTTGCTGAGCGCGCTCTCCAGTGCGAGGCCCAAGATTGCCAACTACCCCTTCACCACCATGGAGCCCTCGCTAGGCATCGTGTCTTACAGGGACAACCAGTCATTCGTCATGGCCGACATACCCGGCATCATTGAGGGAGCGGCTGAAGGGCGCGGGCTGGGACTGAGATTCCTGCGCCATATTGAACGCAACTCCCTGCTGCTCTTCATGGTGCCCGGTGACACCGACTCCATACGCAACGAATATGAGATACTGCTGCGCGAGGTAAGCACCTTCAACCCCGAACTGCTGGACAAGCAGCGCGTGCTGGCCGTCACCAAGTGCGACCTGCTCGACCAGGAACTCATGGACATGCTGGCCGAGGAACTTCCCCAGGACATCCCGCACGTGTTCATTAGTGCTGTGTCGGGGCTGGGCATGCAGGAACTCAAGGACGTGCTCTGGCGGGAACTCAACAGCGAAAGCAACAAACTGCAATCCGTGGCACAGCGTGAGGCACTTGTCCACAGGAACAAGAATCCCGAGTGGCTGAAAAGCGAATTGCAGGATGAAGGAGAGGACGAGGAGATTGAGATGCTGGACGGCGAAGACCTCATTGAAGACATCGATGACCTGGACGACTTCGAATACGAAGATGAATAGCCTGATCACATACGACACGCCCCAATGGCTGACAGCCTTCAGCACAGGAAAGGGAAGCGGAGTGGAGAATCTGGGGCTGAGACTTCAGGACTTGGCTCTGCCCCGCCAGACTCATTCCTGCCACATTCTGGAGATGAACCAGGCTGGAAGACCCGAGGACACAGATGCCGTGTTCACCCGCACGCCGGGGCTCTGCGTATGCGTGAAGACTGCAGACTGCATACCCGTACTGCTCTATGACGACCGGGAACGGTGCGTAGCGGCGGTGCATGCAGGCTGGCGCGGCACCGTGGCCGGCATAGCCGCCAAGACCGTGAGGTTGATGACCGACCGGCCGGAACACGTGCATGCCATCATTGGCCCGGGCATCTCACTGTCACGGTTTGAGGTTGGCGATGAAGTGTATGAGGCTTTCCGGCAAGCAGGATTTCCCATGCAGGCCATAGCCAGACGATTCCCCTGTTCCGAGGGAGGCGATCGGTGGCACCTGGACTTGTGGGAAGCCAACCACCGGCAACTACTTGAGGCCGGCGTACAGGACATTCACATAGAAGGCATCTGCACCATGACCAGCCCCTGTTATTACAGCGCGCGCAGGGAGACTATAGACACCGGACGCAACATGAACGGCATATTCATCAACCCGTGAAGAGAACCATCAGCATACCCATCCTGGCTCTGTGCCTGTCGGCAAGTTGCCTGGCACAGCATCAGCAGCAGGCCGACACAGCCGCCGTGGACATTGACGAGTGGCAGGTGATGAGGGTGGCGGCATCCAAGGATCCTTTTGAGAAATCCAGGCAATTCACCATCAACTTTGCCAACTACGCCGATGAAGAGTGGTGCTACCCACTGCCCGGGGGCAAGGTGATAAGTCCCTTCGGCGGCAAGCGGAAGCATGGAGGCACCGACATCAAGACATGCCCGGCCGACACCATACGCGCGGCCTTCCCCGGGGAGGTGATTCTGAGCGGCCCCTATTATGCCTACGGCAACTTCATCATCATACGCCACGCCAATGGGATTGAGACTGCTTACAGCCACAACCTGCGCAACCTGGTCAAGAAGGGAGCATGGGTGCAGGCAGGACAGCCCATTGCACTCACAGGGCGCACTGGCAGAGCCAGCACCGAGCACCTGCACTTCGAGACCCGCGTGCGCGGCAAGGCATTCGACTCTGCCAAGATATATGACCACACTAATCACTCCATCAGGCGTGAGGTGATGGTGTTCACCAAACAGCCTAACGGCCAAATCCACATTACCACAGCCGACAAGGAAAAGCCGCACGCGCAGGAGTCCTGCCACACAGGCACCCCATGATGCCACGCAGAATTGGGAATTTCGGAGAAAAGCGCGAATATGTCAAGAATAGTCATTTAAGGTTTCCTGCACTCTCTTTCCCCTGTTTACAGTCCTCCCTCCTGCTGTAGCCCGTTACGCCTTCGGGGAGTTGGTGACATGCTGAAAAAGCATCATAACCCTGACGACTGATTGGAGAGGGGCAAGAAAGAAGAAGGCATGGTATTTTTTGTTTACATATCCACATCTTTCGCCACACCCCCGATTTTATGTTCCTAACCACGAAAAAAAAAATTTTCCTCACCTGAAATATTTTTTTCCTGGGCAGCCCAATTTTGCAGGGTGTTTTCAAAAATTAGAACAAAGGACTCTTATAGGGAAAGGCTGCCGTATTTGAGACGCGGATTTCTCGGCTTCCTTCAAGCCGCACGTGTTATTTGACCGAGACATGTTATTGCCCCAAAATCGGCCTGATGAGCGATTTTCGTTTTTTCCACTGAGCCACAATATGCGCTGCCTTAAAAGGCAAAATCCATCTGACTTCACGGGGCACAGTACTGCTGCGTATCAAAGTTAAGGAGGGCATGTCAAAATGCACATTTTGACATGCCCTCCTCACTGTTTCCTACCGATACTGGCCTCTAATGCTTATGCCTGTTGGCACGGCGGGTTCTGATATCGGCCTTCTTCTTGGCCGAACCGCTGCCATGTGCACCCGTGATGTACTGCTTGCGCTTAGCCTTGGTGCGTACCTTGACATCATCCTTGCCCGGGGCTTTCTCCCGTGCACCGGCACGGAAGGTGATGCCGCCACCTTGGATGACGGAATCTATATCATCTCCGCCGAACTGGTTACTCATCTGCGTGTGTGTTATGCAACCGCCAAACGGGGACGCGGGTTAATGATGAAACAGGCGCACGCCCGTGAAGGTCATGGCAATGCCGTACTTATCGCAGGTATCAATGACATGGTCATCGCGCACGCTGCCTCCGGCCTGTGCTATGTACTGCACACCGCTCTTGTGAGCACGCTCCACATTATCGCCGAAGGGAAAGAAAGCATCACTGCCCAGTGACACGCCGGTGTTCTGTGCAATCCACTCACGCTTCTCTTCGCGGGTCAGCGGCTCGGGCTTCTCGGTGAAGAACTTCTGCCATTCGCCCTCGGCCAGTACGTCCATGTAGTCCTCGCCAATGAAGAGGTCAATGGTATTATCGCGGTCGGCCCTACGTATGCCAGGCACGAAAGGAAGGCTCATCACGCGTGGATGCTGGCGCAGCCACCACGTATCAGCCTTGGTGCCTGCCAGGCGGGTGCAATGGATACGGCTCTGCTGCCCAGCGCCGATGCCTATGGCCTGCCCGTCCTTAACGTAGCACACACTGTTGCTCTGCGTATACTTGAGAGTAATGAGAGCCAGTATAAGGTCACGCCTAGCCTCATCGGGGAATGTCTTGTTCTGGGTGGGAATGTTTTGGAAGAGTGCAGAATCATCCAGGCGCACCTCATTGCGTCCCTGCTCGAAGGTGATTCCGAACACCTGCTTACGCTCAATGGGGGCAGGACGATAGGCTGGGTCTATCTTGATGACATTGTATGTGCCCTTGCGCTTGTCGCGCAACACCTGCAGAGCCTCCTCGGTGAAGTCGGGGGCTATGACGCCATCACTCACCTCACGCTTGATAAGTGTGGCGGTGGCCAAGTCGCATGTGTCGCTCAGTGCGATGAAATCACCGTAAGAACTCATGCGATCGGCACCCCGAGCCCGGGCATAGGCACAGGCAATGGGAGTGAGGGGAATCTTCACGTCATCCACGAAATAGATATGGGCAAGGGTGTCGTCAAGGGGAAGTCCCACTGCCGCACCGGCAGGCGAGACGTGCTTGAAACTGGCAGCAGCAGGCAGGCCGGTGGCCTCCTTCAGTTCACGTACCAACTGCCAACTGTTGAGTGCGTCAAGGAAATTGATGTAGCCGGGACGGCCATTGAGAACCTCGATGGGGAGTTCGCCCTCCTCCATATAGATGCGCGAGGGTTTTTGGTTGGGATTGCAACCATACTTGAGTTGTAGTTCTTTCATAATGCTCCGTAAAAGAGGGTCAAGATAAAGTGGAGCTGGAGGGGATTGAACCCTCGTCCAAACAGGGACATCCTGTGCTTTCTACACGCTTATTCCGGCCTTCGTTTTCGTGTACAGGCAAGACCCGGACCACCAACCTGTACCTTATCCTCTAAGTCTCGCCACCGGTGCGAGGTCACCGGAAGCCATCCCCGAGTTTGCTGTGCCACTATGCCAATGCGCTTCGGAGCAAGAGCTCATTGAGTGACATCCCGTCCCGGCACCTAGTGCCGGGATTAAGCCAGTAACCTACTGTACTTCAGTTAGGCAGCGAGAGCGTAGTTATTTTCGCCAGATAAATCTTCGAGAAGCCATTGATTATAGAGAGCGACCACCGACTCTCTGCGTGCTTACACAACACCTCATCCTGCTGTCAAATCCATGTCAGCCCCTTGTGATGATGCATGCTGCATTACGGGCACAAAGGTACGGCAAATCCGTTCAACCGCCAACAATGCGGGCAATTACTTTTCCACAGAGCCACGCATCATGCCACACATACAAAGACCGGCTCCACCGAAAAAAGACATATAACTCGGCGGAAGGCACGGCACGATGCAAAAACATGGGTACAGAAGCAATAAAAAAGGCCGATGAAGCGTTATTATATGGAGATTTCTTGACAAAAGAAGAATAAGGCAGGAAAAGAGGAACGGATGATTCAAGAGATAAGCGTGAACCACGTGGTAAAGGACGGCATGAGCGACATAGGGCGACTGGCAAAAGGGTTGTTCGATGTGGCTGCCTCGTTGCTGGCACTCGTGCTCCTATCACCCCTAATGGCCGCCATTGCCATACTGATAGCCCAAGAGAAGTCAGGACCAGTACTCTTTTGGCAAGAACGCATCGGACGGGGAGGAAAGCCATTCCGCATCGTCAAGTTCCGTACCATGCCCGTAGGATATGAATCCGACGGGCCACACCTATCGGCACGCTGCGGACAGGGACTCAGCCCACTGGCAGGCAAACTGCGTGACCATCACCTGGACGAATTGCCGCAGTTGTGGAACATCCTTAGGGGCGACATGTCGCTCGTGGGGCCGCGTCCTGAGCGCAAGTATTTCATCGACAAGATTATGGCCAACAACCCTGACTACGAATACATCTACCTGATGCGGCCGGGGCTTACCTCATGGGCCACCATACACAACGGGTACACCGACACTATGGAGAAGATGCTCATCCGCTTGCAAATGGATCTCACATACCTGCAGAAACGTTCGATATGGATGGACCTCAAGATACTATTCACCACAGCCAACTACATCATCAATGGAAAAAAAATATAGCATGACATGGCGCAAGGCACTACTGGCACTGGCACTGGGGATATGTTCCCTGGGGGCAAGCGCACAAAACATGACGGACAGTCAGATAATAGACTTCGTCAAGCAGGAACAGGCCAAAGGCACCAACCAGCAGGCCATAGTGACCAAACTGCTGCAAAAGGGAGTAACCACTGACCAGTTGAGGCGCATCAGACGCAAGTATGAGGCGGAGCAGAGTCAAATGGGAGCCGTAAACCTGAAGAAAGGCAATGACCCCTCACTGCTCAACAACGGGAAAAACCGACAAAGAACCAACAAGGAAAAGGCACAACTACAGATACAGAAGCAAAACGGGTATCTGGTGAGAGGCCAATACGAAAACAGGAACAAGACGCAGGACGAACGTTTGGAGGAGATGAACGGAGCCATAGGATTCATGGACATAGACTCACTCATCTATTACCAAAACTACTTCAAGGACGAAAACCAGGTGTTCGGACGCAACATATTCAGCAACAAGAACCTCACCTTTGAACCTAGCCAGAACATGGCCACGCCCGCCAACTACCGGCTGGGCTCGGGTGACAACGTCATCATCGACGTGTGGGGAGCCAGCCAAGAGACCTTCGAAAGTACCATCTCGCCCGATGGCGTGATTGTGGTGGAAGGCGTGGGTCCCATCAAACTGGCAGGACTCACCGTGCAGCAAGCCACGGCCACGGTGAAGAACCGTCTGAGCCAGCACTATGCCGGATGCCAGTTCAGCCTCTCGGTGGGTGACACACGCAGCATACAGGTGCAGGTAATAGGTGAGGTGGTCATGCCTGGAACCTACACGCTGAGCAGTCTGAGCAGTGCTTTTAATGCCCTGTACGCAGCAGGGGGCGTGAATGAGATCGGTACCCTGCGCGACATCAAGGTGTACCGCGGGGGAAGGCAGACAGGGAGCATTGACGTATATGACTTCCTGATGCACGGGAACAGTGCCGGCGACATTCGCCTGGAAGACAACGATGTCATCGTGGTGGGACCGTATGACTGCCTGGTGAACGTGCGCGGCAAGGTGAAGCGTCCCATGTTCTATGAGATGAAGTCCACCGAAAGCGTAAAGCAATTGTTGGTCTATGCCGGCGGCATGACAGGCGATGCCTACACCAAGAACGTGCGTCTGATGCGTAAGTCAGGCGATGAGTACAGCATACATACCATCGATGAATTCCAAATGTCGGCCTTCTGCGTGAAGGACGGCGACTCACTCTATGTGGACAGCATCAAACCCAGGTACAGCAATCTGGTGGAAGTGCGCGGGGCAGTAAAGCACCCGGGGCAGTTCCAGTTGGGTGGAAACATACAGAGCGTACGCGACCTGCTAAAGGCCGTAGACGGGCTGGCCGAAGATGCTTTCCTGTCACGTGCCGTGATGCACAGACAGAAAGAAGACCTAACGCTGGAGATGGTATCTGTGAACGTGGAGGGCATCATGGCAGGCACAAGCCCCGACATAGCCTTGCGTAAGGGCGACGTGCTGTTTGTACCCAGCATAGTGGACATGAAGGGAGAGCAGACACTGACCATCACCGGAGAGGTGCTCTACCCCGGAGTGTACCAGTTTGCCGACAACACTTCGGTGGAAGACCTCATCCTGCAGGCAGGCGGACTGACCGATGCTGCCTCACTGGCAAAGGTGGACGTGTTCCGTCGCGTGAACGATGCGAACTCCACCCAGGACGCGGGCAAGATGGCCGAGACTTTCAGTTTCTCCATTGACAAGCAGTTGGCCAGCGGTGACAGTGCGTTCCGCCTGAAACCTTACGATGTGGTGGTGGTGCGCAAGAGCCCATCATACAGCGAACAGCGCAACGTGACCGTAACAGGTTGCGTGAATTTCGAAGGGCAGTACTCCATGACCAGCCACGACTATCGTCTGAGCGACCTGATAAAAGCGGCAGGTGGGCTGACAGACATAGGCTACAGCAAAGGCGCACGTCTGAACCGCGTCATGACAAATGACGAACGGTTGCAGCGGGAAAGCGCATTGCGAGCCGCACAGATTGCCATGTATGAAGAAGCCATGCAGAGCGATAAGGGCTACAACATGAACCAAGCCGACTCACTGTTGCAGATGAAGATGGACTTGGGCAGTACCTATCCCGTAGCCGTAAATCTGGACAAGGCTCTGGCTGAACCTGGCGGAGAACATGACATCGTGCTGCGCGAGGGAGACCAATTGGTGGTGCCGCAGTTCAGCAACACGGTGAAGGTGAGCGGCGAGGTGAGTTATCCCATCAGCATGAACTACAAGAAAGGCGAAAGCCTCTCCTATTATATAAAACGCGCCGGCGGCTATGGCAACAGGGCCAAGAAGAAAGGCGTGTATGCCATATACATGAACGGGGCTGTGGAAAAAATCAGCAAGCGCAGTTCCAATGACATACAGCCTGGAACCGAAATCGTGGTGCCCACCAAGCAACAGTCAAAGCGCATGAGCACAGGAGAAATCATGGCCGTGTCCAGTGGCGGAGCCTCGCTGGCCAGCGTGGTAGTGGCACTGATAAGCATCTTCAAGTAAACAGGAAAGAGGCAAGATTATGGAACAGAACAACCATCCCGACCTGGAGGTCATAGACCTGCGCATCGTGTGGGCACGCATCTGGAGCAAGCGAAGCCTGTTTGTACGTGTCTGGATTGTGACTTTCATCCTTGCATGTGCATGGATATTCCCCCAACCACGCTACTATACCGCCAAGGTGGTGCTGGCTCCCGAAGCTGGAGGGCAAGCCAACGGGGGCGGACTGGCATCCATCGCTTCTAGTTTTGGAGTTGACCTCGGAGGTATGCAATCAGAAGATGCCATCTACCCCACCATCTACCCCGACCTCTTCGAGTCAAAAGATTTCATCATCGGGCTGTTTGACATCCGCGTGCGCACGATGGACGGTACGGTGGATACTACCTATTACCGTTATCTTGACAAATACGAGAAGAAGAACCCGCTCACCCGTCCCTTCAACTTGGCAAAAAGCATGCTGGCAAGCCTCTTTGAGGAAGCACCTAAAACGCAAGCCAAGGAAGATACGGTGAATCCATCGCGATTGACCAAACGCCAGGAGGCCATCTGCGGGAAAATAAAGAAAGACATCAATTGCGATGTGGACATCAAGACCGACATCATCACCATCACCGTCACAGCCAAGGATGCACAGGTATGTGCCACGGTGGCTGACTCTGTGTCCTGTCGCCTGCAGGAATTCATCACGGCTTACCGCACAAGCAAAGCCCGCAGGGACATGGTCTACTATCAGCAACTGACCGACGAGGCTAAGGAGAACTATGACGCTGCAGTGGAAGCCTACAGCCGCTACTGCGACCAGCACAGCAACATCATACTGCAAACAATCATCTCGGAGCGTGACAAGTTGGAAAACGAGATGGCGATGTGCCAAAACACCTACACGGCCATGAATACACAACTCCAGGCGTGCAAAGCCAGGGTACAAGAGCGCACACCTGCTTTCACCATGCTTCAGACAGCCTCGGTACCGAACCTGCCCGCAGGTCCCAAGCGCATGATATTTGTGGCCTTCATGTTGGTGCTGGCCACCGCGGGCTGCGTATGCTGTGTGTTCAAAAAAGACTTACAGGAGCAACTGCTCGTAAAGTAAGGTAAACGTACACCAAGAATGGAGCCCGCCGCAAGAATTCTGCTGAACACAATGGCGCAATACACACGCGCTATAATCACCACATGCCTCAATCTGTACTCGGTGCGGCTGGTACTGGCAGCCTTGGGCACCACAGACTATGGCATCTACACACTGGTAGCAGGAGTCGTAGCCATGCTGGGATTTGTCACCAATGCCATGGTCATCACTACTCAACGCCACCTGTCCTACTCCTTTGGACAACCCAATACAGAACTATCACGCAAGACTTTCTCATGCAGCATGCTCATACACCTGTGCATAGGTACATCGCTGGCTATCGTGCTTATGGCTCTCAAGATGACACTTTTCACCCATGTACTGTGTATTCCCCCCGAAAGATTGAACACGGCTTCATGGATTTACGTTACAACCATTGGCATGATGCTGCTCAGTTTCATGGAAGCACCATTCAAGGCTCTTTTCATTGCGAGAGAGAACATCATATATATTTCATTTGTGGAAGTCACCGACGGCATCATGCGCCTGCTGCTTGTCATCCTGTTGCTGGACGGTTCGAATGATCCTCTACGCACTTATGGGAATCTCATGCTGGGCATTTGGTGTGTCCGCTTCCTACTTTTCTCGCTATGGCCTCTAATCCGATATCAAGAATGCAGCCCACGCCATTTTCTCACAGATATCAACTCAAAATCCATAAAAGCCTTCTCGGAATTCGCAGGATGGACAACCTACAGCATGGGATGCGTGATTGCGCGAAACCAGGGACTAAATGTCCTCTTCAATCGCAGTTTCATGAGCACTGTATTGTGCGCTTCTTATGGCATTGCGCTACAGGTAGTAGGCGGAGCACAAATAGTGAGTACGTCATTACTGAATGCCATAAATCCGCAAATTATGCAAGCCGAAGGAGCCGGTAACAGAACGCTGATGCTGCACCGCGCCGAACAAGAGAGTCGTATATCATCGGCCATGCTGGCTACGATATTCGTTCCTGCCATCGTAGAAATGGAGAATATTCTACAAATGTGGTTAAGCACAGTCCCCCCCAAGGCTGCATTCTTGTGCCGATGCTTACTTCTTGCACAGATTATAGACCAAAGTACATACGGGCTGCACACCGCCAACCAGGCCATCGGGCACATACGCAACTACACACTGCTAATGTATACGCCAAAACTACTCATCCTTCCTCTAGCATGGCTGGCACACAGAATGGGGGGAGGCGTATTCTCCATGATGGGAATGTTCCTTACCATTGAACTGGCAGTGGCACTCATGCGCATTCCTTACCTGAGCCGACATGGCCAACTGGATTCGGTGAACTTCACACGTAGTGTTTTCCCCCCTCTCTTACTTATCATTGCCCTGCAAGGAGGAATCTCAATGGTTCTGCATGCCATCAGCACTAGCCCGTTCAACACCCTATGTGCACTGACCTTAAGTATAGCATGCGGTATGACTATTATGTGGCAAATTGTGCTCAGCAATAGCGAACGGCACAAAATATGGCAAATACTTTTTAGAAAAAAAGCATGAGCAAAGGGAATCATTGGTACCAACTGCGCATCCCGCACATAAGAAAAAGGCTGACCATACGGCGCGATTGGCTCTCACACATGCTGATATGGCCCCTCCTGGATGTAGCTAGATTGTGTCTGTATGCAGGAATACTGCTGTGCTATATTGGTTCGCTAAAACCATGGTTCTTATGGAACATAGACAACTATTATATAATAATAGCACTTTCTCTGTTCTTGCTGGCTCTTTTAATCAACCGACGCCTGCGCGAACCACTGCTGCGCCGTAATGCCGTACTGATACCCACAGTGCTCTTTGTCTTTACATCATTAAGCATGGGAATCCTTGGTAACTACAACATGCTGGGTGTAGGGCTCATGTTGTTACAAACGCCGATATTCTATTCCATACTGAGCCTTGACAGAGATGAACAGATTAGAATCTCCAACTTTCTCTGCCGCACGATGGCATGCCTCATGTGTGTCAGCATCCCCTTCTTTATTTTCTATCTGGCAGGCGGAAGCCTGCCACACAAATTCGTATACAATGAAAAGTTGCTGTACACCTTTGACAACTATTACTTTTTCATGATCAATGACAGCAACGAACGCATTATTCCACGTTTCCACGCTTTTTTCTTGGAGCCCGGCCATTTGGGAACAGCTTGCACATTCTTGCTGCTCACGCAAATAGGGCGATGGAAAAAGTGGTACAACCTCATATTGATATTCACCTCCATCATCACACTGTCATTGGCCGCCTACGTACTTATGGCCATAACCTGCGTACTCTCCCTATGGATACGCAAGCGCAAGGTGCTCGGGAAACTACTGGTGACAGTTGGCCTTTTTGCTGGATTCATCATAGGCGCCAAAGTATACAACAGCGGTGTCAATGTGGTAAACATGGTCATTGTGGAACGACTTTCCCTGGATGACAGCGGGAAGATGAAAGGTGACAACAGAGCAACTGAAGAATTCAGAAAAGAATTTGATAGATATATTGAATCGGGGCAAATACTGACTGGAGGCCCCAAACCCATGAGCAAATTTCCATGGGGAAACGCCGGTTATCGCGTATTTGTATACTCCTACGGAATGGTCACCACGCTATTGGTCTTGCTCTTCGCACTCTCTATCACAGAGGGGGCACATCCACGTCCCAAGTGGAGCATGCTCATCATCGGTGCAGCCTCGTTCTGGGTGCGAGCCACTCCATTCTATTATTATTACTTCATACCTTTATACATGCTGGCACACATAGGATGGAGAAACGATCCCGATTATACAACAGAGACTGGCACATGCCAAGAAATTGATCAAAAAGTCATCACATCATGCCCAAAGTAAGCATCATAATACCCTGCTATAACCAAGCAGAATTCCTGCTACAGGCTTTGAAGGGACTGCAAAAGCAGACCCTTAGGGACTTCGAATGCATCATCGTGGACGATGGGAGCACAGACTCATCGGCACAAATTGCCGCAGACTTCATACTGACAGACAAACGCTTTCGGCTCATAAAGAAGCCCAACGGTGGCACAGCCACTGCCAGAAACGCAGGACTGCAAAGCGCAACAGGGAAATATATACAATTCTTGGATGCGGATGATGAACTAGATACACGCAAACTGGAACTACAAACTGCAATGATGGACAAGGAAGGGCTGGACATGTCCTATACCAACTACCGCCATTTCTGCATTTCCCCATCAGGAAAACGTGTACTGCGTTCCCATCCTGCCTACACTATGCGTCCTACAGGAAGCCTACACCTAAGTTTGCTCATGCGCTGGGGCATAGATTTCTCTGTGCCCATACACTGCATCATGTACAGAAAGAGTTTCATCATGGAGCATCACCTGCGCTTCTCTGAGTCGCTGCGTTACCGCGAGGACTGGGACTTCCATCTCCAGGCATCCGCCGTGCCCGGCTTTCGCTATGGACGGCTGCCACAATACGTGGCAGCTTTCTATCGGGCTAACCCAAAGAGCAAAACCAGCAGCGCACAGAAACTCAGCAGTGGAAATCTCACCTACCTGTCCTATGCAGCCCGTCACGCACAAGCCCGCGACATGTTGCCACTGGCCTTTCACCTGTCCTGCGAAATGATGCTTGTGGTAGGACGCGCACTCAAACACCGCTGTGCCGGTGAACTAACTCCCTTGGGCATTCTGGCACAGGACATCAGCCCGCGCAGCATAGTTATAATGATAATGGCAATTGTAGTCCTGCCATTCAGCATACTATACATCATCATCCGTTCTATAATCGTATACTTATGAACATACGACATACACCCATACGGATTATTGTCTTTTGCGTAAACTATGGCAGTTACGAAAGCCTACGCACTTATATGGAATCCATAGAGGTTGCCGCATGCCGAGCCAAGGAAGTCTGCCAAATAACCCTCTGCGTGGGAGACAACACGGCCAAAAACTGGGAGGGAATACCAGAAGGAATCACGCCACACTGCACACTGCAAAGTTTCCCTTACCACCTCAATCATGGCTACTTGGGCTGCGCACTTAGGATGATGACCGAAGTGGGATGGAAGGCTGTGGCAGAGGCTTCCTTCTGCATCATATCCAATGTGGACTTGACCGTATCCCCGGACTTCTTCCTAACTTTGGCCTCCTCCACATGGCCTGAAGATGCAGGTTGGCTGGCTCCGGACATCTATACCCAACGCCTTGACCACCATGACAATCCCTTCATGACCCGCAGGCCACGCCGTCACGACTTTCTGCGCTGGCAATTGCTTTACAGCATACCTGCTCTATATGGTTTGTTGGAGAAGTTATACCACATACGGCGCGCACACCAGCCTGCACAGACGAAACAAAAAGCCATCTATGCCGGACATGGTTCTTTGATGGTATTCACAGGCAAATTTCTGTCCAAGCATCCATTCCTTCGGTTCCCAGCATTCATGTACGGAGAGGAAATATTCTTTGGGGAACTGGTACATGAAGACGGACTGCGCACATATTATGCCCCCTCGCTGCACGTAGACAATACGGGAAGGGTGTCCACAGGGAAGAATGATTTCCATTGGCTATGCAGGCAGAACAGAAAAAGCCTCAGCACACTCAAGAGTCTTTATTTCCGATAAGCCGGTCACATGACAAAGAACAACCGCCCCCCAAAAACTTCTATTACGGCAAAAGTTATGAGAGCAATAAGAACAGCAGGATTTTCCCAAAAGTTAGCAATACGAGCATGTATGCTGCAATTATTCTGCTTGATAGGAGGGGGAAGCATGTGCTTTACGAATGTGAGTGCAAGCAACATTATACATGTAATGCGGTCCGATTTGCAAGGAGATGGGGTCACGGTATATAACAGACTTCGGGAAATACATGCCTCGGCATTGACACTTGGCCCTGACACACGAGTGGTTTATCCGACCAAGACTACCGTCAACATCGAGATTCCACTCGGAGCCACAACGATTCCACTTACCAACAATACGGATTTCTGCGATTGTACCTTCCTGGTGAAGAACACCTCCAAGGATAACTTTTTCCTCTTCTCTTTGGATCGCCGCAGTGACTTACAGGACAACGAAACCGTCAACTTCAGCACGCTTGCTTCTGCCGCAAGGAAAGTAAATGTCAGTGGGAACATGATTGACAGCGGAGACTTTTCCTCCGTGCCGGCACTATCCCATGGCCACAAACTTCTGTATGTTTATGACCCAAATGTATGGAGCATAGGCGGAGTAAGCGGAACACTGGAGGTCTATCGCCGGGACATCATACACATAGCGGATGGACAAGCACAGAACAAACCCATACGACCTTACGCCGAAGCGAGCAATCTGATGTGCTTCTGGGATGAGGTAACAGACGAGACGTCCCCCACTTTCGAAAACCTGACATTTACCCGTACTGCTTCATCTACTCAGCAAACCTATCTACTTAAGGCTTGCGGACAGATTGGGCTACAAGTGAGGCATCTCAACATCAATACGCCGAGGGAAGACACGATCCTCTCCGATCGGCCTCGTTACCTTGATGACCAATGCCTCTACATCCGTCATTCGGTGAACATACTGCTTGAGAACATCTGCGTGAACGGGACCTATTCGCGCAGCCACCAGCATGGGTATGCGTTCCGAATGATAAACTTGGCCAACACGACGCTGCGCAATGTGCAGGGCGACGGAGCATGGGGGGTGCAATGCGGATTCTTCCTAAACACTGTGACACTGGATGGATGCACGCTCAATCGTTTTGACTGCCACTGCTATTGCGCTGATTTTACCTACAGGAACTGTACCTTCAAGACAGACATGACACACTACTCCTCAGAGAGTTGCTCTTGTCAGGTGGCATGTGCCTACGGGTATATGCATTTCGCACACTGCCGATTTGTGGATGCACGCCCCATGATTGTAAGTCCTATGTATTCCGGAGGACATAGTGGTTTTGAATTGTCCTATCATGACTGCGTGTTTGATATCCTACCCAAATACTACTATCTGGTCGAAGGATTGACGTTTGACGACACGGAAGACTCCAGAGCACTACCCAACCTGTACATGCGTGACTGCATCATTGATGCATCCAGAGGGACTGATGCAAGACGCTACTACCTGTATCATTTCAACAATCAGAAGAACGAAGGACTGTACAAGGACACCGTACAGTATCTGAACACTGTGAGTCTGGAGAATGTAAAGGTGCTTACAGGAAACCAGCAAGCACCTATATGGCTGTGCAACAAGAAACTGAATTATCAACAGCATCTCATGAAAAGGGTACAGAACTGCCCCTTCGACAGCATAAATTATCCATCCAAATAACTACAAAGAACCATATATGGAAACAAGTTTAACTGATTACAAATTATACCATGGAGCCTGGGTGTACTGCGGTAGGGCGGACACGGAGCAGCGGCTCACGAAGAAACAGGCAAAGGCGTTGTTGGCGAAAGGAGGGCTTTTCGTGCGCAACGTGTATGGCTTTGACTGCAAGGAGGAAACTTCATTCTGGATGATAGTAAAAGACCACTTCGATGACATACCGCAACTTAAGACCTCGGTTAGGACTACCGTCAGGAAGTCGTTGAAGACTTACGATTTCAAACGGATTCCCTCCCTGTCGGAGTTCGTCGAATTGGCCTACCCTGTATATCGTGAGGCAATGCTCAATTACAAAGTCAAGGCTACACCTGACAGTAAAGAGAAATTTATGGCAGACTGTGCCTCCCGCACCAACGGAGAGTATTGGGTGGGAGTGGAAAGACAAACCGGCGAACCTGCAGTCATTGCCGTGAATCAAGTGTACGAGGACATGTGTGAGGAAGTCGTGCTCAAAACCAGACCCAAATTCATGCACAATTCCACTTACCCAACCAACGGACTCATTTTCGAGATGTATCGTTATTACTTGCAGGAAAGGGGCGTGAAAATGCTGTGTATCGGAGCACGTAGCCTTACGGAGCACTCCAACATTCAACATTACGTGACACACAAGTTCAATTATCGTAAGGCATACTGCCGTATGGAAATCTTCTACCAACCTTGGCTAGGCATCCTTGTAAAATTGCTCTACCCCTTCCGAGAACACATCTCCATATTAAAGGTGAAGTCTCTCCTCCGAATGGAAGCAATGAGGAGGAACGAGTACTAAGCCTAGAAACGGCCATCTGAGTTTAGACAACAAAAGAACTCACGAACGGTTGGAATGCGTCTACAAAACCGGGGGGCATCATTACCACTCACATTGCTTATCATTCCACAATCGCGTCAAAGAGCAGTTGTGGGTTCTGGAGGTATGCCTGAGGCTCATATGGTGGATTGTCTATTCCGTAGCAGGTGCCTTGCATCTTTGGATTTGACAGGCTTATCACTATCTCAATGCATCGAATGAGGAATTCAACACCCTAGCAGTAAATTCCGGTCGATAAGTTAAGTTCTTGTTGCATAACAGCACTGGCACTGAGTTCATACTTTCAGAAAGGATATGGACATTCTCTACATCCACATGTGTCAGATAGTCCACCGTATCCCTATACAATCCTGCATCTGCCTGATTGTTGAAGTGAAACAGGAAAATCCTATTAGGAGGAAAATTCTCAGGCAAACAGAATCGACAATCACGCAACTTCAAGTTAGGCAAACTCCGCTTGGGCACAGAATCATCATATGTCAGTCCCTCCACCAAATAGTAGAACTGGGACGACACCTCAAAATAACAATTCTGATATGTCAATTCAAATCCACTAAAGGCCGTAGAATATGAGGAATCAATGACCATAGGACGCACCCCAACAAAACGGCAATGCGAGAAAAGCATATAACCGTGGGCATTGGCCAATTGACAATAGCAGTTCCCCAAGAAATATTCCGTTCCCGTACATATAGTACAATACCGATAAACAAAATCAGCACCGTAACAATGACAATCGAAACGATTAAGAACACAACCATCAAGGGTGACAGTGTTCAGATAAAAGCCACATGTTACTCCCCAGGCTCCATCGGCTCTGACTTCACGGAGAGATGTATTAGCAAGATTTATCATGCGTAAAGCATAGCCAGGGCTTGTTTTTGCAGAATAACTTCCGTCTACAAGAATGTTCTCAAAATGAGTATTCACAGAATGACGCACAAACAAGCATTGGTCAAACCCATATACAGGGCGTTCCACCTGAGAAGAATCCTCCCTCGGAGTATATATGCTGATGCCATGAATCTGCAGCCCTATCTGGCCATTGGCCTTCAAAAGAAAAGTCCTCTTGGAGGATGATGGCTGGCGGCGAAACGAAAGATTCTCAAAAGATGGTGGTATGTTCTCATCCACATCGTCATATAGGCATATCAAGCCCGCTGTATTCGTATAAGGTTGAATCGGCCGGTTTTGTGCTTTTCCTTCGACAATATGGATAATATCCCTACGATATATCCTCAGATTACGTCGCACACTCCATACTTGTGGATCATATACATACAGCAGTTTATGTCCTTGGGCAAGAACAGGCACTGAGGAAAAGTCCCCGCCATCTATTACATCTCCGCTTACTGTTACCCGCCGCGCAGCCTGAGCCAGTGCATCGAAGTCCACAGTCTCATTATCCAGCAAGTCATTCCGTCTATCCATGGAGAACAAGAAGAGATTATCCACAGAAGTATTCTCTACCCAAAACGTACACCCATTGAAATCCGTGTTTCGCGTGAGGGGAATAGGAGTAGCTCCAGATGGAATCTCAATATCAACCATCATCTTATGCGGATATTCAACTCGTGTATCTTCGCCAAGCAAGAAGGCCGCTTGATGCAATTCTCTAATACGCTCATATACCTGCAACCCATCACCTTTTAAATCTTCAGGAAAAACTCGCACCACATTGAATCTCTCGTTTGACTTAACACTCACCATTGGATGAAGCAAAGAGAAAAATGCCGCAACAAACAAAGCAACGAATCGGAAGTAAATGGTAGCGCTCATATACTTATGTCTTAAATAATTCCTCCGAACAAAGATAGGAATTTATCTATTGGAGAGCAAGAAATAAAAAGGAAAATTTTACAAATTGAGTAAAAAGACCTAACTTTGTATTCAACAAGACACATACCCCCTACAGCACGGGGGGAAGGGGATAACAAAACTATAAAACAAGCATGCTGTTCAATTCGCTCCATTTCTTATTCTTTTTTCCCATAACTTGTATTATATACTATTTGCTACCCACTGTCAGGATGCGAAATTTATTCTTGCTCGCAGCCAGCTATTATTTCTATATGAACTGGAATACATCCTATGCACTGCTGCTGCTTACAAGCACATTCATCACCTATGTGGCTGCCATACGAATAGAAAAAGTTTCATCCATAAAACAGAAAAAGTCATATCTGATTGCCAGCCTTGTCATCAACCTCTCCATTCTGTTCTTCTTCAAGTATTACAATTTTGCCATAAGCACGATAAATGAGATTCTGCTTCCATTAAACGACGAGTATTTCCTACCCCATTTGCATCTGCTGCTGCCTGTGGGCATTTCCTTCTACATTTTCCAGGCTCTCGGATATTCCATTGATGTATATAGGGGACATGCCAAATCTGAAAGAGATTTCCTGACCTATGCTCTCTTCGTTTCATTCTTCCCGCAACTGGTGGCAGGACCTATTGAGCGCTCAACCAATCTTTTGCCACAATTCAAGGAGAGACACAAGTTCTCATATAATCTTGCGATGGAAGGAATACGCCTGATGGTATGGGGATTTTTCTTGAAACTGGTGCTTGCAGACCGATGCTCGCTGTACGTAGATTCTATCTATAACAATTTAGGAGAACACAATGGTGGATCGTACCTACTGGCTGCTATACTCTTCACGTTCCAGATATACGGAGATTTCTCGGGATACTCACTGATAGCCATAGGAGCAGCCAGGGTAATGGGATTCCACTTAATGGATAATTTTCGCCGTCCCTACCTGGCAACGTCCGTTACGGAATTCTGGCACAGATGGCACATCTCGCTCTCCACATGGTTCAAGGACTACGTATATATCCCATTAGGAGGGAACAGGGTTAGCCAATGGAAAAACTATCTCAACATCATGGTCACTTTCACCATAAGCGGCATTTGGCATGGAGCTAACTGGACCTTTATCGCATGGGGAGCATTACATGGGCTACTACAATGTGCAGAAAAAAGGATTGGCTGGGCAAAGAGAAAATGGAAAGGTACTCTAAGAATATGCCACATGATGCTTACTTTTTCCATAATTTGTCTCACATGGATTTTTTTTAGAGCCTGTAGCCTGAAGGAGGCTGTATTAGTCATCCAAGGAATAATCACACATCCTGGCACGCCCTACGTTCAAGTGGCCGACTTCATAGCCATAGGCATAGCCTTGTTCATTGTCGCATGCAGAGAGGTAGCAGAGGAATGGCACACAGGCATACGTGTATCCGACTCTCAGTCATGGGTTGTCAGGCATCTGTATATTACGACTATGATAGCCTACATCATCCTCTTTGGAGTGCTGAATGGAGATCAGTTCATCTATTTCCAATTCTGAAATACTGCTCATTATGAAATGTTTCATCAAGAGTTTCCTCTTCATCATCCTTACACTATTTGTCCTTGACAGGGCTGGTGGCAAACTGATGTGGATCGTCAATCAGCATAGCAAGGATGTCTCCGCGCCCAAATTGAAATACCTTGCAAGCATGGCTCACGAGGAGATAGTGCTATTGGGAGCATCACGTTGCAGTTATCATTATGTGCCTTCCATACTGCAGGACTCATTAGGGATGACAGTCTACAATGGCGGCATTGACGCGAGCAACAATATCTTTGCACACTATATTTCTCTCAACCTACTGCTATCATATGCCACGCCAAAAGTCATCGTGCTTGAGGTGATGCCCACAGACTACAACATCCAGGATTCCCCCTTCAGAGCCACCAGTTTCTTCGCCCCATATATCAACAAAGAGAAGCATGTTGACTCAACATTTCATGACGCCGGCACATACTGGCACTATCAAGTATCCCACCTCTATCGCTACAATGCCAAGGCTGTGTCCAACATTGGTGGATTGCTCGTTAACACGCAGGCAAAGGACGAACATGGATATAGCCCACTTTCCTGCTCTAAGTTCTTCAGCAGACAGCCTCTGCATGTCCACACTCCCAAAGGCGTGGATACCATGAAACTGCAATATCTGGAAAAATTCATTCACGAATGCAAGTCACGAAATATATACCTTATCTTCTCAGTATCACCAGCCTACTCCATTCCTGACAAAAACCTGTATCAGCCAATCAAAGATTTAGCCATGAGGAAATCAATACCCTTTTTGGCCTATCATACCCGTGGCCTGTATCTTGACAAACCTGGATATTTCAAGGACGAGAAACATCTATGCGGTCAAGGTGCAGAAGAGTTCTCATCCATCTTTGCACACGACCTAAAAAGAGTTCTACAGATATCTTCCCCTCCGCTTTAGGCAAATAATCAGAATGCCAACGCAATAGTGTGACCTAAAAAGCCCCTTTGGAGGGCAAACGTTTGCGAGCCCGCTTGCAAACATTTGCGTCCAGAACAGGCAAAATTGGCAGACAATCCAATGAACGATTTGGGGCATGCTTCAGAGAAGATATACTTGTTTGGCCGAAGAAATACATCTTCCATATGGCGATGTGAAAAAACATGTGCCATGTGAGCGCTTCAACCGTGTAAGGAAGTCTGCTCCTATCAAGATGCCAACAATCTCTCTATGAATAGCAATTGTTTCCGTTTTGCGTTCTGCCTAAGCCGAACACAAAATCCAATCAAGTTGTGGGAAAACAGTACATCTCTTGAGAGTAGTCCTACACATATTGATCCACAAACGGTTTCCATAACTGGTGATATTTCCTGGAAGACAGTATCCCAAAGGACAGCTCACCAGGTAAATCTAGGGGGGATAAGCGTATAAATTAGCGATTCTGAAAAAGAAGAACTTTTTGCCGACACCACCTCTTAGATTTGCTCTAAAGAGTCGCCCCCTTGTTCCGAAGCGGCGTTATCCTCCCGCAAGTGACTTGGTTATAATCACAAGTGACTTGTTTTCATCCCTCAAATGACTTGGTTACCACCCTTAAATGACTTGATGAATGCCAAGAGACAACCTGCCGGGCAGCATGGTCAGCAAGCGTGACCCGACCATGCTCTACTTCCCTGGTGTGAAGAGAGCACATTGCGGATTCCTAATCTTAGGTACAATAACACAGTCACCCACCCTATCCCTCCTAAAGCAGAGGCGGCTCCCTCACGAATGAGGAAGCCGCCCCGTTGGTTATGGCTTTAAGCAGAGATTACAACTGGGGACCAGCAGCAACCAGAGCCTTGCCAGCCTCATTGGTAGTGTACTTGCCAAAGTTCTTGATGAAGCGTGCAGCCAAGTCCTTTGCCTTCTCCTCCCACTCAGCAGCAGTTGCATAAGTGTCACGAGGATCAAGGATGGCGGGGTTAACATTGGGCAGAGAAGTGGGAACCTCAAAGTCGAACAGAGGAATCTTCTTGGTCTCAGCCTTCAGGATGCTGCCATCAAGGATAGCATCGATGATGCCACGTGTATCAGGAATAGAGATACGCTTGCCTGTACCATTCCAACCAGTGTTGACCAGATAAGCCTTTGCACCACTCATGTTCATCTTCTTCACCAACTCCTGAGCGTACTTGGTGGGGTGCAACTCCAGGAATGCCTGACCAAAACAAGCAGAGAAAGTGGGAGTGGGCTCGGTGATGCCACGCTCGGTACCAGCCAACTTGGCAGTGAAGCCAGAAAGGAAGTAGTACTGTGTCTGCTCAGGAGTGAGGATGCTCACAGGAGGCAGCACGCCGAATGCATCGGCAGACAGGAAGATAACGTTCTTGGCAGCGGGTGCAGAAGAACCGGGCTGAATGTTGTTGATGTGGTTGATGGGGTAAGAAACACGAGTGTTCTCGGTAACAGACTTATCGTTGAAGTCAATCTTGCCATCAGCAGCCACGGTTACGTTCTCCAGCAGAGCGTTACGCTTGATTGCGCCATAGATGTCAGGCTCATTCTCCTTAGAGAGGTTGATGACCTTTGCATAGCAGCCACCTTCAAAGTTGAACACGCCGTTGTCATCCCATCCATGCTCGTCATCACCAATGAGACGGCGCTTGGGGTCAGTGGAAAGAGTGGTCTTACCAGTGCCGGAGAGACCGAAGAAGATGGCGGTATTCTCACCGTTCATATCGCAGTTGGCAGAGCAGTGCATGGAAGCAATACCCTGGAGAGGCAGGTAGTAGTTCATCATTGAGAACATACCCTTCTTCATCTCACCACCGTACCAGGTGTTGATGATAACCTGCTCACGGCTGGTCACATTGAAGGCAACGCAGGTCTCAGAGTTCAAGCCGAGTTCCTTGTAGTTCTCAACCTTTGCCTTTGAAGCGTTGTAGATTACAAAGTTGGGCTCAAAGTTCTCCAGTTCCTCAGCAGTTGGCTGGATGAACATATTGGTCACAAAGTGTGCCTGCCATGCCACCTCAACAATGAAGCGAACTGCCATGCGGGTATCCTTGTTAGCACCGCAGAATGCGTCAACAACATAGAGATTCTTGTTGCAGAGTTCCTTAACGGCCAGATTCTTTACGCTTGCCCAAACCTCCTCGCTCATCGGATGGTTATCGTTCTTGTACTCTTCAGAGGTCCACCACACGGTATCCTTTGAGTTCTGATCCATTACGATGTACTTGTCCTTGGGTGAACGGCCAGTGTAGATACCGGTCATCACGTTAACGGCATTGAGTTCGGTGTTCTGACCAACCTCGTAACCCTCAAGTCCGGGTTTTGTCTCCTCCTCGAACAACTTCTCATACGAGGGATTGTGAGCAATCACGGTAGAGCCGGTGATGCCATACTTTGTCAAATCTAATGTTGCCATTGTCGTATATATATATTAATGGTTCGATATTCTGATAATCATTCGCCACAGCACCTTTTAAGGCACGACAAAGTTACGGCATTCTTTCGATGTGGTAAAATTCCCCATGCTTTTTTTGGAGCTGGGCGCTAGCGTTTTCAGTCTTTTTCACATTTTTGCGATGCGTACTTTGCATTTGGCAGAATAAGTCCTAACTTTGCGTACCAGTTTAACTCTTAAGCAAAAACGCAGAATATGCAAATCATAGACATGGAAAGTTCATGCAGCGTGGTAAACACCTTCGTTGCCGAACTGAGAGACGTGAATGTACAGACCGACCGCATGCGTTTCCGCCGCAACCTAGAACGCATAGGCGAAGCACAGGCTTACGAATTGAGCAAGATGCTGAATTACTCACAGAAATCCGTGCAAACCCCTTTGGGAACGGCCAAGGCCAATACGCATGATGACCAGATTGTGGTAGCCACGGTGTTCCGTGCCGGACTCCCCTTGCATCAAGGCTTCCTCAATGTGTTTGACAAGGCAGAGAACGCCTTCGTGAGTGCATACCGCTATTATAAGGACAAGGAATGCCGCCAGGTGGACGTACACATCGAATACATTGCCTCACCTGACCTCACTGGCAAGACGCTCATGCTGGTCGATCCCATGCTGGCCACGGGCGAAAGTATGGAACTGGCACTCAAGGCACTTGAGACCAAAGGGAAGCCTGCACGCACGTTCATAGCCTGCGCCATAGCAAGCAGGCAAGGAGTGGAACACATACAGCGCCTGTATGGCGACCGTGATGATGTGGTGCTCATCTGTGCCGCCATAGATGACGTGCTCAACGAGCACTCTTACATCGTGCCGGGGCTTGGCGATGCCGGCGACCTGGCTTTCGGAGGGAAACTCTGAAGGCTTGGGCATGCCCGCCCTATTCCTTCACGATGGACTCACAGGCATTCCTAAGCCCGGTGGCCTTGCTCAGATATGCCTTGGCCACTCCAAACTTCAGGAACATGTCAAGCCGCACAGGCATGTGGTTGGCATCGTCCGTGATGTAAAAAGTGATGATTTCCTTTTCTTTCTTGCCCTTATATTCCACGAACGAGAAGATAAGGCAACGGTAAATGACATCGCTGTTGCGCATGCGGAAATTCTTCTTGCCACGGTAAACCAGCGTTATGTCTTCCACCCTACGGCCGTCTGCCATGGGGAACACCAGTTTGTCTCCCTTTTTCAGATTGCTGCCGTCCAGTGAACGTGCACAGAGCATAATGCTCATCATGTCATAGACACATTTGGTGGTGGAGAAGGTGGCATGACTGGTATTTCCCTTGCGGCTCAGGTATTCCTGTCTGAGATTTATAGTTCCGTTGACAGCATAATCATACCACACTTGGTCAACGTAATACTTGCCGCCCTCATTGGCTGCCTTCTTGTAATAAAGTGGACGCATGTCCTTAGCCATCATACTACGCAGTGTGTCCCGCATCAGAAAGTAGTGATCGAGTTTCTTGTTGGTTCGGGTAATCAGTTCACTCCTATACACTTCCTTACCTTCCCAATGTGCATCGTGAGTTGCCAGTTGAGCTGTACCGGCTTTCATCCACACAAACTTCCAGTTGAAATAGAGCGCGTAATCCAAAACCTCGCCTCCCTGAAAGGCGGTGTTGGGCGCGGTGCACTGCGCGTGCAGAGCGGAGGAAAGCGTTAAGAATGAAACACAAGCGAGAAACAGGATGTCCCGCATCCTGTCCTGCATCCGTCCGAAGATTCCTTCCATAGCGTCCTGTAGTTTTATGGATTAGTCTATATTTGTGTGTCGCTACCTGGCATTCCGCCCTTTCCGCTTCTCCCTGTCACGCTCAGCATTGCGGCTCTTCACCGTTTTCTGTTTGTCCGGCTTCTGTTTGGTGATGGCCAAAGGTTTCTGCTTGGTCAATTCCAGCGCATTCAGTTCCCAGTCCTGTCGCAAATCCCATTGCGCCTTGAGAGGCAGAGGCTTGGGAAAATAGTACACCCGTTCGGGCTGCAGACCCGCTGCATAGTCACCCGTATCCCACTTCCCGTTACCGTTCGCGTCCACATAGCAGCGTATGTAATAGTCCCCGGGCTTCACATAGAAGAAGTCCGCATTGCCATCCTTGTCTGCACGTTGCTGTCTCGCCACCTTATCCGACTTGCTGAGCAACTGCACCACGACTCCGGTATCCAGACTTATCACATGGATAAAAATAGACCCGTACTCTTCCAGGGCGCGCACCCTAAACTCCTGCTTCATGTACTTCGACTCATGCCCCAGCACACTCACCACCGCCGCAGTGTCCATCACGAAACGATATTTCCTGCCAGGTTCCCATTCGGCATACAGGGTATAAGCGTTCACTGCATACTCCTCGGGCAGGAACAAGTAAGGAGCGGGCAGCCAGTCGGTGTCTTGCTGCACATAGAAATGCAGTTTCATGCTGTCAAGACTCAGTATGGGTTCCTTGGCCTGGTAGCGCACGTTCTGGTTGGGATCAAGCGAACCTGTAGGTTTGAAACCGCCCTCCAGCCAAATGCGACTATAAGGATTTTCCTCATAAGGGAGTGGAGTCTTGCTCTTCTTCTGCCTGCGCTCCCTGTCCTTTTCCCAAGCCTCCACAGTCTTGGCCCGCTCGGCTGCAATCTTCGCGTAAGTAACCTTGGGCGAGAGGTCAAGCGTATCTGTATGGGGAACGAGCATGCCCAGGGTATCCGTCTCCAGATAAGTCAAGGCGAAAGACAGGGTGTCCTGTCTGTGAATGAGCGCAGTATCGGTCACCCAGTAGGTCACGGTGTCATGGTGGAGCGAAGCATCGGTCACCAAACAGGACTCATCGAAGTTCAGTCCCCTGATGGCAGGCACGCTGTCCGATGGTGCGGTGAAATAGAGAGTAAAACTGTAAGGGTCGAGATACACAGTCTTGAGCAGGTGCCGCTCCTGTCCGTCCTCCAGGAAGGCAAGCAGCACCACGTCATCAGGAGTGTAATGGGTGTAAGGCACCACACGTATGGAGTCATACCACACGCTGTCCCTCCACACGGTATCCATACGCACATCGGGATAACTGCCCGTCGCATACACCACCGTATCAAAGGCCACACGCTCGTTCTTTTGGCTGAACACGAAATCACCGTCCTTATCCTCCAGCGCAAACACCCTGTACGCACCGTCTTTCACCCCCTTGATGGTGAAGCGCCCCTGCCCGTTTGTACGGGAGACACGCAGGAAGGGCATTGTGGAGAAAACGCTGTCAGCCCAGGTACTGTCGGCAGGATAAAGTCCCACCATTATGCCCTTGATCGGCTCCAGGTCTTCTGCATTGAGCACACAGCCCGCCACCTCCATGGTGTCAATGACCGAACCGGTACTGAAAGAGTAAGTGTACTGCCCCATGGGATTGCCCTCGTTGTTGTCCTCAATGGCATCACTGAAGTCTATGGTATAGGTGGTGTTGGCTCTCAGAGAATCATACAGGTCCACCTTCACTCGCTTGCCGTCAGCGCGCACATTGGCTGGTTCTATTTGCGGAGGAGACACGATGACCTTCTCACTGGCCTTCTCCAGTTTGACATATTCGTCAAACAGAATCTGCACCTTGCGTCGGGACACATTGACAGCCCCGTCGGCAGGCGAACTTCCTACCACACGCGGTGGATTCTCATCAAATCTTCCTCCGTCAGGACTTCCAATACTTGCGCATGCCGCTGTCAAGAGCAAGGCAAGAAGGCAAAGCAGAAGGTTCTTCCTAGCCATCAGGCATTGTTCATTTTGATTATTTCCTCCAGGATGTCACGCTGGTTGCTCAGGCGGGGCACTTTGTGCTGTCCGCCCAGTTTCCCCTTTGACTTGAGCCAGTCATGGAACACCCCCGGCCGAGCCTTGATGATTTCCAAGGGCTGCAGGGTGATGTCCTTATAGCGCTTAGCCTCATAATCGGAGTTTATTTGCTGCAAGGCTTGATCGAGGATGCCGGCAAAGACCTCCAAATCATCCGGATCACGGCTGAACTCTATCAGCCACTGGTGGCGGCACTTCCCCGCTGCATCCATATACACGGGAGCCGCCGTATACTCCAGCACCTGTGCCCCGGTGGCAGAGCAGGCCTGTGCCAACCCGTTCTCGGCGTTGTCCACGATGAGTTCCTCGCCGAAGGCATTGATGAAGAAGCGGGTGCGTCCTGTGATGACAAACTTGTATGGGTCACGTGACGTGAAGCGCACTGTGTCACCTATCGTATAACGCCACAGTCCGCTGCTGGTCGTAATGACCATGGCATAGTTCTTGCCCGTCTCCACTTCCCACAATGGGAGCACGTCGGGAGCAGGATTGCCCCATTGGTCCATGGGAATGAATTCATAAAACACGCCATAGTCCAGCATGAGGTTCATGCTCGGGTCTGCAGGATCTTCTTGCAATCCGAAGAATCCCTCCGAAGCATTGTACGTCTCCATGTAGTTCATGCCGGGCTTGGTTATCAAGTTGTGGTATTGCTCACGATAAGGTGTGAAGGCCACACCACCATGGAAGAACACCTCCAGATTGGGCCACACCTGCTCCAACCGCTCCGCTCCGGCCTCCTCCAGCACGCGCAGGAGCACGGAAAGCATCCACGAGGGAACGCCGCTCAAGTTGGTCACGTTGGCACGCAGAGCCTCCCGGGCTATGCACTCACGCTTCTGTTCAAAGTCGGCAAGCAAGGCTGTCTGCTTGCACGGGACACGTACCAGGTTGACCAGCGGGTTGATGTTTTCAATGAGTATGGCACTGAGATCGCCCACCAAACTGTGGGGAAGATTGTAGTTAGGTGCATGACTGCCACCCAGTATCAAGGCCTTTCCGTCAAACAGACGGCTCTTGGGATGGCGTCCCAGATACCACACCACGGCATCACGGCCTCCGGCATAATGGGTATCATGCAGTCCATCGTTGCTGACTGGTATGAATTTGCTTTTGTTGCTTGTGGTTCCGCTGGACTTGGCATAGAACTTCACCCGTCCAGGCCACAGGATGTCACGCTCGCCATGGCGCATACGGTCAATGTAGCCCTTGAGTTCCTCGTAAGAACTCACCGGGGTCTTGGCCGCAAACTCTGCGTAAGTCATATCCCCGGAATAGCCATGTTCATGCCCCCACTCCGTATCAAATGCCTTGGAGAGGAGGCGATGCAGCACACGCAACTGCAAATCCCGTGCCCCGGTGGTGTAGCGATCGAGTTCCCTGCGGCGATGATTGAATGCCGGGCGTATGATGCTTGTCAGACTCATATCTGCGTATCCTTTGGTTTCCTCTGCAGCAATGTAGCCTGCAGTTTCTTGTCTTTCTTGATATTGTTCAGCGAACTCCTGCTGGCCGCCTGGTGGCTCTCCTTCTTGGAGAAACCCTTTCCGCGTCCGCACTCTATACCGTTGATCATCACACGGGTATGGAAAACGGACGAACCAGATTCGTCACGATTCTCCGACAGGAGTTCATATTCCAACTTCAGGTGACGCCTCTGCGTCCACTCCAGAAGCCGGCTCTTGAAGTTCACCTCCTGATAGGCAATCTTGTCCAAGTCTATCAACTCTTCCAGTATGCGACGCTTCACGAACCACAGGCAATAGCCATAGCCGCGGTCAAGATACACTGCTCCCACCAATGCTTCAAAGGCATTGCCTGCTATGTAACTGTTGTGCATATGGGTGCAGCCCTGATACTGCACCAGTTTGTCAAGCCCAATCTGCACTGCCAGGCGGCCGAGCGTATCGCGCTGCACAATCTTGCTGCGCGCAGTGGTGAGGAATCCCTCCTTCTTTCCCGGGAAGTGGCGGTACACAATCTCACCCACCACGGCATCCAGTACTGCATCGCCCAAGAATTCCAGCCGCTCGTTGTTCTGCGGTTTCTCCCCTTCCACGTTCTGTGCAAGGGACTTGTGCATGAGAGCCTGGCGATAATACTGTATATGCCGAGGATAGAACCCCAGCATGGAATAAAAAGAGCGATAAAGTTCCCTTTCCTTTCGGAAGGGGAGCCTTATCGCATCGATTAGGTCTCTTGCACGCACTATACAAGTGTGTTATTCAGCGTACTTTTTGAAGATGACGCAGGCATTGTGTCCACCGAAACCGAAAGTGTTGCTCAATGCGGCACGCACGGTACGCTTCTGAGCCTTGTTGAAAGTGAAATTCAACTTATAATCGATTTCAGGATCCTCGTCCCCCTCCTCATGGTTGATGGTGGGAGGCACCACATCGTTCTGCACTGCAAGCACGCTCACCATAGCCTCCAAAGCACCGGCAGCACCGAGCAAATGCCCGGTCATGGACTTTGTACTGCTGATGTTGAGTTCATAGGCATGCTCGCCAAAGACATCCTGAATGGCTTTCACCTCAGATATGTCACCCACAGGAGTGGATGTGCCGTGAACATTGATGTAGTCAATGTCCTCAGGTTTCAGTTCTGCGTCATCCAGGGCATTCTGCATCACGAGTTTGGCTCCCAGTCCTTCGGGATGGGAAGCCGTAATGTGATAGGCATCGGCACTCATGCCCGCACCTGCCATCTCAGCATAGATCTTGGCACCGCGAGCCTTTGCGTGCTCCAGTTCTTCCAGTATCAGGCAGGCAGCACCTTCACCCATGATGAATCCGTCACGGCTTGCACTGAAAGGACGGCTTGCACGCTGGGGATCATCGTTGCGTGTGCTCAAGGCATGCATGGCATTGAAGCCACCCACTCCACAGGGAATGATGGCAGCCTCGGAGCCTCCGCTCACAATGACGTTTGCCTTACCCAGACGTATGAGGTTGAAGGCATCGGCCAATGCATTGCTTGAAGAAGCACATGCACTGGAAGTGATGTAGTTGGGGCCGTGGAATCCGTACTTGATGCTTATCTGGCCGGCACAGATGTCGGCAATCATCTTCGGCACGAAAAACGGGCTGAACTTGGGGCCGAGAGTGTCCTTATGCAACGCATAGTTCGACACTTCGTCCTCAAAGGTCTTCATTCCGCCGATACCCACACCGAACACCACACCCACACGGTTCTTGTCGACAGTCTCCACGTCAATGGCACTGTCGTCCATGGCCATGCTGGCCGCAGCCATCGCATAATGGCAATAAGAATCCATCTTGCGGGCTTCCTTGCGGTCAATATAGTCCTCGGCCTTGAAGTTCTTCAACTCACAGGCGAACTGGGTCTTGAAGTTACTGGCATCAAAATGCGTGATGGGTGCGGCTCCGCTCACTCCGTCAAGCAAGTTCTGCCACGTCTCCGCAGCAGAGTTGCCCAAGGGACTCACGGCACCGATGCCGGTCACTACTACTCTCTTTAACTCCATGTATCAGGAATAAAGTGATATTGGGAATCAGGGAATTACTTACCCTGGTTCTCTTCAATGTAGGCGATTGCGTCAGCAACCGTGGAGATCTTCTCTGCCTTGTCGTCGGGAATGTTGATATCAAACTCCTTCTCGAAATCCATAATCAGTTCCACAGTGTCCAGAGAATCGGCACCGAGGTCGTTGGTGAAGGATGCTTCAGGAGTTACATCTGCTGCGTCCACACCCAGCTTCTCCACGATAATCTCTTTTACTTTTGCTTCAATTTCAGACATGAATGTATTGATTTAGTTAAATGAATAATTTTCCTTATCTTCTCGTTTCGGTTTGCAAAGTAACTACAAATTACCCAACCACGCAACTATTAGAGCCAAAAAGTTGCCCATTTTTGCACAAACCACACCCATGTGTGCAATAAAAGAAGGGTTAAAAGCGGTCTGGAGACATCTTTCACATCTCTTTGGAGGCACCGTCCTGTACATCACCAGAGCCTACGCGTGGCACCCGCGCCAGTGCCTTGCGGCGCATGCTCCACAACACAGACACGAAGGTAGGCACCAAGAAGCAGTCTGCTGCCAGCCAAGCAGAGGGGTCACCCCAGCACACACCGGCAAAGCCGAGCGCGGGAACCAGGAATACGCTCACCAAGGCACGAGCCAGCAACTCGTTGACACCGCTTATCATGGCCACTTTGGTGAAACCGATGCTTTGAAGGGAATAACGGAAGATGACCAACACGCCCAGCACGGGATAGCACAACGAGGTGACGCGCATGAAGTGCTGGCTGTGCGCCAGGATGTCTGTCTCGCCATAACCCACGAACCAGGCCGTGATGTCCCAAGAGAAAGGCCAAAGCACAGCCACGCAGAAGACACAGTAGACAAGCATCATGCCCAGCGAGGAAAGGATACCGTGACGGATACGGTCAAGATAAAGAACCGACTGAAGGGGTGACTGTGCCGCACGTGCCGCGCCGCGGTTTTGCCCACAATAAGTAGCCAAGGCCACACCCAGGTTCTCCAGCACGCAGATGAAGCAGGCCTTGATGCGCATGGCCGCGGTGAAGGCTGCCACACACACGGTGCCAAGCCCGTTGTTGGCACTCTGGAGCATGATGCTTCCAATGGCGGTAATACTGAACTGCAGTCCCATGGGAATGCCACTGCCCAGCAAGGTATCCATGTGGCGCGCGTTGACAGTGCATCGCATGAAGCCCCTGAGCACCGCCACCCCGGACAGGCTGCGCGCAGCCACCAGGCAACCCGCCACCATGGAAAGGGCAGTGGCCACGGCGGCTCCGGCCACGCCCCAGTCCAGCAGAAGAATGGCCACCAGATCGCCACCCACGTTGAGCAACGAGGTGAAAAGCAGGATGAAGAAGGGAGTGCGGCTGTCGCCCAAGGCACGAAGTATGCTGAGCAGCACGTTGAGAAAGAGCATGACGGGGATGCTGAGGAAGGTGCAAAGCAGGTAAGCATAGGCATCGGACATAATCTGCCCAGGAGTCTGCATCCAGCCAAGAATGGGACGGCAGAGCAATGCGCTGCCCACAGTAAGCAACAGGGAGATGCCAGCCGAGAGCACCAGGCTGTTGAAAACATAGGAGCGCAGGCGGTCATAATCGTGCGCGCCGAACGACTGAGACACGGGGATGCCCATACCTCCCGCCAACCCCGTGCAGAAGCCCAGGATGAGGAACAAGATTGATGAACTGGCTCCCACACCGGCCAAGGCACCTGTACCGACAAAACGTCCCACGATGGCAGCATCCGCCAATGAGTAAAACTGCTGCAAGAGATTTCCGCCCAACAGCGGCAAAACAAAAGCAAGTATCAAGGGAGCAGGCTTCCCCACCGTCATATCTTTCGTCATAGCGGCTGCAAAGTTACGGAGTTGCGGCCGCATGCATAAATGCCGGAAGAGATTTTTCAACCCTAATCGGCCATTAGAGTTCCGATGGCCGATTTGGGCTAAAGAGTCGCCCCCGGCTCCGAAACGGCTTTGTCCCCTTCGCAAGTGACTTGATTACTACTCTTAAGTGACTTGATTAGCACCCTTAAATGACTTGATTGCTACCCTTAAATGACTTGATTGCTACCCCTAAGTGACTTGATAAATTTGCACGGCATGCAAAAAGCCCGTTGGCACGTCGCTGCCATGGCTTGTCCGGGAGGCCAAGGGGACGAGAGAAGGCAGACATGAAGTATAACCATCAACGCCAATCAAGCACAATGATCCAACATCAATTAAGGCAGGGCAAGAACCGGAAAGTAATATTATACTGAATGAATTAAAGAAGTATCCCCCTAAACTTATCCGGTGAACCGAAAAAGCGTCTGCCTAGAAAAAAATAAAAGTCTAGTTAGGAAAAAAAAATTTCTAGTTGGAAACATAAAATCGGGCGGTTTGGCGAAAACGTGAATGTGTAAAGAAATTCATACCTAAGGAAAATCACTGCGCCGTTTTTGCTCGCCTACGCCGATTACGCAACACGTTGCACCCTTACCTTGTCCCTCTCAGGGCACGTTCCCATGCCGGCAGGGGATGCCGTATAATGAGAGGAAAGAAGCGGATGGTGGAGTAAACGGATCAGCGGCGACGCTTGCCGAAAAGGTCTCTCATGCCGTCGAGGTCAAAGCCCAGCGAAAAACGCATGGTCTGGTCAAGCGGATTGGTCTGACTGGTACTGAACACGTAGGCAGCATCAACCGTAAAGACGCTCATGTGGAATCCGGCACCCACGGTGAAGTATTTGCGGTTGCCCTTGTTGGCGGCCTCGTGGTGATAGCCGCCACGCAGCATGAAGCGGTCATTATAGGTATACTCGCAACCGAGGCTCCATTGTATCTCCTGCATCTCCTCCTTGAAGCCGTTGGGAGCATCGTGGAAACTCTTGAAGATGCCGGCTATGGGCGACACGTCATAGTATTCCTTCTGCACACGGTCTGTGTAGTCATTGTCGGTTTCTCCGTTCTCTGTGTCCTGCTTGGGATAGGTAGGTACAAGGAGTTTGTTGGCATCAACGGCCACGCTGAACTTGTTGTACTCATTGAAAGGCACGGTCATGTTCATGCCCAGACGCAGGTTGGTGGGAATAAACTCAGAGTTATCATCGCCTCCATAGGAGATTTTGCTGCCGATGTTATTGATGTTCAGTCCCCATCCGAAACTGCATTCACGGCTGCCCATCATGAAATACCCCAAACGATACAGGGCTATGTCGGCAGCAAAGGCCTTGCCTGCACTGCTCTCGGCAGTATAGTCATAACGGATGTCAGAGAAGATGAAGCGCATGTTGACCGCCATGGAGAAACGCTCGCTGAGCATGCGGCTGTAACCGGCATCAATGGCAAACTCGTAAGGGTTGATGGTCATGTCGTCCATATCAGACAGGAACACTTCACCCAGACTAAAGAAACGCAGCGATGCACTCACGGCCGAATAGTCGCCGATGCGGTAAAAGCCGGCCACATTGGCCAGGTTGATATCATTGACCAACTTGCGTAACCAAGGCGTGTAACTGACTCCCACACCTGCACGGGCTATATTGAAAGGATACTTGGCGGGGTTCCAGTACTGCGAGTTCACGTCTGCCTCGGTAGCCACACCCAGGTCCCCCATGCCTCCAGCACGTGCATCGGGAGCAATGGAGAGTGAAGTAACGCTGGTGCGCACGGGGTTGAACATGTTGTTCTTGTAACTGTTCTTGTCATCAGACAGGACAGGAAGAGCCAGTGCGGCACACATCGCCACCATGGTCATTCGGTATGGAAACTTCGCTTTCATTCAATTATATAAACCCCGGAGAGGCTTCATTTATTGTTTATGACCACTATTTTTTGCGTCTTCGACACGTAACTACTGTCGCCGCTCTGCATCCTGCACCGATAGAAATAGATGCCCGTGCCCAGACGTCCGCCACTGCCGGTGACAAGGTTCCAGGGAATGGAGTACTGGCCGGTGGGGCTGCTGTCCGTACGGGTGGTGCTCCACAGGAGGTGTCCGGCGAAGTCAAACACATCAAGCGTGAAGGTGCAGTCGGCACCGGGCAGGTCATAGGTAACAAGGAAATTGGTGCTGCTAACAGCGGGATTCTGGCTGGCCGACAGACTGAGCATCTCCGGCTTGAGCGAAGGATTGACACGGAAGGTGAGCGTGGTGGCACTGGGATTGTTAAGCAAGTCCCACGCGCGGAAAGTAAGAGTGTGCAGCCCGGCTTCCAGAGACGGGAGGGTGAAGGCCACCGAACCGCGCGTGAAGTCGCCAAACTCGCGTACATAATAATCATTGAGATTATAGGTGAGGTCGGCTCTGCCATCCACAGTAAGCAATAGATTATGTCCCACGCCTGCACCACTGACGTTGACTCCACTCTCATCCTCGATTTGCGCCACAAAGTAAGGAGTCGCGTTGACCACATCACCGTCCTGGAAATCCTCGAAATTGAGCCAGGCCGTCACTTTCGGCCCGATGGTATCTGATTCCAAGCCGTCTTCCATGCCCCCTAAAGTGAACTGTTCACAATACCCATTGGCCTCCCTGACACCGGCATGGTCGATGGCATAGAAGACAAGGCGTCCTGACTCGTTGCTGAAACTGATATCAACAGGCACCATGAACTCCATGCGGAACTCACCACCGCGTATGCTGTCCTCGGCCTCATAAAGCATCGAAGTGCGGTCTGTATACGTAAAGGGGGATCCGGTTCCAGCATTGTCAAGGCAAGTAACGCTCACCTGGCTGTCAAAAAGACGGGAGGTGAGCACGCCCCTAAAGTCAGAAAGCCTCGCACCAGCAGTATCCTCCACATGCCCCACTACCTCCACACGCTGACCGGCACGCAATTGCACGGAAGCAGAAGCAGAGAGGGGGACACCGGCCAGGCTGTCAAGCGCCACAGCATGGGGACGGGGTGCAATGGTAAGAGCGGGGTCACCCAGCAAGGCATAATGGAGTTTGTTCTCCTTGTAGCCACTGTCACCTCCCTGAGAGATTATGTTACCCTTGGAAAGACGCACGACATCACCCAACCGCCAGCGCTCTCCCCGGCTGTTGAAAGCAAACAGGTAATCCATGAAGAAACGGTTCATGCGAAGGTTCTGCGAGGAGAACACCGTGCGGGTAGTGCCATAGAAAGCCAGTGCTCCGCCCTGAGGATTGAGCACAGCCTGCTCCCCTATGTTGATTGCCTGCCCGTCAAAAGGCATGACATCACAGGCAGCAGTAACCCACAAAGGCAGATTCGTGCCGCGCGTGCCGGCAAAGTCCTCAGTCTGAAGCACGAACTCATGGCTGAGGGTATAAGGGGCTCCGTGCCCGGTGTAGTTCATCACCAGGGCGCCATCTTGCATCTGCTGCCGCAGCAATTTGGTGGCATCGGGATAGGTGTTGCTCTTGATAGTGCTCACCCGCTGGTAAGCATCCCAGTAGACCTTATGTACCTCCATGGCAGGATTAGCCTGACGCACGCGGTTGGCTACCTCATCGGCATCTTCCATGTGCCCGTTCCCGTCACCGTCATCACCCATCATGACTATGAGGTTCTTCCATGCACCGGCATTGGACTGGCTCATGAAACGGATGCACTTGTCCACCATGACCTTGGCCTCGTCCCGCGTGGTGACTGGGAAGCGACCAATGCCCAAATCGGACTTTTCATCCTGCACGTTGGCACCTTCACCGTCATCAAGCAGGCCAAAGTAGTCTTCCATCACGTAGCACTGAATATCACTGAAACTATTGTCGCTCTCATAACACAGCAGGTAGTCATCGGGGGAACTGGACTTCCATGCAGTGGAAAGCATACGGTTGTCCCAGGCACAGTCACCCATAAGAAGCAAATAACGGGGAGCATCTGCATCAGTTTGCGCTCTGTCATAGAGCATTTTCATGAAACGGCGATAAGCAGTGGCATCAGGGGTTCCGCTGGAGAACTCATTATATATCTGATCGGCACGGAACACACCTACGCGCAAGCCGTCATACTCAGCATGTGCATCGGCAAGCCGCTGAGCCTCGGCCTGTAACTTTCCGCTGGCGGGGATGATAATCACCATGTCCAGGCTGTCAGCGGCATGAAGGTCTTGGTTGGGCACCTCGCCCACATACACGGGCTCGGGATAAGAATGAGTGACATCAAAGGCCACATAGCGAGCCGTAGGGTCGGCCACGGTAGCCTCAGCCGTATTGCCGTCCCGTCCGACCATGGTCACCAAAGCCGAACTTACGCGAGGGGCATCCACACGAAGCAGACGAGTGCGATCGGGGGCACACTTGATTACAAATGTGACAGGCGACTTCCCGGAAGAAGATGCAGAAAAAGCCACGAAACCAGAGGCATCAGGCACCTTGATGCTGCGGGTATAATGCAAGGCCAGATAGTCCAGGCGGGCATCATGTCCAGCGGTGCTGGTCAAGCGTACAGTCCATGTGCTGCCTGTGGAATGCTTGCTGACATCCACCGTGCGAACATCACTGGTGGCATAGACATACTTGGACGTGGAACCCATGGAAAGGGTCGCCACATCCTGGCCATTAACATTGGCCTGCACAGCAGTGGTGCCAAGATGAGCCGCGGTAAAAGCCACGGTAAGCTGCTCGCCGCGCTCCGAGTCAATGGTCTTCAGACTATATGTGTGACTATTGGCACTGGCGTAGTTGACACCATCATAAAGATTGCGGCCACCGGAGAACCATGCATATTCATCCTTCTCGTAAAGGACATGGTCAGTAAAAGAAGTGATTTCTCGGGTCGAGGGTGACGGCGTTACCGCAGGAAGAGTCTGCAAGGTGGCCGGTTCGCCGCCTTCTGTCAGGAAATAGCACGCACGGGTGGCATAAGGATTGAATATGCGTGTATTTCCTTCCCAATAGACAAGCCCGTTGGCCCAGAAGAGCCAGGTGTTGGCATCCTGCTTGACAAGAGGTATCTCCTGCAAATCATCATAGTCAGTATCAGCCCGGATGACCTCATTCTGCCGGTATCCTCCATAGCCGAAAAGTCGCACCTTGTTGGGGTCGGAAAATCCCATACGCCGCAGCCTCGTCCTGGTAAGTGCATAGATACCGTCCTCGGTAACGCTGATTTTAACCCACTTGCCTGTACTGAGTACAGAATGGTCGGCATAGCGTGCAGCAGAGGAAACGACAGCCTTTGCCTTGAGAACTGGAACAAGTTTGGGTACGGGAGTTAGCGTAATGCGGGCAGAAAGAAGTTTATGATACTTTCCCTCCCGGCGGATGACGGGGATGAACGACACATCAAGCATGCCCACCTTACGCTGCACGCCAACATGGGTGTGCACCGCAATATGGTCTCCTATCAGCGAATCAAAGCGTACAGCCACGGCCGACTCGGCTGTAGTAAGGGGCGCATACTCGGGATATTCAAGTGTCACACGGTAATCATAAAGCCTGTAATCGGACTCCAAAGGTATCACCTCGGTATATCGGGGCAGCATGGAATCGATGTGCAATTCATTCCAGTCCAGACGGGTAAAGTCGGCACTGATATCTCCGGCCTCCGCCACGGATGCGGAAGCAACAGCCCTGCATGCCACTGCCACTATGAACATGAGCATCAGGAACATCTTGTAAAAGTGTCTGTCCATTCTCCTTCTTTCTTCTTAAACAAACATACCGCACACCTTCGCGGACAGCATCACGCCACGGTCACCGCAGAAAGGTACGCCATCGCCCCGCTCACCTCGCATGGAAGTCGAGCAGGAGGCGGCCCTCCAGATACCCCTGCAAATAGTCATCAATATGCACCTGCCCTACTCCGGCAGGTGTGCCGGTAAAGATGATGTCACCCGTCTTGATGGTGAAGTAACGGCTTATGAAACTGATGACCTTATCCACGCCATGCAACATGTCACCCGTATAGCCTCTCTGCACCGTATGGCCATTGACATCGAGATGGAAATGCAAGTCCTGCACTTCACCCACCTGAGAGAGCGGAACCCAAGTGCCCACCACGGCACTGCCGTCGAACCCCTTGCAAAGTTCCCATGGCAAGCCTGCCGAACGGAGTTCGCGCTGAAGGTCTCGAGCCGTAAAGTCAATACCCACGGACACCTCGTCATAATACCGGTGAGCGAAACGTTCCGGAATGCTCCTGCCAAGGTGGTTGATGCGCACCACCAACTCAGTCTCATACTCGCATTGTTGCGTGTAGTCTGGTATGAAAAACGGCTTGCCACCTGTCAGCAAAGCAGAGTCTGCCTTGGTAAAGACAACTGGTTCCTTATATAATAACGTGTCACGGAGTTCTTTATTGTGCTCCGAATAATTCATTCCAATTCCAAATATCTTCATTTTCTACTCTGATACAAGATGCTCCCATCCATGAATCAGCGACATGGAAGGCTACTACCGATGCTTGGCTGCAAGCCTCGCATCAAAGATGAGAGCAGAACAAAGGTAAAGAAAAAAGTGGAATCCCCATACGGGAATCCCACTTTTTATCCTGCTGCGGTTGCCCGCTTTTATTATTCTGCGCGCAGAGTGAAGCGCTTGAAGTCCGTTACGGTTAAGCCCTTCTCCACTGAGTTCAGATAAGAAGCCACGGTGAAATTCTTGTCCCAGATGTACTCCTGGCTGAGCAGACAGTTCTCCTTGAGGAACTTATTCAGGCGACCCTTGGCGATGTTCTGTATCATAGCCTCGGGCAGATTGTTTGCCTTCTCCTCAGAAACCTGTGCGATGATGCCCTTGGCGCGCTCCACCTCCTCGGCGGTAATCCACCCCTTGGCAATGTTGCTCTCCATGTGCTCCTCGCTGTTCACCAGTGCGGGGTTGATGCCTGCCTTCTTCAAGGCAGCCTCAACAGCCTTCTGCACCTGCTCGGCCTTGGTCTTCTCAATGGCCACGGCAATCTCGTTGTCCTTGACAGACTGGGGAACACCACTCTCGTCAATAGCCACGGGAGCAGCACTGGCAATCTGCATGGCCACGTTCTTGCCTACGCTGGGGTCGGCCACGGGAGCACTCAGTGCCACCATAGCGCAAAGCCCATTGCGGTTCATGTGGTTGTATGTGCAGATATTGTCGCTCTCAATGTATGAATAGCCGTCCAACTCCATTTTCTCACCGGTGATACCGCTGCGTGCGGTAACAGCATCGGCCACAGTGCCATCACCCATAGGCAAAGCCTTCACCTCATCAAGGGTCTTGCACTTGTTGGCTATAGCGGCATCCAGAATCTCCTGTGTAAGAGCCACGAAGTCGGCATTGTTGGCCACGAAGTCGGTCTCGCACTTGAGTGCGATGATTGCTCCGAACCCTTCAACAGCCTTGACAAGCACACAGCCCTCGGCAGTCTCACGGTCACTACGCTTGGCAGCCACAGCCTGACCCTTCTTGCGCAGGTAAGCCACAGCACCGTCCATGTCCTCAGACTCTGCCAATGCCTTCTTGCAGTCAGACAGGCCAGCTCCGGTCATCTCGCGAAGCTTCTTGATATCGGTCATTGTAACATTCATAGTTCTTCTCTTGTATTTGTTAATAACAAATGTTGGTATTCACCTTCACTCCTGCCCTGCCTCAGAAACCTCAGCCTCTTCCTCACGAGCCTTTCCGCCATGGCGACCCTTCTTCACGGGCTGGTCTTCCTGCTGGGCAGCAGCCTCATTGTCAGCCTTCTCTGCCTTTCTCTCTTCCAGCCCTTCTGCGATGGCAGCACAGCAAGCCTCAAGAATCACCTCTATACTCTTGCTTGCATCATCGTTGGCAGGAATCACGAAGTCAATATTGTCAGGATTTGAGTTGGTGTCAACGATACCAAACACGGGGATACCCAAGCGGTTGGCTTCACGGACTGCAATCTGCTCCTTCATCACGTCCACCACAAAGAGAGCGGCGGGCAGGCGGTTGAGGTCAGCAATAGAACCGAGGTTCTTCTCCAACTTGGCACGCTGACGGCTAATTTGCAGAATCTCACGCTTGCTCAAGTTGCTGTAAGTACCATCTGCTGTGAGTTTGTCAATGTTGGCCATCTTCTTTACAGCCTTACGGATAGTGGGGAAGTTGGTCAGCATACCGCCGGGCCAGCGCTCAATCACATGGGGCATGTTCACAGATGCAGCCTGCTCAGCCACACACTGCTTTGCCTGTTTCTTGGTAGCCACAAACAGAATCTTCTTACCGCTCTTCGCAATTTGTTTCAATGCTTCAGCAGCATCGTCAATCTTGGCAACGGTCTTATGAAGATCTATGATATGAATACCATTACGCTCCATGAAGATATAAGGAGCCATGGCAGGATTCCACTTTCTCTTAAGGTGGCCAAAGTGACAGCCAGCCTCCAGCAGTGTATCAAAATTTGTTCTTGACATTTTGTTTTGTGTTTGATATATTGTTTACTTTCTTTTTAATTCTTCCGGACTTCGTCCGAACCTCTTCTCGCCAATCTACACCGTTATAGTGCCAGACAAGAAAAAGACTTATGGTCTGGTTGGGAACCAATCTGTAAGTAGTCCCTCCCCCTTACATTATTATATTATATAACGAAGGCACAAGGGAGTCAAGCAGATTTAGATGCTAAACATAAGTGCCCGCCCGGACATTGCTTCATGCAAGCATCATCCAGAAAGGCACTTTCCTGCCAGAATGGAATATTAACGCTTGCTGAACTGGAAGCGACGACGTGCCTTGGGACGACCCGGCTTCTTACGTTCTACGGCACGGCTGTCACGTGTCATGAAGCCCTCTGCACGCAGAGCCTTCTTGTCCTCGGCATTGATTTTCACCAGCGCACGGGCAATGGCCAAACGTAGAGCCTGAGACTGACCGGTGTAACCACCACCGAAAAGATTCACCTTGATGTCATACTTCTCAGCCACCTCAAGCAGGTTCAGAGGCTGCTTAACCACATACTGCAGAATGGTGCTGGGGAAATACTGTTCCAAAGTACGCTTGTTGATGGTGATGTTGCCAGAACCCTCAGCCACGTACACACGAGCCACCGCGCTCTTACGACGGCCAACTGCATTTGCTATATACTTGTTTTCCATTGCTCTGTCTTACTTATAGAGGTTAATATCAATGGCCTTAGGGCTCTGCGCCTCATGCTTGTGCTCTGCGCCGCCGTAAACATAGAGGTTGCCCAGCAACTTGTCTGCAAGCTTGTTCTTAGGCAGCATACCCTTTACAACCTTGTGAATCAACTTGTCTGCGCCGTTAGGCTTAGCCAAGATGCTGGCAGGGGTTGCCTTGCGCTGACCACCGGGATAACCGGTATAAGAAAGGTACACACGGTCGGTCATCTTGTTACCGGTAATGCGAATCTTATCGGCATTCACGATGATAACATTGTCACCGCAGTCTACATGAGGAGTAAACTCGGGCTTATACTTACCTCTGAGAAGTTTAGCCACCTTGGTGCACAAACGGCCAAGAACCTGATCCGTAGCGTCCACCACCACCCATTCCTTCTTGGCTGTTGCCTTGTTGATAGAGATGGTCTTGTAACTTAAAGTATTCATTCTAATTGATTTACTCTTAATTCTGTTTGTTACTGTTCTCACTTGACCCGATTCACGGACCGCCATCCCGGCCAAAGGAAAGACTATCCACACGAGCCCCGAAGGCATATTTTATGCCCTCTTGATAATAATCGGCGTGCAAAGGTATCACTTTTTTACAGAACACCAAACGTAATTGCGCACTTTTTTTTCTAGGTTCTCATTGAACTTCATTCTCTTATGCGCCGGATAGACAAAACAGCCAAGTGCAGAATGCCTGAGTCCCGTCCAAACAAACGCAAAAGCATGCCTGACAACAAAAAGAGGCATGAAGGCCATTACAGGCCATCATGCCTCCCTTACTTAATTCACTTATGGAACCACGTCCACAAATGTTGCATGCGGAACGGATTCGGCCATCCGGCCGCGCCTCATAATTCTATTTAACCAAAATCTTCTTGCCACCAACAATATAAATGCCCTTCTGCATCCGCTGCACACGCTGGCCGCGAAGGTTGTAGATAGCATTGCTGCTGACTCCAGAAATACCACCCGAAACACCGTCAATGCCGTCAGCAAGGCCAACGAGCACAGGATAAGTACCTTCCTCCATTGTACAAGACCATGACTTTGCGTCCCAGCCAACCACAGTCTGCTGCAATGTTGCAAAGTTGGTGCCATCATAATAACTGATTCCGGAAGTCACGTCATTGTCATCAAGAGCGCCAAAGGTTTTGCCGGTATTGTTCCATACAACACAGTTGGTGTATGTGGCCACGGCATCATCCTTGCCGGAAACGGTACCCACCAATCCCTTGCCAGCAGGAACACTACCCGCAGCATAGAAGTTCTCCACTCTGAAGGGAGCTGTCACACGTGCTGCAAGAGCACCTGTTGCCTCCACAGTACTTGTCACATTCACATTGACATAACTGTTCTTCACCACTGCGGGGCCATATACACGACCAATCAAACCACCACAATAGCCGGAAACACCAGTGATGTCACCTGTCACCCATACATTCTCAATGGTACTGGTAAGCAAGTTACCTTCTGCATCTGTATAATTGGGATGGCTGATATGGCTGCACAAGATACCAGTTCCTGTAGTAGTGCTGGTCACTGTTGCGTTCTCAAAACCCACATTGCGAACCTCACCACAGAGTATGCCGAAGAAACTGGGATATTCTCCACCGGAAATGCTGAAGTTCTTAATGACATGCCCATTACCATTGAAGTTGATGTAGTTGCGGTAAGGCAAACCATCGGCAACGTCATTACCACTATTCAGAATTGCCCAGTTCTTTGCGCCGGCCATATCTATGTCGTTCTGAAGGACGAAATAAGTTGTACGCCCAGGAACCATGCAATTACGCATAATCGACAATTCTGCAACGGTACTCAAGGGATAAGGATCCTCTGCCGTGCCCTTATGCTTGGCCATCTCTGAGAGTGCATCATTGCAATAACTACCATCAGACGTCTGGCTCACCACCTTGTGTGTGGGATCAAGCACAGGAACATCGTCCTCGCCAAGAGTCTGGTACCAAGCAGGATTGACATCCATTCCCTTGTTGAGACGGAAGCAAACCTCACCGCTCCTGAGTTGCTCAACGGTCACAGCACCGGAAGGCACGTCACCATAAGCATTTAGATAGTAACTGTTGGCAAGCACCACAGACCCCATATTGCGACTGAATGTACCGCATCCGCTCACATTGGTATCGAATGTGCCTATCTGCAAGCAGTTGTCAATCGTGCAGGTTGCACTGCTCCATCCTACCAAACCGCCACAATTAGTGGTCGAAGAACCCTTGATACTTCCGCCGAAGAGACTATTGGAAATCCGCAGCGAACTGTTCACAACTCCCACAATACCACCATGGGTGCCGTCACCGGAAATACTTGCATCAATGTCCACATAGCATGCCACGCCGGTGATGTTGTTATTGCCTGAGGTTGTCTTGCCTGCTACACCGGCAGCAAACTGTCCACTCGTTACTATCTTGCCTAGAACAGTCAGGTTTTTCACCGTGCCTCCCATCAGTTCGCGGATGATACCCACACTGGACTCCGTAGTATTGATATCCAGCGTGACACTATGATGATTGCCGTCAAGCACGCCATAGAAAGCACTGATCATCTGATCCTGAGAAAAGTAATCTATGTCAGCCATCAATTTTCCATCCAGACGTGCCCCCTGATTGATTTTCATGGAGAAGTAGGCCATGTGCAGGTTGTTCATTATCTCACATACTCCACCAACAATATCGGGCAGGGCGCCAGTCTCCCTTAGGGCAGTCATTGCTTCAGCCTCCTCTGTAGAATAAGAACCTGTCTCAAAGGCTTTCCAGATGGATTCCACGGCAGATTCCACATTATTCAACTCCGTTTCATCCATCTTGCCGGCAGCATACAGTTCGTTTGCAACGCTGGAGACATTGTCAGCCTCACGAGCCATGGCTACATAAGCACTGCGTCCCTCAAGGTACTGCGTGAAGAGAGAAGAGAATGTCTGTATCAAAGCATATTTCTGTTCAAGGTCGGTAATTGCCTCTGCATCAGCAACAGCCTTCTTCAAAGCGTCTTTGATGACCTGAGGGCAGTTGGGCTTCATCACGAAGTCCACCACATCAGCCTCTGATGCCAAAATAGTATTGGCACGCTCCACTTGGCATGCCAGCGCCTTGTCCACATATCCCTCTGCCTCATCCATGGTGGAGAAGTAGTAAAGATGCAGGTTGCTCAAACCAGCCCATTCGCTGCCATTCTCTGATATAGGCTTATCATAGCCTAGCGTAAGCACCCCGTCGGTCACCTGCACCAGCAAATAGTTCTGTGCACGCCCCGCACTGGCAGCGTTGGCCATACCGGTACGTCCATGAATGGCATAGGCCACGACATTGCCATCCTCGTCCTCAATAGACAGGTCTGCCGCACCGTCATCTGCAGTTGCGGTCAAGAAGCAGTTGATACCCTCCTGGACGTCTTCCTCAAGGATTCGTGTCTCGAACACAGAGGGAACAAACGCACAAATGTCTGCGTCATCAGTTCCGCCCTTCATGTAGAGACGCGCATTGTAATAGTTGCTGTAACGGTCATTGAAGGCACGCGCCGCAGCATTGGCTGCCAACACATACACACCATTCTTCACCCCAGTCAGTGTCTGATACATGTCAAACGATCCTGAACCATAGTACTCGGCAGCCGTCATTCCTGTCGTGGCACTCTTTATGGCACCAGTCATCTTGCTTGTGCCGCTCCATCCGTTGAAACCATTGGTGAAGTCAGCATTAGACAGCAAATCCGTCACCTCGGCACCGGTAAGATAACCATACTTGATGGCATCAGCCAGCATCTTGTCTATGTTCTTTATCTCGTCATTCAGGGCATCGGTATCCAGTTCGTGGTGATTATAAATATAATCGGCACCGCCGTTGACATACATGTCATTCGGTTCGTCGCTGGATGTCAGATAGTCACTCAGGGCATCACGCTCTTCTCCCTCGAAACTCGTATTGTTCTCCAGATATGCGATGGTCTCCTCCACCTTGTTCTTGAAAGCGGCATAAGCAGATGCAGATGCCTCCAAACGGCTGCGCACTCCATCAAGAACCTCCACTTCTGCCAGCACTTTATCTATGGTGTTCAAAGCCCCCAAAGCACTGAGTTCAACCTCATACTCGGCCACGAGAGAATTGCATGCCACCAAGTCCACGAGATATCCCCGTGCCTCGCCTATCGTACGCTCCTTAAACTCCAAAAGCGTCTGGTCATCATGGATGTCGGCATATTCTTCACCTACCTTGTACACCAGACCGTGCGTATTATCATACACAGGCATGTTATCCGAGCCTATTGTCTGGTACCAGACGGGATTTGCCTTCAGACTTCCATTCAGCATATATGCCAGTTTACCCGTGGTGACATCCTCGGGAGAGATGGCCGTCCCTTGTCCGTGAGTGGAATAGACATTGGTTGCACTGGCACTGCCACGCCACATGGATGCGCCTGCTCCATCTGTTCCTTCCACCTCCGCTGTTGACCAGCATCCGCTGATGGCGGCTCCATAAGCCCATCCCGAAAGGGCTGCCCCCTCATTGCCGCTCTTGATGTTACCGGTCACATAGCAGTTGCGTATAGTCAGCAGCGCACAATTGCCATCGTTGCACCCGAATATGCCACCGCCATTCTGCTCGCTGACAGTCACATTGCCTTCATTGCCTACACAATCGATGGTGACATTGCCGTTCGTCTTGCAGCATCCTATGACACCGCCATAAGACTTACCCACAATATTGCAACTGGAATCCAAAATCAGATTCTTCAGCACCACAGTGCCCGTAGCAGTACCAATGAGTCCCACGCCTTGCTGGTCGGGACGGTTTACCGACAGGTTGCTGATGCGGTGGAACTGCCCGTTGATGCTGCCGGTGAACCTCTTCTCGGGAGTTCCCATAGGTTCGAAATCTATTCCCTCCATGTCGATGTCGGCAGTCAGCACGGCATCCACCTTATTGCCTAGGTTTACATACTTGCTCAGCCAGTTGAGTTGAGCACCGTTGCCAATTTGCATCACGCCGTCAATCTGCTGCACGAAATCCATGTCCACGCCGCCGCACACCTTGCAGAATCCATCCTCATAATCGTGGTGGGGCAGGTCAGAAGCATCGTTGGTATAAGATACATTATCGCCGATGATGGCTCCGTCGCAGCGTACATCGCCCTTGGCATACACTCTCTTGTGCTCAGCGAAAGGCACGGGGAAAGCATCCTCGCCGATGTTCTGATAATAGAATACCTTTCCGGCAGCAACATTAGCCTTATAGGCCAGTTCGCCATTGGCCATGCCGTCTGCTCCGAGTTCAGCAAGAACGGATCCCGAATTGGCTATCAGGTTGCCCGCTTTGGTGTACAGACTTCCTGCCACAACGATTTCACCCGGATTACGCCCCATTATATAATTGTCCGTGCCACCCATGTTCAACTCGCCAGCCATGATGCAACCGGTGATGGTGGTACGCCCCGAACTGAAACCCACCAGACCGCCTCCGTTCACCGCATCGGGAGCGTCAATGGTACCGGTGTACATACAGCCAGTAAGATAAAGATATGTGCTTGCATGGTTGGCCACCAGACCGCCATAGCCAGCATCCCCCGTGGCTGTACTGTGAATGTTTACCATACTCACGCAGTTGTCTATGTGGCCGCCGTTACTGAGCCCCACCAGACCAGAGATGCGGGCGTGCGATGTATGTACATCGCCCTTCACCATCAGGTTTTTAATGGTACCGGAAAAACGGGAGAAGAAACACTGATAATCCGCAGTAGTCTCATAGCCCACGGTGACAGCATGTCCATTACCGTCGAAGACCCCCATGTAATCAGAGATGTCACTGCCTAGGAAGACTGTGTGCCCCGTATAGTCAATGTCCCTTTTCAGTCGGGCGTTCAACAGCATCCCGTTGTTGACATATCCGGCATAGGTCTCGATGTCCTTGGCAGTGGACAGCAGGCACGTACCATCCTCGTCCTGTTCCAGGTCGTCCAGTACCGGAGGCTCATAGGCACCGATGCGCATGTTGCGTATCTGCAGCACCCCACTGCCTGCGTTGCCAAAGTCGAAGCGCATGTAGTCACCGGCTTTTCCCCAGTTGAAACTGGCTTTGGCGGCAGCGATATTGATCTGCGCCGTTGTCCACTCCTCTGTCGGATCAAGGGAGAACTGCATTTCGCGTCCGCCAGCAATGGGCGAGAAGAAGAATTCCACGCCGCCGCCTAGATTCCTGTCGAGTTTATACTCAAACTTCACGGTATTCTGCTCTTCCGTCAAATCCACATCGATAGCAGTCATAAGGGCATAAGGATCATCCCCGGTCACAGTTACCAGATACATGGTATTGCCAAGGTCAGCAATACTCACCGAGTGCTGGCCGCTTGTCTCGAAGCCTAAGTAGCCAGTGTCCTCAGCGCCTGCCGGGAAGGCTACCGGCAACAAAGCCAGCATAAATAACAGTTTCTGTTTCATGATAGTTTTGTCTGTTAATAAATGAATGATGTTTTATTTTGATTTGTTTCAGTTAGCATCAAGACAGGTCAGCCTCTCCAAACACCACCTCACCTTGTCCATAAGATATGGCACCCGCTTTCATAACGGTTTAATATCCCCCAGAAACAGGATTCCCTGCATTATCTAGTTACAAAGATATATTTATTTTTCACTTATCAACAAACCTCCATGAAGATTTAACACAATTCTGCAGACTAATAATCTCCGTTGAGCCTCGGACAGAAAAACATTACAGCATGACAAGAACGATGCCCCACGACTCTACATATTTATATACGCGTACGCGCGAAACCTTAATGCGCGTGCTTTTCCCCTATCCTCCAAAGGAGTTTTCCTCTCCACATAAAGGGAAATGCCACACTGATGTCTGCCACAAAGCGATATCTTTGCATTAAAACAGGCAGAAGAGAAGCCCACGGGCACTTGCCCTGCAAATTAAAAACAATAAAAAAATACAGCCTTATGAAACGCATCATCCTTACACTGACCATCCTTTGCACCACTGTATGCGGAATGGCAATGAGCAAGTCGAAGATTCGACCCAACGCACGTTTCCTGACCGATCGCATGGCCTACGAACTGGACTTTACGCCGCAGCAATACGATGACTTCTACGAGATTAACTATGATTTCCTGACTGAGGCCAACCTGGTGATGGATGATGTCATGCGCGGTTACCGAGATGCTATCTATTATTACTACCAGTTGCTCGACAGGCGCAACGAAGATGCCAGTTATGTGCTCACCTATTACCAGTACAGGAAATTCATGGCTGCCGACTACTTTTACCGCCCAATCTTCAGCACCGGGAAGAAGTGGGAGTTGCGTGTCTTCGTCACCTACACCAACCACAAGTTCTTCTACTTCGATGCACCCAGCCATTATAAAACCTACAACGGAGAACATGGACGCAAGCATTACAGCCAGGGGTACTACACTGGGCGTTACAAGAACCAGGACCGCTACACCGATCGGGTGCGCATCAGCGGTAGCCAGAACTTCGGGCTCAGCCTGAAGAATGACTTCGGAGTGAACATGAGAGACCGCAATGATGACCACAGGCGCAACAACTACAGCAACTCCAACCAGCCCAACCGCACACAGGATGACCGCTACCACGATGTCAGCGGCAACAGGAACTCGCCTCTGATAAACAACAGGAACAACGGCACGCGCAGCAACAGTACAACAGGAACCAGCCGGGGAGAGACACGGCAACCTGCCGGCCAGACATCAACAGGCACACGTTCCGGAAGAGGCACACGCACAGGTTCCACAACCCAGCCGGCCAAAAGCGGAAGCAGCACAAGCACCAGCCGCAACTCAAGCGGCACTGTGACCAGAACCGGACGCAGATAAGACACAGGCGAGACAGGCACGAGCCTCATCCCCGATTCTGTCTTCAATAAACATCATCCCCGCGACTACCCCAACAGGGCATCGCGGGGATGACTGCACTATGTATCCGCTAGGAGGGAAGGGCATATGCATAAGGCACTCACCATCCGATGGCCTCTTATTCTCCTGCCCCATCGGATTCTCACGTTTCATGCCTGCATGCACGTCAGCGAGCCACCGCCGTCACAAGTTCGCCTGGCGTGAGCATCTGCTGCTCGCCCGTGAGCATATTCTTGAGCGTCACCTTGCCTTCTGCCATTTCCGTCTCCCCCACTATGGCCACGTAGGGTATCTGCTTCTGGTTGGCGTATCCCATCTGCTTCTTCATCTTCACTGCATCAGGGAATATCTCCGCACTGATGCCTGCCCCGCGCACCTTCGCCAGGATGGGCAGCGAATACTCAGCCTCCGCCTCGCCAAAATTGACAAAGAGTACATGTGTGGCTCCCACGGCCTCCTTGGGATAGAGGTCTAATTGGTTGAGCACATCGAAAATGCGGTCAGCACCGAAGGAGATGCCCACGCCGCTCAGTCCCGGCATGCCGAATATGCCCGTGAGGTTATCATAGCGCCCACCTCCGGTGATGGAGCCTATCTGCACGTCAAGCGCCTTCACTTCAAAGATGGCACCCGTGTAGTAGTTCAGTCCGCGCGCCAGTGTAAGGTCCAGTTCCACAGCATTGTTCAGTCCGGCTAGATGATTGAGGATATACTCGCACTCATCCACGCCGCGCAATCCAACCTCGCTTCCGGCCAATACCTGACGCATGGTATGCAGTTTCTCGGCGTTTGTCCCGCTCAGGTTAATGATGGGCTGCAGCCGTTCTATCGCATCTGCAGGGATGCCGTCAGCAGCCAACTCGGCATTCACAGCCTCCAGCCCAATCTTGTCCAACTTGTCGATGGCCACGGTGATGTCCACTATCTTGTCAGCCTGCCCTATCATCTCAGCTATGCCAGTGAGTATCTTGCGGTTGTTTATCTTGATGCACACACGTATGCCGAAGCGCGAGAAGACAGTGTCAACAATCTGCATGAGTTCCACCTCATTGAGCAAAGAGTCACTACCCACCACATCAGCATCGCACTGATAGAACTCCCGGTAGCGGCCCTTCTGCGGCCGGTCGGCCCTCCATACGGGCTGTATCTGGTAACGCTTGAAAGGAAGTGCCAGTTCCTCACGGTGCTGCACCACATAGCGGGCAAAGGGCACGGTGAGGTCATAACGCAACCCCTTCTCGCAGAAACGTGCCGCAAGCCTCTGCGTGCTGGTTCCGGCCACCTCATCGGCAGTCATGCCATGGAGGAAGTCACCCGAATTGAGTATTTTGAACAGGAGTTTGTCTCCCTCCTCACCATACTTGCCCATCAGCGTGGACAGGTTTTCCATGGCCGGTGTCTCAATCTGCAGGAATCCATAAAGTGCATACACCTGGCGTATGGTGTCGAAGATATAGTTGCGCTTGGCCATCTCCACCGGGGAGAAGTCGCGCGTCCCTTTGGGAATGCTTGGTTTCTGTGCCATAAAAATGTTGGTTGTAAATCCTCCTGCAAAGTTAAGGGGAAATGAGAAGATAACAAAAAAAAAGTCTACCTTTGCAGCCACAACACACATCATATATTATATGACATCGGACACCGAGACCAATGCCACACAAGGCACAGCATACCACACACCGGCACCCACACCGGCACCGAAACTGATGAACAGCGCCCAACTGCAACGCCTGAAGGAGAGCCGCCGCCTGGCAGAAACCAAATTGCGCCACGTGGAGGAAAGCCTGAAGCGGCTGATGAAGCAGCAGGAATGGCTGCGCAAGCACAAGGAACTGCAACTGGAACTGCGACAGCAAAAGGAGCGGCTCTCCCTGTGCAACAAAAGGCTGACCGCCATGAGCAGTGAGGCAAGCCTGCTCTCCAGACACGAACAAGTGGAAAGCATACAGAAGAAAGTGCTTCGCCTGAGCATCCTGGAGCAGATGAACCAGCAGAACAAGAGCGAGCAGAACCTGCTGGAGAGAGAGACGGAACGCCTCACGCACAGCCAGGACGAACTGATAAAGCAGAAAAGGCAGGCCGCAGAGCAGTACAAACTGGCTGAGCAGAGATTCACCGCCGTGCAGGACAACACTTTCCTGGCATGCAGACTGGAGGGAGCCACCGAAACCGCCGAGGCTGAGACAAGATACCTGCGCGGGATGCAGGGCAAAGTGAACCTCCTGACGGAAGCCGTGGCAGAGGAGATGCAGAAGCACCGCAAGGAACTGGACATGCTCACGCTGGAACTGGAGCGTCACCGCGCAGGACGGCAGAGCATGGAGATGCACGAGCCCATGATGCAGCACACCGAGGCCATACTGCTGCGACTCGACATGCTGCAGGAAAGCAGGGAACGACAGGAAGGACTCCTGGCACGCCACCAGGAGATGTTACACACACTGCAGGAAGACAACCAAACGCTGGCCAAACTGAACACACAATACAGGGAAATCATCTCACAAACCGAGACGCTGGAAGCGGAACTTCAGATGCACCGCAACAGCACCAAGGGGCAGGAGAGTTACGCCATGCAGGAGCGTGCCATGAGGCTCAAGGCCAAAGGGCAGATGCTGCTCAGTGCAGAACTCCTGTGGAAGCGCATCGCAGCCGGGTACAACACCATGGAAGAGGGAGAGATACGCCTCAACGAACTCCGGCTGCACATCGAGCACACCGAAGCCAGCATCAAGGCATTGGAAACGGAGACCGGAAAGGCACAGCGCATAAGCCGCGAGAAAGAGTACACCTACCTGCTCAGCAAGGGACAGAACGTGATACAACTGCGTGCCGGACTGCGCGAAGGAAGCGCATGCTCCGTGTGCGGAGCCAAGCACCACCCGTATCATTGCGACACGATGCTGGAGCAAAGCAAACTGATAAGCGACTTCAAGACCGACTACGAACTGCTGGAAGCCGAGGTGCAAGGCAAACAGAAGCAACTGGATGAACTGCGGCAGGAACTGGCCGAGCACAAGGGCGAGCGCAAAGCAGTGGAGGCATCCATGGAGAAACTGCGCAGGCAGCAGGCCGATGACGTGAAGGAATGGTTCGTATATGCCTCGCTCGACCGCTCGTTCCACGACTGCACACCAAGCACAAACCAGGAGGCACGACAGGCCATGATACGTCAGTTGAAGGAGAACGTGAGCCGCGATGCCGAACTGGCACAGAAGGAACTCGACACCTTCACTTTCCATCACACGCAGATAGCCGCCCTGAGCGAAAGGCTGCAGCAGCTGGAGCAGCACAAGAGCGAACTGAGCACCCGCCTGGAGAAGATGAACACGGCCTGCCAGGTAATGTGCGGCAGGGTGGAAAGGCTGCAGCAGCGCATTGACAAGGAGCGCAAGCGGTACAGCCGGATATATGAGCAGACTGACAAGGCAATCACCATCACCGACTGGCTGCGCGAATGGAAGGAGAGCCACGAAGGACTCAAGGGACGCATACAGCAGATGACCACAGCCTGGAACAACATAAACAAGCAAATCTCTGACGAGACACAGGCACTGCGCATGGGGCAGGCACTGGTTGATGAACTGGCCAGCAAGTTGGCCATAGTGAACCGGTGGGCCGAAACGCTGCAGAAGCGAATGGAGAACTGCCGCACACAAATAGACGAGAACACCACCAGCAGGGAACGACTGGCAGGACAAGGAGACCCCAGAAGCCCATTCCGCGAGTACTACAACCAACTCCTGCAGGCACGTGTTGAGGAAATGAAGGTCACACAAGAAGCCGAGCAGGTGCAGAGCCAAGCCGACAAAGCCCGAGGTAAAAGTGAGTTCCGCGCCTTGCTGGAGCATGAGCAAGCCAGGATGCTGGCAGAAGGACATGCCGAGGTGGACGTGTGGATACACGACTTCAACGCACAGAACTCACCCATACAATATGCAGAACTGGAAAAGATGATGCAGGACGAGCGCGACTGGCACGAACTGCGCACGCGCATCCAGTCCACAGAACTGGAAACTGCACTGTGCCAAGAAAGAGTCGACAGCCTCAACAGCCGCATCGTATACCTGCAGGCCGAAGGAGGGAAAGCCAACGGCAACGAAGAAGAGGCACTGGCATCTTTGGCCAGCCAACAGGAGACGTTGGAGCAGCAAAGGCGTGACATCATGCTCCAAATTGCACGGGTGGACATCACGCTTGAACACCAGGAACGCTCCGCAGCGCTCCACGGCATCCAAGAATAAGCCAAAGAAATCCGCCGGTACAAGGCTGTGCGACAGGCAATGCCGCAGGGTGTGTGTGTCCCTGCGGCATTGCTTTTTCTTTAACAAGATGCTGCCGGAAAAACCTCTTCCTACCACGAAAACAGGAAAAACGGCAAGGCAAACAGCAGAAAACACACTTCTGTTAACATTATTTATTTATCATTATACCATGAAGGATAATTTCATTTCGTAACTTTGTGCTCAGAAAAATAATTCTAAACCGCTATTTCATATGGCAGCAAACAAGTATAATCTGACAGAAAAAAAGCAGAAGAACCCTCTGTACCGCACATTGGTGAAGCCCGAACTGGTGGAAGACCTCTACCAAAAAATAATGGCTAAGTTCGTTGTAGAAAAAAAGTATAAAGACCCAGACTACTCCGCACAGAAGTTGGCCAAGGACCTGGAGACAAACAGCCGCTATATAAGTGCTGTCATAAACTTGAGATTCCAGGACAACTACTCGCAGATGGTAAACGAATTTCGGGTCAAGGATGCCATGTACATGCTCAAGGACAAGCACAGCCAGCACATGTCCATGGAAGACATAGCCAGCCAGGTGGGGTTCTCAAACCGCCAGTCATTCTATGCCGCCTTCTACAAGCGCACCGGATGCACGCCCAGAGAATTCCGCCTCAACGCACAGAAAGAGATGGCATCCCTGCAGATGGAGCGCACAGAGAAGCGTAAGGCCAAGTTGGCAAAGGCCAACGCAAGCAAGGCCGAATGACTGCTCCGCGGATCGGATGCGCCGGCGAGCGCTTTGCCGACATCCAAATGCTGCGTTACCAAGTGCCCGGATTCCAGAATCTGAGCCTCAGGCAGAAAACACTCATCTACTATCTCAGCCAGGCAGCCCTGCTTGGCCGAGATATTTTATGGGACCAGAACGGGCGCTTCAACCTGCCTCTACGCAGAGTGCTTGAGGCTGTGTACACCCACTTCAGCGGCGACCGCTCCTCCCGGGAGTTCGCCGCTTTCGCAGTTTATATGAAGCGTGTGTGGTTCAGCAACGGCATACACCACCACTATGGATGCGAGAAGTTCCAGCCCGCATTTACCCGGGAATTCCTGCACCAAGCCATCGGCATGCTCTTTCAGGAAGGCATCTCCACGGGATATGATTCGCAGGAAATGCTGGAAGAGGAACTTTTCCCTGTCATCTTCGACCCCTCCGTCATGCCCAAGAGGGTAAATCAGGCAGCCGACGAAGACCTGCTGCTCACCTCGGCATGCAATTATTATGCGCCGGGCATCACGCAGGCAGAGGCAGAGGCATTCTATGACAAGCAGAAAGCCGAAGGCGACCGGGAGCACCCTGTCATGTATGGCATGAACAGCAGACTGGAGCGCAATGAAGACGGCACGCTGTTTGAGAATGTCTGGCGGGCAGGCGGAATGTACGGACCGGCCATAGAGCGCATCGTGTCCATGCTCTCACGTGCCATACCATACGCCGAGAGTGAGAAGCAGAAGAGCGTGATACGCAAGTTGATAGACTTTTACGAGACGGGGAATCTTGCGCTCTTTGACACCTACACCATCCTGTGGGTGGAGGACACGGAAGGCGAGGTGGACTTCACCAACGGCTTCACCGAAGTATACGGAGACCCGCTAGGACTGAAGGCCAGCTGGGAAGGATACGTCAATTACACCGACCATGCAGCCACGCAACGTGCACTGGCACTGAGCCGGAACGCCCAGTGGTTTGAAGACCATTCGCCCGTGGACGAAAGGTTCAGGAAGCCCCACTGCCGGGGAGTATCAGCACGCGTCATCAACGCGGCCATCCTGGGTGGCGACCTCTACCCGAGCAGTGCCATAGGCATCAACCTCCCAAACAGCAACTGGGTAAGAGCCGAGCATGGCAGCAAGAGCGTGACCATAGCCAACCTGACCCATGCCTATGACGAGGCAGCAAAGGGCAACGGCTTCCGAGAGGAATTTGCCGACAGCCGCAGCACCCTGGAACTGATGGACAAATACGGTTCCGTGTGCGATGACCTGCACACCGACCTGCATGAGTGCCTGGGACACGGGAGCGGGCGGCTGCTTCCCGGCATAGACCCCGATGCACTGAAAGCCTACGGAAGCACCATTGAGGAAGCACGCGCAGACCTCTTCGGACTTTATTACCTGGCTGACCCCAAACTGGTGGAACTGGGACTGACAACCAGCCCGGAGGCTTACAAGGCACAATATTACAGTTACTTGATGAACGGGTTGCTGACCCAAATGGTGCGCATACGCCCCGGGCAGCAAATAGAAGAAGCACACATGCGCAACAGGGCACTGATTGCACGCTGGACACTGGAGCACAGCCCCAATGCGGTCAGACTGATTGAGCGGGACGGCAAGCACTATGTGGAGATACAGGACTACCCTGCCCTGCGCACGGCTTTCGGCACGCTTCTGGCCGAGATACAGCGCATCAAGAGCGAGGGAGACCTGCAAGCCGCCCAAAACTTGGTGGAACAGTACGGCGTGACATTGGACAGCACACTGCACCGGGAAGTGCTGGAACGGTATGCCCGGCTCAACCTGGCACCTTACAAAGGCTTCATCAACCCCCGTTACACGGCGGTACGCAACGAGGGCGGGGAGATAACCGACGTGCTCATTGACTATGACGAGTCTTATGACGAGCAGATGCTGCGCTACAGCCGACAATACAACACACTAACATGAACGTACAACAGGAGATACTGGACATCAAGAAAGACCTTCGGGCAAGCATGAACGGCATGCTCTCTGCACGCATGCGCCAAGTGGGGATGCCCTACAAACTGGTGTTCGGCGTGGAACTGCCTCGGCTGCAGGACATCGCTGCCGGATTTGCCCCAAGCCGCCAACTGGCCCAGGCATTGTGGAATGAGAACATACGCGAGACGCGCATGCTGGCATGTCTGCTGATGCCTGCACATGAGTTCACACCCGCCCTGGCCGACATATGGGTAGAGGAAATCCCCACCGCAGAGGTGGCACAGGTCATGGCCACAAGCCTCATGCCCAAGGCACCCGGGGCATGCACCCTCTCGTTCGAGTGGATTGCATCAGAGAATCCCACGAGGCAACTGTGCGGATTCCTGTGCGTGGCAAGGTTGTTGCAGCAGGGTGCCCAAGTGGAGGAACGGTCGCTCAACGAACTGGGCAACCAGGCCCGGGCACTCCTGGATACGGCCTCCCCCGACTTAAGGAAAGCCATCGCGGCAGCTCTCACCTGGAAGCAGGAACACGAGGAACGCATGAAAAAGCAGGAAGGAAGAGACTGAAAGCCAAAATAAAGCAATACCTTTGCAAACGGTATGCACGAAGCAGAGGACATTATAGCATCTGCCGCGCGTAGGCTGACAGACTTCCTGACGGCCAAGAAGATGCGCAGGACACCCGAAAGGTACGAAATCCTGAGGGCGGCATGCCGGATACCCGGGATATTCACAATAGACCAACTGGACGAGCAGATACGCCTGAAGGGAGCCCTGCAGGTGAGCCGCGCCACGCTCTTCAACTGCCTGGAGATGCTGGTGGAGGCGCAACTGCTCATCAAGCACACGCTGGCACGGGCGGCTCACTACGAATTGAACCTCACGCCCTCGCCCAAGGCATACCTGGTGTGTGACAAGTGCAGGAAGGTGACCCAACTGGAACGCAAGGAACTGGAGGCCTACCTGACCACCGTCAGGAGCAAGTCATTCGTGGTGCTGCAACCGGTACTCTACCTGCACGGATTCTGCCGCAAGTGCTACATGGAGCAGATAAGGAAAGTAAAAACAGACAAACATAAAAGGAAACCATGACTAAAGGAAAAGTTGATGCCCTGCTGGGCATTGTCTTCGGTGATGAGGGCAAGGGAAAGGTGGTGGACGTGTTCACGCCCCGCTATGACGTGGTGGCACGCTTTGCCGGAGGGCCTAACGCCGGTCACACCATCATATTCGAGGGCAAGAAGTTCGTGCTGCGCAGCATACCCTCGGGCATTTTCGACGAAGGAAAACTGAACATCATAGGCAACGGATGCGTGATAGCCCCCGACCTGTTTGCAGCAGAGGCACACGAACTGGAGGCTGCCGGATATGACCTGAAGAGCAGGCTGCACATCAGCAAGCGCGCTCATCTCATCCTGCCCACGCACAGGGTGCTCGACCGTGCCTACGAGGCAGCAAAGGGAAAGAACAAGGTGGGAACCACAGGCAAGGGCATCGGCCCCACTTACAGCGAGAAGGCCAGCCGCACGGGCTTGCGTGTGGGCGACATCCTGGACAACTTCCAGCAAAAGTACGAAGCACTCAAGGCACGTCACATTCAGATTCTTGCCGACCTGCATTTCACTGACTTTGACATTACCGACGAAGAGAAACTGTGGCTGGAAGGCGTGGAATACATGCGTCAGTTCCCCTTGACAGACACCGAGATAGAAATAAACAAGGCACTGGAGGCAGGCAAGAGTGTACTGGCAGAAGGCGCACAGGGCACCATGCTCGACATTGACCACGGCACCTACCCCTATGTGAGCAGCAGCAGTACCGTGTGCGGCGGAGTTTGCACAGGACTGGGCGTGGCACCGAACCGCATCGGCGAGGTCTTCGGCATCTTCAAGGCCTACAGCACTCGAGTGGGTTCCGGCCCCTTCCCTGTGGAGTTGTTCGATGAGACCGGCGACCTCATCCGTCAGGTAGGACACGAATACGGAGCCGTGACAGGCCGCAACCGCCGCTGCGGATGGCTTGACCTGGTGGCCCTGAAGTACGCCATCATGGTAAACGGAGTCACACAACTCATCATGATGAAGAGCGATGTGCTTGACAGCCTTGACACCATACGTGTATGCACAGCATACGAGAAAGACGGTACCACAACTACGGACATGCCCTATGACACCGAAGGATGGAATGCCGTATACGAAAGTCTGCCGGGATGGAAGAGCGACCTGACCAAGATGGAGTCAGAAGAAGAGTTCCCCCAACAACTGAAAGACTACATCGCCTACATAGAGGAAAAGACGGGAGTGCGCATCACCATCGTGAGCGTAGGCCCAGACCGTGCCCAGACCATCATGCGCTGACGGAACAAGGCACAGCCGCAAGAAAACAGGACGTACAGAATCGGGCAGGCAGAAGAGCAGCATGGCTTTTCCACCTGCCCGCCTTGTTTCCGCCCGGCAATGCCCCCTCGCGTCTTGATATTGCCTATATTTCAGAAGCGAAGTGCGGAAAAGCGCCTGCCTAGGAAAAAATATAAATCCAATTAGGAAAAAAGTTTTTCCTAACTGGAAACATAAATTTGGGTAGTTTGGCGATGCACGTGGACATGTAAAGAAAAAGGAATTCATGACAAAGAAAAATCACTGCGCCATTTTTGTTTGCCTACGCCGATTTGCACAATACGGGACTATGACAAATAAGCAGACAATATGCTTCACTTGCCACAAAAAAGTGGCAACTTTGTAACAGGATAAAGAATATGAAGGCAAAGGACAATTCCACTGAATCATTTTATGCCAACACGTTTTTTTCTATTCAAACACAATTGAATAATCGTTATGTCGTACAAATAGAAAACAGATAGAATATGTCGTTTTGGAACTTTCTTGGTGAATTAGCACTACTTAAATGGCTGTTCGGGACAAGCAAGCCAAATAAGGTTTCGGCACCTCCACCCTTTCGTTTGCATGACTACGGACATGAGGACGAATACCTTGACAATATCCACTCCTTAGAGAACCGCATCCACAAGTTGAGACAACAGCAGGACAGATGCAACATACTCTCGGACAAGTATGATGAACTGCAAGACAGGATAGACGACCTACAAGATGAAATGGATGAGTTGGATGAAATGGACAACTATTTCGATGATGATTTATTTCATCACCGTTAAAATCATTTAGCATTTTAACGATAACATTATATTTATTCCTAGCCTTTGATTCTTACACACAGAAAGGCGAACGATTTTCTCAATATAGCGAACTGGCTAAGCAATAATCATGCGGACTCTTAATGGCAAAGGCAGGCATACGCCCTTTGCCTGCACCATACGCAACAATCCCTTTATGCGATTCTCAGACAATCTTCATTATGAAGATTGTCTGGTGTTTAACTATTCCATGCAAAACGACTTGGGGACCTCCAAAGAACAATCAATCACCTTCTGAGTTTAGAGGGCAAACAAAGTCTGCACACCTCTTTGATTAATTCACCTGTAGTCTTTTTCAATTCAAGTACTCGATTTTTGTCTTCGCTATTATTGCTTTTATATCGTCAATATTCATACTTTTTTATGTCTCATTGCAAAGCTGATAAAATTATTCAAGAAGCGGTTCGCAATATGTTTTATTGACAACTCTATCTCTCATAAGTTTCATATCTGTAAAATTGCGGCTAATATTCATTACCAATTCCAGATAATTATCTGTACCATCCTCCTTTTTATAATAAAAAGGTTTAATGGAGATACAATTCTTATGTTCAAAAAGAGTATTTAGTAATGTTCTATCAGAATTTCCACACGAATGTCCCATGATGTAAATCTGATATGGTGCAGAATCAATGAAGCTAAGCACATTCCGATAATTATCAGACTCCAGATATTTTATTGATTTTATGTTTTGCAGGCACTCATTGTTGTTAAGATTCTGAAGTCGCAAATAATTAGTATCCATCTCATCCCCATATCCAAAAATCATACTTTCAGGATTAGTCAAATCTCCATGAATGTGAATTTGGGAAGACACACTTTTGCGAAGATAAGAAGTAGCTGTGTTCGTATAATTAAAATTGACAAACAGAACCCAATCAGGTAGCATATACAGATCTGGATAACATCCTGCAACATATCTCTCATAGTTTTTAGTATAGTCATCAACAGCCCTTATAGCTTCATTGCCTAATCCGTATCTTGATTGTTTGTCTTCCCATACATTACTTTGTAAACTCAAACAATTGTCTATATATTTTCTAAATTCAGTGAGACCATTAATGGATATATCCCGTGAACTTATAGGCATGTATATTTTATTCCATAGACGTTCTATTGGTTGAACTCCATTTTTGCAAACAAAACTCAAATATTCTGTTAGCAATTTTTGAATGCATCGTAATTGTCCATTCAATTCGTTCAGCTTTTCAGATGAAGGTTCTGCAATAGCATGCTTAGTCAATAATTTATAATACTCATTCTCGATGTCTACCCACTTCTTTGTTTCGATATTATTACATATCTGTTGTAAGAACTGACTTATTTTAAAGTCACATAATTCTTTGTCCTCTTTTACCAACCGTACAACATCTTTCAAATCCCATGGAATTAACGGATTCTCTCTCCTATAATACCATCCTTGGAAAACAGAAGCCCAATTATAGACATCTATGCCATTGTTAATCTTAAATGAACATAATCCATCAGATACTTCTTTCTCTAAACCATGTAACAAGTTGTTACCGCACTGTTCCCAATACCATTGTATGAAACTCTCATAGTTTGTAGGGAGGCCATGTGCCAAATCGAACCCATTTCCTATCAGAACAATCCGATTCATATTAAATTCTATTTTTATTAAACAAGTATTTTAAGTTATACAATTTTTCTCATTTACCTCCAATCAGAACAGGTTATTTGATTTTAACAACTTTACTTTCCTTACTTTTATAACGTCCGTCTTATCCAATTCACCGACAAGTAATGTGGACATAGGATTATGCATTTTACTCAATGTGTGAACCTTTGTGTTATTAAAGTTTGCGTAACAATATTTGCATGCGTGAAGGCAGGTATTGTAAGCGCCAAGATCTATGCTTTCTATACAACCACATTCTTTACGCTGATTTTTGTCTTTCTTGACATCTATCTTATAACCAACAATTTCCTCGATTAAGTTTCTATCTATACAACATCCATGCCTTACCCCTTCTGCATCAAGATTAATGTTCTCAGAACATGAAAGGACTTCTATTTTGTAATTTTGAGCAATTGTTGAAAGTTTCTTAGCAAGGATATGCATCTCGTTCTCTGTCGGTTCTCTCATCATAAGGTCTCGTGTATTAGAAACTGTTTTTTTGTACAAGTCAACAAAACTAATAACACATCTTTGGGTGTACCCTTGTAATCGTTTAGCCAATTCTTCAAAATAACGTATATGATACTCAATATCTATATAATCAGTTAGAAGTATAGGGTCATATCTCCAAATAACCCTGTTGGAACCAATTATATCTGAAAGTGCTCGAAAATTCTCAATGATATTCTTCTTTGTAGGAACATTTTCTTCAATCAATTTGTTATATGGATTGATTGTATATTGAAAGTAATAATTATATTCTTTCAATTGGTCAAGATACGGAATAATATTTCCTGCATTTTTTGTCCAAAACACTATACAATCCACGACCTCTGGACGTATGTTAATACGACTTACCTGATGAATGTTCATAGGATTACGAACATCCACAAATCCTGCTTTTACTCTATTAAGGAACCATTCCCAATAGAATGCTGGTATATCTGTGCGACGAGAAACTGATAATATCATTGTATATGAACAAATATTTGTTTTGAATTACAATAGTCAACATTATTCATGAAGTTGTTTCCATCTAGTTTTTGAAACAACAAATCTTTTTTTTTTGTAGAATTGCCATCCTTCGTTTCCTTGATATTTATCAGAAGGAAAACATGCATAACGAACAGTATATTTCACACCTTTTGATTTAATCTTTGAAACCAACAAATTCATTAATTGCACTCCGGAATCAAGACTTGTATAATAGCCATAATAATTGATGTCATTGAATAATATGTTTCGGACATTATACAGGAGTATGAAATCAACTATCTCATCAACAAACTGATGCTTACCTTGAAGAGGATAAAATTTGGCTGCATGAGATAATAAATAATTCAATATTAATAAATTTGTGACACCATCATCAAATCCATGAAAGTCTGCAAACAAGTTTGTTGTATGGAAATCCACAACGTGTTGAGTACTTGATAAACTATCTTTGCATAGATTCTGTACTGGTTCCCATACATTCAATAAATCATGACCTTCGTAATATAATCTTGTATCTACACCTTGTATCTTAAAAGCCTTTATTATTCCGTAAACTTCAGAACCAGGTCCACACCCCAAAGATACTACATTTATTCGTTTGGGGTTATTATATTTGTAACGACACATAGCATAACAAATCTCAGATGCAAAACGATTAAAAAATCGTAGCACATATTGATATGTTATTTTAGTACAACTGTATGTGAAGTTTGGCTGCCCATATTGTATTTGGTTAAGACATCTGCTACAATCTCCCGTTGTACACCCGACTGAAGTACAATAATGGTTTATAACACAGTTTTGGCCACACTCAGAATGAGCTTGAATTAATTTCAAACATTGCTGTTGCAAATTTAATAATTCCATCATTTCTTTTGACCTCCTTTATATAGAGTTTTTAATCATTTCATACAGACGGACATATCTGGAGCAAAGCCGTTGTCGCGCATCCACTGGATGGCTTTTAACCAGCGATCTTGCGAAATACGTTTCTTTGATTCGTGCCAGTTGTTCAGCACCTCATTCACGATGTCGGCATCAGTGAAAGACTTATTGCTGTGCAGCAAATCTTCCCATGCACTGTAGAGCGTAGCGACAATTTCACATCGTTCCGTATTCTGAGTCTTGAAGGTGTTGATTATCTTATCAAACATGGGGACTACACCAGAATAGTATCTGTTGAAATATGTCTTATGCTTGCCACAATTCTGCATGGGTACATACCTATAACCTTTCTCTGTCCGTTGCACCTCAAACCACTTTTGCTTTTTCAACTGGCTGTCAATGGAACGTAATGCTTTATTGTCATAAGGGCCGGCAGCATCACGATGATAGTGCGAACCGATGTCTATATGACAACAGTGCTCGGCGAGGAACAGCATCTTTTCCATTTTTACATGACCAAATGTTGGCTCATCACATAGCCTGTTGGCTATTTCTGCTGCCAAAACGCTCCTTCGGAAATGGACATTTGCCGATGTCGTGCTAGTCTTGACATTAGTTTCAACCAACCTTATCCTACCTGTTAAGAGTTGCTGCATCATGCCTTGCTTAATGGCGTTGTATTTCTCGCGCTTGGCTTCGAGGAAAGATATTTCTTCGTCCATAGACGAAAGAACTTTAGCGATGGCTGATTGTTCTTTTAACGAACTTGGAGCGTATAATAATACGTTAGCAACTTTTTCTTTATTAAGGTTCTGTACACTACTTCCAGCCGCCATTGAAGCATATTGGTTCATGACAGTATCCGAACAAAGGATATAATACAAAAACTGCATATCATAAGTCTCTTGGTAATCTTGAATAACAAGCCATCCGTCATGAATGCAACCATCTATATTCAATATGTATGGTCTTCCAAAACTCATAGAGTTGGAAAGGATGAAGTCTCCTTTCTTAACTTGACGGGTTTTGGTCAATCCCTCTGTTTTAATCTTTTCAGCGGTTTTACGGAAATACTTATCATTAGGCTTGACATCACCAATTTTAATCCAGTTCAAGCCATCTTGACTATCAGTTATGTAGTCTTCAATAGGACGTGGCGAGCCACCGCGAAGAATTAAAGCATCTTCTCCCAACTTCTTCTCCACCCACGGCTCATTGAATCCTTTTAGTCGTTTCTTTCCTGTGAGAAGTTGCTGCATAGCACCTTGCTTGATGGCTCGTTTCTTCTCTATCAGTTTCCCTAATTCGGAAATCAAGTTGTCAATGGTTGATAAGGCTGTAGCAATGCGGGATTGCTCAAATTTTGGAGGTACCACCATTAGCAGATTCTCTATAACGGTTCTGTCAAGTCTTGGAATGCTTGCGGTTCTTACTTCTTTCTTAATTTCATTGTGTAGATAAAGTAATTCGTAATAAAGAAAATCCTTTATTATTCCATTTAAATTAGTAAAATACGCACAATCATCTGCTGCCCAATATTTGACGTTACATCTTCCAATTAGTCCAGCAGACCCTCCAACAATCACAAAAGGAGTATTTGCTTCTACATTATAGTGATTATAAAAGCCCAATGGATAATCTGTATTTTGATAGACGGGGTAATTGCCTACTGCAGTCAGCATCCTACGTGTTACCCTAACACCTCGCTTTACGATGCAGGTTTGTTTAATTGGTTTTACTTCCCAATCTTCAGGAATCCTCCCAACCTCTGTATCTTTGAATTTTGTTTCTTTCATATACAAGTGCGTTTTACTCCTTAATCATTTGTTCAGCAATCACCCATTTGCCTGTACGAGGTGCCCCTATACGGTATAGTACTTCTGACTTTTGTAAGACTGAAAGTTCACGCTCTATGGTACGTTGAGGAATATCTGTCATTACCGCCATTTGTTTGGCGGTAATGGAAGGCTGTTTGACAATTAGAGATACAATAAGTCTCTGACGATTAGATAATTTCATTACCGCCATATTACCGCCATTATTCTTGGTATTACCGCCATTCGTCTCTGGAAAGTTTCTGCTTTCTCCGTCTCGTCCTGCTATAATCTCATCTATGGTTTTACGTTTTATGATAGCCATTACGCCACCTCCTGTCTCTTTTATTGTTGGCAATGGCATATTAGCACGCTCAAACTCATCACTTATCTTTTTGAAGCCACGTCCCCACGACTCTACAAAGCCCGCCTTGTAGAAGACGTTGGCAATATTGTGGTTGCGGGGATATGAAGAATGTTGTAGCATCAAGGTGGAAGGGGTCAGCTGTTCGGGTAGCAAACCAAAATTCCAAAGTTCTATGCTGCGGTCGTAGATACGCATCTGAATGGCAGGACCAGTATAATCCTTATGCGAAATTGCATTGTATATCAATTCACGCAAAGCCTTTTCGGGGACTTCCAGTTGCTCAATACGCTGTATCCCCTCATAATGTATAGGAGAGACTAAATAACGAGAACGCAGAAGCTCCATTACGCGACTTGCCATTTGGATGATGTTACCCTCTACCACATCCTGAATGATGAGATCGCTTTCATCGGTGTGAAAACGTCCTATCTTGAAATTAGCGGACGGGAAAGATTGGTGTACATTTTTCCCGAAAAGCAGAATAGCCGCATTTTTCAGTTCACCATTATTTGTAAAAAGTCCAAGGTTACGAAGTACGTCTTCTGTTGAGGCATTGGCCTCTTCCTCATCCATGCGGCCAGCCTCTATGCTACGACGCAGGAAGTAGTCAACGGCTTGTCTGTCTATATCATTGATGGTAGCTCCATATACGGGGATATCATCCCAAGACCGCCCCATCTTTTTCATGATAAACTGCTGGAGCGCAAGTCCTTTCAGTTCTTGCTTGGTCGATCCGCTGCGATAGTGGTAAGTACCTTTATAGGCAATGGGCATGTCGCTTGGTGACACAACAATCTCTATGTATTCTTTATCATCTTTGATTAGCAGGTTGACATCTTCCACAATACCAAGAAAGTTGACAATCTTGTTTGGGATGTCCTCCATCAATTTCTTGGCATCGGGAAGTCCCACAACTTCTGTATCATCATTCACACCAATATAGATACGACCACCTTGGGCATTGGCAAAACCGCATATCCATTTCAGATATTCGTCACGCCACGACTCTTTGTATTCTATGTTCTGACTTTCACTTAACATCGGCATTGCTATTTATACGGTGAATCCCATTTCTTGCAGAGAGGCAAGAACTTCCTTTTCCAAACCATTGACGGCATTTGCCGTTTCACTCAAGGTGGTTTCATAACGTTCTACAAGAGTTGTTATATCGTTTGAAATCCGATGCGTGACATTCAGCATCAGTGCCTTGCAGCCGCTAATAACAGAAGCCAGCCACTTACGTTCCACCACAAGCATCTTGATTTCGTCCTCTGTAAGTACAGAATACTTTGCAACAACTGCATCCGTCAACTGGCTGCGTTTCTCTTTCAAAGACTTGTTCAGTGCATCCTTCTCCTTAGAGAGGTCAATCCACTGTTGCAGGAGTTTTACATTTTCTTCGGATGTGCCGTCTTTCTTTGCATTCTTGATGGCAGCTTTTACGTCAACAGCTTTCACTGAGATTTCCTTGTTTTCTTCCTGTTCGTCATCATCACCAATAGCAAAGACTTCGGTATTCTGTTCTACAAGGTCATCCATATCAGCCTGTTCCCGATCTATCTGTTCCGACAATTTGGCAATCTCGGCAGTCTCTATGGAAAAGTATTCAGCCAACACAACGGATACCGGTAACAAGTCGCAGACAATCTCATCATACATGCAGACCGTTTCCTTTACTTTAGTCTGTTTAGTCTTCTTGTCTGTCGTTTCCTTGCGTTTCACCGCTTTTACTTCGGGGTATGTCCATCCGTCGTTAGAAATCATGTAGCTGTCATCCTGCATGGCTTCTGCCCAATAGTTTAGCAGCACGTCATAGACCTCATAAGCATCCACCAGACCGCTGTGTCCCAAAATTTTAGCCAAAAGGGACTCCGACCATTCCGTAATCAGTTCTTTGGGTCTTTCGCCTTGGCCAATGGCAAGCATTTGGGGCTTGACCGCATCTTTCCATTCATTCAGCAGCTGTGCAAAAGCCGTTCCCTGTTCTTTGTAAGAAGCATCGTTGTCAATGACATTGCTGATTTCGGCCTTCTGAGGTTTCAGTGAATAATAGCCATTGTTTTTTAATTGAAACAGACTGTCTTTCAGTGTCGGGCAAGCCTTCCAAAAGGCATCCATATTGTCAATATCGAAAGCAGGAAGCCCGCCATGCAAATGGGCTTCAATGTCGTGCTGCACCTCCTTGTCCACAGGTTGTATATAGCGGGGAATGTTCAGATTATAGTCGTTCTTTTCTATTTCGTTCCATTCTACCATTCGGCAGTAATGCGGTATATTCTGTTGAGCGTCCCAAGCATCTACAATACGCTTGATGTCTTGCTCGCGTAGGCGATTCTTGGCTCCGTCTTTCTTGAATCCATCCTTCGCATCGATAAAAAAGATACCCTTACGACTGTCCTTATTCTTTTTGTCGATAATGATGATGGAAGCCGGAATGCCCGTACCGAAGAATATGTTAGGTGGCAGACCGATAATACCCTTGATATAGTGTTGCTTAACGATATACTTGCGGATGTCGTATTCGGCATTGCCACGGAACAGCACACCATGAGGCAGGATGCAGGCGCCACGCCCTTCTTCAGACTTCATAGAAGCTATGAGGTGAAGCAAGAAAGCATAGTCGCCACACTTGGCTGGCGGCAGCAAATTGGCTGTCCAACGGTTATACTGGTCGTTTTCCATACCCGAAGCCAACCAGTTCTTCATGGAGAAAGGTGGATTGGCTACGCACACATCGAATGTGCTGACCATGCCGTACTGCTTGAATTGCGGGTCAGCCAGTGTGTCACCCACTTTGATGTCGGCACTGCTGATACCGTGAAGCAACATATTCAGCTTAGCCAATGCCGCCGTACTGCTGTCCTTCTCTTGTCCGAATATAGACACACGGGGATTACTGGCTTCTGCCAAGGCTCGCAACAAAAGTGACCCAGAACCACAAGTGGGGTCGTAGATGGTGTGCTCGGCACGATCGAGTTCATTGATGCGGAGTACCTTTGCCATTACACGGCTTACTTCTGCAGGTGTGTAGAATTGTCCCTTGCTCTTTCCGCTTTCGGCAGCGAAGTTCTTCATCAGATATTCGTAGGCATCCCCCAGCAGATCATCATCGGCAGCACGGTTATGCGAGAAGTCGAGCGCATCATTTTCAAATACGCCGATAAGCTTTGACAGGGTATCTACCATAGTTCTTCCGCTTCCCAGTTTTGTAGGGTCGTTGAAGTTGGGTAGGGTTAGGTCACCAATCTGTCTGGCATTCAATTCCTTTATTGCCTCCAGTTTGGTGTTCATTTTCTCGCCAATCTTATCATTCTGTTTCAGGGCTACGAAGTCTTTGAAACTACATCCTTCTGGCACTTTGAGACGGAAGCCCGGCTGACCAGCCTTGTCGGAAAGATATTTCACAAACAAGACTATCAGCACATAATCCTTGTACTGACTGGCATCCATTGAGCCGCGTAGTGCATTGCACGACTCCCAAAGTGCGCTGTATAATTGTGATTTTTTAATTGCCATATATTGATTACCTACTTTCTGTTATGAGTTTTGTGAAGCGAGACGATAAATCTCGTAAATATCCTGTTCGCCAAACGATGGGAACATCGTTTGCAAGTCGTCACGCAAGTCCCAACCGGCATTGCTGTCGGGATCTTGCCAGCCTGCCCCTGCATTGCGGTAGATGAAGCGATCAATCTTCTTGATGATTTCAATTACCTCGCGCTCATCTGCAGGAGCATTCCAAGCGGTACGATTGTTCCATAGAGCCTTGCTGCGCTTGTTGTCAAGTCCATTGGGGACATCACTACCATGCTTGATGGCTTTGATATGCTCAATGAGTGCTTTGATTCTCTCTTTGGCGGTAGCATTGCTTTCTTTCAGTTTATCGAGCAAAGCCTGTAACTTTTCGCTGAATGCCTTTTGTTCCTCCTCGTCACCGTTGTTCCAGTCGGTATTGACACGGCGAGCCTTGCCCTCAATGACTTCAGCTGCACCATTTGCATTTCCACCAGCCTGACGGATGGCTTCATCAGCAGCCTTCTCGGTATCGGTAGCATCATTGACAAAGTCGAGGAAGGAAAAGTCGGCAGTTGCCTCTACCAGTGTTTCTGCATCTTTTGCCCTTATATGCTGGTCAAGAAGCTGGCGCATATCTGGGTCAAGTGTGCGTGGGTCGAAGTCATCGCCTGATTTCTGGCGCACCTTGCGTTGGATGGTGCCAGCCTCACGGGACAGCGACGCAAAGCGTTCGATTTGTTCTGGTGTGAAATCTGTCTGGCTGAAATAGTCGGACATGTTGTTATATGCCGTGACCATGCCACTTGTTATACTATACATGATGTTACGACGAGCCTGTGCAGGTTCTTCGCCTTCCAGTTCCGTCACATAATACTCCGTGAGTGGTTCCAGTTCAGTTAATCCCTTGCTTTCCCATACACTTTTCAGCCCCTCGTATGCATCTTTGGCTGCAAGAAGCTTTTCTTTACACTTATTGACCACGCTGTCAAGCAGTCCTTCCACATCGACATCATCAAGACCAGAGAAACCTTTACCATCGTTGAACTTGACAACGGCATCCTCAATACTGTCGAACAGATTCTTGAAACTGATGATACGGCCAAATTCCTTATGTGTTTTGACTATTACGTTGCCTTCCTCATCCTTGATGTCCTCGCCAAGACGGTTTACACGACACACAGCCTGGAACAAGGTGTGGTCTTTAATCTCATTGTCAATGTATAGGATGGTGGCACATGGGGCATCGAAGCCTGTGAGCAGCTTGTTTACTACAATGAGCAGTTTCATCTGGGCTGGTCGCTTGATGAAAAGGTTCTTAGCCCACTTCTCGCAGTCATCGGCGTTGTTAATACCATTGCCTGCGTCCAGGAACGACCGCTTTGCCCAGTCGTACTTGAATTTGGCTTCGGTTTCCTTACTGGTGTCAGCAGAATCGTTGGCGATATCGCTGTCCATAGGATTGTAACTCGTTACCACAGCAACACGCCCTCTGAGCAATGTATTACTGCTGTCTCGGGTGAAGAACTTGTAGTATCTGTATGCCTGATAAATGGAACCTGCTACCAACATGGCGTTGCTCCAGTCATGCTTTAACAAGCCGAATCCCACATCGTCAAGAATACTGTAGCCGATGCGCTCGATGCGTTCCTGTGTTGAATATACCTTTTCCAAAGTAGCCCAACGGTCTTCCACCATCTTGCGCTGTTCATCAGTCAGTTCACGTCCGGCAGTCAATGCAGCCAACTTCTGGTCAACTTTTGTTTTGTTGGTAAGTTGCTGTTCAACATTGCGGTATTCGTATTGAAGGTCGAGGATAACTTTGTCTTCCACGGCCTGTTTGTGCAGATATTTGTGGATGTATGGACCAAATGTGCGTTCGGACATGCTCTTTATACGATTGTACAGGTCACCTTTATCCTTTTTCAAGAGTGGTGTTCCCGTGAAACCGATGAGCATAATTTCTTTACCCATGATGGCTCGCATGGCTTCATGAAGACGACCACTCTGTGTGCGGTGGCATTCATCGACGAAGACAAAGATATTGTCACCCTTTACACTAAAGTTGTTGCCATATTTCTGTGCGATGATAGTTTGCAGTTCTTCAAGGTATTCATCCAGACTAACCTTTGTGCCAGATTCGTCTTTCTCGGCTTCATCCTCAGAGCCGTTTGCGCCAAACTTGTGGATGAGAGAACAGATAAGCCATTCCTCGCCCTTGTTAAGCGTATCAAGGAGGTCGCTACTGGATGTGGCATGATGAAGTGTGTTGCCTCCCTTTATAAAAGTTCCTGCCAACTGTAGGTCAAGTTCCTTGCGATCGGTGATGACAACAACACGTGGATTTTCAAAATTACGACGGATATAGGATGCCAAAGCAACCATCGTAAGGCTCTTACCAGAACCTTGTGAGTGCCATATAACACCACTTTTCTTCTTCGGCATACGAGCCGCAGCGGCCTTGATGGCATATATCTGATGGGGACGCAGCACCTTTTTGATGCCGCCGTCATTCAATACACCGTAGCGGAAGAAGAACATGAAATTCTCCTTGCAGAAGAACATGCTATAGGATTCCTGCTCTGTCAACACGTCACCCAGTTTGTTGGTGTCACGCTTCCACTTACACCAAAACTTCAACGGTGTGCCAATAGTTCCATAACGGAACTCCACACCGTCATTTGAGGCAATTGTGAACTGTGTTGTGGTAAAGAAGGACGGGATGAAATCTCGTTCGTTTGAAAGGTGCTGTTTGATGCCTTCTTCATAATTGACAAGACTACGTTTCAGTTCAATGACAGCCAAGGCGATGCCATTCACATAGACAACAATGTCGGGACGCTTATTCTTTCCTAGCAACGGGTCGATATAGCTAACCTCTTCAGCTATGGCAAAATTGTTGTTGGTAAAGTCCTCGAAGTCGAACAACATCACATCCTCATGGTTTGACTTTGGGTCAGGCTGGGACTTGATGCCCATCATCAAGGTATCATACAGGTCTGTGTTGCACTGCATCAGATTGCTCATCTTTGCATTTCCAAGGCGGGCTTTGCTCTTTAATTGAAAGAGGACATCCTCAATCTGACGTTCTGTATATCTTGGAGTTTTGCCGTCATACTTTTTCTGTTCTTTCAGAAACTTGCGCACCTCATTATCAAGGATAGGGGAATTCTGCTTACCCAAACAATTGACGGCTTCACCCTTGGCATACTGCCAGTTGCCAAGATACTTATAGCCAAGTTCATCTTGGAATCTCTTGACGAGCTTATTCTGATATTCTCTTTCCCTTTGTTCTTGATACGTAGCCATAGTCTGAAATTATAAAGGGAATTCATTTAATTGTTCTTTTAACTTTTGCCATCCAGGGAGATAGGTTCTAAGGATGTTACGAAATTTGTCTGTATGATTCTGCTCAATGAGGTGAGTAAGTTCATGGGCTACTACATATTCAATGCAGTTCAGAGGCTTCTTTGCCAATTGCAGGTTGAACATTATCTTGCCTGTGTCTTTGTGGCATTTGCCCCAGCTTGACTGCATCTGCTGAATAGTCCAGTCAGCGACCTTGACATCAAGAATGTTCTCCCATTTAGCCACATACTGACTAATGGTTGGAATGAGCTGCTCTTTATACCAGTTCCAAAGGACGTTTGCGATGTTTTCCTTAGGGGTGCGCTCATAGACATACACATTGATGTAGTCACCCTGAATCTCAACATGGAATGTACAGGTATTGTCTCTGATAACCTTCAAACGATAAAGTTCACCTTTGTAGTAATGAGCTTCACCAGACACATATTCACGTTCATCTTGGAATGTGTAAGATGTTGTCTCTTTGCGCTTCTGTACGAGCCACACCCATTTCTTTAAGACAAAGAACTTTATTTGCTCATCTGTGTATGTCTGGGGAGCAGACACATGAACTCTTCCATCTGGCGGATAAACTGCCAAATGTAGATTTTTGATGGGCTTGCGCTCGACTTCTATTTCAACACTATTGACTACCATGCCTCACATTGATTTTTGCGATAACAAATATGATTTGTACTCACGCACTATCAATTCTCTAATATCAACTTCAAGCAAGTCTGCAATCTTCAATAGGCTTGGAAGGTCAGGCTGAGAAGAATTGGTACACCATTTGGATACAGTAGAAGGGGCTACCCCCATCTGTTCCGATAACCACTTGTTGGTACGCTTCTTTTCAACCAATACCAACTTGATACGATTTACATCTTCCATACATCTCAGTTTATATTGCAAATATAGTGAATTGAATTCACTATCACGATTGCATTTCTATTTTTCGTTTGAAAAACAGTGCGTTTTTATGTATTTTGCCATCCGAAACACAAAACATTGAATGACAAAATAGGTATATCATTGTAATTGGAATATGAAGATACATCAATGAATCCCTACCTTACTACATGTAAATATTGGTACGATTGAGGATTAAACGACTCACCTCATTCTCTTATTTTTATTGATTACAACAAGATGAACACGTCTGTAGCCAACTCGTTTATCCGTCATTTTCATCGCTAATGTTATATTTCAACTGTAACCAGATGTGTTGGACGGGACTGGGATTGTTGGATTGGAATCGTCTAGTTCAACTCCATTATCATCAAACAAAGAGTGGATTCTATGAATTTCAGATATAAGGAAATCGTCAAGAGAATCCCTTTCTCTCAGAGATTTGCTGTCATCTGGAGCACAGAAATGAACTTTACCGTCACAACAGAAATAGACCTGTGAACCGTCCCAATCATATTTGGATTTATCAATACCGATAAAGTATCAGCACAAGGAGAACACCTCACGGCTCAATGCCTTATGAAACGCAGCCCCATCTGCATGGCCTTGCGCACCATTTGCGCCACGTTGCTGGCCTGCAGTTTCCTCATCAGGTTGTGGCGGTGATACTCAATGGTATTGCTGCTGACGTTGAGACGCTGGGCAATATCGCCGGTTGACAAACCGTTGGAGATATGTTCCAGGACTTCCAGTTCACGTTCAGAAAGGCAAGCCTGTCCTTCGGCATGCTGACGATTGATAAGCCTGACGAACTGCTGGCTGAAATAGCCCTTCCCTTCTTCTATCATGTGAAGTGCCGTGAGCAGTTCTCTCGGATTGTCCCCTTTCATGACGATGGCATCGACATTTACATTCATGAGTTGGCGTATCGTCCACAATTCCTCATGCATCGTATAAACCACGACCTTGATTTGCGGAGACACCTGCTGAAGCAGCCCAATGAGTTGCATTCCGTTTGCATCACCCAACTCCAAGTCAATGATGGCCACAGAGATGTTCCCTTGCATGACAAACTGCCTGGCTATCTCCATGTCCGTGGCTGTAAATATCCTGTCGTATAAACCATCATGCGCGATGAGGTACTGCAAACCTGTCAATACGACAGGGTGGTCATCCACAATGAACAGATTCTTTTTCTTAATCATGAATATTCGTACTATATGTTGTGCCTGCAAGGAAGCAAATGCCCATAGTCTACAGCGGGAACGTCACTTCCACCTGATATTTATTGTCCCTGTCCTCTATGTGAAGTTCGGCCTGCAAGGCATCTGCTCTAATTTTCAGAGTATCCTTGCCCATCCCCCTTTTATCTGAATGAACAGGATGAGAGGGCGAGAGGTCATTGACAATACGCACGGAGGCTCGTTGCCCACATGAGTCCAGCGTCACAGTCACAGTCTTGCTGTATCCATACTTGATGGCATTGGACACGCATTCTTGTATGATGCGGTATACTTCCATTGCCTTTGTGGCCGGTATAGCCAATTTCTCAAAGGAAGTGCTGATGAACGGCTTGACCACAGCACCGCCTTTGGCACTCACCGACTGGCAATAAACCCTTGTCAGTTCCGAAAGTGAAGTATTGTCAAACCTTGGCGGAATCAGTTCATGAGACAGACGGCGCACATCATGGCCAACATTCCTGAGCAGCCGTTCAGCCTCTTCCCTGTCTGTCTGCATCATGATGCTGACGGCCAGGATGTCGTTGCACACGCCGTCATGCAGTTCCTTGGCAAGCCTCATGCGCTCTGTCTCCACCCCATTGATATAGGATGTCTTCTCTGACAACTCGGCCTTCTGCCTGTCCAGTTTCCTGCGATAGAGGACAGCGATGAAGACAACGAAAAGAACAATAAGCGCAATGGCAAGCCACAGGATGCGGGTGTAAAGCATGATCCGCTCGTTGTTCATCTTCTCCAACTGCACTTTCTTCTCCAGGGTATTGTACTTAACATTGAAATCAGACAACTGCTTGTCTATGTCGCTTTGCTTGAGCGAGTCACTTTGCTCATAAGCATCACTCATGACCCTGTAGGCCTCAGCGTAATGCCCCATGTTGCTCAGGCATTCGGCCTGCAGGGCAAGAAGTTTCCCCCTGGGCATGGCCAAGTTGATGTTGCTCAAATTGCTCATGCTGTCAAGCAGTGCCTTCTGCTCGGCATACTTCTTCTGCCGTCTCAGCATGTCCACCTTTATCTCCAAGATGCCCAGCACACCATTGCTGGTTGGTGCCAGCCCCCGGCAAGCCTCATTGGCATAAGGCATATACAATGCCACTGAATCCGGCTTGTCCAGACACAGATAGGAAGAGAGCAGCGGCGACAGATATTTAAGGGTCAGCACATTGTAATTCACTTCCCGTACTTGATTCCACAATGGCACAAGCATGTCCACGCTCTCCTGCCAAAGTCCCTGGCGCAGCAGGATGGCTCCCTTGTTGGCATGGGCAGACAGGCGCTCAATGGTGTCATTGGTGGCAAGCGCCTTCTGCTCAGCCCTGTCAGAGTACTCAATGGCTTCCTTGTACCTCTTCTGCTCATTGAAGAGCACGGAAATGCAGTTGCAGAGATATATTTCATACTCTGTATTCTCACTTTCGATGGCCTTTTGCAGACCCTTCTCATAATAGAGTAATGAGGAATCCACATCGCCAATGCGCCGGTAGCACACCCCCATGGCTCCGCACATGGCAAGCATTCCCTCATGGTCATTTATCTTCTCGGCAAACGGAATGCCTTGCCTCCCCATGGCAATGACCTCTCTCGGCATCCCAAGGTCAACGCATGCCGCCATCTTCTCGCTGGTAAGCCAACTGCGAGTGGTATCAGCAATATTCATGCTGAGGGCACTGTCAGCGAGTGCAAGGGCAACTTGCTTCTCACCGACGGCATTGTGCTCCATTACTTCCAGCAGCAGGGCATACGCCTTTCTCTCATCCCCATCCTCTTCCTTGCCCTTTCCTGACTGGCATGCCGACAGGAACGCCAATGCCGGCAACAGGAATAACATGCCCACGAAAATGGGCAAACGTCTCTGATACGTCATTGTCTGAATCTGTGTATATCTGATTTTATCTTTGCAAATAAATGAAAAAAGTTTGAAAGCACCACCCTTTTACCGCATGAAAAACATGCCGACTTACATATTTCTCCCTAAACGAGTCTACCGAACTAGGGGAAACCATAGGTCACAGACTACGGCATTGCATAGTTTTGAGTCTACCACTACTTGCTTGACCCATACACGAGGAAGCCTGTTCGGGCGTTTATTGCAATCTTTGTAAGAAACATTGCCTCGAAATCATCAAGGCAACCGAATGGCATCAAGCAGTTATCACAAAAGAACATCAACATGAAATCATTACACAAGACCCTCGTGATGGCACTCGTAATGGCATCTTCACTGCCGAACTGGGCAGGCGGAACACGTGACAGGCTCTCCCTGCGGCACATCAAGGCCGTGCGCCCCGACACCACACTCAACTTGCTCGACAGCATTGTGAGCGACAGTTACCGCAGGATATACCAGTACAACGAGTATGGATACATCACATCCATGAAGGTGTACAACAAGGCCGCAGACTGGGAACTCGACACCGAGCAGTCCTATGAGCAAACCTATGCCTTCAACGCCGGCGGACAATGCACTGAGCGTGTGCGCTACTCACTCAAGCCTGACGGACAGAGAGACAAGATGACCAGCAAGGGAGCAATCACGCAGGAAGGCGAATACACATGGGAGCGTTACTGGGATACGGACTTGAACGGGCACGCCTACCTGGACAACGCCACGGGCTATGACCGTTGGGGCAACAGAGCCATATATATAGATTATGGTTATGACACCTATAATGAGGCGCATTATACAAAGTCATACCATGAGAAACGTTTCTCCGGCAAAATGCCTCCTGTGAACAACTATGTTTATGAAGATTACGAGAATGCCCTCCTTGTCTACGAGGTGAAAGCCTCCAATGAGTACGACGGGCTTTCTGTCCGCAGTGCCTACAAACGTATCGACGAGACCGGCAACGGTATGTTCATAAGACGAACCTACCGCAACTACGGCTATAACAACACTTTGGACAGTATAGACTGGGAACCATGGGACAGCATATTCTACACGCTCAACGATGCTGGCACTCGCCCCATATCGAAGTTACACGAAGGCAGGATAACCGACACATGGGAATGGGACGACAAGGGACGACTCACGAAGCACACCGACCAAGTCAGCGGCTACACAGAATCCTACACTTATGCCGATGACTACGCCCGCCAGAGGTCGCTCCAGGAAGTAATAAACGACATATGGGGATTTTACCCGGAAAACCTTTACGAAGGTTATGGGCATGTGGCCACCTACCATTCCGAAGACCAATGGGGCCATGAAGACCAAAAGATGGAATACGACAGCCAGGGGCGCATGAAACGTGCAACCTACACTGAGGTGGATGATGGGGAGCGCAAGGGCACCATCACCATGTACTATCGCCCCGATGGGCACCTGGACTACAAGATAGATGCCCGCCCCGATCCCGATGATGAGTTCTATTACAAAGAGGCATACGTATATGACAGCGAAGGCGTGTGGACCGGTGTCATTGAATATGACGGCGAGAGCGAGAATGGCCCGTGGCGCGAAATACATTCGTCGGCATCATACAAGCAGAAAGGCATGCGCCTGCAACATGAGAAGAAGCATCGCATCGGCGAAGACCTGAGCGAAGGTGAGCACAATATAGACGAGACCGACGGAAGATGGCGGAGAAGAGGCGGCTACTACGTGGAAAACGGCGAAATCACATTCGGAGAATACGCCGAATATCTGACATGGGGCGGTGCCGATGTACCGGATGACCCGGAACTCAATTATACAGATCCTGTCATGCCGCTGGATTCTTGTGATGACGATGAAGCCTTATCCTTAATGTCATCATGGCGCTATCGCTGGAATAGAGACAGCAAGCAGTGGGAACTGGAATATGCACCCTCATACAGTTACTATGTCTACAAGGATGGAAATCAGATCAAACGTGACATTTACAACAGCCAAAAGGAGATAACAGGGACAGACATCTACTCACTTGACAATGCAGGCCGCCTAGTCAAGGAGGAGTGGAGCGGCAATAGTGGCTACCGCGAATATACTTACCTTGACGATGGCTCCAACTATCTCTCCACGCGCTACTCGTACAGCAACACGGGAGCCGGCGAATTGAGACGCTACTATTACAGCAACCACCGGTATGTCACCCCCACCGACATCGACAGCGTGAGCGAAACCAGCAAGGCCGGCAGCCCGTATTATGACCTGCAGGGCAGGAAAGTCAGCCATCCATCACGCGGAATCTACATCCGCCAAGGACGCAAGGTGGCAGTCAAGTAAGAGGTCAGCGGAAATTTGGGCGTGGGAGGGATTTTAAGGGAAGAGAAGGAGATTCTCTCTCGCGGCATTGTACCATGTCAAGGTTTTCCAGTTGGGGAATTTATTTTTCTCAACTGGAAACCTTATTTTTCCCAACTGATTTCCAAGCCCCCCAATCAGGCAAAGAGCAACGGTTCGATCGGCACGACGGATGCCTCCTGCGCGTTCGATTCCCCGAAAACGTGTCGGTCAACCCTCTTGATATCAAGGTATGCAGTGCAAATTTATCAAGTCATTTAAGGGTAGTAAACAAGTCATTTGCAAGCAAAATCAAGTCACTTGCAAATGAAAACAAGTCACTTGCGAGGGGGGGGGGCAAAGCCGCTTCGGGACAGGGAGGGCGACTCTTTAGGGAAAATCTAAGAGGTGGTGCCGGCAAAAAGCCCTTCCTTTTCAGAGTCGCTAACTTATACGCTTATCCTCCTAGATTTATCTGGCGAGCCCTGTCCCGGCCGGGAATCTCAAAAATATTGCGCGTACAACGAAGCCAGCAATCCGATGAGCAAAACCGTGAATCCGCGCTGCAGGACATCAGCCAGGCGGGAAAAGCAATGGGAAATATCGGAACACAAAGTGCATTTTCTCTTCGCGCATTGCCGAAATACACCATTATCCGCCTAACTTTGCAGGGCAATCAAAAAGCATTGGCAATGGAAACAGACAGACTTGAAAGCATGTACCAAGCAGTATGTGCAGTACCTAGCGGCAACGGGTTCAGGGTGGAGCACCTACCAGACCTCACGCCCTACAGTGGCGTGGATGACTGTGCGCCACACGTGCATGCCTTCTATGAGATACTGTGGTTCCAGCAGGGCAAGGGAGTGCACACCGTGGACTTCACGAACTATGAGGTGGAACCTGGATGCATCTTCTTCCTGACCCCGGGGCAGATTCACCATTTCGACGGCATGGAGAAGTACCGAGGAGTCTCCATCAAGATGTGCACTGACTTCATGAAGGAGGAGAAGGAGCAAGGCAACCTCACACTCAAATACAACATATTCCACGCCCTTGACACTCCTCCCTATTACATCATAGACGAAAACACAGCCACCACACTGGCCGGCATCGTGAAGGAAATGGAGCAGGAAGAGCAAAACAGCAAGGCTTTCGGCAACATCGACATGCTGAAGGCTCTGCTGCGCATATTCCTCATCAACGTGCTGAGACACGGCCGGCAGGCCAGCGGAACGAGGCCGGACACCCTGAAGCCCTCGCACATGCTCTTCATGCAATTCCGCCAGGCCGTGGAGACGAACTACAGGAGCCTGCACACCGTACAGGACTATGCCGACAGGCTCAACGTGGCCACACGCACCCTCAACAAATGCGTCAACGACTGCTCGGGGCACTCACCGCTCACGCTCATCAATGACCGCATCACCCTGGAAGCAAAGCGCATGGTACGCTACACAAGTATGATGATTAAGGAAATTGCCCTGGAACTGGGATTCGAGGACACATCCTACTTCGTGAAGTTCTTCAAGCGGAAGACAGGCTACCTGCCCTCGGAGTTCCGGGAGGCGGATGAAGTGACCCACAATATGACAGAATAAAGAAAAAAAGGAATGACAGAAGTATGGATAAGTGCCGCCGGACTGTGCGGTGCAACAGTGATAGGTTCAATGCTCGGCTTCATTGTACGCAGGATGCCACACAAATGGAACGACACACTGCTGGGCTACTGCGCCGGCATCATGCTTGCGGCCTCCACGCTCGGACTTATAGTCCCGGCCTTCACACAAGCGGCACACTGGTGGATGGCGGCAGCGGGAGTGATGGCCGGAGCACTGTTCCTCAATGTGCTTGACCTCATCACGCCTCACCTGCACCACATCACCGGACTTGACCCAGAAGTACACCGCACCAATGCCACCATCAACAATGTGCTGCTCTTCGTGCTGGCCATCGCACTGCACAAACTGCCCGAAGGCATGGCAGCCGGGGTAAGCCTGTGCGCCGACACACAGTCAACAGACTGGAGCGTTTCCTTCGGCATCGCTTTGCAGAATATACCAGAAGGCATGGTCATCATAGCCCCACTGATGATGGCAGGAGTGTCTGTGCCTCGTACCATCTGCATATCACTGGCTATCGGCCTGCTGGAAATAGTGGGCGTACTGGCCGGACACGCAATGGGAGCGGTGTCCCGGACATTCCTGCCCGTGATGCTGGGATTTGCCGGTGGTGCCATGCTCTATGTGACAAGCGATGAAATGATACCGGAGACCCATGCCCATGGCTACCAGAAACAGGCCACCTACGCCCTACTGCTAGGATTCATCACTCTGCTGCTCCTGGAGCGATGGACAGGGGAAGCATGAGAGAGGGAGAAAACACAGGCATCCATAGAAACCATACAGAAAGTGAACCTGCATGGCACGGCCGTACTGCTTGCAATTTTATGGCTGGCTGACGTAACTTGCAACATGTTCCCATTGAACTTGCTTGCAAATGCCTGCCTGATGAACCGCTGGCAAGACCATGAAATGGACAAAGTGCCGGGCAAATAAAGAGAGCGCTTCGGACTGTGCGGCTGAAGCGGCCGTTATCTTCCTCGGTCAGTTCCGTGCCACAGTCAGCAAAGTAATCATGCTTGGTGCCCATGAGTTCATACGAGCGGGCACCCAAGGCCAGCCGCCATGATGAGGATATTCTTTCCCAAAAGATAAGAAAATCATCCGGAATCAAGAGGCTATCAAGGATTTCTGACTACCTTTGCATCAAGGGATTTAACCTGCCACGCAACTCTAACAAGAATCCCGAAACACGACAACATCCTTTTTCTTCACGCTATGGAACAATGCAATCCACCCAAGCGACTTGAATCGCTTGACATCCTGAGAGGTTTGGATCTCTTCATGCTCTTCTTCGCCCAACCCGTCATCATGGCTTTCAGCGGCCTGTGGGCTCCCCACTGGGCAGCACCTGTACTGCAACAACTTGAACATGAGACATGGGAGGGCTTCCGCTGCTGGGATTTGGTCATGCCACTCTTCCTGTTCATGACAGGTGCCGCCATGCCATTTTCCATGTCCAAGTACCGCAAATCCGATGGCGGCGTGGCTCCGTCCGTCTATGTCAAGATTGTACGCCGTTTCCTGCTGCTTTTCCTTTTCGGAATGATTGTGCAAGGCAATCTGCTGTACTTCAATGCCGACTACATACAGATTTACACAAACACGCTGCAGGCAATTGCCACGGGATACCTGGTAAGCGCACTGATCATGCTACACTGCTCTATCCGTGGACGCATGATGGCCACCATGGTGCTTCTGATACTCTATTCCGTGCCCATGTCATTACTAGGAGACTGGACTCCAACCGGCAACTTCGCCTACAAGATTGACGAACTTGTGCTCGGTCGCTTCCGGGGAGATTTAAGTTACACATGGGTATGGAGCAGCCTCACATTCAGCGTGACAGTAATGCTGGGCGTTTTCGCCGGGCAGATGATTAAGGATGCCCCCAAACAAGAGATGCCAACGGTACGTAACTTGCTCCTCATCGGGTTCGGACTCGTTGCTGCCGGATGGCTCTGGGGGTTCCACACTCCCATTATCAAGCATATATGGACAGGTAGCATGACTCTGCTGGCCGGTGGATACAGTTTCCTACCCATGGGAGCATTTTACTGGCTAGTTGATGTCAGAGGCTATGGCCGTGGTCTCGGTTGGCTGAAAATCTACGGCATGAACTCAATACTCGCATACATGCTTGGACAGGTGGTCAACTTCCGCTGCATAGCCACCTCGCTGACTTTCGGTTTCGAGCAATGGCTGGGTGACTTCTACGGAGCATGGATTACATTCTGCAACTACCTTATCCTGTTCCTCCTGCTGCAGTTCCTATACCGCCACCGCATATTCCTGAAAGTCTAAAGTTGCGCCCGTCCCTTAGTCCCACATTGCAGGATTTACGTCACGCGGGATGAACGCACTAACTCTGTCGGTGCCTGACAAAAGAAGAGAGCCACTTCTGCCTGTGCGGCTGAAGCGGCTCCCATGTATGCAAGCATGGCCATGCCTTACTGGGCAGAAGCGTTTGCGTTTGTCAACTGCTTGCCTTGGTATTCTCCGGTCAGACTCTGCAGGAAGGAGGTTATCTGTGCCACCTCCTGCTCCGACAGATTCACATCGATTTCATATTTTGCCATGGCCTTGACGGCATCCTCCAGCGTGGCCTGCGTGGCATCATGGAAATAGGGAGCAGTAAGTGCCACATTACGCAGGCCGGGCACCTTGAAGCGGTGGCGGTCCCTTTCGGCCTTGGTTTCCTTGAAGCGGCCGTTGTCTTCCTCGGTCAGTTCGGTGCCACGGTCGGCAAAATAATCATGCTTGATGCCCATGAGTTCATACGACCGGCCACCCAGGGTCTCACCCGCATGGCAGGTGGCACAACTGTATTTCTTAAACAAGTCATACCCCGCTGCCTCTTCAGCATTCAATGCAGTTGCGTCTCCCTTCAAGTATTTGTCGAAGCGGGAGTTGGGAGTCAACAGGGTTCTCTCAAACTCCTGAATGGCATCCGTGATGTTGGCCTGACTGATGCCATCGGGATATACTCCTGTGAAAGCCTTGACAAACGCATTGTCAGCCTTCAGTTTTTCGCAGATTTCATCAAAGGACTTGCAAGCCATCTCCACAGGATTCAATGGAGGTCCGGCAGCCTGGTCGGCCAGTGTTGCGGCACGTCCGTCCCAGAACTGTACGAAGTTGTACAGAGCATTGTATACCGTGGGAGCATTCACTCCTCCCAACTGTCCGCCAACTCCCTCTGAGAATGCCTTATTGTCCACTCCGCCCGTATTCAATCCGTGGCAAGAGGAACAGGATATGGTATTGTCCGCTGACAAGCGTGTGTCATGGAAGAGGAGATTGCCCAAAACCACCTTGCGTACGTCTACCGGCACGGAATCCTGCACCGGGCGAACTGTCTCGTTGGCCCACCGCGCATCGGCCAGCAGATTGGGATAGTGTGCCCCACGCTGGGCCTTGACCCAGGCTAAGGCCATCTGCTTTTCAGAATCGCTGACGGAAGCCCCCCAGTGGACAAGGTAATACTTGGGCTGGGGCATCGTACCGTCAGCAATTACCTTCTCCACCTTGGCCAAGTCGACCTCGCCAACCTTCTCTCCCTTTTCCATCGCCTCTACCATCGGTTGCATGTCAAAAGAGCGGTAAGCCAACCGGGCATCTTCCTTCACCAGTGTACCTGCCACTGGGAAGCCGGCATAGAAAGGCAACTTCGGATTGGCCGTATGGCAAGCCATGCAACCGCTACTCTCAATAATCTCCGCCATCTGTGCGTCACCATCCAGACTGGCATCAGGTGCCTTATCCATCAGCCGATAGACTCCGCAAAGCAAAGCGGCCGCCACCAACAGAGGAAGGACAATTTTCAAACTTCTTCTCATTTATAATCAGTTATATATCAATAATTGTTTCCAAATACACAAACTGCCTGGACAGCCAAACATTCACGACAGGAAAGAACCCGCCCGGTCATCTATGGATCCTGTACGGAAAATTGAGTAAATAAGCCCGCAAGCAAGCCACCGGCCAAGAATCAACCCGCATCCCGGTAAGTACACTACGGGGGAAAACACTGTTGGACAACCTGGACAGAGCACCTTTCCTTGTACGCAATCCCATCCGTCCTATATAAATCAAAGACTGGAAAATGCCCCGCGAAAAGCAAAGAAGGCAAAGGGAAAGTTGCCAAAAGTACATTGCACTGCCACCGACAATAGCAATAAAGTAATGAATAGCAAGTGTTGCCTAGAACTTTAGCACACCAGTAATTTTACTCAACCAGATGTTGCGGCAGTCCGTCAGCCATCCTTTCCACAGACAGGGCAAAGGTAATGATAAAATCCGAGAAACTTACGTCTCCGATAAGAAGATTTCAGAGAATGAACGCTTATAAGATGATACAAAGCGGGCAGCAAACCCGAAATATCAGTTTGGGCAATATGATTCAATATATCATATCGTACTTCTGAATATAGTATATTGTCAAAAACAGGGTTGCT
>JAHZGX010000005.1 GCA_019420585.1 Prevotellaceae bacterium
CCTTAGCTCAGTTGGTAGAGCAATTGACTCTTAATCAATGGGTCCAGGGTTCGAGTCCCTGAGGGCGTACAGAAAGCCGACAGGTATGGAAGGATGGACTTTTCAGAAGTTCATCCTTTTTTCGTATGCCGCCTCTCTTGTCCGCCGGTGGCACTTTGCTTCTCATGGGCAGGTGCACTGCCAACGAAAGGGGAATGATGTTTGAGATAAAAGTAAATACATATATTAAGTAATGTACAGGACAAAGACATGTGGCGAGCTCAGACTTGCCAACCTGGGCGAGAGGGTTACACTCGCCGGATGGGTACAGAGCATCCACAATCTGGGGGCGCTCACCTTTATTGACCTGCGCGACCGCTATGGCGTCACTCAGTTGGCCTTCAACGAGGGAGCTTCGGAGGACTTGCGTCAGAGAGCCGGTCACTTGGGGCGCGAGTATGTGGTGCAGGCCACGGGACAAGTGATAGAGCGTCACTCCAAGAACCATAACATTCCCACCGGGGACATTGAAATACTGGTGGACGGATTGGTAATCCTCAACGAGAGCCTTGTTCCTCCCTTCACCATTGAGGAAAACACCGATGGAGGTGACGATTTGCGCATGAAGTACCGCTACCTTGACTTGCGCCGGGCGTGTGTGCGCAAGAATCTGGAGTTGCGCCACCGCTTTGCCTTTGAGGTGCGTCGCTACCTTGACCAGCAGGGCTTCCTGGAGATAGAGACTCCCATTCTGGTCAACAGCACTCCCGAAGGAGCGCGTGACTTTGTGGTGCCCAGCCGCATGAACAAGGGGCAGTTCTATGCCTTGCCCCAGAGTCCACAGACTCTGAAGCAGTTGCTCATGGTGTCGGGCATGGACCGTTACTTCCAAATTGTGAAGTGTTTCCGTGATGAGGATTTGCGTGCTGACCGTCAGCCGGAGTTCACACAGATCGACTGCGAGATGTCGTTCGTGGAGCAGGAGGATGTGCTGCAGATGTTCGAGGGGATGGCACGCCACCTCTTTAAGTCTATCAAGGACATTGATCTTCCCGCACTTCCCCGCATGACTTGGGCTGATGCCATGAAGTACTATGGCAGCGACAAACCGGACACGCGCTTCGGTATGTGTTTTGTGGAACTGAAGAACCAGCAGCCCGACAATGCGTCGCGTCAGTTGGTGGAATCTGTTTTTCCCGCAGGCTTTGGCGTGTTTGACGATGCTGCCTACATAGGAGCCATTTGCTGCGAGGGGCAGGCCGTGTATACACGCAAGCAACTGGATCAGTTGACAGATTTCGTGAAGCGTCCGCAGGTGGGTGCCAAGGGACTTGTGTATGCGCGTGTGCAGGAAGATAATTCTGTGAAGAGCAGCGTGGACAAGTTTTATGGACAGGACACCCTGGCACTCTTGCGTGACCGCATGGAGGCAAAGCCCGGTGACTTGATACTGATACTCAGTGGCGATGATGCCATGAAGGTGCGTAAACAACTCTGCGAACTGCGCCTGGAGATGGGTACCCGCATGGGGCTGAGAAGCAAGAACAAGTACTCCTGCTTGTGGGTTATCGACTTCCCCATGTACGAATGGAGTGATGAGGAGCAGCGCCTTATGGCCATGCATCACCCGTTCACTTCACCCAAGCCTGAGGATATTCCCCTGCTGGATACTGACCCCTCCAGCGTGCGTGCCAATGCTTATGACATGGTCATCAATGGTGTGGAGGTAGGTGGAGGTAGCATACGTATCCACGATGCCAAGTTGCAGCAGAAGATATTCGAGATTCTGGGCTTTACTCCTGAGCAGGCACAGCAAAAGTTCGGCTTCCTGATGAATGCCTTCAAGTATGGTGCGCCTCCACACGGAGGATTGGCTTACGGGCTTGACCGCTTCGTGAGTCTCTTTGCGGAACTTGACAGCATACGTGACTGCATAGCCTTCCCCAAGAACAACAGCGGCAGGGATGTCATGCTGGATGCTCCTGGTGTTATTGAGCAGGCACAGTTGGATGAACTGGCCATCTCGGTGAACCTTCCTGAGTAAGGACTGTAATTATTTATATATAGCACCCCTGCCATACGCCATTCAGGTGTATAGCAGGGGTGCTTGCTTGTTTTTTCGGCTCACCAGATAAATATAGGGGGATAATTTTTCAGTTTACCACCAACTTCCCGAAGGCGTAGTGGACAGAATTCCTTTTTCTTTACATATTCGTATTTTCGCCCAACCACCCGATTTTATGTTTCTCACCAGGAAAAAAATTTTTCCTCACCTGATTTATTTTTTTTCCTGGGCAGGCGTATTTTCGCACCACGTCTCCAAAATCTTGACAATATCAAGATGCCAGAGTACGACGTTACGGCAATCCGATTTGGACTAAGCCTCAATTTTGAGGTCTACATTCCCGAAGGCATAGCGGGCTACGGCGAGAGGAGGTGGGCTGTAAAGCGGGGAAAAGAGAGTGCGGGAAACACAGAACAGAGTTCCACAGAACAAGCAAAGGAGATAGTTCTCGGTCTAATGGGCGATTTGGGTTTATCCAGTGACCCGTTTTTTCTCTGAACTGACGGTGTCATGCTAGGGTGAAGCGGGCAAAGCGGAGGAGAAGTTGCTTGCGTCCGGCCGTCTGGAACAGCACTACTGCACGGGCATCCATGCCACTTCCTGCCACGCTCTCCACTGTGCCTATGCCGAAACGTTCGTGTATGATTTTCTGTCCGGGCTGTATGCTAGACATGGTGGGCTGTGCTGCAGAGTGGGAGGATGAGAACTGGCGCGTGGGAGTCAGCCGTTTGCCTGTGGCGGAGGGTGTACCCTGCGTAGTGTTGCGGACACTGTCCAATGGGGTTGGGCTGCGGAATTGCTTGTCGTGAGCAGAATGGGGGGCTTGTTGCATCCTCCGGCTTTCCTGTGGAGAGAACGGCAAGCGGACATGCGATGATGGGGAACCTGGGGCGTAGGGCGTGCGTCCTGTTCCATAAGGAGATGCCGAATTATCATCAAAACGGGAACGGTTGCCAAAGAGTGGATTGTCTAGGGGACGGTGGCTCATAAGGGGTTTCCCGTTGAGGTGTAAGTAAGCGGGGGAAATCTCGCTCAGGAATCTGCTGGGGTCAGAGAACTCCATGTGTCCGTAACGCACTCGGCTCCGTGCACAGGAGAGAGCCAAGTGGCTTTCGGCACGTGTCATGGCCACATAGAACAGCCTGCGCTCTTCCTCCAGTCCGCGTGGCTCATTCATTGCCATCTGACTCGGGAAAAGACTTTCCTCCAGACCTACCACACACACGGCCTTGAATTCCAGTCCTTTGGATGCATGCACCGTCATCAGTGTCACACATTCCTGCTCATCCTTGTCTGCATCCTCGTCTTGGTCGGACATCAGACTGATTTGTTGGAGATAGTCGGCCACTCCTGCCGGCAATCCTTGCTCCTGCCGTTCCTGTGCAAAACTGCTGATGGAGTTGGTCAACTCCTGTAGGTTTTCCTGGCGTGAGAGATCCTCGGGGGCTGTTCCGCGGAATATATCGGCCTGCACGCCACTCTCTGAGAGGATTTTAAGCGTGAGCATGTATATGTCTGTCCCGTCGGCCATGGCCTGACGAAATCGCTGTATGAGTGCGGAAAAGGCTGATAGTTTCTTGGCCGATGCGGCAGGCAGACCGTGGTCAATGGCCTGTTCTACTACGGTCCAGGGGCTGATTCCCTGTTCGGCAGCGGTTTTCCATACACGGTTGACGGTGGTGTCACCGATACCTCGTGCGGGATAGTTGATGATTCTGCGCAGTGCGGTCTCGTCAAGCGGGTTAACGCACAAGCGCAGGTAGGCAATAGCGTCCTTCACTTCCTTGCGCTGGTAGAAGGAGAGCCCCCCGTACAGCCGGTAGGGTATGTCCTGTTTTCTCAGTTCTTCCTCTAGGCTTCGGCTTTGGGGATTGGTGCGATAGAGGATGGCCATATCACTATAAGGCAGGTGCTCCTGCCGGTTTAGGCGCATCAGGAAGTGCACGATGGTGGAAGCCTCGTCTAGGTCACTGTAAGTATGGAACACTTCGATGGGCGTTCCTTTCTCGTTTTCACTGAACACCTGTTTAGGTATCTGGCACTTGTTGTGCTCGATGAGACTACTTGCGGCATTCACTATGGTCTGTGTGGAACGGTAGTTCCGTTCCAGTTTGAACAGGCGTGCCCCTTTGTAGGAGTCCTGAAAGTGGAGGATGTTGCCGATTTCTGCGCCCCGGAAACTGTAGATGCTCTGTGCATCATCGCCCACCACGCAGATGCGCTGTCTGCGCTGGGTTAGTTGCTGGATAATCTGGTGCTGGGCATAGTTGGTGTCTTGGTACTCGTCCACAAGGATATAATGGTACACTTCCTGATAGAAGTCTGTCACCTCGGGGTGCTCATGGAAGAGCAGCCAAGTACGTAGCAGCAGATCATCGAAGTCCATGGCATCAGCCCGCTTGAGCCTTTCCTGATACTCCTTATATACTTGCCCCACGGCAGGCATGTTGCATGCTTGGTCGGTGTGGAGGAATATGGCAGGGTACTGGTCGGGCAGAATCAGTTGGTTCTTGGCATTGCTGATGCGCGAGAGTACGGCCGACGGCTTGTATTGTTTCTTTTCATCCAATTGCAGGAACCTGAGTATCTCCTTGATGAGATTGCTGCTGTCGGCGGTGTCATATATGGTGAATTGACTGGAAAATCCCGCTGTCATGTGTTCCCTTCGCAGGATGCGGGCAAATACACTGTGGAAGGTACCCATGGTAATGCGCGCTGCAGCCTGTGCTCCCACCATGGTGGCAATGCGTTGCTGCATCTCTTTGGCCGCCTTGTTGGTGAAGGTGAGTGCCATGATGTTCTGTGGTTCCATTCCTGCCGAATGCAGCAGGTAGGCTATTTTTGCAGTCAATACGCGGGTCTTTCCACTGCCTGCACCGGCAATGACAAGTGACGGGGCATCGGTGCAGCACACCGCTTCCCGCTGCTGCGGATTCAGATGGGCAAGATATGTAGGTTCCATTTATGATGGGTTGTATGGTGGATGAGTGGGCGTGTGGGCTGGCTGGAAGGCTAAAGCATGTAGTGCAGGATGCCATGGATGAAGGAAATCAGCATGGAGGCCACTATCCAGGCCGCATGTCGGTGAATGCCCAGCGTGAGCCATCGGGCGAACTGGCGCGGTGTGGCCAGCCGGCCGGCTGCCGCAGCGTAGACCAGTGACAGAGCCAGCAGAGAGAGTCCACATACGAAAGGCAGTCCATGCATGAGGGGCGAGGGCCATAATCCTCCTGTGATGCCGAGCAGTGGACTTTGTGGCATTAAAGTGGCTAATCCCAGCAGGGAGAACAGCAGCAGCGCTGCGGCAAGAGTGGTCAGCAGGGCAAAAGGCTGCGTGCCTTGCCTGTGGATTCTGATACAGAGTTGCAATGCACCGGCGGCCATGGCGTAAATCAGTGTGCAGGCTGTGAGTGGGGTGGTTGCCAGACCAGGCAGGTGATGGAAGAGCCAGCGTAGACCTTCATCGGAGATAAGTGACCGGCAGGGCATCCCAAAGGCAGACAGCAGCCATGAAGCAGGCAGCAGGCATACGGCCACACATGCCAGCAATGAGAGTACCCATCCTGCAGTTGACCGGTCAGTCCTCATCGGCCACCAGATGTTCTGCGTCAAGAATATGCAGTTGTATGGCACGTACAGCCAGTCTTACTGCGTTCACTCCGTTGCGTTCCTGGGCAGGGAAAAGACGGCTGATGAGGTCGGCCTGCCTTTTTTCCAGGCTCTTGGTACCGAATGGCATCTGGCGAAGCGAAGCAATCATCTCCTTGGTGTAGCCCAAAGCCAGATGGCGTAGGAAACGCTCGTCATACTCGTCTATATCATATTGAAGCATGGCATCTGCCTGTGCCGACTCCGTAGACACTACCTTGCGGAAGCGGGCGATGACCTTCTCCAGGAATGGTTCATTGAACACATATTTCCGACCATGCATGACGAGCATCACGTCGTCACGCTCCAGCAGGTTTCCCGTTTTCAGAATGATACCGTCGGCTCCTGCAGAGAGCACCTCCACCCAAAGCCGTTCATTGAGCACTTCACCCGTAAACACCAGTACGCGCAGGGTGGGGTAGCGGGTCTTAAGTTGGCGGCAGATGTCCACTCCCACTGTGGTTGACCCGCCGAGTCCCAGGTCAAGCAGTACCAGTTGCGGCACTTCGGCGCGCATCAGTTTCCAGAATTCAGCTTCTGTGGCAGCCGTACCGATAATCTCGGCCTCAGGTATTTCTGAATGGAATATCTGTACTGTGCCCTTGAGTTCAAGTTTCACATCTTCCACGATGATGACTTTGAATGGTTCCATGAGTATAAGTATGTCGTTGTTTTATGTTCTTTCAATTTGTTTGTGTATGCTCTTGACTCTGGTGACGAATCAGCGTGCAGTGTATGCAGAATCCACCTGGGAGGCTTTCTGCGGAAAGCCGCAGTCCCGGATGTCCGAAGGACGCATCGTACTCACGCACGGCTTGCCGTGCCACCAGATAGGGAAAGCATCGTGAGGCAGGGGTGAAGAGTTCCTCGGGGCTTACGCCAAAAGGCATTTCACCTGTGCAGGTATACAAGAGTTCTATGCGGTCACCATGTTCCTCGGCATGCAGTCTGATGCTGTTTGCCTGCCCTGCCAATGGAGTGGACAGGCTAGTGATAAGCGTACGCAGCAGCACTTTGTCACCTATGGCCACCAATGTGGTTTTTTCGGCCAGGAAATTTGTATGTGCCTGCTTCTCGGGCATGCGTTTGCGTTCCATGCGCTGTGCCACATACGAGAATATGGGCTGCAGGGGCACGGCCTGATGCAATGATGGTCGCAGTTCAGTCTGGTGAGATGCCTGTTCGTAAAGCAACATATAGACTTGCCTGTAGGATTCCAGTAGGTCTGCTAGTTCGTTCACCTCCCGGGCATTTCCCTTGCAGCCGGCCATGGAGAGCACCATCTGGCGTGTACGTGCGGGGTAGTACATGGTTTCATGCTTGATGGTGGAGAGTGAGTTGTCAAGTATTTGGTTCATTACATACAGACGATTTTCCTCGAAATGATATTTTTTCAGTTGCTCTTCTTGCTCTGCTACCTGGCTTTGACTTTGCTCTACTTGGCTTATCCACCTGCAGGCTTCATGAAAGAGGCTCTTTACCAGTTGGGCCAAAGGGCTTTCTTGAGGAAGGAGTGAGAGTATGGCATCTTTGTGGGAGGCCAGTTGGTTCTGTTCCTGTTCTGTTGTTAGTGGGTGCATGCCTGTGCCTTGGGAAAACCGGGGAGAATGTTCTGCGAAGTAGCGCATCAGTGAACGGTGAGCATTATGCAGATGCCCTTCCACTTGCTCGAAGTGTTTGCGATTGCGGAGCCTACCACGTAGGAATAACCTGTAAAACAGCAGGACTGCCATTAACGAGAGGATGGACATGAGTACATAGAGTACATGGGTGTCATAACTTATCTTCTCCATCTGACGACAATAGGCGGCCAGGGACGAATCTTGGCTGTATAACCGATGCAGACGTACACATTCGCTGTTTTGCCAACGATAGTCGTCCCAACGCTTGAGAGCCAGTGCCGAGATGGCCATCTCGTTTCTCAGCGACACCAGGAGGGCTGTGTCTGTGGGTGTACCTATGCCTTGGATGGCCTCCTGTGCCAGTCGATAAGCCTGCTCATAGCGGCCTTGTACATTAGCTGCATACACAGAATCAAAGAGTTCTTCGGCAGGTGTGGCCTTCCTGGCTTCTATGCTCAAGCCTGTCATGAATGCCACACACAGGCACATTACTCTAGGCAGACGGAACCAGAACCGGCTGCCCTTGCCTTGCTTGCTTTCCACTCCGAAAGCGCACACTTGAAAGAATGCAGAAGTCTTCCTGTACTTTTCTATGATTCCCCGACAATTCATGATGCCGAACCCAAAGCCCTTGTCATCCTTGGTGGAACCTATTTCCCTGGGGTCGTATACCTTGCTGTGGTTCAGTGTGAACACGTCATCGGGTGTCAAGCCTTCGCCTGTGTCCCGTATGCTTATCTCTACATACTCTTCGGTGGCAGTGGCCTCCAGTGACACTTTTCCTCCTGAGGGGGTAAACTTCCTGGCGTTGTCGGCCAGTGTGTTTACCATAAACATGGTGAGTGCCTTGTCGGCTTTCACGCGTACATCAGTGGGCACCACCTCCAGGGCAACTCCTTTATGGGTGAATGCGTGACTGCCTAGGGCTATGATGCGGAACACTTCTTCCAGTGAGAAGGTGCTCACATGCAGGCTGAGTTGTCCACGTTGCACCTGTATCCATTCGGTGAGAAGTGTGTTGATGTTCATGATTTCTTCTGCCAGTTCACTCACGTAACACAGCCTCGCCTCATGTATTTCTTCGTCCTGTTTCATGCGCTTGACCTCAGCACGCATGCGGTCAAGGTAAGGGACAATGGCATATACGAGTGACAACTTGGCTCTTCGTTCCAAGTTTCCTTGTACCAATTCCTGGGCATGTGACTGCGCTGCCTGGCATTCTTGTTCCAGTTCCTCAATTCTCTCTTGCCATTCCCTTTCACACTGTTCATGCGCATGGACAATCTTGTTGAAAGCCTGGGATTGCCTCACGTTGCGCAGGTTTTGGAAACGCAACTTGGTATTGCGGCGCAGCCTATGCGTATACAGGACACAGAGTGCGGTCACCAGAATTATCAGGAGGGTGAGCATGAACAGTTTCATGTGTATGGCGTGCAGTTCCTGTGCCAGTATGTCTCGGCGTGAGTCCAGTTCCCTGTTCTGACGTGATTGGTCAAGCAGGTCTAGGTAAGCATTTCGGTGGAGGTCGGAGGCCACTTTGCCATTGAGTGCGCTGTAGGCCATGCTGAGTTTCTCATGTATGCCAGCCATCCAAGGTTCAACAATGGTGGTGTCACGTTTCTGTTGCTTCTCCACCAGCGAAAGTGCGGTGCGAAAATGAGAGAGGGCAAGTTGGGGATTTCCCTGAAGGAAATATATCTCACCGAGAGTGCGGTGGGCACAGGCTGTCTGGTACAGGTCTTTATAGTCACGGAACAGGGTTAGTGCTTTCTTGGCCAACAGTATGGGCAGGTTGTCATTGGACTGTGAATCGCCAGTAGGGGAGAATCGGGCTTGCAGGAATCCGTAACTTTCCGGTTTCCTTGTGCGTATCAGATTGGCCTGTACTGTGTCGGCCAACATGGAGGCCAGCGACTGCAGACTGTTGGCCTGGAAGTAGATGCAGCCAGTGCTGCGTGCCGTGGTGTAGGCTCCAAGCAGGTGATGGAATTCTTGCAGGGTGACATCGGCGGCTTCTCCCGTGATGAGTCCGCCGCTGCCTAGCATATAATGGTAGTATATCCACTGGGTTGTATCGCGTTCCAATGACACTTCAGAGTCGATGCTGTGTATTTCTGCGCGTGCAGCAGAGTCTTGTCCCAGGTAATAATAATATGTAGAGGCCACGATGTGGAGTTCCGTCTGTGCATAATGGAACATTTTCGCCTGGTTTTCCGTGAGGTATTCCTCCTCTTCCATGATGCGTGAGATACGCTTCAAGGCGTGGTTCCTGTTACTGAAGAAGGTGTATCCGTCCCCGGCTTTCTGCGCTACCTTCATGGTAAGCACATCAGCGCGCAGGAGTTGAATCTGGTCTGAGGTGTTCCGGTAAACGTCGTTCAACAGGTGGATGGACTGTTGATAAGCCATTTGCTGATAAGCGACGTATGCCAGGTTGCAGAGTGCTTCGGCACGTTCTGCAGAGCGTTTCGGGGCGCAACGCAGAGCACTGCGTGCACATATGAGGCTGCTGTCAATATTCCGGTAACGCCAGTTGAAGGCCTGGTTGTTGAGGGACGCGGCATGCCTGCTGGCTTGCCGATGCGTGGAGAAAGAGCATCCGCATGTCAGAAGAAGCGTGATGAGCAGCCAGAAGTACCTTCTTTGCATAGGGACGCAAGGTAATGCCTCACAGCCACGAAGTCACCATGACAGCACGTATGAGCGCATAGGTCAAGGAGACGGAGGTCATGAGATATATTGCCGAAAAGTCAGATTTGACATATCCAGATGCTGTACGCAGGGATGTACTGTAGTTTGAATGGAGGGGGGGAGTGCGGCATATCCTGTAGCACGCAAACCAGAAAATTGTGCCCGAAAGCATGCCGAACAAGGCTCCGCATGCAATATCCAAAGGGAAATGTACGCCCAGATATATGCGGGTAAAACTTGAGAGTGCCGCCCAAAAGAAGAGCAGTATGCTTGTGGGCGTGTGGCGAAACACCAGTGTGAAGAACATGGCTGCACCGAATGTGTTGGCCGCATGGCTGGAGAAAAACCCGTACATGCCGCCGCGGTAACCTCGTACCACATCCACGGCCGCCGCAATCTCCGGCGTATGAGTGGGGCGCAACCTGTGGAAATAAGGCTTGCACAGGGAACTGGAGAATTGATCGGTGAAGACCACCAAGAGTACCGCACACAGGAGTATCGTGACGCATGTACTGGGGCGATGGTTTTTGAACACCACATAGATGAGTCCTGCCAGCAACGGTACCCATGTGAGGGTTTGGGTGAAAGTCCACATCAAACCATCCATGAAGAGCGAATCACTCCCGTTGAGTGAGAGTAACAATTCCTGGTCAAAGGTAATCAGTCGGTCAAGCATGTGGTATATGTGGGTGTTGGTTATATGATGACGAAATGCTTCTTCTGAATCCATCCCACCTTGCCATCGGCAATCTTTATCTCAGCCCAGTCCTTCAGACTCCCATCGCGTATCTCTATCCGTGTACCCTCATGCAGGAGAAACAGGTCATTGCCTCCCTCTGAGGGAGTGCTTTTAACCGTGACCACGGATGTCATGATGACTCCGGCATCATGGTTGTTGCCCGCATGCTTCTGATAGAGCGCGCACACATTGCCCATTATGCAGAGCAGCAGGAAAAGGATGGAGGCAAAGAATCCCCCCTTACGCACAGAGATTCGGCTGGAGAGTAGAAACAGTGCCAGTGCCATCAAGGTAAAGACAAAGAATCCTAGGCAAGTCCATGCCCATTGGTTCATGTTGAGTGTGTTGGCCACACGATGGAAGATATCCAGCATTACGAAGTTATGCTTGGAGGCTATGCGGTCAATGGTCTTTTCTCGTGCAAGCAGGAGATTGGCCTCGATGTCCTCGTCAGCAGGATCCAGTTTGAGCGCACGCTCAAACCACAGCACACTATGTGCCATGTCATCCAGGCGGTAATAGGTGCATCCAAGATTGTAATATACGTTCACGGAGGCCACACTGTCGGCAATGCGGTGGTACAGTTTGGCTGCCTCCTCATACTTCTCTTCAGAGAATGCCTTGTCTGCCTGTGCCTTCAGGCTATCGGGCGAAACCTGTTCTGCAGCCTTGCACAGCGCGGGGAGTATTAAAAGTCCCAGTAAGAGTAAACCTATTTTTCTCATTTTACTTGTTCTTCTTTATGGAGGCATCCAACCGGTTGATGGTGTCTGAAGCCTCTGCATACATTTTTTCCATCTTGGCCGCAGGCTCTCCGGGAGCGAAGCGGGCAAACTCACATTCCGACATCACGTTGACATAATTCCTAGTCAATTCTTCCGGCACTTGGCTTCGCGACATTGCTTCCGCGACATTGTCCTTGCTCAGTTCGCTCAGAGGAATTCCCAGTTTGTCAGCAGCATAGCCTAGGAGAGCATGCATCACCTCCTCATAAAACTGCTCACTCTGCCCCTGTTTCATCAGTTTCTCGGCGTTGCGCAGGCGCTTGACTGCCACTTTGCTTGCTTTCTTGCGACTGCCTCCGAAACGTGCCATTCGTTTCCCAATAACCAGGGTGAACAAGAATATGAGCAGCAGGGCAGGGTAGGCAAGCCAATATAGACGACTGCCATAGATAATTTGTTCCGTGGCGCTGGCGTTGACTTCGCCCATTTTGATGTAGCGAATGTCGTTGCCTAGAACTTTCAGGTCTTCCTGCTCTGCGGATGTACTGACTGTTCTTCCACTGCCCTTGGCCACGGTGATGGTCATAGAATCAGTGTGCAAGGTCTTGTAAGAATTGCTTTCCAAGTCGAAGTAACAGAACTCCACAGCCGGTATGTGGAATGTTCCACTATGGCGGGGAACAGCTACATAATCATATATCTTGTTGCCCTTGGCACCGTTGGTCGTGTAAGTTGTCTTGTCAGTCTCCTTGGGGTCATAGAGTTCAAAGTCCTGTGGAAACTTGATTTTGGGAGCTGACATGAGTTTCATGTTGCCATAGCCGCTGACCACTAGACGCAGGGTGGTGGCATCATTGGCTTTAACCTCCTGGGGAGTGATACTTCCTGATATGGCAAAGTTTCCTACGGCTCCCGAGAAGTTGACCGGTTTGGGAGTGGGGAGAGGCATGACTTCAAGTTCATAGGAAGGAGTGGTGATTGACTTCCTCACAATCTGTGACAGGCTGCCTCCACCGAAGAACACGTCAAATGGATCCATGCTGGTGTTCTGTACCTCTATCTGTGTATCAAAGGTTACGCTGGGAATCTTCAGTTTCCCGGACTTCTGGGGGAATAGTACGTATTGACGCCATATGGCTGTTCCGTAATTGTGTCCGTTCACGCGCTCATATTTCAGAGACATCTGCTGCTTGGCATCCAGTTCCTGCACGTGGAATCCGTCCAGTTGGGGAATCTCTCCAGAGATTTGTTGTATGTTGACCAAAGTGTATAGTTTGTAAGTCAGCAACACTGCTTCCTGCTCGTACACCTTTGTCTTGTTGGCTGTCACGGTCATGTATAGGTCTTTCGCTCCGATATTGGAACCATTGGGCTTGGATGCTCTGCCTTGAGTGTCATCCTGTGCACCTTGTCCGCCGGCATTGCTTCCCTGGTTGCTGTTGTTTCCCTGTGCCGATGCGGGCAAGACCTCAATGTTTGCTGATGTGCTTTTGATGCTTTTCCCGTTGACCTTGATAGTTCCTGCAGGCAACTTGTGAGTTCCTTCCTTAGTGGCCACCAGCACATAGGTGAAGGTGAGCGTACTGCTCTGTGTGGTCTTTCCGTTGATCATCGTGAAGTTGCTGCTTCGGCTGGTACTGGGACCATAGATAACTTCAAAGCCATTGAAGTCTCCCACCTGAATGTCCTCCACGTCGCTGGTGTTGGCCACGTATTTCACGCGTATCTGCTGACCCACTTCTGTCTGCCGGGGAGCCTCAATCTTGAATGTCACCTGTGCCATGGCCATTACCGTGTCCATGGCCAGGCAGATGAGTGTTAGTAATACTTTCCTCATGTCTTGTGTCACCATTGTTTCTGAAGATGCTTCTGGTCGGGGCGTTGTTGTGCCTTTTGCAGTCTCTCCTGAGTTTCCTTCTCATCCTGCATGGCAGCCTTGAGCATTTGCTCTGCATTCTCCTTGCTCATCTGCTGAGGGTCAGGCTGCTGCTTCTGCTCTTTCTCCTTGTCGTTCCTCTTGTCCTGCTTCTCTTTCTGTTTCTGCTGTTCATCCTGCTGCTTTTTTTCATCCTGTCCATTCTGGTCCTGCTGCTGGTCTTGATTGTCCTGGCCGCCTCCCTTCTTTAGTTGGAACAGGCAGAGAGCATAGTTGTAGCGTGTCTCATCGGAGTTGGGGTTGTTGCGGAGCGATTGTTTGTAGCATTCCAAAGCCTGTCCCAGTTGCTTTGCTGACTGCAGCAACACCCCCATGTTGTGGTACATCTGTGCCAGGCGGAGTTTGTTTCGCTCCAGTTTTACTGCCGTCTCATATTCCTTCATGGCATCCTCTGCCTTTGATTGGAATATCATGGCATTGCCTAGATTGTAGTGTGCGCGGGCATTGGCATTGTCGGCCTCAATGGCTTTTTGATATTGTACTTGTGCCTTGGCAAAGGCCGTGTCTCTCATCAGACGGTTGCCCCTGCGTATGTAGTCCCGGCTGTTCTGGGCGTTGACAGGAAGTGCCAGTGCCGATGCACAGAGAAGTAAGGCTGCTGTGACTCTCATGATTTCATCCTCCTGCTGAAGATTCTTGAAATATTAAAACTATTGTTCTCCCTTTCCATCAGCATGATGTCCATCAAGAGGAACATCAGCCCTAGGAGCACGAAGCCTTGGTATTGCTCGTCATACTCGTTGTACATTAGGTTCTCCATGCGTGTCTTGGCCAGTCTGTTGATCTGTTCGTTGAGTTTGACCTGGGCAGAACTGCTGTTGTCTACGTATATGTACGCACCGTCTCCTGCCTTGGCAATCTCCCGGCACATGTCCTCATTGAGTTTCGACACCACTACGTTGCCTTCTTCATCAAGGATATAATTGCTGCTTCCCTGTTGTGGGATGGGGGCACCAGCCGGGTCGCCGATGCCGAGCATATACGTGCGTATGCCTTTCTTTGCTGCTTCCTTTGCTGCTTCCATGGCCCCGCCTTCATTGTCTTCGCCGTCTGTAATCACAAAGACGGCTCTGCTCACCCCTTCTTGATTGGTGAAACTGCGCATGGCCAAGTTTATTGCTGCGGCTATGTCGGTGCCTTGCACGCTGACCATTGCCGGGGATATTGTTTCCAGGAACATCTTTGCGCTCACATAGTCGCTGGTGATGGGAAGCAGTGTGAAGGCCTGTCCGGCATAGACCACCAGCCCCACCTTGTCATCCTTCATGTGCTCTATCATGTTGCTGATCATCATCTTGGCTTTCTCCAGACGGTTTGGCTTCACGTCCTCAGCCATCATGGAGTTGCTGACATCCAATAGGATGAGTGCCTCTATGCCTTGTCTTTCCCTGGTTTCCATACGGGTGCCGAACTGTGGCCGTGCCGCGGCAACGATGAATGATGCCAGTGCCAGTTGGCATAGCCAGAACTTCACTTCGGATCGCCAGCGTGATACACCCACGAAGAGTTGCTTCAAGAGTGCCATGTCACCATACTTGCGTAGGCGTTTCTTCTTGCTGTATAGTGAATAGTAATGCGTTATGACAAGCAATACTATGCCTGTCAATAGGTAAAGATATTGTGGGTTCTCAAATCTGAACATGCTCAAGTCTCCTTCCTTGATTATTATGGAATCCGTTTCAGCAGGGTGTCCCGTAGCAGAGCATCCATGAAGAGGAATACCAGGGAAAGCATCAGGAACGGGAAGAAAGCCTCGTAACGTTTGGAGTACTTCTTTACGTTCATCTTGGTCTTCTCCAGTTGGTCTATTTGGTGGTATACCTCACGCAGCCTGTTTGTGTTGCCTGCCCGGTAAAACTCACCATCGGTCTTTGTGGCGATGGCTGTCAATGTTTTGGTGTCAATCTCCACCGGTATGTTCTGATAAATTGTCTGTCCTGCCACGCGGAAGGGGTAGGGAGCACTGCCGTTGCTACCTACGCCGATGGTGTAGACTCTGATACCGAAACTCTTTGCAATGTCGGCTGCTGTGTTCGGACTGATTTGTCCGTAGTTATTTGTTCCGTCAGTCAGCAGGATGATGACTTTACTCTTGGCTTTGCTGTCCTTCAGCCGGGTCACGGCATTGGCAATACCCATGCCTATGGCTGTTCCGTCAGAGATGAGTCCACGCTCGGCCATGTCCACTCTCATTCCGCTGAGCAGGTTGAGCAGCACAGCATGGTCAACCGTCATGGGGCATTGTGTGTATGCTTCACCTGCGAAGAGTGTGAGGCCGATGTTGTCATTGGGACGTCCGTTGATAAACTCCATTGCCACTTGTTTGGCAGCCTCAATGCGGTTGGGCTTCAGGTCTTCGGCAAGCATACTTGTGCTCACGTCCATGCAGAGCATGATGTCGATGCCTTCGATGTTCTTCGTGCTCCAGTTGTCTGTTGTCTGTGGACGTGCTAAAGCCACGATGGCCATGGCCAGGCATCCTAGGCGGCAAAGGAAGGGTAAGTGAATCATCCTTTGTCGGAATGACTTGTGGACATGTATGAATGGCGCTGCGGTGCTGATGGCCATGGATGGTGCCTGCCTCAGGTAACAGAGTAGATACCAGGCTACATAGGGTATCAGCAGAAGCAGCAGAAAGAGGTATTCTGAATTGGCAAATGTCATAATTGTACTCTCTACCTTCTGTTTGGTTCTTATATAAGCAGGTCAGTCAGCCGCCATATGACGTAAGCCAGCAACGCTACAGCCATGACCGTCAGTATGGCAGCCGTTATCTGCATGGCGCGCACTTGTCCCATGCGTTTCTTGTCCGTCTCCTTGATGACCTCCGGTTCAGGTTTGGCGTTCGGATCCTCTTCCTGTTTTGTCTGGTTGATATACTCCACGGCGGCCACTAGATTGGCATCGTTTTCATTGATGAGTGTGGTGTACTTGGCAAATTTCACCAAATCTGCCGTGTTGAAGATGTCTTTCAGTTCGCGCAGCGACTCTTCATCGTTTTCCTGCATCAGGCGTTCGATTATCTCTGCAGAGGTCATCTCCATGGCGCTGAATCTATATCTGCTCTGTATGTAGGTGCGCAGCGTGTTGGTCAGTTGCGTGTAATATTCCTTGCTGTCGGCATCTGTCAGTGTGCGGTCACTCTTGATGCGCTCAATCTCACTGATGGCCACCTGATGAGGTGGAAGGTGCTTTTTACGCCGTATGATGCGCACTATGGGCTTGCCTTTACGCGCGCGATCATGTAATATATATGATATCCCCAAGAACAGGACGAGCATGAAGGAACACCAGATTGCCGTTTGCCAGTCTGACCAACTGAATTCTGGCTCCATGTATCCGTAGGGGGGGAAGAACTGGTCAAGGTGCAGTGTGTCCAAAGGCTCCACTGTGTGTACCTTCATGGCAAGTGCCTTCGTCTGATATTTCTTGCGGTCTACTTCTATCTCGAAGGGCGGCAGGTAATAGAATGATGAGTCCCATGCGGTCACGGTAAGACGCTGAGTCACCTCCATGCGCTTTCCTCCATTCAGGTATGCAGTGTCTGGTGTGCCCACAGATACTATTTCCACGTTGGGCATCAACTCTTCTCCTGCCTTTAGTGGAGGTAACGTCAGTTTCTGCCCCTTGTCGCAGTTTACGCCCAAGGTGATTTCTGTTTGTTCGCCTATGAGCAGTTCCAGTGAGTCGATTTTAGCACTGACACTCACCTGTGCGTTAGCCGTCATGAGGTAAGCACATGCCAGCATCAGTGCCGTCCATACTGTTTTCCTTAAAGTCAAATCTGTATTCATCGTCAGTTCCTTTTGGCAAAGAGAGACATCAGTGCCGCCACATAGTCACCGTCAGTTCTCACGCTTACGGCATCCACGTTGCTGCGTGTGAATGTGTCGGTCAGTCTTTCCTTCTGCTTCTTCCACCATTGGGCATGCTCCCGGCGCACTTGCTTGCTGCTGGTGTCCACAATGATTTCCTGTCCGGTCTCGTTGTCCTTCAACTTCATCAGTCCCACATCGGGCAGTTCGGCCAGTCTCCTGTCATACACTTGTATGGCCACCATGTCATGCTTGCGGTTGGCAATGGTCAGTGCCTGCCTGAAGTCTCCCTTATCCAAGAAGTCGCTCAGGATGAATGCCGTGCATCGGCGTTTGATGGCTCTGGTCAGATATTCCACGGCTCCGCGTATGTCAGTACGTTGGCTTTCGGGCTTGAAGTCAAGCAGTTCGCGTATGATATAGAGAATATGTTTCCTGCCTTTTTGGGGTGGAATGAATTTTTCTATCTTATCGGTGAAAAATATGACGCCTATCTTGTCGTTGTTCTGTATGGCGGAGAAGGCAAGCGTGGCTCCGATTTCAGTCAGCATGTCACGCTTCATCTGCTTCTGCGTGCCGAAGTTCAGGCTTCCGCTCACGTCCACTAGCAGCATGACGGTCAGTTCCCTCTCTTCTTCAAATACCTTCACGTAGGGCTTGTTGAAGCGTGCGGTCACGTTCCACTCGATGTCGCGTATGTCATCCCCGTACTGGTATTCCCTTACTTCAGAGAAGGCCATGCCTCTGCCTTTGAAGGCCGAGTGGTATTCTCCCGCGAAGATATTGTTGCTCAGCCCTCGGGTCTTAATTTCTATCTGCCTGACACGCTTTAGAATCTCTGATGTTTCCATCGCACTTGTTTCTCTTGCTTCTTTCCTTGCAGGTTCCTCGAAGTGTTAAGGCACCTCCACCTTATTCACAATCTTGCTTATCAGTTCCTCGCATGTCACGTTGTTGGCCTCTGCTTCATAGGTCAGCCCAATGCGGTGGCGCAGTACGTCATGAGCCACGGCTCGCACGTCCTCTGGTATCACGTATCCTCTGTGTTTGAGGAATGCATAGGCGCGGGATGCCAAAGCTAGGTTGATGCTGGCACGTGGTGAGCCTCCAAACTCTATGTAATCTTGTATGTCTTTCAGACTATACTTTTCGGGGTAACGCGTGCAGAACACGATGTCAGAGATGTATTGCTCAATCTTCTCGTCCACATATACGCTGCGTACGACCTCGCGTGCATTCTCCACATCCTTTGTGCTAACCACAGGACGCACCTCTGTCTTTTCTCCGTTGATGTTCTGGCGTATGATGAGTTTCTCTTCGTCCTGCTTGGGGTAGTCTATCACCACCTTGAGCATGAAGCGATCCACCTGTGCCTCAGGCAGAGGATAAGTGCCTTCCTGCTCGATTGGGTTCTGGGTAGCCAGCACAAGGAAGGGCTGGGGCAGTGTGAATGTATCTTTGCCGATGGTTACCTGTCGTTCTTGCATGGCTTCAAGCAAGGCGCTCTGCACCTTTGCCGGAGCACGGTTGATTTCGTCTGCCAGCACAAAGTTGGCAAACACCGGGCCACGCTCCACGATAAAGCGTTCATCCTTTTGGCTGTATATCATGGTGCCTGTCACATCGGCGGGCAGTAGGTCGGGGGTGAACTGGATGCGGCTGAATTTAGCCTCCACCAATTGGGATAGTGTCTTGATGGCTTTGGTCTTGGCCAGTCCGGGTACACCTTCTAGCAGTATGTGCCCGTCGCTGAGCAGTCCTATCAAGAGTGATTCCACCAGATGTTTCTGTCCCACGATGACACGGTTCATGCCTGTCACCAGGTTTGTTACGAAGGGGCTTTGCCTTTCTATCAATTCGTTCAATGCACGAATATCCACTGATTCTGCCATAACTATGTTGTTTGTTATCTTATTTCTAGTTGGAACTTTTCCACAAAAATACGGCTTTTGACACGTTTAAGCCACACATGAAGTGCAAAAAATGGTTACCTCATGTGTGGCTCATTGTTAAATGTGCTTAATTGACATGTGCCTTTATTTGCTTATCTCTGTCAGTTCCGGGAGTTTTACCTCGCAACCGACGGGTATGTTGTTGGGGTCGGCAAACTGGTTGAGCGCCTTTATGTAGACCACGGCTCCCTTGTCGCCATACTCCTGCCGTGCTATGCGGTAGAGGTTCTCGCCCCACTGCATGTTTCTTGTCTTGCGTATCCCGGTTATTAGGTACTTGCCTCCTTCCACTTGTGGGTATTGCTTGGCTGCCTGCAGCAACTGTTGTCTGTCCGCTTGCCGGGGCTTGGAGGTGGTCTGCTCCTGTTTCTGCTTGTCCTTCTCCTGTGTCTCGGCGGGTTTTTCCGAGATGGATTTTGCATCCTGTGCTGAATCTTTGTCTGCGGGAACTGCTTCCGGCTTGTGCACTTGTGTGGTGCAGGTATCTTGGCAACTTTGTTTTTCTTCCGGTTTCAAAATTGCAGGAACCTGTACTTCGGTGGTGGTCTCTGCAGGAGGCAAGCAAAGCCAACTGAGGTCTATCAGACGCAGGTAGCCTACCATGTAACTTGCCAGTATGAGTTGTAGGATTATCAAGGTCAGGAATAATGTGCGCCAGATGTTGTGTCTGTTCTTTACCGGTTGCGGGTTGTTTGCCTTTTCCTGAACTTTTGATGATTCCCCCATCACGGAAACAGCCCGCAGGGAATCGTGCATCGTGCCAGTTTGGTTTGTGCTGTCTGTGACCACTTTGTCTGCTTGTTTGCTGTCGCAGGCTGCCGTTTTCTCAGTTCCGTTCTCCTTTTTTATGCTCTCACTTGTTGTCTGAGAGGCATTTCCTGTGGTGCTGTCCTGCTTTTCTCGGGCTTCATCCTTTTCTTTTGCTGCGGCTTGCTTGCCAATGGAGTGGGGGAGTCCTTTTTCACTTTTTCTCTGCTCTGCGGTATCCTTCGGCGTGGTGGACGAAATGGTCATTGGTTGCTGTTGCACATCCGTTTCTACATTGTCTGCATCTGGTTGCTTGGCCTCGTGTTTTGTGTTCTTGCTTGTGGTTCCTTCAGTTTCGTTTTCTTCAACAAGTGGAGCGGAACTTATCATGAGCATATCTTTTTCTGCCTCTTTGTCGAAAGTGCTGGCCGGATATTTCAGGTCAATGCTTTCCATGTCCTCCTGGCTGGTTCCCTCGTTTAGGATGACGGTCTGGAAGTCGGCAAACGGCTTGTTGACCAGTTCCTTCAAGGCGTTGTCGGGTAGGAAGCCTATTTTGGCGTGCCCAGATATGGTGAAGCGTTCTCCCGTGTTTACATTCACGCTCTCCCGTTCCTGCACGTCCACCATCTTGAAGGTACCCAGTGCCTTGACCTTGACAGATTTGTCTTCCATGATGCCTTGGGCCAGTGTGTCGAAGAAGGCACGCACGAATGTTTCGGCCTCCTTACGCTGCATGCCGTTTTTGGTCATTAGGTCAGCGGCTAAGTCTTGCCAGTTTATCTTGTTTCCCGTCATTCTTTTACGTTTTTCTGGTTCACACGTTCCTTCAGTGTAGCCATAGGTTTGAAACTGACAACAATCTTGGGTGGCACCAGCATCCTTTGCTTGCTGGATGGGTTCACGATGATGCGTTCCATTTTGCGCTTGACCTCAAACTGCCCGAAGCCTGATACGGATATGGTGTTTTCCTCTGCCAGATGTGCAGAGATGGCAGACACCAAAGTGCTTGCATATAGCGAGGTGTCCTTGGTGGAGAGTCCCGTCTGGGTGCTCAACTCGTTTATGAATTCCTTGTTGTTCATCAGTCTTGTCTTGTTATGCAGTCTTGTCGTCACGCTTCCTGCTGTGTTTCCCCGGATGTGGGAGAAACTGCTTGCAGGCTTGCGCCTAGTTGTCCGCCCGAGCATTGGCCTGCGCTGTCCACGCAATGCCCATAAAGGTCAAAGTCATCTGCGCTGTCTATTCTTACCCACTGGAATGAGCCACAGGGCAGCGACAGGCCTTCATCGGCATGGATGAGCACCTCGTCATCCACCTCGGGTGAGTCATACTCGGTGCGCCCCACAAAGTATTCTCCCTCCTGTCGATTTATGATGACGCGCATGGTCTGTCCCACTTTTGCCTCCTGCACTTCCGCACTAATAGCCTGTTGTACGCGCATCAATTTGCTCAGTCGCGCCTCCTTGACCTCCTGCGGAATGTCGTCCTTGTAGTGCTTTGCGCTGTAGGTTCCTTCCTCCTCGCTATAGGCAAAGGCTCCCATACGCTCAAAGCGTGCCCATTTCACAAAGCGGAGCAGTTCCTGGAATCCCTCCTCTGTTTCCCCCGGATGCCCCACCATCAGAGTGGTGCGCAGGTGTATGCCGGGCACTTCTGCGCGTATTCGTTCTATAAGTTCGTAGGTTTGCTTGCTGTTGACATGGCGGTGCATTGCGCTCAGCACATCATCGGAGATGTGTTGCAGGGCGATGTCTAGGTAGCGGCATATGTTATTATGTTCGCGCATGACGCGCGTGAGTTCCATGGGGAAGTCTGCGGGGTAGGCGTAGTGCAGGCGCAGCCATTCCACTCCTGGTGTCTCGGCTATGGCTTCCACCAGTTGTGCTATGCGGCGTTCCTTGTAGAGGTCCATGCCGTAATAGGTTAGTTCCTGGGCGATTATCTGGAACTCCTTCACGCCTTTCTGTACCAGAGCCTTGACTTCGGTGAGTATATCCTCCATCGGCCGGCTGCGGTGCCTGCCTGTGATGATAGGTATGGCACAATAGGAACACATGCGGTCACAGCCTTCCGAAATCTTCAGGTAGGCATAGTGGGGCGGTGTGGTGATGTGCCTTTCATGGGCGCATTCGGGATGGTACTGCTTGCCCAGGTTAATCAGCAGGCTGTTCCAGTCAAACTTGCCATAGAAGCCATCCACCTCTGGCAGTTCTTCTTCCAAGTCGGCTCTGTAGCGTTCAGATAGGCATCCCATCACATAGAGTTTCTTGAGCAAGCCTTTGCGTTTGCGTTCCCCCATCTCCAGTATCATGTTGATGCTCTCCTCCTTGGCATCGCCAATAAAGCCACATGTGTTCACCACGGCAATCTCGCCGTGTGGGGTCTCGGCATTGTGAGTCACCTGATAACCGTTCAGTTCCAGTTGATGAATGAGTCTTTCGCTGTCCACCAGGTTTTTGCTGCAACCCAGTGTTATGATGTCCACGGTGTGCTTCTTCATCTTCACATTCACTCTGTAAACAGTGAGTCCACAAACTCCTTCCTGTCAAAGGGCTGCAAGTCCTCCATACCTTCGCCCAGACCAATGTAGCGCACGGGAATCTGCAGTTGGTGGCTCACTCCGATGACCACTCCGCCCTTGGCCGAACCATCGAGTTTGGTGATGGCCATGCCGGTGACCTCGGTGGCTGCGGTAAACTGCTTGGCCTGCTCAAATGCGTTCTGCCCCGTGCTCCCGTCCAGTACCAGCAGCACCTCATGCGGTGCGTCGGGTATTTGCTTCTGCATCACACGCTTGATTTTTGAAAGTTCATCCATCAGTCCCTTCTTGTTGTGCAGTCGTCCGGCAGTATCAATAAGCACCACGTCGGCATCATTGGCAATGGCGCTTGACAGAGTGTCAAAAGCCACGCTGGCAGGGTCGCTGCCCATGTTTTGCTTGATGACGGGCACGCCTACGCGTTCTCCCCAGATGCATAGTTGCTCCACAGCAGCCGCCCGAAAGGTGTCGGCGGCTCCCAGATATACCTTCAACCCGTTTTTCTTGAATTGGTAAGCCAGTTTGCCAATGGTGGTGGTTTTGCCCACTCCGTTCACTCCCACCACCATGATTACGTATGGCTTTTTTCCCTGCGGGATGGCGAATGAAGCCTCCTCCCGTGCTCCGCTCTCGGTGAGTAGTTGTACAATCTCATCGCGCAGCACGCCGTTCAGTTCGGCGGTGGTCACATATTTGTCACGTGCCACCCGATCCTCAATTCTGTGTATGATGTCCAGGGTGGTGTCCACGCCCACATCACTGGTCACCAGAATCTCTTCCAGATTGTCCAGCACTTCGTCATCCACACGTGACTTGCCCATTACGGCACGTGACAACTTGCCGAAGAAGTTCTGCTTGGTCTTTTCCAAGCCTTGGTTCAGAACCTCTTTCTTCTCGCGGGAAAAGAATTTAAAGAACCCCATGCTATCTGATTGAAAATGTTATGATGTGCAAAGGTAATGAAAAAAGTTCAAAGTGAAAAAAGAAACGCTTCCTGTTGATTCTCCATGCCTCATACTTATTGCCGGAAAAATGCAGGGCACTTCATTGTCAGATGCCCCGTGCAACGTGCTGCCATGAGGCATCTCTCTCGGCCGGGCAGATGTGTGATCATTCCACGAATTGTATCATGTCCTTGCGCCTTGGCTTGGCATCGGGAGTCTCATCGGGATAACCGAGTGCTATGCAGTAGAGCAGTTCGTAACCCTCGGAGAATGCCATGCGGTCAAGGTATGGCCTGGCCGAAGGGGAGTCCTTGAGCCAGCGTGCTGTACTGCCCAGGCAGCATGACCCAATGCCCTTTGCCCAGGCAGTCAGGATGATGTTCTGACCCATCAGGCCGCAGTCAATCTGTGACATGTCATATTCCTTGTTGCATGCTATGCAGATGGCGCAGGGAGCATTCACGAAGATGTTCTTGAATCCGGGACGTTCGGCCACCTTGGGGTTATCCTTCACCACGGCTGCCGTGATGGAGTCTATGAGGGCAGGGGAGTCTATCACCCTGATTTCATAGGCTTGCCGGTTCATTCCGTTGGGTGCGTTGATGCCGCATCTCAGTATCTCACTGAGTGCTGAGCGGCTTACGGCGGTGTTCTTGTAGGCGCGTATGCTCCTCCTGCTCATTATCAGGTCGGTCACTACCGCAGTGGTGTCAATGGATGTTGCCGTCTCCGGGGACTTGCTTTCCTTGCAGCCTGTGAGTGTCAGGGCTGCAAGTGCCATGAAAAGAATCTTCTTCATCTTGAAATGTTTGGGTGTTTGTTATGGAATCTGACCGTGTCGGTGCTTGTGGGGAAATGTCGTCTGCACATCGCTTTTCTGCTCACATGGCACCATACTTCAGTTCTTTGCCGTTACTGTCATATTGCTTGCGTTTGCCTGTAGGAGGCTCGCTGAGTGTTATGCGCACGACTGCAGTCCGCTCCAAGGAGTGTGCGATGCTTTGGCTGAAGACATCCATGTGCTCGGGGAGGAAGCGTTCGCAGATGAGGCGGAGCCCGTGAATTTTCTCACGGTCCTCGGTCACCACCTCTGCCTTCCCGAAAGCGATGGCCGACTTGTACTGGAGTGTGAAACTTCCATCCAGCGGTCCTACAGTGGGGGTACACCGTGTCACGGCTGACAGGCAGACTTCGGGGTGCGCTGCAATGGCTTCCAGTTTCCTGCCCTCCAGTGCCCCGTGGAAGTACCAGTGTACGTCATCGGCGGATGCCAGGGAAAGCGGGAGGCCGTAAGCATTGTCGTCGGCATCCACAAAACTGACTGTCACGTAAGGAGCCTTGTGCATCACTTCCAGTGCCCACTGGCTGTCCATCGCTCTTGATGCTTTTCTCATAATCCGTGTATGTTTGTCCTTTATTGTCCTGTATGCCGCCATCCTGCCCTACGGTGCATGGCGGGTACCTCATGCCAGCACTGTCCCGCAGTGCCTCTCGCTGAACTCCCGGTTGATTTCGGCAAGTTCTTTCAGTCCATAGATGTAGTCATCATACATGTCAGAGAGTTCCATGCCGTCACAATCATCGCCTGTGCCGAGTGATTCGCGGACGATTTGTGCGCGTTCGCTCACGGTGGTGTCTTTTATCAGTACACTCTTCATGATTCTTACCTTGCTTGTGTGTAACCTTCCTTTATCAGTATTTCGGTGAGCCTCTGCCAGTGGTCTCCCTGCATGATGATCTCTCCGTCCTTGACGGAGCCGCCCACTCCACACTTCTGTTTCAGCAATCGGCAGAGTGCGGTGGTGTCCTCCTCTGTCCCGATAAATCCTTTGATGAGCGTGACGGTCTTGCCTCCGCGTCCGGCACGTTCCAAGCTCAGACGAAGTCTCTGCTGCTGTTTGGGCAGTGTGGAGCACTCTTTCTGGCTTCCGTCGGAGTATTCGAAATCGGGATTTGTTGAGTAGACTACACCTGTGCGTTGCCTGCGGTCAACCGTTGCCTGATCTGTTGCTTTCTTGGTTTCCCCTGTTGTTCCCAGAGCCGCAAGGGCACTTTTCCAGTCTGCCATGTCCTTTTACTTGCTTAGGAATCGGTTGCCCGTTTCATTTACAATGTGCTTGCGGTAAGTTTCGGGATAGCCAGGACGGAGAACGGGACGCTGGTTGCCTCCGGGCGTCTTCTCGTATTGCCCCTGCTCGTTGGTGCGCTTCACGGCCATGTCATTGTACTTGACAATGAGGGTCTGTGCCAACTGATTCCATACATCCAGCATGCTCTGTGCGGCTCGGTGGCTGTAAGCAGACAGGTGCTTCACGGCTTGCTCCTGGGACATGGAAGCCGCTTCGGTCTCCACCTTGGCCTGCAGCGAATTATAGTCCTGCTCAATCTGGTCGCGTGCGGCCTTGACTTCGGGGAAGAGCGCAGAGTAACGCGGATACACCATATTGCTCACCCAGTTCTGCACCCAGTAGGCTGAGCGTGTGGAGAAATGGAAGCAGTCGGCCGTACCTGCGGCATAACATTCTGGTACTGACTGCGCGCAACAGTACACCGGAGTGAGTGGTACCATGTTGGTATCGTCGTTTCCGAACCAAATAACACCGCCTATGTGGTCGGGCAGCCAGGAACGCATCTGTGACACATACACGTTGGCCGTCTGCTGTGTGCTGATGGGACGCTCGTTGAAATACTTCTTCCCGTCCACCTCATAGGTGAGAGGGGTTGGGCGGTAAGGCATTTCCCAAGGGCCCATGCCCGGGTCGGAGTCCAAAGCCAATGGCGTACCTTCATAGTGGTCACGCATCATGTCCTTCACGTCCTGTAGGCTCAGGGGCTGCTTGGGCTTCACATAGAGGGGCATGGGAGTGGCCTTGGCATCTCCTTCGGCATAAGTCAGATAGGGCATCATGTCCTCTGCTGCCCAACGGTTGAAGAAACTCCATACACGAGCCTCGCAGAAGCGCAGTGCTCCAAAGTCGGCAGGTGCATAGGCATCGGCAAAGGAGAAGTCCTTGTCCTTGCCGCTGAAATAGCCTTTCTCACGTGCAAAGGAGATTACGTCCTTGCTGTATAGGCAGTTTGCCTTGTCCTTAAGCGGAAACTGGCGGATGCGGCTTTGATTGGCATGTGCCGAGATGCAGTCATCCGGTATGCGCACTGCCACCCATACTGCACCCTTGCGTCCAGGGCCTTTGCCTATGAGATCCATGACCCACACCTCGTTTGGGTCGGCAATGGTAAAGGACTCGCCTTCGCTTCCATATCCGTATGTGTCGGCCAGGCCGGTCAGTACCTCAATGGCCTGACGTGCCGTGCGTGCCCGTTGCAAGGTGACATACATCAGGCTGCCATAGTCCATCAGCCCCGTGAGCGTGTCGGTGAGTTCTTCACGGCCACTGAATGTGGTCTCATGGATGGTCAACTGGTGCTCGTTCATCAAGCCCACCACCGTGTAGGTTTCTTCTGCTTCGGGAATCTCACCCAGATAATTGTTCGACTCATAGTGGTAGAGTGGGCGCATGGTGCCTTTGGCATGCTTACCTCCGGGCAGGTAGTTCATGAATCCGTAGGCACCGTAGTCATCACAACTGTAAGTGACAATGACGCTGCCGTCCTTGCTGGCCTTCTTGCCCACAATCAGGTTCGTGCAGGCCTGGCCTGCCGTGCAGAACAGCAGGGCCAGCGCCGTGAGTAATGTCTTTTTCATGAGAGTCTTCTTGTATCAGCCAGTTATGCCTTTTGCTTGATAATCAGTTTGTCACTTCCCGCAGCCTTGAAACTCATGTCCAGCCCCTTTACGCTGTGGGTCAAGGCACCGAATGAGATGAAGTCCACACCGGCTTGGGCGTATGGGATCATTGTGTCATAAGTGATGCCGCCGCTTGATTCCGTCTCACACCGTCCGTTTACCAAAGCCACAGCCTTGCGTGTGTCTTCCGGCGTAAAGTTGTCAAACATGATACGGTCACAGCCTTCGGCAAGTGCTTCTTCCAGTTCTTTCCAGTTGCGCACCTCGCATTCTATCTTTAGGTTCTTGCCATGTGTGCGGCAGTATTCCTTGGCACGGGATATGGCATTGTGCACTCCTCCGCAGAAATCAATGTGGTTGTCCTTGAGCAGAATCATGTCGAAGAGTCCTATGCGGTGGTTCATTCCTCCGCCTATGTGCACGGCTTCTTTCTCTAGCATGCGCATGCCGGGAGTAGTCTTTCGGGTATCCAGGACGCATGTCTTCGTTCCTGCATCAATGAGTGCCTGCTGATAACGGTGTGTCATGGTGGCTATGCCGCTCATGCGCTGCAGTATGTTCAGCATCAGACGCTCGGTCTGCAGCAGGCTCTGCACCTTTCCTCTGACGCTCATTACGATGTCGCCGGGCATGACATGCGTGCCGTCGGGTATGTGCACCTCTACTTCCATGGTGGGGTCAAATCTGTGGAACACCTGCTTGGCCACTTCCACTCCTGCTATGATGCCTTCCTGCTTGATGAGCAGTTTGCTCTCTCCCATCTCAGTCTCGGGGATGCAGCAGAGTGTGGTGTGGTCTCCGTCGCCGATGTCTTCGGCAAATGCCAGGTCGATAAGCCTGTCGTTCAGTTCTTCTACGCTTAACATGTTTATGAATGAATGATATGATTGCACATTGATATATATATGTATTGGAAATAGATCGGGACGTGAAGCATTCGCTGCTCCTGTGCCTTTTGCTCTCATTCGTGGTGATATGGCTCACCTCTCAGAATGGTCATCGCACGGTATACCTGTTCGCAGAAAAGCAGCCGTATCATCTGATGCGAGAGCGTCATCTGGCTCATGCTGATCTCTTCGTTAGCCAACTGATGGATGCAGGGAGCAAATCCATAAGGGCCGCCAATGATGAACACCAGCCTCCTGGGGCCGGCTGCCATTTTCTTCTGTATCCATTGTGCGAACTCAATGCTGCGCCTTTCCTTTCCATGCTCATCCAGCAGGACAATGAAGTCACCGGGCATCAGTGTCTTGCGAATCAGTTCTGCCTCTCGCTCCTTTTGCTCGTTCTCTGTTAGGTGAGCCGTGGCACGCAGTTCGGGGACTACGGTGATGGCGAACGGCATGTAGTGGTTGATACGTGCCACATAGTTGTTGATGCCTGCCTCGAAATGCTTGTCTGTGGTTTTGCCCACAACTGTCAATATGGTCTTCATTCTTCTGTTTGGTATTCAAGGCAACCCGCATCGGGAGCACCGTCTGCCAGGCGCGCATTCCCCTTGAGGTCGGTAGGATAATGCTCAGAGTGGGCAGGATCTGCCAGGGAGCGTATCGTGCTTTGCTCTTTTGGCGTGAAGTCATACAGGAAATTACGGGTGTCAAAGAGGGCAAAGTTTTCTTCTCTGACAAGCGGTTGGTTGTCAGTGTCATAAATGACTTGGCTGAACCGCTCCTGATCCTTAGATTCAACGGTGTTCAGATAACAGTGGCTGAACAGGTAAGGGCAGGTGTAGTCCTGTCCTTCGGTGATTGAACCCATGATGACATCGTCAGAATATCCTGTGATGACGCAGTTGATGAAGTGTGCCTGCTTGATTTCCCTGTATTCGTCGCCGATGTTGTTGGCCAGGTAGAGTGCGTTCCCACGGTTGGCACTGAAGGGGTAGAACTGTGCAATGGTGCAGTGGACAAACTCGTAATGTCCTCCGAAGATGTATACACAGTCGCCTTTCGTGTTGCTGATTTGGGAATTTGCTACCAGAGCCTTGCAGTTGTCCAGGCGCAACCCATCGCCTCCCACATTGTGGATGACAGAACTCTCCAGAGTGAGCATCGTGTCATCTGTGCCGGTGCTGTCGCAGATGATTCCGTAACTCCCCCCGTGTATGTTGCAATGGACAAATCTGTTCGCTGTGCTTCCTGCATGTATGTTGATGCCTTGCCAGCGGTTAGGCGTGTTGTCATAAAGCAGATAGTCAAACATATGGTCGAGCCTGTCTCCACGGAAGATGACGGGTTGCTCCACGGTGCCTGTAGCCTCCACGGAACCATAGACATGCATGGCTGCGTCGTCATGGAACATCAGCCGTGTGCCGGGAAGCAGGGTCAGATGCGCCCCTTCGGCCACATACAGCGAGTCATAGATAAGGTAAGGCTTGTCGGTTTCCAGGGTGGAGTCGCCCTCAATGACCATTCCGTGGGTCATGTATGCATCTATGGCTCCGGCAGTGAGCACCACTTCCTGCACACCGCCGCTTTCCAGTCTGAATCGGAGCACATCCTCCACAGTGCCAACCTGTGTGCTTCCAACTTCCGGCACGGTCACTTCCAGGCGTACGATGATACTGTCCTTGCCGTAGACTTTGAAGTCTTCTCCCTCACCGCCATACAGCCACTGGCCGTCCACATTCGCCCGGAAATGGCTGTTTGAACCTTTGCCCAGTTGCACCGAGGCAATTCTCACTCCCTTGGAATTGCGGTTGTAGACAGACAGGGTACGTGTGGCACTGGGAATGGTGGAGACAATGGTGTCAAAGGCCACGGTGTCCTCTGAAAACTCCAGGCGTGCGGAGGCATCATGGGTGAATGATTCATAATCCGCACATGCTCCTGCCAGCAGTACCGGCAGAAGCATCATGGCGGAGAATGACGAGTGTGTGATGCAGTGCTTGCGAAACATCTCTCAGGCTACAGGGATATTGTGGATGATGGCCAAGAGATGATCCCAGACCATTTGAACCGTGGGGATGAGCAGTCGCTCATCGGGTGAGTGGACGCCACGAAGCGTCGGCCCCATGGAAATCATGTCCATGCCGGGATACTTCTCGCTGAAAAGACCGCACTCCAGGCCGGCATGGATGCCGCGCACGATGGGTTTCTTCTGGAACAACTTCTCGTATTGCTCCACGGCGATGCGCAAGATCTCGCTCTGCGGATTCATCTTCCAGCCGGGATAACCCTCGCCAATGTCCACCTTGGCTCCTGCCAGTTCAAAGGCTGCGGCAAAGGTGTTGGCCATGTTGATACGTGCACTCATGATGCTGCTTCGCTGGCTGCTGTTGACATCAACGGTCATTGTGTCTTTGTTCATGCGGATAGAGGCCAGGTTGCTGCTGGTCTCCACCAAGTCTATGTCCTGGCATATGGCGAACACGCCGTTGTCTACGGCCTGCAGGGCTGTTATCAGTCTCCTGCTTGCCTCCTTGTCCATTACTTCCGGGGCAGGCTCTTGGCTTTCCAGCAGGAACTCCATGGACTTTTCCGTGGTGCTGTATTCCTCCTCCACGTCGGCGGCAAAGAGGTTCCAGTCAATGCGTATCTGCTCCTTGTCCTTGGCCGGAATGGCGCATAGGCATGATGCCTCACGGGGGATGGCATTGTGCAGTCCGCCAGCTTGGATGTCTGCCAGCCTGAGGTCATACTTCTTCTGTGACATGTACAGGAAGCGTGCAAGCAACTTGTTGGCATTGGCTCTTTTCTTGTTGATGTCATCGCCGCTGTGGCCGCCGCTGAGGCCTTTGATGTGCAGGGAGAATGTGAAGAATCCTTGGGGCAAGGGCTCGGCCGTGTAAGGCAACTGAGCAAAGGTGCGGCATCCACCGGCACAGGATACGAATATCTCTCCCTCGTCCTCACTGTCCAAGTTGATGAGCATGCTGCCCGACATGAATCCAGGCTTCATGCCGAAAGCACCTGTCAGCCCGGTTTCTTCGTCTCTGGTGAAGACACATTCCAGTGGGCCGTGTTCAATGTCTGTGCTTTGGAGCAGTGCCATCTCCATGGCAACGCCTATTCCGTCATCGGCTCCCAAGGTTGTTCCCTTGGCATGCATCCATTCTCCATCTATGTAGGTCTGTATGGCATCCTTCTGGAAATCGAAGTCGGTGTGTGCATTTTTCTCACACACCATGTCCATGTGGCTCTGCAGAATCAGTGTCTTCCGGTTTTCCATGCCGGGTGTGGCAGGTTTGCGTATGAGCACATTGCCTGTCTCATCGCAGATGGATTCCAGTCCCAAAGCCTTTCCAAAGTCAAGCAGGAACTTTATCATCTTCTCCTCTTTCTTGGAAGGACGGGGCACACAATTTACCTGAGCGAAGCATTCAAACACACTTGCAGGCTTGAGTTCAATTTCATTCATAATATTTTGTAGGTTTATTGCTTTTGACTACCTTTGCAATTGCAAATATAGGCAATTATGTTGAAACTCGCATTTATAACCCTTGGTTTTGTTGCCGTGGCCGTGCTGCTGCTCTGCATCAAGGTAATTATTCTGCCGGGTGGAAAGTTTGGAAGTTTCCACATAAGTGACAGCAAGGCCATGCGCAAGCGCGGTATCCACTGCGTCCAGAGCATGGACCGCATGGAACGTATGGCAAATCCCCGTGCTGTAAAGGAGCGGGAAGGGAACACTTGATTTGCAAGGTGGAGGCAAGTGACATGCCTCCTGTATATTATATTAATGTGTAATCATAACTTGAATACGAAAATGAATATAAGGAAATTTACCCTTGGTGTGGCGTGTTTGTCCGTTGCCGCGCTTGCCGGTTGTTCAAAGAATGCTGAGAATGCTACTGCAGAGACTGCTGGCACAGAGCAAAGCACAGGCATCAAGATAGCCTATGTGGAACTGGATACGCTCATGAGCCAGTATCAATTGTACAAAGACTATAGCGAGTTGCTCACCCGCAAGGGCAATAACATACAGAGCACCCTGGCTCAGAAGCAGCGCACCCTGGAGGCTCATGCCGCTTCCATGCAGAAGAAGTATGAGAGCAACGGGTTCACCACACGGGATGAACTGGAGCGTGCACAGGCAAACATACAGCGTGAGCAGGAGGATTTGCAGGAACTGGCAGCGCGCCTCAACGGAGAATTCAATGAGGAGCAGGCACGCATCAACGAGGAAGCACGTGACAGCATACAGGCATTCCTGAAGCAGTTCAACCGCACCCGCAAGTATGACTATGTGATGGTGAAGGCCGGGGAGAACCTGCTTATTGCCAATCCCAAGTATGACATCACAAAGGATGTGGTCAAGGGACTCAACAAGAGATATAAGATTCGTCCTGAGGTGGCAGAGAAAATCAAGAAGGTGGAAACCGAGGACGAAAAGTCCGCAAAAGAGTAACAAGCAGCCCTGCATGGGCGTTTTTCATTCAGACTAAAGTAGAGAATCTGCAGAGTGATAGATGTATCTCGGCATATAGAGTACCTCTTGCTGGAGCATGACGTGGTGTCGGTTCCCCAGTTGGGGACATTCCGCATCCGGCAGACTCCCAGTCGGTGGGTGGCAGAGGAAGACCTTTTCCTGCCTCCTGTGCGTAATGTGTCATTTGCCCTTGAGTGTAATGCGGCAGATGAGGACTTCTTCGTCCAGTCACTTTCCACGTCGCTTAGGATTTCCCAGGAGCAGGCTCAGATTGTGTGCACGGAATATGTGGAGAGCCTCAGGCAGGAACTTGCGGCCAACAGCGTGGTTGAAGTGGGAAGCATAGGCATGTTCGTGCGTGACTCGTCCACGGGTGTGGATTGCTTCATGCCATGCCAGGCCGGTGTCACTTCTCCTGCATTTTATGGGCTTGACTCAGTTTATCAGCCCCGCTTGCCGGAGAACGCGCGTAAGTCTGGGATGTCTGTGCACGCAGGTGACCATGGAAAGAAGCGTGATGACAGGCATGTGACCATACGCATTCCGCGTAGTTTGCTTTATTATGTGTCGGCAGCGGCAGCAGCCATCATTGTATTCCTCTCCTTCTCCACTCCGGTGGCTTACATGTCACCAGAGTCTGGCGCATCGGTTGCAACGGCAAATCTGTTCCTTCCAGCCAATCTTCTTCCTTCGGTGGAAGTATCTCCGCAGCCGGCAGTGGTACGTGCGGAAGTCTCCGTGCAGGAAAATGCCATCAGGCAGGATTCCACAGGAAATTGCGAGGCAAAGCCTGCACCACAGACAGCAGAGGAAGATGTGGAGCGCAAGGAAGATATGCCCGTAAGCACGGACAAGGAAGTTTCCGAGGTACAGTCACAGCCGGAGTTTGCCGTGGTGCTGGCCAGCGCAGTGAGTACAGCCAATGCGGAGCGTTATGTGAAGGAACTGAACAGTCGTGGCATAAAGGCTGAGATGAGGGCAAAAGGCAGCATGACCAGGGTACTTGTTGCCGGTTTCAATTCATCAGATGAGGCTCATGACTATGCCCGCCAGATACGTGCACAAGGTACCGAGTTTGATGCCGCTTGGGTGCTCAAACTCTGATTTTCCCATTTTTACAAACAGATAGAGCATGAAGAGGGTGCGCTGTCCCAAGTGTGACAATTACATCGTGTTCGATGAGACCCGTTATCAGCCAGGCCAGCAACTGGTGTTCGTGTGTCCTGAATGCAACAAGCAGTTTGGCATACGTATGGGTACTGCCCAGGTGAAGACAACCCGCAAGGAAGCCGATGCCGCTCCCGAGGAGCCGTCAGGAGCGCTGGGCAGCATCGTCGTGGTGGAGAATGTGTTCCATTACAGGCAGGTGATTCCCTTGGAAATGGGGGACAACGTGCTGGGTCGCTACGTGCGCGGAACCAACATCAACAAGCCTATAGAGACCGTAGACCCCAGTGTTGACACCAAACATTGCATCATACGCGTACAGCGCAACAAGCGTGGTGAACTGCAGTATATACTTCGTGATGCGCCCAGCAACACGGGCACATTTTACATGAACGGGATTCTCCGTGACCAGGACCGTATACGCCTGTCCGACTCAGACATCATTACCATAGGAGCCACCACACTTATCTTCCGCACCGCAGGGGAAGAACAGGAGTAGGAAAGGCTTGGAACAGGGGCAGAATGCCGTATTGCATCCCGTTTTTATCCCTATTCTCCACTGATGTCTCAATATTGGCATATTTGCATGCTTTGTACGATTATCAACCGTACACGCGTACGGTTAATTCGTCTGTTCATTCAGCAAAGAAGACATACACCCCAACGACGAGGTATGATGCCCAGTATGCAGATGTGAATATGCTGTCAACTATCAAATAAGGTATTCATGAAGTTCATTGTCGCATTTGACTCTTTCAAGGGCTGCATCTCGGCAGGAGAGGCATGCGATGCCGCAGCAGAGGGCATACATGCGGTATTCCCGGATGCCGTTGTGGTGAAACTGCCGTTGAGCGACGGCGGAGAGGGATTGGTTGAGTGTGTCAGGCGGATGTTTCCTGTGGTTGATGTCGACTTGACGGTGCATGGGCCGCTCATGGATGTGGTTCGCTGTTCGTATGCCATGTCCCCGGATGGGAAGACGGCTTACATGGAAATGGCAGCCGCCGGTGGGCTGACTCTTATACCGGAGGACAGGCGCAATCCGTTGGATGCAACCACGTACGGCGTGGGTGAGATGATGGCAGATGCCTTGGGCAGAGGGTGCGGGCAGATTGTGGTGGGACTTGGAGGCAGTGCAACGTGTGATGCCGGCGAGGGCATGCTGAAGGCTCTCCGTGACAATGATTGCCTGGACACGCCATGCAAGTTCGTGGTGGCCTGTGATGTGACCAACCCTCTGTATGGCGTAAATGGTGCCGCATGCGTATTTGCACCGCAGAAGGGAGCAACACCTGGGCAGGTGGTCATTCTCGACAACAGATTAAGGGATTTTGCCAACAGGGCAGAAGAGGCAGGCATTGCCTCTCCTGACATGGCCAATCATCCGGGAGCAGGGGCGGCCGGTGGGCTGGGTTATGCGTTTCTTGCTTATCTCAAGGCAGAACTCCGTTCCGGGATAGACGTTATACTGGACATTGCCCGATTTGACAAGGTGATTCATGATGCAGACGTAGTCATCACGGGAGAGGGGAAGTCTGATGCGCAGACCATGATGGGCAAGGTGCCATGTGGCGTGCAGAAGCGTTGCATGAAGGCTGCCGTTCCGGTTTGGCTGCTGTCAGGAGCCATAGAGGATGCCGGCTGCATATTGTCAAGCCACTTTGACCGTGTGCATTGCATCAATGACGGAGATTCGCGGTCTCTCATACGACTGCTTCAACCAGAAGTTGCAAGGGAGAACATCAGCAGGACAGTAAGAAGGATAATGGAATCGGGAAAGTCAAGATGAGTGGATGGAGTAATATTGTTGCAGGTTATTTTCTTGTCATCAATGCCGTTTCCTTTTTCCTGTACGGCATTGACAAGTACAAGGCTAGAAGAAGGAAATGGCGCATATCGGAGGCTACGCTGCTGACGGTTGCTGTCATCGGCGGCAGCATTGGGGCATGGATGGGCATGAAGGTATGGCATCACAAGACCATGCACAAGAAGTTCTTTGTCGGGCTGCCCCTTATATTCGTCCTTCAGGTGGCTCTTGCGCTGTACCTTTATCTCGTTGGAGCATGACAGGCAAAATAAATGATGGAATTATAAAGCGGGTTTCAGTACAATGAACAAGAAAGAGCGTGAGAGGATGGCGGCCGGTGTAAGGCGTGGCGTGAGCCGTAGATACGGCTTTCGGCAATGCTCTTACTTTAACTACAAGGTTGAGGGAGGGTTTTATTTCTGCCTGTTTTTCCTGGGCAAGCATAGCCATCTTTCCGTCAAGCCCATGTATGCCGATGACTTGCTGTGGGATATCTTGATGGGGTCGGATGAAGACAAGGGGCCGCTGAGCCTGAGAGGCAATGGGGCGTTCTTCCTGTGGGGACAGGATTTGGTTCCGTATGACATTGCAGAAACGGGCAGTGAGGAGGAACTCGCAGAGACATTTGAACGGGTGTTTCAGGACGCTTCCGAAAACATCTCAAGGTTCTTGGCGGATAATCCCAATGCCGACCTGTTCATCCCCGATGAGTCAAAGATAGGGTTCGATCCCGACAGGCTCTTTTATCTAATGGCCCTTATCCATAACGGAAGGGAGAAAGAGGCGCTTGCGATAATAAAGGAAGCGCGGAGGAAGAAGCACCGTTGCTCATTCGTCAGCATAGGCCGGGGGGACAGCTACACCCTTATTTGCCAATGGTGCAAGAGGGAACGCTCGCTGTGGAAGAGGATTGTCTCGGCATTCAGAAAGCGATTCGGGAATCTCGTGAAACAGGCTTGAGGTTCCTTTCCTGTGGAAAGCCATTTGCCTGCCATGCCATTGCTTGGCCTAAGGATGGAATCCTGCAAAAAGGAGAGAGGGTGCATCAGAAAAGACCAGATGCACCCTCTCTCCGTCAATCTGCGTGCTTCTCACTGCACGAGTGTCCCATCTTGCGTGAAGCGGACTTTGGTTTCCTGCCCGCCGCGCTCCAGCTCGAACTCGTAGAAGAGGCCTTGGGGGGTCTCTATGACGTGGATGTCGTCGATGCGGAAGGAGGCGTAGTCAGAGGCGCGGAGGGCGGCCATGACGGCCTCGGGCACTTGGGCCTGGCGGATTTCCCATTCGGTCAGAATCCACTGGTTGGCGGTGTCGAGCAGCACTTCCTTGTGGATGCCTCCGTGCAGGATGTCCACCTCGGTGCCTGTGTGTTCCGTCTCGACTTCCAGGATGACGGCTCCGGGATAGAGCGTCTGGATGAGGAGGCGGACGGCATCGGGCGTGACGGCGGGGCGGTGCTCGTTGTCGTGGTCGTTGTCAAGGATTTCTTTGACGAGGATGCCGTCGGCGGTGTAGTGCAGTTCCACTTCCTGCCCGCCCTTCTCCACTTCGATGACGTAGACGGTGGGGGCGTCGGGGCGCTCCAGCATGTCCACGTCGTCCACTTTCCAGGCGGCGTACTGTCCGGCCTTGAAGGCGTCCTTCACGGCTTGGGGCAGGGCATTGTAGGAGATGTCGGTCTCGGTCAGCAGCCAGTTGCCTTGTGCGTCGAACCAGGCTTCCAGTTCCTGGCTGCCGATGTGGAACTCGGCCTTCTTGTAGCCGTACTTGCTCTCCCACTCGGTGCGCTTGGCGTTGGGGTACTTGGCGCTGAAGGCCTGGAGGACCGCGCTCTCGGGCAGGTATCTGTCATCGTCGTTGTCGCAGGAGGTGAACACGAAAGTTGCACACAGGAGGGCAGTTCCAATCATTGCTTTTGTTTTCATACGTTTGGTTTTTTGAGTGATGTTGATACTTCTTTTGGTTCTCGATGCGGCAAAGGTAGGGAAGGATTTGGGAAAGATTTGGGAATTTCGCGCCTTTTTATGAATCCGACTTGTCCGACTCGTCTGACTTGTCTGACTCGTCCGACCAGTCCGACAGGTCCAGAATGCCAGCCCGCCGCGGCCGTATCCTCTCGGCAATGGCCTCCCGCCAGCCCGCCGCGGCCGTATCCTCTCGGCGATGGTCTCCCGCCAATTCGCTGTGACCGTATCCTTGCGGCAATGGCCTCCCTCCAGCCCGCCGCGGCCGTATCCTCTCGGCGATGGCCTCCCGCCAATCCGCTGTGACCGTATCCTTGCGGCAATGGCCTCCCACCAATCCGCTGTGACCGTATCCTCTCGGCAATGGTCTTCCTCCAACCCGCCGCGACCGTTGCCCGGAGGATATTGCAACATTTCTCCTCGAAAAACGGACGGTAATCGGGGAAAAAACGCTATCTTTACGCTGTCAACAGACCGATTTTGCGACAAACCGATTTGCTAACAAAATGTTATAACCAAATTTCTCACCATTATGAAAGAGATAAGCAACATCAATCTCACGCACATGGCCAACGGTGCACATTACACCTACGTCAGCGACTTCCTGGCACGGGCAGAGGCCGACCAGGCTGTGAAAAACAAGGCAGCGGCCTATCTGGCACCCTTCAAGGCCGCAGTGGAGCAGGAGGACGCCAACCTGAAACTTTCCCGCAAGGACATGCTCTCCGATGAAATCGCGAAGGCGGATGCCGAGCGCGACTCCCTCTACATCGGCTACAAGAACGCCGTGCAGGGGTTCCTCAAGGTCTCCGTGGAATCCATGGCCCAGGCCGCCCGCGTGCTCAGCCAGCACGTCAAGGACTACGCCATCGACACCAAGGCGCAGCTCGACCGGGAGACCGGCATGCTCACCAATCTCATCGCCGACCTTGAGGGCAAGTACAAGCCGCAGGTGGAGGCCCTTTCCCTCACGGCCTACGTGACCAACCTGAAGGCCGCCAATCAGCGCGTGGCCACCCTCATGGGCACACGCGACGACAACAGCGCGGGCACCGTGGTGGGCGCGCTCAGGGCATCCCGCCGTGCCACCGACGAGGCTTACCGCCTGCTCGTCAGGATGGTCAACTCCCTGGCCATGGTCTTCGGCGATGCCGACTACGCCGACTTCATCGACCGCACGAATGCCCGAATCGTCCGCTACAAGCGTGAGGTGCTCGGCCAAAAGGCCACTCCCGACGGGACGGAAGGCACCGGCGGCCAGGCTCCTGACTCCGGCGAAGGCGGAAACACCGGTGGCAACCAGGGTGGATCCGGCGAGACCGGCGGTGACCAGGGCGGAAGCACCGGCGGCGACATCGGCGGCGACGACCTCGCGTGAGGCATCCCCGCTCCCCTCGCCCCGCCTCTCCCCGTAGGGCAAGGTATGGGCAGGCAAATAGGGAATCCCCCTCCCACCGGCAGAAATGCGCGGGGGAGGGGGACTTCCTAAAACGAGAACCAATCAAACAAAATAAATAATTTCGAACAAAAATGAAAATAAAAAGGATTTTAGGCACCGTGCTTGCCGCATGGGCATGCACATTCTGTATAAACGCACAACTTGTGATGGATTCTTTGGGCAGAGTAGGCATCGGGACGAAAGTGCCTCAGTCAAGTTTGCAGGTTGGCAGCGAGGGGCCGTCTGATGCCACGGTGAGCATACGTGGAGATAAGCGATATGGTCTTTACGTGCTAAATCGAAGTATGGATAAATTAGATTATATTTCCACTATACAAGCAACATGTGTTTCAAATTGTCAAAAAGGAATAGGCATAGCCGGTCGTGCTACGGGATACGGCTGTGACAGCATCAGTTGTCATGTTGGTGTACACGGATGTGCAAGTGGTGGTAGCGGTAATGCTGTAGGCGTATTGGGATCTGTTGGAGATGATTATTCGCGTAATTATGCCGGGATTTATGGAACTCTTATGAAAACTTCATCCCCCACATTTAGTTATCCTGGGCGATATGCTGGATATTTTGTGGGGAATGTGTTGGTTAAGGGGCGAATATATGGCAGCGTATATTCATTAAGCAGTGTGCCTACTCCACTTCAGGCGCATTCCATTACAGACACCGCAAACGGCGAAGAAGCGATAAGCGACAAGTTGCTTTCGGTGCGGACCATCCAGTTCATGCAAGAGGAAATGGTCGACCAGACCGCTTCTGACGCTGCCTCCGCAGTGGCTAAAAAGGATTTGAAGAATGCTGACCTGGTGAACTTCGATGATGACACGGAAGAAAACATCAAGACAGAAATGGTGAAGCATTACGGCTTGGATGGCGCGCAACTGAAAGCCGTGTTTCCCGAATTGGTAGACGAGGACTCGCAGGGAAATTACCGCATCAACTATTCCGAGATGGTTCCCCTGCTGCTTCAGAGCATCCGCGAGTTGTCCGAAAGAGTCGAGGAACTGGAAGGGAAGAAGAGCGGAGGAGCGCAGAAGTTGAACGCCAAGGCCACCTCCATCGAATCAGAAAGCGAGTCAACGGACATCGTCCGAATGAGCCAGAACAAGCCCAACCCCTTCAGCGAGAGCAGCGTGATAACGCTCAGCATCCCCGAGGGCACGAAGAGCGCCGCCATCTACGTCTATGACCTCAGCGGGAAGCAGGTGAAGAACATCCCCGTGGACAAGCGCGGCGAGACCGACATCACCGTCTATGCCTCCGACCTCTCGGAAGGCATGTTCGTCTACTCCCTCGTGACGGACGGAACCGTGGCCGCCACAAGGAGGATGATGGTGGTAAAGAACTGATGGAACCTTAAAATCATGAGCACTATGAACAGGAAAAAGAAGATTTGTGTCATCCTGCTGGCCGCTCTGCTCCACTGCCTGCTCCCTGCGTCTGCCATGGCACAGAGAAAGGATACGACCCTCACATTCACGAGGGAACAGTTAAGTACCAGGACTGTGACAGGAGAGGACGGCAACCAATATACGCGGCTGGAATATCAGGGCTTGACACCACGTCGTGAGGCTTGCAGCCCTGAATTGCCCTACCGGCACATCACGCTGCCTATCCCCGTGAATGCACGGAATGTCACCTTGCAGGTTTCAACGGGCGGGGCCTCGTCTTTGGAACTCCGGGAGAAGGTATATCCCATCCAGTGGCCAAGAATCACCACCATACCAAGCAGGCCTCCCGGCTTTGCCGCTTGCAGCCCTTCAGTGTATGGCAGCACGGACGGGTTCCCGGTGGAAACGGCCTACATAACGGACGTTTCCGGGTCAACGGACACGGAGAAGCGTGTCGGGATTGCCGTCTGCCCGCTGAAGTATTTCCCCTTGCAGGACAAGTGTGACTTCTATGGAGAGATACAGATTTCTGTCAGTTATGAATTGGCTCCAACAAGGAAACTGTCCCCCTTGGCCGCGGAGACATGCCCCACGGAGTTGCCCCTGTACGAGTATTGCATCATCACATCACGCTCTTTGGCACAATCCTTCAGCCGGCTGAAGGGCTGGATACGCCAGAAGGGAATGGATGCGGGAATTGTATGCCTGGAGGACATCCTCTCTGACCCTGCCATCGAGGGAGATACCGTTTCAGCGCTATATGATGATGCGGGAAAGATACGCCAGTACCTCCAGTATGGCTATAAATACGGCGGGACAAGATATGTCCTGTTTGGAGGCAACGACAGCATCGTGCCCGTCAGGTATGGGACGGGGGAATTTAATCCTTGGGACTATGATTCTTATCGGGGCGAACTTCCCTCAGACTTTTATTTTGCGGAGTTGAATTCCAATTGGAATGCTGACGGTGACACTTTACTGGGCGAACATTTTCCTACTGTTTTTGGCGAATGCTACATGGATTACAAGGCGGAACTTTCTGTTGGCCGCATCTTATGCACAACGCCACAGGAGATAGCCAACTATACCGACAAGTTGCTTCTCTATGAAACAAATCCGGGGAGGGGCGACCGCTCATATCTGAGGAAGGCATTCCTCTCTCAGGCTGACGGAATGCAAGAACTGGACGAGGCTCATAAGGTTGCAAAGGATATAACTGACATATTTTCTGATACGACCATCATTTCTGAATTCCCAAGTTGGAATGATGACAATCCGACTGCCCCGACAGGTAATGGCATCATCTCTGAAATGAACAACCATTACGGATATGTCAGTTGGTTCTGCCATGGATTCCCTGCGTATATAGCAACGATGACAAAGGGAAACAATGCAAGCCTCACGACTCTAAATGCTGTAACCTCACTTGACAATTTCCATTATCACGGAATAGAAAAGGATGAGGCAGGAAACGGACTAGACTGCCTAAATAATAAGGATTATCCCATGGTTGCCTATAGCATTGCCTGCAATATCGCGTCATTTGACAATTTCAAGCAAAACAGATATGGTAACTTCCTGACGTTCGCCCGTTCATTTACGACGGGCAAGGATTACGGAGGCCCCGCATTGATAGGCAACACGAGGGTTGGATTTGAGAAACACTCTTACATTGTCCAGCAGTGCTTCAACAATTACATGCGTAGTTACGGTATCGGGGAAAGCCTCAATAAGGCAAAGTTGTACAACAGCGATGATGAAGGCAGGCACCATCATTCCCTTACTATCAACGTGGTCGGTTGCCCGGACTTGAATGTCTGGACCGCCCTCCCGGAAAGATTGGATGCCACAATTGCCTACGGACAGGATGGCGTTACCATAAATCCTATAAATTATTCTGATAGTACCTACATTTGTTTATATCCTTTGGACAAGAATAGGAAGGCATACACCCTGCCGGGGAATTTCGGAAATGGAGCAAATACCATACAGGGAGCGGAGAACTGCATGATTACGCTGAAAGGGAGAAATTGCCTTCCTGCATTTCTTCCTCTTGCACTCCAAAACACGAATGTCTCGGGCGACAACTACATTCAGGCCGCCGATGTCAAGGTCGGTTCCGACGTTAGAAACGGAGAGCAGGGAAGCGTTACGTTCGAGGCCGGAAGTGTCACGGAGATGGAGACCACAGGGCAGGTGGCGTTCACCAGAAACGTGACCGTACAGAAGGGAGCGCAATTAGTAATCAAACAATCAAGCATAAGAAAATGAAAACAAGTCGAATTGCTGCCGGGGCACTGCTGGGGATACTCATGGTGCTGAGCATGTCACAAGTCTCTTCTGCCCAGGAACCGATAGGAAAGATGAATTTCTATGTTGAGGGCACGCGCTGGACGGAACTGCGGCTGGATATGTTGAAATACTCTTCCTGGTTCACGGAGAATCCTGATGGCACATTTAGCCCCAACTACGAGAAGACTGAGTATTACGTCAAGGGAGACACGGTAATGGAAGAACTCCCTTATGCAAGAATCTGGCGGCGCAGGGACGGGGAGCCGGACACGCTGGTGTATCTGTTTGGTAAGCAAAGGCGTGACAAGTGGCAAATAGACCTTGTGTCATTCTACAACCGCCGTGGTTACGAACGTGACCGTCCGCTGGGGCCTTGCCCCACATATTTCTCAAACTGGGGAATCGGTGCCTATGTGAGAACGAACGGGTTGCCTACATATTTGTACACGGGCGGCAGGATAACCAAGTCCATGGGAACGATAAGGGAAATCAGGCAGGGGACTTTCGGCACGGACGTCCCGCTGACGTACATGATGCTGGATGACAACGTGGATGTCGGCATGGAGGCCTGTGAGCACATCGTCATTCCCGGCATCGGCATCACTTCGTGGTATAGCCGCAATTGCATCACCGGCCCTTGCATGGCGCATGCACTGGAAGGGGTGGAGGAAGACCAGTACATCCGCAATGACCATTACCGCAGCATCCTCGTCCACTTCGAGCGCGGCGGCGAGACCATCTATGACCTCTGGCCCACGCCCGAGGGCGGCTTGGCCTCACACGTGCAGGGCGTGAAGGCCGGTTCTTCCCCGGATGGGCAGGCCGTGTATGACCTGCAAGGCCGACGCATTGAGGGCAAGCCCTCCCCCGGCATCTACATCATAGGAGGAAAAAAGCAGGTAGTGAGGTAAGCATCTCTCTGCAAGAAAAAAAGAAAACGCGAGGCTGCGTCGGTGGAATGCTGACGCAGCCTCGCGCTGTTTATGGCGGACTGAAGCGGCTTACTTCCAGTCGCTCAGGTCCTGCGGGTTCTCAATGATGCTTGGAATCTTCTCGAAGATGGCCTTGATGCGCGCGGTGTCGAACTTTGGCTTGCGGTTGTAGTAGTAGATGCCGTTCTTCTCCTGTTCCACGTCTGTGATTTGCGTGTAGCAGAAGCCCACCACGTGCTTGCATGCCTTGATGGCATCTATTTGCTTTTCCAGGATGGAGTAGAAGTCGTCCAGTGTTTCGATGTTCTGGCCGTATCCCCATGAGTTGGCGCGCTCCTCCTTGGGTATCCAGGGCAGGCCGCCGAACTCGTCAATCATGTAAGGCTGGCCGTCATACTTGGCCAGGTAATCCTTGTCCTTCACGTTGCGGTAAGGCTCCACGCCCTGCTTGAAGGTGTGGTTTTCCACCAGTTTGTCATACTCGCGGGTGTAGTCGTGCACGCTCCAAATGTCGGTCTTCACATGTGCGTCGCCGCTTGCATCGTTGATGGGACGGGTGGGGTCAAGCCCCTTGGTCATGTTGTACAGGTCGTTAAGGAAGCGCACGTATACGTCTGCACGCGCCCCCCAGGTCTCGTTGAGCGGTGTCCAGGTGACCAGGCTCGGGTGGTTCCTGTCACGCACGATGATGTCGGCCCATTCCGTCAGGAAGTTGCGTATGGCCTCGTTGTCGTGGATGTCCATGTCCCAACTGGCCTCCTCGCCCCAGGTGAGATAGCCCAGCTTGTCGGCCCAGTAGTAATACCGCTCCTCGAACACCTTCTGGTGCAGGCGCGCTCCGTTGAATCCCACGGCCTTGCTCATGGCTATGTCCTGCTTCAGTGCCTCGTCTGTGGGAGCCGTCCAGATGCCATCGGGATAGTAGCCCTGGTCAAGCACCAGGCGCTGGAAGTAAGGCTTGTTGTTGAGATAGAAATAGCCGCCCGCAGTGTGCACCTTGCGCATGCCCACGTAACTGCTCACCTGGTCGATGATCTCTCCCTGGCTGTTCTTCACGGTGTACTTCACGTCATACAGGTAGGGATCCTCGGGACTCCACAGGCGTGCCTTCTTCATGGGCAGTATGATGGTGGTCTGGTTGCAAGCCTTTGCGGTTTGCTTCGCCACGGTCTTCTTGCCATCCAGCACCTCCACGGTGAGCGTGTTTCCGTTGGCCTCGCCATAGAACTCGGGGCGCACCACCAGTTGCTGCTGGTCGATGTCGGGTATGGCGAACACGTTCTTCAGTGCCTGCTGGTCCACGGCCTCCATCCACACGGTCTGCCAGATGCCGGTCACGCGGGTGTAGCTGCATCCGTAGGAAAACAGTCCCAAACTCTGCTTGCCTCCGGGCTGCTTGCCTCCGCGCAGGTCATCGTTCACGCGCACCACGAGGTTGGCCTTCTGTCCGGCTTTCACGTAGCGGGTGAGGTCGATGGCGAATGAAGAGCCTGTGCCGAAGTGCTCGCCGGCCTTCTTGCCGTCGATGTACACGTGCGTCTCATAGTCCACCGCGCCGAACTGGAGCAGGATGCGCTTGCCCTCCCATGCGGCGGGGATGTCGATGGTGCGCTGGTACCACACGCAGGGGATGAAGTCGGTGTAACCGATGCCCGATAGTTCGCTCTCCACGCAGAAGGGCACCGTGATTTTCTTCGACAGCGACTTGGCGTTTGTCCAGCCTCGCTGGTCGCCGGTCTTGCCGAAGTCCAGTTCACATGTCCACTGCCCGTTCAGGTTCACCCAGTCGGCACGCTCAAACTGAGGACGGGGATACTCGGGGCGTGGGATGTCGATGGCCCGGGAAGTCTGGGAAGCCATGAAAGCCATGGCTGCGCAGAGCATCAGTTTTTGGAATACTTTTCTCATGTCTTTTGATTGTTTTGATGGTTATGTGAGTTTAATGTTTCTTTGCCTTCTTGCCCGTTTTCCCGGCTGCCTGCCACCGGAGGCTGGAGTTCAGTGACTGTGCCTGGTTGGTGAAGCCTGATGCCTTCATCTCTTCATTCAGCGGAGTGTAAATCTCCAGGCTCGACTTGAGGCAGATGCCCTGATGGTGTGCAGCAATCTCCTCGGGAGTCATTCCGCTGCGCCAGAAACTCACTTCACTGAAACTGCGTGCCTGCTTGCCTTCCCCGTCTCCTATGGTGAAGAGGGTGGGGGAGATGCGTTCCTTCACTTCTCCCACAAGTTCCTCGTTGACGTAGACCAGCGTGCGCTTTTGGGCGTAGTAGTGCGTCACGGTGAGGTCATATTCGCTGTCGGCATCTGTAATCAGGGGACGGGAGGAGATAAGTGTGTCTCCTGTGGAGGATATATATCGGACGTATTTGTTTCCCAAGACACTGAGTCTGGCATCGCCTTGCTGTGAATGTATGAGCAGAATCTGTCCCGCTTTCTTTCCCTTCGTTTTCAGCGTTACGGTGAAGGGGTGCACGGTGCCTTCTCCGCAGAACCGGAGAGTCTCCCGATTCTTGAGTGCCAGGCTGCCGTTGCTGCATCTTGCGGGATAGCCTTTTCCCTGTTTGAGCGCATCGAAAAGCGATGGAGGTATGGCATACATGAATTCCCGGTGTCCCTCGGTGTCCTGATGGTAGTTGTCTCTCATATATCCATCGGCCCATTTGCCTTCTCCGTTGTCAATGGCTCCCAGCACGTTCACGCTTGGTACCTCCCATTGGTGGATGTCCAGGTTCATTTTCTTCACGCAGTCATAGTCTTGCTCGTTGTAGTCACCGCGTGTATAGTTGTTCATGATGACAGGAACCTTGCCGTCCTTGCGGCACTTGTCAATGAGTGTCAGCATGTTGCCCTGGAACTGCCTGAACACGGCCTGCTTGTCTTTGGCCTCATGTACGCCCTCATTGCCCATGCTGAGTCCTATGATGACATACCGGCCGAAGTCATGAATCATCTCATCGTATCTGTTGAGCAAGTTCACTGTGGTGTTTCCTCCGATGGCCACTCCGCTGACGGTAAAAGGGGTCTTGCTTTTCCCGCTGCTGAATCTTTCGGCCAGTTGCTGTCCGTACATGTAGGCATATCCCTTGTGGTCGGTGGCTCCCTCCCCGTTGCATACCGAGGAGCCGAAGGCAGATATGCGGTTCTCGTCGATGGGTGCATCTATGTCCCAGGTGTGCCTGGCCATGTCCACGGTCAGCATGTATGTGCCGCGGTTGATGCGTATGTTCTCCGTCTTGTAGCCTTCTGAGGGCATTCCCAGCCCGTTCCTGTTGCTGTGCAGGCGTTTCACTGCCAGGGAGTCATTGTTGTTGAAGGCTAGGTAGAAGAACTTGTCGCTGAAGAGGAACACGTTGCCCTCGTTCATTTCCACCTGGGATTTCCATACTCCATGTCCGGCATATTGCAGGGTGGTTCCGTCCTTCACGATGTTGCCTTTCAGGCAGAGCGTGACGGGCAGGATGCTGATTTTGCCTGCGTGGGCATCGAGTCGCACCCTCACCACCTGCTCTTGGTCAATGGTGAAAGGGGTACCTCCTTGCCTGACTTCTGTGCTTTGGGTTCCTTGACCCAGCATGAGTGAGTCCTTTCCGTCGGCCGTGATTCCCATGACGGTGAACTGTCCGGCGGAAGCCTTCATGTATGCCTCATATATTCCTGTCGGTGTTCCTTCCGGGCGCAGTTCGGTCATTTCAATGGGCTTCTGCCCTTCGGTGGCCGAGCCAACCAGTCTTGCGGCCGACAGATGCAGGTTGTCGGCGGTTGTCTGAGTGGTAATCATCAGGGCAACCAGCCATGCGGCTCCCCTTGTCATGCACTTGTTCATTCGTTCGTTCTGAATCTCCTTGTTTTGCTGTCCCTTATCTTTCTGACTGAAAGTCGTAAGAACCGGAACCCACCTCAATCACGGTGTATCCTTGTTCCTCTCTCACCTTGTGTATGCCTCTGCCCGTTTCGGGGAACACGCTGAAGCGACTGGGTATGCTGATGCGTGCCTCGGTGTTGGCCGGTATCTCAATTTTCCATGTCAGGTGCTTTCCTTCCTTTGTCCATTCGCTCTTGATGAGTCCTGAGACGCTTTGGTGGGAAGCCTTCACGTGATTGATTCCCTCGGGGAAGCAGGGCTTCATGTCCAGGTGCCGGTAGCCTCGCGTTCCCTCCATCTGGCTTATGCCGGCCAGGTCTTCATAGTACCACAGCAGCAGGTCGCCTAGCAGCATCACGTGGTTGCCGCTGTTCATGGCCGGATTGGCCGTGTCGCCGTTCCAGAGTTCCCATATGGTGGTGGCCCCGTGGTCAATCATGTATCCGTAGCCGGGGAAGGTGCGTTGATTCACGATTTTCATGGCCAGGTCTGCGTGCCCGTTTCTGGTCAGTCCCCGCATCAGGTGCTGCATGCCCAGCACGCCGCAACTGACGTGCCCGTCATGCTTCTTCTCCGTCACTTCCACTATGTTCTGCATCACCCGTTCCTCGTAGCCTTGTGGCACGAGGCCGAGTTCGAGCGACAGGATGTTGGCTGTCACCGTGTTGTTGCTGTACTGTGCGGTTTCCCGGTTGAAGAGTTTCCTGTTGTAGGCCTCCTTGATGCTCCGCCTTTGTCGGGAATAATACTCGGCATCGGCATGCAGTCCCAGTCCTTCGCCCATCTCTTCCATCATGCGCAGGCAATCATAGTAAACCGTGGTGCCGAGCACGGTGCCCTCGGTGATGCGTGCCGAGTCCTGGCTGTTGATGAGTTCCTTGCTTTCGGGTGGCATGCACCAGTCGCCATAGGTGTCCCGCACCACCACGCCGTCCTGCATCAGGTTCTGTTCCACATATTGTGTCCACCGCCTGAGCGCGGGGTAGTATGTCATGGCTGCCAGACGGTCATCGCAATGGGTGTAAAGCATGTAGGTGGCATACACGAAGGCGGCTTGCCAGGTCACGTTGGGCGTGTACATGTTCAGGAATGCGGGGCAGATGTCGCTGATGTTCCCGTCGTAGGTCTGTGTGTCTGCCATGTCCCTGAGCCACTTGTAATAGAGTGCCGCGTTGTCGAAGAGCAGGTTCTCGCCGTAGCATCCCGTCACGCGGTCACCTGTCCAGCCCAGACGCTCGTCACGCTGAGGGCAGTCAATGGGCATGCCCTGGTAATTGCCCCTGATGCCCCACAAGGCATTTTCGTGCAGTTTGTTCAGCAGTTCGTTGTCGCATGAGAAGGTCCCGTGCTTTTCCATGAGGTCGTGCTGCACGAGTCCGGTGATGTCCTTGGTGCCGGGAACGGCGGTGATTCCGCTGATTTCCACGTATCGGAAGCCTTGGTATACCAGTTCCGGCCGGTAGGTGAACTGCCCGTCGGCAGCCGGTATGTAGGTATTGGTGCAGCGTGCGCTGCGCAGGTTGTCTGTGTAGAGCCGGTCGTTGTCGGTCGGGTCAAGCCGCTCGGCATGCCTTATCACCACGGGCTGTCCGGCCTTGCCCCTGAGTGTGGCCTGCAGTTGTCCCACCATGTTCTGCCCCATGTCGATGATGTACCGTCCCTTTGCCACTTGCCTTATGCTCACGGGAGTGAGTCTTTCTTGGGTTCGCCTGCCGGGGCATGGCTGTGGTTCCAGTGCTCCTCGGGGTGTCTGCATCCGTGCGGCCGTTTCCCATGACGAGTCGTCAAATCCAGGCTCCGTCCATCCCTTTGCCTCCTTGCGCGCGTCGTACACCTCACCTGAATAGAGATTGTTTGAGCGTATGGGGCCGTCTGTCGTGGCATGCCATTCCGTGGAGGTGGGTATCACCAGTGTGTCACGGTTGGTCTCTATCACCAGTTGCGCCCTCAGCCTGGGCAGTCCGTATGATGTGTGTTCCTTGCGCAGTCCTGTCACATAGCCGTTTCCCAGCACCGTGCCTATGGCGTTGCGCCCTTGCCGGAGCAGGGGAGTCACGTCGTAGGTGTTGTAATACACGGTCTTGTCATAGCCCGACTGCAGGGTGCCGAACACGTCGTTGCTCGCTGCTTTCCCGTTGATGTATGTCGTGCTTGCCCCCATGCCGCTCACGTAGAGCGTGGCGCGCTTCACCTTCCCGGCCACCGTGAACTCCCGGCGGAGGTACCGCGCGGGCAAATCCCTGCATCCTCCCTCCTCGGTGGTGACTTTTTCCTGGTCGTCCACGCCAATCCACTCTCCCTGCCAGTCGGCCAGGTTCAGCCCTGTCATGAACTTCTGCACGGGACTTTTGATGCACTCGCCGGTGCTGAGCCAGACTGTCACCTGCCAGTATATGTCCTTCTGCCGGGGAAGCCTGCGCCCGTGGTAGGGCACTTGCAGGGTCTCGCTGCCTTCCACGCGCTCTGAGTCCCACAGTTGCTCCCTGCACTCCCGGGTGAGTCCTTCCCGGGTCGTGGCCACCGTGATGCGGTAGGCAGTCTGCTTCACATCCTGCTTCTCGCTTTCTATCTGCCAACTGAATTGTGCAGTGCGCATGACACCTGTGGCTTCGGCCATGCGGTTGACGCGGAATGCCTTCAGCCTGGCTGCCTTCATGCCTGCGCCTGCTGTCATGGCCAGTGCCAGTATGAGGAGTAATGTCTTTCTCATTTATTATATTAGGCGATTCTGATTCCTTTTCCGTATATCGGGAGATTGTCGGTCCGCTTTTTGCGGAAGTCAAATGGGAGAAAAACAGAATCCGTCTTGGTCATGTGACTTTACTTGTTTGTTACAAAGATACGCATTTATTGCCAAATTGCCATTGGATTACGGCTTTTTCGCTTTCTTTTGAGAAAGATGGCATGCCGGGTGTTGCCTTCATGCGCTATGCTGCAGACCGATTATGACAACACCCCATGGGCATTTGCCCATGGGGTGTTGCTTTCTTGTGCCTGTTTACTGCCTGTGTGGGGCTTACTGGCGTCCGCTCTGTGCTGTCATGCTGCGCAGTGCCTGGCAGAAATCACGGGCCGAGGAGAGTTGCTCCAGGGTGAGGTGCATGCGGTAACGCCAGTAATGGTGCGGGTTGGACGGTATGTTGATGCGCTCTGCCGTGGGGGCGGGATTGCGCAGGTGCTCGTCAGTCGAGAGCCAGTCCTGCAGGCTGAGGAGGCACAGCATGGAGGGGGAGGCCAGGTGCCGTTCCACCACTTCCCTGCACAGCCAGCCCGGCATGTCGGCCGGAGCCTGCCCGTCATGGTGCAGCACGTGGCGGAAGTAGAGCTGTGCCCGTTCGGGCTCTTCCTGCCACCACCCCCGCAGGGTGGGCATGTCGTGGGTGAAGATGGTGCACACGCTGCGGTGGGGATTGTTGTCCAGGTTGGCAAAGAGCTGGCCGTAGGTCTTGGGCATGGTCTGTATCTCCAGCGTGAGTATGCGCAGGCGCTCCAGCACGGGTGCCACGCATTGCGGCACCATGCCCAGGTCCTCGGCGCACACCAGCATGTGGGTGGCCTGCACCAGCACGGGCAGCACCCTCATGGCGTGCTCTTCCCAGTACTGATTGTGCCGCTCATGGAAATAGTGTTGGTGCAGGCGCCGGAAACTTTCCTGCTCTTCGGGTGAGAGGGCACGGAATATGAACTCGCTGTCGGCTCCGATGCGTGGATGGTAGCGGTCGGGGGCATCCTCATCGGGGATGAACAGCACTTGGCTGGTGAGGCGGAAGAGCCCCGTGCGCAATTGCCTGCTGCGCTCGTCTCCGCCTTCGGGGAACTGTTCCAGGATCTGCCTTTGCGTGGCCAGGTGGCCGCATAGCCGGTAGTGTCCGCCTGCCTGCCTTTCCAGGCAATGTTCCCTTACCCATCCAGCCTGGTCGGCAAACAGGGTGTCTATGATGTGGTCGGTGATGTAGGGCTTGGTCATGAACTCACGGCGGAAGTGCAGTCCGAATCCCTCAATCTCTTCCCGGCTCATGGGCAGGGAGGGTGAGAAATGTCCCAGCAGGCCGTCCACGCAACAGAGTGGAATCTGCCATATACGGAAGAATCCCAGCACATGGTCGATGCGGAATGCGTCAAAGTAGCGCGACATCCTCTCCAGCCTCCGCCTCCACCACAGGTATCCGTCGGCAGCCATGGCTTCCCAGTTGTAGGTGGGGAATCCCCAGTTCTGCCCTGTTGTGCTGAATGCGTCGGGCGGTGCACCCGCCTGCCCGTCCATGTGGAAGAGTCCCGGAGCCGTCCATGCCTCCACGCTGCAGCGGCTGATGCCAATGGGTATGTCCCCCTTGAGCCACACTCCCCTGCCATGGGCGTGGGCCGAAGCACGTCTCAACTGCCCGTCGAGCAAGTATTGCACATAGGCATAATAACCGCTCTCGGCGGCATGTTGTTCCACCAGTGAGCGTGCCTTGCCGGGGTCATACTGGGAGTGCTCGGGCCAGGAAGTGAAGTCGCAGGTGCCATATCGGTCGCGCAGGAGGCAGAAGGCTGTGTAGGGCATGAGCCAGTCTTCATTGTCGGCATAGAACCGCCTGTAGCCATCGCTGGCCAGGGTGGCTGCTCCCTCCTGGGCATAAAGTGCGTGCAGATAGTCATGCTTCAGGCTGTTGGCTCCCTCGTAGTCCATCTGCGGCAGGGCATTGAGTGCGGCGGCACGTGCCTTGAAGCGGCTCATGGCGGCTTCTGAGTCCAGCCCGGGCAACTGGCGCAGGTCGGTGTACATGGGGTGCAGGGCATAGATGCTGATGGCACTGTAAGGGTAGCAGTCGCTCCAGGTGTGCGTCTGCGTGGTGTCATATATGGGCAGCAGCTGCACGGCATGCATGCCTGTCTCGGCGGCCAGGTCGGCCATGTGAGCCAGGTCGCCGAAGTCGCCTACGCCCTGGCTGCCCTGGCTGCGGAGCGAGAACACCGGTATCACCACCCCGGCCACCCGCCAGTGGCGTTCGGGGAGGCGCAGGCCGTGGTCGCACACGGCCAGCACCGTGGAGGGGGGCAGGGGCGTGGACGGGCTCTGCCTGTTGGCTCCCTGTTCCCACTCCAGCACCTCTCCGCTCTGCTCGTCCAGCACCACGTATTTGTATTCAAAGGGCATCTGCAGCCCGTCGGCATTGAGCGAGAGCACCCACTCGTTGGCTCCGCAGCCCTGCATGCGCATGGCCTGGCCTGCGTTCCAGCCGCCCAGTGAGGCCTGGCTGCCCACCAGCGCGAGCACCTGTCCGGCACTCAGTTGCGGGGCCAGGACGCGGAATACGATGGTGCGGCCATAATAGACAAAGGAGGAGCGGCAGGGCGTGAACGGAGTCACGCTGTGGACGTAGGCCGAACTGTAGAGATGGCTTTGCTCGGGAGCATCGCGCCAGTAGTCGGGAAAGATGAACTCCAGGCCATCGCTTGCCGGGAAGTTGCGCGGAACGGCATCCCATTCGTGCCGGGTTACCCGGCCGTCCCTGACCACCACATAGCGGTACTTGAATCGTCTCACATCGGGGGCAGGCAGCGTGAAATGCCCCGTCCATGATTCTCCGTCTCCGGTGGTCAGCGGCAGAAGCGACTGTCCGCGGGCGGTTCCACCGCGTTCGGTCTCAATTTCCACTGCGATGCTCTCGCCCCAGTGGGTGTGATATTCTATGCTGAAAGTCAGTTTCATTTGTTTGATTGATGTAATCTCCAAGTGCAAATATAGAGGAAAAGGAAGAACGATGCAACAAGTTTCGGCAAAACATTCACGCTTTTTCTTGGCGGAATCATACATTCTGCGTACCTTTGTGATACAAACATTGAGTGACAGACCTACCGCACTGGTTCGACTGGGATACTCATCAATAATTTACATGAAACCGAGAAAAGTTTCGCTAGCCAATGGCGGGCCACGCCCAGCAATGGGTTCATCAGATGACGGTGGATTACAAAGGCGGTGAACACTCAAAACTTATTCATTCGGAGTTTCATCACATCACCAGTGCGGTTCTTATAGGCGGCCGGGAGTGCGGAAGGCATTCCCGGCCGCTTCTCTTTTCCTTTTTCTTTCCTATCGCGAGATGCTGCCTCCTTAGCCTTGCACATGCTTGGCCGCCATTGACGGGATTCCCGGCCTTGACCTTGGACGTTGCCCGCCCCGTCCGGCAGGAGGCGGAGGCAGCCGCAAAGGCCATTGTGGCTTGCCTGGAAAGGAGATGAGGTGACACGGCAGGGGAGGCAGGGATGCCCTGGTCTGGGGGAGGGAGAGAGTCTCCCGTAAAGGTAGACTCCGTACCTCCATGCCGTCTCAAAATCTCAAAATCTCAAATCTCAAGTGAAAAAAAAGGTA
>JAHZGX010000006.1 GCA_019420585.1 Prevotellaceae bacterium
GTAGGGTGTGACGGGTAAAATACCCGTTTCTTGAAAACTTTATTAGATACTACTTGTAAACCGTGCTTAATATTAAGCACACTTTTTTTTACTATATATATAAGTTTATAGAAAGTACCCTACGCACCCTACATACTATACGCACTCCATGGCCATTTTGTGCTGCAGCATCCTGATTTCTTCTGCCGTCCTTTCTCTTGCCAGATACCCGTAACCAGTGTGCGAGCGCACCTTCCTGAACCCCAGTTCTGTGAACGCCCTGCCGATGTACACCGCGCTGAGTTTGGCCGAGAGGTTGCCGCTGATGATTTGCAGGGCGCGGGAGGCGGTCATGAACACGCCGGCCTCTCCCTCGAGGGGGCGGGCAAAGTAGAGGTTCACCAGTTCATGCTCCAGCCGGGGTGTCTCGAACTCGCTGTTGTGCCGGTTCTGCTCGGCCACCTCCTCCTTGGAGAACCAGTATCGGAAGCCGCTTTTGTAAAGAAAATATGCCTGGCTGTAGATGCCCTCGTAGTCGGGAGGACAGTCGCGCGGTGACTGTATGGACTCCACCTCGAAGGGCAGCCAGCGGCGGTTGCCCGTGGGGTCGGAGAGGAACTGTGGGTTGTTGCCCGTGGCTCCCAGCGAGGCGATGTGCGGGCGCGACTCCACGAAGCGGGCGTAGGGCGCGCGCTCGTCTATCGAAGTCATGGTGACGGCCGCCTTCAGCTGGTTCAGGTCGGCCGCCTTCATGGTGTCCAGTTCCTCATACACCACCAGCCCGTACTGCGAGAGCACCATCAGGTCGTCCTTGGTCAGCCGGCCCGCGTCCGTCTTGGTGTAGAAGTAGCGGCGCAGCACGGGCGGCAGCAGGTATTGGAACCAGGTGGTCTTGTAGATGCCCTGCTCGCCTATGAGCACCAGGATGACGTTGTTCACCACGTCGTCACGGAGCCATCCTGCCACCATGCCCACCAGCCACTTGGTGAGGTGGCGGTGCCAGAGTTCCTGCTCCCCCTCGTCGCCCTTGACCCTCACCGTGCGTGCGAATTGCAGGATGTGGTCGGTGTCCCCCGCGTGCCATTTGGCAAGCCCCTCCATGTACTCGCGGAAGGGGTTGAAGCGGGGTGCGTAATCGCTCTCCAGCACCCGTTCCAGCGTCTGCCCGGCGATGTTCTTCTCCCGGGCCAGGTCCACCCAGAGCGAGTTGGCGGTGCGGTTGTCCATGGGCAGGAAGTCGTCCGCGCCTCCCTCCTCCATGTTGAAGGAGTACTCCAGCCTGCGGCTCACCTCGTTGAAGCGCAGGCGGACGTGCGTCCCGAGGTATTCCTTGATGTCCTCCACCGAGGCGCAGGCCGCGCGGGAGGCGGTGCCCTTCGCCGGTTTGCGCGTGCCGTGACGGTCGGTGTCGCGGTAGCAGGACCTCACCACGCCTTCCGTGTTCTCGCAGTCGGGGAGCCGGTCGTGCAGGAAGGCCAGGGCCGCCTCGGCGGAGAAGCCCAGTTCATTGAGTTTGTAGGCCAGGCAGGACACGTACTGGTTGCGGCTTCCCTCGCGGTACGTCTTGCCTTCCCCTTCCAGTTCCGCGGCGAGTATGTCTTGGTATGTTGTCCTGATTTTTCGCACTTCTGTAGTCTGCCTTGCAGCGGCCTTCTGCCTGTCCTTCCTGTCCTCGGTGCGGGCTGTGATCCAGTCTGCGGTGAAGACCTTCGCCCCGGGGGCGTAGTACGCCTGGGGGTCGTGGGCTAGTCCCGAAAGGCGCCCCACATTCTTGCACTGCAGGTCCGGTTCCTGTCCCGTGACCTGGCCGTAGTACTCGTTTCCGGCGCGGAAGGCCTTGGAATAGTAGGCCCGCTGCTGCACCGGAGTGAGTTCCGGCGGCATCTCGTAGGCGAAGATGATGCGCACGCCCTGCCCCGAGACGGTAGTGTAGCACAGCAGCGTGTGCGGGTCGGCCTGGGCGACCCGGCGCACCTCGGGCAGGCGTTCCGAGGGAACGTGGTCGAGGTCCACCAGCGAGAGTCCCGTCAGGCCGGTGATGTGCTCCGCGGCCTTGCCGCCCTCGAAGAGGCATGACGGGGCGAAGAGCGGGCAGTGCAACTTGAAGGTCTTGCTCCCGGAGGAGCGGTAGGCCTCGGTGTTCGACTTGAGCGTGGCATTGGTGGCAATGATGTTCACCACGTCGTCCAGGCTCACCTGCACGGGCTGCTTTGAGAAGTAGTCCGAAAAAAGAGTTACCTTTTGACTCATGACATGACTTTTTGATGTAATTTTGTGATAGGCGACACGGCCGTGGGGTCTCGCGGCGCGAATCGTGCTGTTCCGGTGGTAAAGGTAGAAAGAACATCCTGCGCCGCCATGGAGACTGCACCATACGTATGGCGCACTAATTAACAAGAATTAACACGAAGAGGCAAGAAAAGTTCCTGAGGCTACCCCTTTTCAGGAAAATCATATTCGACTACTCCATCATGGAACATTTCGGTTTCACATTCAGCAGTCTGCGCCGCAAGCACGGCGCGAGCCGGTCTGTGGAGAAACATTTCGGCAAGGGTGGGGATGGCAACCCCTCGCTGACCACTTACTGCGTGTTGGTTTGCGCCATGCTGTACAGACTGCACGGCGAACCGCGCCTGGCCATCCGCATGATTCTCCGCATCGATGACGTGCTCATGCTGGACGTGATGGAGGCCCACGGGCGTGAGTCCTCCCTCATCCCCAATGCGGTGCTCAACCCCGATTGGGACAAGAAGAACTTCTGGCGTACCTGCTGTGTGAAGAACGGCCTCGAAGAGGCGTACATGAGGGAAAGGATGGAGCCTCGCTAGGGTTGCCCTGTGCGGATGGGGGCGTTGAATCGTCCCTGCTTTCCTCTTTGGCGGGTTTGGGCGTTGCATGCGGTTTCGCGCGACACAGATTCCATGACATATTCCCCAAAGACCCTTCATGTCAAGAAAACGCACCAAGTCTCAAAATATATCGAGTTTTCTTTGCTTGTCAAACAAAATATCACTATTTTTGTAGTACAAAATTTTGGCACGCAACCACTGCCAGTGGTACTTCAACGGCCAGAAAAATAGGGATTTCCGTGGATGGCTTCACTGTGGAATGTCGGGCAATCAGGAGGTAAGGAACAATTACATTGTATGATTATGAACAGAACTCTTCTTCTATACTTTATGCTCTTTGGCGCAAGTATGGCACATGCCGATGGCAAGAAATTTGTTTACCGTTACGATGCTGCCGGAAATATAATAGGCAGAAGCATTGTCCGTCAGAGCCGCAGGCTGCCCGACGCAGACCAGCAGGCAGGGGAGATGATGGAATTCCCCACTGTCAAGACGGATGATGCCTGGACAGATGTCCGCATCCACATTCCCGGGGAAGTGCAAGAAGGGGACATACTGCTTATCTGTACGCCCAACGGATTGCTTGTGCGAACCATCAGCATCACCAGAACGGAAATCACGCTGGACTTGTCCAGTCTGCATCGGGGAGCATACGTCTTTACATTCCGTACGTCAGGAAAGTCAACGGACATGAAAATCAACAAACGCAGATGACAAAAATGAAGCGAACCATATTGTTCTTTCTTGTTTCCCTGTTGCTCAGAACTGCCGTATGGGCAACGATTGTGGCTGGACAGACAGAGGGCATTTTCTCAGTCTCCCCATCCGGTGCGGCCACTTATCAGATACCCATTGCCACGCTACAGGGGCTGAGTACTTTTGTTCCTGAGGTATCATTATGCTACGACAGTCAGAGCGGCAACGGAATTGCAGGGTATGGCTGGAGTTTGGGAGGCTTCCACTCCATTTCCGCGGTTCCTCGCAGTGTGTACTTTGACGGGCAAGCCGAATGCCTGTACCAGGGAGGGGACAATGCCCTGGCACTGGATGGCATGCGCCTGCTCCTGAAGAGCGGAACCAATGGAACGGCAGGGGCTGTCTACTGTACCGAAAACGACCAAGGTGCTCTAATAGAGATAACCTCCTGTACCAATGGCACACCGGCCTCTTTCACAGTCACGGGTACCGATGGCACCACCTACAAGTATGGCAGTGCCACGGGGCGGAGGCTCTCCGACAACGGGGAGGTCTATGGATGGGCATTGGACTATGCCGAAGACGCGCTGGGCAACTATATCTCCTACACCTATGCCCAAGAGGGTGTCCTCTACCCATTGTCCATCACTTACGGGAAGAACGTGCATGGAAGCAAAGGAGTATCATGCACCATCTCATTCGGCTATGAAGACAGGGAAGACAGCATAAGTTCTTATATGCCGGGAAGTCTACGCCATCTTACCAAGAGGCTTTCCAAGATAACCTGTCAGTACGGCCAGTACACCTACAGAACCTACGACCTTGCCTATTCCAACGGACAATTCTCCCACCTGACCTCAGTCACAGAGACAGGCTTGTCTTCCTCTTCCTATCACCCAACCACCTTCACCTGGCAGGGGCTACCCGGCATTAGCCTGTCCTGCGAACCCAAAACAATGGAAGCGGGACTGCTGGAAGACGTGGACAAGGAATACTACTTCAGTGGAGATGTGGATGGAGACGGACTGACTGAGGCCATCAGCATGGGACAAAGAACCGTGGGAGGCAGACCCTATGTCTATTTCGAGGGCAGGAAATGGGATGCGGAAAGCAGGAAGTTCAAATTCTGCCTAAGTGGCACCACACAGGCAAGCATGAGCCTCAGGGGTATGAATGAAGTCCTCCGTTCCATACAAGACGGTGGACTGTGCATGCATGCCAACCACAGAGAAGGCAACTCTGTGGTATTTCCCTATTTGGATATTCAGGACGGCCATGGCTACATGGAATTCCAGTTCATCAGGGAAAGGCAGACCCTGAACTATCCTTTGACCGGCCCATCCCGGCAGATGCCCTGCTATGCCATTCTGGATGCTGACAGGGACGGACTGGATGAGATATTCCTGCTGGAAAAAGCCCAGGCTGCAGGTGCATATCCCGCGCACCTAATTAAATGCAATCTGTCTGATGGAAGTCTCATACATGAAACCGTGAGCCTCACCCTGCCAGGTGCGCCAAGCACGATGGCATGTGCAGATTTCAACATGGACGGTATGCCCGACATACTGGTGTGCACGCCCGATGCACATTATATATATTGGAACCGCGATGGCCATTTCTCGAATACCGACAGATATGCCGGTACGGCATTCGGCGCATGTGACATGCTCCGGGTGGGCGACTTCAACAGGGACGGCCTCCCGGACCTGCTCATCAACAAGAAGAACTCGTCAGACTGGAGCATTGCCGAGAATACGGGCAGGGATGAGGATAATTACTTTACCATGTATCCAATTGGGTACATGAGCCGCCTGGGGTTGTCCGCCGGCACGGAAAGTAAATTCTCCTGCCAGGTACAGGACTTGGATGGCGATGGGAGAAGTGATGTGGTGGTCGGATATGCGCGTCCGTCAAAGGCCGGTGTCGCCCAAGGACACCTCTGTATACTGCAACCAGAAGGGAACAGCCTGCGATGCCATTCAACTTACACGTTTGACAATGAGGAAGGGTTCCCCGATGCAGCCCATATAATCCAAGGAGATTTTGACGGACACGGAGCGATGGAACTGGCCTACTGGGGGCATGGGCTGGAAGAGAATCAAGACACAACTGGATGGTATATGCTGAAGAATGCCCTGTTGGGTGCCTCGTCCAACAGGATTGTGTCCATCACCAATGGATTGGGTGCCAAAGACAGCATCACGTACGGACTGCTCTGTGACAGGGATGTGTACAGCGTAGACGGCGCACATGCGTTCCCTGTGGCACGGCTTGCCGGCGCGTTCCCCGTGGTGACATCCCACACGGAATCCATAGCCACCGACAGCAGGAACACAGATTATCAGTACCGGAACGGTTACGTGCACCTCCAAGGTAAGGGCTTCCTGGGATTTGAGGATGTGAGAACCACATCGTCCACAGGCATCGTCACTGACTCACATGCCACGCTGGACTCCACCTATTATATACTGATACCGCAATCGTCCACCGTGAGCAACGCCGAGGGAGTGCCCATCAGCAGCGAGACATACAAGGTATCCTACAACAAGGTCGGCTCTCATGCATACACCCTGTGGCAGAACTCCCTCGTCACCCGAGACCTGCTGTCGGGATTTGCGAAGAGCGAGGATTACCAAGGTTACAAGAATGGAAGCCCCACGAGCGTCACCCTATCCGATGACCTGTTCACGTCAGAACAGGAAATCACTCTTTGGGAAAGTCCATTGGAGGACGTGTGGATAAAAGGACTTCCCGCAAAAATTGATATCGTGCGTTCGGCCGCTCAGCCGGATGCCGAGGATGTGCATGAATCCGTAATCTACGAAAGGGATCCCGCCACCGGGCTTGTGCTGAAAGAGACCAGGAAAAGAAATGGGCAGACGGTCAGCACGAAGGGATACTCCTATAATGAATATGGACAGGTGACCCGTTGCTGCACATCGGCATACGGATCGCCCGACACACTCCAGACGCGCTACACCTATAATGCCAACGGACAAGTACAGACAGAGACAGATTCCAAGGGAATCATCAAAAATTATCTGTATCATACTCAGCATGGGATGGTGCGGTATGTGACAGACCCCACAAGCGTCCGCACTCAGTTCTCCTATGACGGGATGCTCAGGAAGACCCGAGAATATTCGCCGACAGAGACAAGTACCTGGTCTTACCAATTCTCCACATACGGAGGCTCAGTTTATTCCGTCACGGAAAGAGAAGCAGGGATGACTCCCGTCATAACCTACTACGATGCCTGGAACCGAAAAGTGGCCGAGGGCAAGGCTCAGGCCGTTGGATCATATCAATACAGGAACTACCATTACCTTCCTAACGGGAAACTGGGTTTTGAGTCCTTCCCGCACGGATATTCCAAGGAATGCACAGAAGGCATCACCTACCATTATGACGGAACACACAGGCTCACCGCTTCCACGGACTCCAACGGGAAAACCTCTACCTGGTCGTATGGACTCACGCAGACAACCAGCTGCATAGACGGCGTGAGCCGCACCACCTATTATTACACACCCGACTTGGTGGCTACCATAGAGGATGATGCAGGGTATGCAGACTATGAATACGACACTGACGGCAACGTCAAAACCATCTACACGGAGTCCTCGCAGGCCAACTATGACTATGACACCTATGGGCGGCTGGTGCGCACTGTGGACATGAACGGTGCGGTGAAGGAATACGCTTATGACAGGAACGGATTCCTGAAGAGCAAAAAGACGGGGGACGGCATAGAGGAGACCGTATATGACAAGAATGGCATCATCAAGAGTGTCACCTGGACCGATCCTGGCCGCACTCCCCGTACAACGCGCTACACCTATGACAAGTTCTGGCGCCTAACCGGTGAGGAGAGCACAGACTACGCGTTCACCTATACCTATGACCAGTATGGCCGGATTTTCAAGAAAGGCCGGCTCGTCAGAGGAAATTCGGATGAATCCCTTGCAGTGCAGTACACTTATGGTACAGACAATCAAGTCGTCAGGCAGGTAAGCCATTTCGGGAACCTTCCCTCCTACATATCGGAGAAATACGAATATAACAACGGATACCTGGTGGGCGACTCTTTGGGCGATGCCCTGGCGTGGAGAATGAACAGCCAGGACCGTTGGGGGAATCCCACGAAGACGAGCGGGGCCTCTGCGGTAACCTCCCTGTCCTATGACGATTATGGACATCTGACCTCCTTGGACAAGAACGGAGAGAATACCCTTCACGAATCCTATGCCTATGACATCCTCACCGGCAACATGTGCAGCCGCAACGGCGTGTCGCTCACCTATGACGGCATGAACCGGCTGACCGGCTGGGGCAATCACTCACTCTCCTATGACTCCCGTGGCAACATCACACATATGCCGCAGGTGGGCGACTTCACTTACGATGGCTACAGAACCACCGGGCTGAACCTAGCTTCTTCCGACCTGGACATGGATGACAGCCTGCAGGTCAGTTACTACAACTCCATGGAGAGGCCCCGCCGCATAGAGAACAGCCGTTACCGGGCCGATTTCAAATATGACGGGAATGGGGAACGCCTCACTATGAGCGTGTACGAGAAGAGGAACGGCACTTTCACGCCAACCTTTACACGGTACTACCTGGATGCCAATGCCGAAGTCACAGTGTATGCAGACGGGCGCCGGAGCCACCTGTACTATGTTGGCGGGGACTGCTATACTGCTCCTGCCGTGCAGCACTTCAACGAGGAAGGGGACAGTTGCCTGTACCAGATAACCCGTGACCCGCTGGGAAGTGTGCTGGAATATGAAAGCACCAGCGGAAGTCCTTACCGCATCTCTTACTCGCCCTGGGGGGCAAGGACGCATAATGGTGAGGATGGAACGCTGTACGCACCTGGCGAGAATCCCCCCATCGAACCTTTCTGTAGGACATACACCGGGCATGAAGACCTGTGGATGTTTGGCCTTGTCAATGCCAACGCACGGCTGTACGACCCTTATTCCGGCCGTTTCATCAGTCCCGACCCCTTGCTCAACAGCGAAGGAGGCTCCCTGCTGTACAATCCCTACGTCTATGCCAACAACAATCCTTACCGCTACATCGACCGCACGGGGGAGTACTTTTGGTGGATAGCAGCCGCGGCCATCTTCTCCGGGGGCTGCAATGTGATGGCCAACTTCGATGACATCGACAACGCAGGAGATTTCTTCAAATACTTTGGCGTAGGTGCAGCCGCAGGAGCGTTAAGCGCCGTCATCGGGCCTTATGCCGTAGGTGCACTGGGAATCAGTGGCGTAGGTTTCTTCTCAGGAGCGGCGGCGGGTGCTGTCACAGGAGTCCTGTCAAGTCAGTTGCAGGCAGGAATGAACTATGCGTTCCTGGGTACGCCGTATTCCTTCAACTGGCAGGCCTTCATTATGCAAACTGCCATCTCCAGTGTAATCGGCGGATTTGCCGGTGGCATCCAGGCCAAGATAAATGGGAAGAATTTTTGGACTGGAATGCAAAATATCATTCCTTCACAAGCACTTGAGACTCCATCAGAAAAGATAGAGGCAATGGTGGCTGGAATTGACAGAAAAGACCTAACCCCCCACGAACTAGGAAAAATTGGGGAACAAAAAGCCAAGGAAGAAATGATAGAACAAGGCATAGACTACATAGGCAATCATTTTGGCTACAGAGTAGAAGGTTTGGATGGGTATGGTTTCACTGATGTTGTGGGAGAAAAAGATGGCTATTATTACATTTGGGAGGCCAAAAACTCAAGGCATCCGAAATTCACAAATTTCCAAAATGACGCAAAAAAACTGATGGAGATGCGCAAAAATATCTGGTTCTTTGGCCCAAAGGCAATAGACGCAAGACTGCCTCTTACGCCGTTCAACAAATATTATTATGAAGTTAAGCCTTACCTCATTCCCAAATAAAAATATGATAACTTATTAGCAAAAATAAATTAAAGTGACAGAAGATGGATATAAAAGAAAGAATCTTGGCTATCTTAAAAAAAGAGTTTGAACCATTCGGGTATCGGTATCTCAAGTCACAAAGTACATTCAAACGTAAAGTTGACAAGGACACCATTGTATATCTGTATTACTGTGCAAGCCGTTTTTATCGCGGTTTCACGACTGTTACTTTTTATGCAAATGGTGATTACCGAGATCTCAGAAAAGAACTGCAGAACCAATGCATCATTGACGTTAGATATTGGCATTTTGGCTTTTGCAGCAG
>JAHZGX010000007.1 GCA_019420585.1 Prevotellaceae bacterium
GTACCAATATTTTCTAAAACCGTGAAATTTCGTGAGTATTCAAACCAAATGAAAATATCTGCAAATAACTGATATACAAAGAAAACCTGTAAAATGGGATTTCACTGAATATATTTAGTGAATAGTGGAGTACTAACTGCTCCCGAGCTCCATTTTAACATATAAATATTATTAACCATGGCCAAACTATATGTATTCGGAATTGGAGGAACAGGTGCACGTGTTCTCCGTTCTTTCACAATGATGATGGCGGCAGGTGTAAATATGGGTGCAGACGAAATCGTGCCTATTATTATCGACCCCGACGCTTCTAATACAGACTTAACAAGAACTGTAGCCCTTATGAACACCTACAGGACTATTCATTCTTCCCTTTCATTCACCCCGAAAAATGAGTCAACATTCTTCAGAAAAGAGCTGTCCCAAATTCTTGTGAACTATACTCTTCGTATTAATGACACCGATGATAAAACGTTTTTGCAGTTTATTGATCTTCCTTCCATGGATAAATCATCGCAGGCCATGATGAGAATGCTATTCTCTGAAAAGAACCTCGGCTCGTCTATGGATGTAGGCTTTAAGGGCAACCCCAATATCGGGAGTATTGTACTCAATCAAATTGTGGACTCTAATGACTTTCAAGATTTTGCCAACAACTTTGAGTCTGGTGACAAGATTTTTATTATTAGTTCCATTTTTGGTGGAACTGGTGCAAGTGGTTTTCCTCTTTTATTGAAAACTCTTCGCACTGGAACTAACTTCCCCAACAATGATCTGATTAACCATGCAGAGATTGGTGCCATCACAATTCTTCCATATTTCAAACTGAAGAATGACGATGAAAGCGAGATTGATTCATCGACCTTCATCTCTAAAACCAAATCCGCATTGGCTTATTACGAAAACAATATTAGCAAGAACAAGTCTATTGATGCGCTTTATTTTCTTGCTGATAATGTCACAAATACCTATGAAAACCACGAAGGTGGATCGGCGCAGCAAAATGATGCTCATCTCGTAGAATTCCTTGCTGCTACTGCTATCGTGGATTTCAGTAACAAGCAACACGCAAATACGTCAAATAAAGAACTTGGTCTGAAGGAATTCACTAATTCTGTTACATTCGACTCCTTCTACGAGAATCAAAAACGTTTGCTTTTCGCCCCTTTGACAGAGTTCATGATGATGACCAACTGCCTGAATCATAAATTTGACTATTATTCGTCTAAGGATTTCAATGCCAACAATGACAACTTCAATGGTCTATACGGGTCTTCTTTCATGACGGAGCTTCAGAACCTTACAGGTTTGTTCATCGAATGGCTTGACGAAATGAAGAGAAATAAACGCTCATTAGACCTTTTCAATCTTAACACAAAAGATAAACCTTTTGAGGTTGTCACAGGAGTTAAGCCTAAAAAGATAATCAGCCTTAAATCTGATTATGATTTAGTGACCGATCGTTTGAACTCAGCTGTCAAGAAATGCCATAGTAAAGAAGACAACGACAAGTTCCTTGAAATGTTCTTCCTTGCCATGACAAAATTGTTTAACGAAAAATTTAATGCGTAGTCATGTCAAAAGTATTTAGGCTATATCGAGAGGGAACGTCCACCATTCGAGAATGGAACGAAAGCCCAGCATTCCCATACAGTTCCAATGCTCGGGACACAATAGAAGATCCCGATGGAGCAAGTGCCAAAAATGAAATTACTTCAATCCCGTCTCCGTTTGCAAGAATAGATCTTGTGAAAACAGCTTTTAAGGAAGTATGTCGTAGAGCGACTCGTGATATTAGAGAGTTGGAAGGCAACACCATATTTCATAAGATGGTGTCAGATACTTTAGATGTCGGTGAGATCTTTTTCAATATCGATAAATTCAAAGATAAGATTGAAATCATCACTTGGAATCCGTCCGTGATGATTGATGCTCTGAAGAACGACCAAAACGCAAGCCACTTCTATGTGGCCGATGCCTTGCAGAAGTATCTTGTTTCCGATGCTCGCACATATAACTTCGGACAGTTGAAGAACATCTACCTCCTGAATTATACGAATGGGCCAGATGAATTAAATATCATCGGTGCCACTTCACCGTCAACGTTATTCTTTAGCGGTGCGAATAGCCTTGAATATATTCAGGACATATTCTTTGCAAACAATGACCGCCCATTTGATGGCGACTATGTACCCCTTTATAAAAGAGACTTCGACTATATTAAGGCATGGTGGACACTCCGTAAGACAATCCCCGGCTTCTCAAACCTGTTCCCAGAAATTGAGAACTATCTTAACTTGACATTCAGGGCTATTTCAGACCAGATAATCAAGAACAAGTTAAACGAGATTACCCCAGCATCAGCTAAGGATTTCTCTTATATTGACGTGCAGTCACATCAACAGAGTAACCAAGTTGAAGTTCTTGGTACTGTTCTGTTTAAGAAGAAATCTTCAAGAGAAATTGAAAACGAGTTTACAATCCGTCCCGAACGAAGCGTAGCAGGTGTGAAGCCTCTTGTTCTTCCCGTTGAAGCAGGAAATAAATATGCTAGTCTGCAATATGCTAATGGTACATGGGGAAACACAAATAGAGCACCATACAAACCAAATGTTTCTAACATCGAACGTAGAACGCTACCTTATGAAGGCTCAACTTTTGCATATTTGACCATAGGAGATTTCCTTGAAGATTCTATAGTCAAGGTTCCTCATTCTTTGAATAAGAAGTATTTCTTCGACGGGAATATTAAAGATGTAGAGCAGATGACCTCTTTCTTGCTCCCGATAAAGCCTCTTTATTTCAAGTACTTCTCCATTGAAACACTCAACTCAACTATGCCAGACGGTAAACCAGCGTTTGAGATGGAATCTATTGCCGGTGGCTCAGTAAATGTAGTTATACGCATACCTATTATGGGTAATGGTAATATAACTTACATTGAGTATCAGCGTATCTATTATGCCCAGAGGCAAGCAGATGTCTCAGAGACTCAAAACTCTGGTGGCATGACAACCTTCGATTTCACAGGTCTTGTAATGCCTGCCATAAAGTTCCAAAATGGGGACGATGCTCTATATACGGTTTCCTGCGTAAGTACATTCTCCAATCAATTCAATTTTGATTTTTACCGCGAAGGGGAAATCATACGTGATATTCCTGTTGATTGCAGAAACAAAGAAAAAGGCCTGTTCGACTTTAAGGCCGAAACCTATACAATCCAGAATAGCAACTTTGACTTTATCAGAGTTTCTAATAAGGGAGGCGTTAGCAATGTAATTATTCCAAACTTCCTCACACATCAAAATCTGGAAGACTTTGAATTTGCTGTTGACTTGGGTACATCTAATACACATATTGAATTTAAGAAAGCTGATAATAATAGTTCTGACTCTTTCAACTATAAAGACTCAGAATCTATATTCGCAGAGTTCTTTGTTCAGTCCTTCCGCGAAATTCAAGGAAAACTCATTCCTTTAGATTTGATTGATGAAAACGACTTGATGGTTCGTGATTTCATTCCTGCTGTGGTAGGAGATGACTCAGATTTTTCTTTCCCAACACGAACCGCTTTGTCATATGCAAAATCTACTGACTGGACGGAGAAATTAAGAACATTCGGCTTAATAAATTTCGATATTACATACAATAAAAAATTAGGCATTGCATACAATGCAAAGCCTATGGTCAATATTAAATGGAGTAGCAAGCCTAATGCACAATCAGCAATGCAAGCTTACATCCGTAATATCATGATGATAATTCGCAACAAGGTCATTGCAAATAACGGTAGCCTTGCGCGAACAAAAATCACATGGTTCTATCCAAACAGCATGTCACCGCGCCGCCTTGCTCAACTACGCATGGCATGGAACGACTCCTACACAGAATTGTTTAACCATGATGGTGCGACAAGAAATCTATCAGAGTCTGTTGCTCCAATACAATTCTACTTCCGTAGATATGCGACAGCAACAAACCTCGTTAATGTGGATATTGGTGGTGGCACTACTGATATTGCTTTCTCTTCAAACGGCAAAGTAGAATATATCACGTCATTTAAGTTCGCTGCGAACTCGCTCTTTGAGGATTCTTTCTCTGACATCAATCCTAATAATGGTATTGTAGACTGGTTCAAGAATGACATTCTCGGCCTTCTTCAGTCAAAACCAGAACTTAACGAACTAGTCAACATCTTTAATAGCAACCTCGGACAACCTGCAAATATGGCATCATTCCTTTTCTCGCTGAAAGATAATTCTGCCACAAAAGGACTTGCCCGTAATAATATTGATTTCAATAAGATACTTCAAAATGACACGAAGTTTAAGGTGGTGTTCATCATCTTCTATACTGCCATCATTTATCATATCGCTCAAATTGTAAAGGCAAAAGGGCTGAAAGTACCTCGTCATATAGCATTTAGCGGTAATGGTAGCAAGATTATTAGCATCATATCGTCTGACGCAAAAATTCTTGGTAAATATACAAAAATCATCTTCGAGAAAGTTTTGGAATCTGAATATGGTTCTGCCCTTGATATTCTTGGATTGGAGCAGGACTCTAATCCTAAGGAATCCACATGTAAGGGTGGCTTGATTGCAGCAGAAGCTTACGATGAAGAGCCGGAAACTTTAGTTCTCCGTGACTCATCTGGCAAACTGGCTGGTGCAAGTGATACCTATGCGTCAATTTCTGAAACTCAAAAAGCAGATATTGTTAAGTCTGTAAAAGACTTTTTCCGATTTGCTCTTACTGAAATGCCATCAGAATTCAACTTAGACAACAACTTCGGTGTTGATAACGTCACTATGAAGATTGCGAGAGAAGAATGCACAAAGGACTTGGAAACATACCTTGATAAAGGTATAGAACTCTCTATTAAAGAGTCTGGAAATAAGGATAATCTCATTGAGGATGCAATTACGTTCTATCCAATTAAGGGAGTCCTTCAGTCTATTTCAAGCAAAATTCAAGAGTATTATTTAGAAAATTCAAGTATATGAAAAAAGTTTATAGTCTCATAGTGTTGACTGCCGTCTTAGCTTTATCTTCTTGTAGTTTCTTTGAGGATGATAAATCTTCAAAAGGAAAAGATGAGATTAGGACAATCGTGGAACTTCCTGATTCTGTAAAACAAAAAATTGCAGATCATGATACTTTTATGACAGAACTCTTAAATAAAGTTGATACACTTACAGCAGAGTTAAATTTAATCAAGGAAGAAAGCGCAGAGATGAAAGAAAAAATAGCAGAATTGAGAAGCCCTAAAAGTACATGGGCTTACATTTCAATTGGGGCTTTTATTCTTGGCTTGATAGCTCTTATAATATCTCTTCTTAAACCTAAAGGAATAAAAGAAAAACAGGTATATGAAATTGTTAAGAAGTCTCTTGACGAATCTCGTAGAATTAAAGAACTTCAAGTAAATGTAAACAACTTATTATCTTCACAGCGCAATAATAGAATGTCAAATATAAGTTCTTCTTATGCGCCTAACTCTGACAGCCGTTTACACCAATTGGAAAATCAAATGGCTCAAGTAATTGAAATTATTAATAAGATAACAATCACTGCTTCCCAACCCGTATCCACACGGAAGGAGCCTGCTCCTTCACGAAAGGAAAATGAATATCAAAAAGTAGGGTATGCAAAAGTCGATACTGACATATACTTTACTACGATATATGAATCGAATCAAGAAGGTTGTGTATTTAAACTTACCTTCACCTGTCAATCTAAAGGTAAGTTTAACATTATTGCCTTGGATAAGATTCAATCTAGAAATGATTGGCAGAAGAAAGTTGAATGTAGTGGTGTTTCTATAAAAGAAGCAACAGATTTCCGCCTTGAAGACGAGGGCATTTGTGAAAAAATTGACGAGAACACATGGAAAGTCACAAAACCACTTAAAATCAAACTGATCAAGTAAATATGTCACTATTAGTTCCTATCATAGTTGCGTTTATAATCGCACTACAGATATTCTTCTTCGTGAAGAATGTACTACGCATGAGAGATTACAAAAAAATCTTTGCGGAAGAAAATTCTTGGGGTATCGCTCATAATCCTGAGACGAATTTCGTTTCTGGTATTTATGGACGTGGTAACAATGTTTTTGAATCAATCAAAGACTCAATTAATAAATACTTAGAAAATAATTCTGGATCCGTGATTGATTTCTCGCTTTTGAAAGATGCAGTGGACCGCCACTGTGATTCTGTGGAGAATGACATCAACACGCTTACACCAACTCCATTGTATTGCGGGCTCGCAGGAACGATGGCAGGTGTGATTGTCGGCTTAGGTTCTCTTATTACGACGGGTAGTATAACAGACCTTCTTTCATCTGGATCTGGAAATTTTGGAACTGCCGCTGAGGGCGTAAACGATTTATTGTCAGGGGTAGCATGGGCAATGCTTGCCAGCATCATGGGTATTTTGCTAACCACCATAGCATCATTATTATTTAAAAGGTATAAACTGCAAGGTGAATTCGGCAAGAATACTTTTCTTGCATGGCTTCAGGCAAAGCTACTGCCAGAGCTGCCTTCTGATACCTCCGATGCACTCAATCGCTTGGTGAAGAATCTTAATAAGTTCAACAACACTTTTGCTGAGAACACCTCTTCACTGCGCGGTGCATTGCGTGAGGTTAATGAATCCTACCGCATTCAGGGCGACGTTATCAAAGCCGTACATGACATGGACGTGATGAAGATGGCAAAAGCAAATGTTCGCGTACTTGAAGAACTGAAAGAATGTACCGACAAATTGGAACAATTTAACGAGTATTTGGATGATATTCACGGCTATACTGATGCAATCCATACTTTTACTACTCAATTTGAGCAAGAAGCTAACCGACTGCATGTTTTGGAAGAAATCCAACAATATTTCATGCGTCATAAAGCAGAAATAGCAAAGGATTCAGCCGATGTTGATATTGCTTTGAGAGATGCTCTTCGTACGCTGAAAGAAACTGCTAACACGAATGCAAATGAGCTAAACTCCACAATAGTTCAGCAAGCCGAAGAGTTTAAGCGTATTATTGCCGATGAGAAAGAATCATTTGAAAACCTCAATGTGGAACTTCGCACCATGTTTAGTGCTGAACTCAACCAAATTCCAATGTTGCAAAAGCAACTGGCTGAAATTGCTGGCATACCAGGCAAACTTGATCAGTTGATAGACCGCATGGAATGTTCTAATAGTGCATTGGCTTCGTCAGTTAACGGGACGATGGTACGAACCGCTAAAGAACTTACAGCCGCTTCTTTTCATGGTGAAGCTTCTCCATATGCCACACCGCAGGTATTGTCTGGATGGATGAAATGGACAATTGTAGTTTCTGTAATACTCATTGCTTTAGCTTGTATCTCGAACACAATATACAACATCTGGTTTGCTGAAGATAATTCACCATCTGTCACTGCTACCATAAGTGAAGCGGATGATACAGACTCTATCATGAACGCTCCAATCAGTGTTGATAGCGTAGAGACACAACCTGTTCAACACTCGTCTATACCGTCCACATCACAATTAGCACCTAACAACCAAGTACAAAGCACCAATAATCCATAATACGTTTAGTTTATATGGCAGAGAAGAAAGAATCCTTTTTTTGGACAAGTTACTCTGATTTGATGACGAGCCTATTCTTCATCATGCTTACACTCTTTGTCCTTGTTATCGTACTCTTGCACAAGCGTATGGAAGCGACGGAGAAGCAACTTGAAGAAATCAAAAAAGTGGAAGCATCAACCAAGGAACTTGGTCGTTCAAAGAACTTTGCGTATAAGGCAGAATACAAGAAATACGTTCTTGATGTAAGATGTTTCTTCAAAGAAACAAAATATCGTCTTGCAGACCTGCAAGCAGATACAGCAAGACTACATAGGGCTGGTACTGAAATCAAGGAGTTTCTTGATAAAAACGAAAACAATCAGTACTTGCTCATCATTGAAGGGCAGGCTTCGCGCAATTCACAAAAACTGACAGATGCCAACTACGACTGGAGTTTCCAACGTGCGCTCACACTGATGAAGTTCTGGAAGGATATTTGCCACATTGATTTTGGAGCAAACTGCGAGTTTCAGATTGCTGGTAGTGGTGACGGTCGATACAACTTTGGCTACACCGGCGGTGAAGGCACCGAACGTTTCAAACAGCTTGATGCAACTCTCATGCGTGAAAGAGGCTCTAAGGAAATTGACAATCAACGCTTTGTTATTCACATAATACCCAAAAATATTATTGAAGATGCTGAAAAAAAAGAAAACTAAATATTGTGCTGTCATACTATGCTTATCGGTCTTGCTTTTTGTATCGTGCGCTCACAAGTCTGGCCACCGTCGCGACCGTGAACGCCCTGGCACTACGATGGCTGACCGTTCAGACAGGAAGTCTTCACGCTCTGCTTCTCGTAAGAGTAAGATTGTGAATAAACGATCCAGCGACAAACTTGAAGGGTCACAAATCTTTGAACGCTATGGCAGTGCTGTGTTCATGGTATTCACGACAGACGGCTCTAATGCTTACCAAGGTTCAGGTTTCTTTATTGACAACGAAGGTCTTGCAGTAAGTAACTATCATGTTTTCAAGGGAACTGGTATTGGTCTTGAGCAAATCAAACTTGTAGGGAGCGATGAAGCCTACAAAGTTACTGAGGTCATACAAAAGAGTGAGCAAGAGGATTTTATTTTATTCCGAGTAGATTGTGAAAACACAAACTACATCCCCATTGCTACTGACAAACCTAAAATCGGTGAGAAAGTGTATGCTATTGGAAGTCCCCGCGGTCTTGAAAACACCTTCTCCTCAGGTGAGGTGTCTCAGTGGCGTGCCGATAATCTTATGCAAATTAGCGCACTCATCGACCATGGTAGCAGTGGCGGTGCTCTTATCAACGAATATGGTGAAGTAGTAGGCATTACGTCAGGTTCATTTGCTGATGGTTCACAAGCAAACCTAAACTATGCTTGGAGTATTGATGCCATGAAACCATATATCAGATAGATTTATGGCAACTTGATGCACATATATAATATTAATGTTTTATATAGAGTTTGTTTTATTCGCATACGGCAGAAACTGTTCACACGGCAATATCACAACTGTAAACAACTGGGATACTTGACTTCGAGAAGGATTACAGAGAATATAAGGCCGGTATCATGAAACGGTTGGATGCAATATTCTAATCCTATGCTGTCAAACCGTAAAATGCCGGACTGACACATGAGGCAAAGTTTGACTCGCAGAAGTTTGAGCGCAAAGAGTTTCAGGAACTATGGCGGAAGATTAACCATCAAACTTACTACACCGTTGATTGCAAGCCAGAAGACCTAATCCAACGTGCCGTCATTGAACTGAACAACCACCTGAGAGTGTCAGAAATAAACATTCAGGTAACGAGTGGTACACTCAACGAAATAAAGAGCAAACAAGAACTTACCGAAGGAACTGCCATGAAGGTGACTGACACGGACACGCATGCCGTCAAGGAACTTGTTAACGAGAACGTGAAGTATGACTTAATCGGTAAATTAGTGGAAGCCAATGGGCTGACATGCCGTGTCATCGTGACTATCTTGCAAAAGATAAGCCCTAACACCTTCTATCTGTTCTGGGCAAATCCCAAAGAGTTCATCATCAAGGCAGGTAACATCATCAACCAATGCAAAGCCATAGCCGTAATAGACACGTGGCATACCACAAACTCGACAAGACCTTTGACTCTGATATATTCAGTGCATCAGCCTTAAAGGGCAAACTGGGCATCAACGCAATGGAGTCACAAAAATCCCTCTACAACCTCGTAGTGGTAGATTCGTAAGGCGTTGAAATGAACTTCGCCCAAGCGCTTGAACATCAGAATGAAATTATAGTCTATACAAAACTGCCCGGCGGTTTCTACATCAGCAATCCTGCCGGACACTATAATCCCGACTGGGCAATAGTGTTCAAGGATGGCACCGACATCAAATACGTCTTTTCGTAGCCGAAACCAAAGGCTACAGAGATGACGAAATTCTGGATTACCGCAGTGCTGAAAGCGTGAAGATTGAATGTGCTCGCCGTCACTTTGCCACCATCTCGAACTCCACAGTTACCTATAATGTGGTGAAGAGCTACGCAGATTTGAGGAATGTGATAACGAAGTAGCATTGTTCTGTTGGATTGAATCTATGTAATAATTCGGACGGAAACTGATAAAATGCAGTTCCTGTCCGAATTTAAATAGACCTACTTCCTATATATGTGGAATGTATTATTAGAGCAACTTTTCTTTGTTCTCAACAATCTTCTTAATAACAGAATTTGGACTAATAAAAGATTTTATACCAAGCCATATTTTTCCATGATCTATAAAATTCATCAATACGCATGTAATAACCCAATAAATCGTTTGAACAGAAAAGTCTAACCACTCATTTAATATCTGTTTCCTAATAAAGAACCAATATATTGTATAAATAATAATTGCAACTAAAATGTATAAAAAGCTATGCATTTGCATGTCCTTCATTTTCAGTTTTGCATCTTTGATTTCATTTTTTTTGTTTAGAGAATCAATTTCAAAGCGTAAATTTTCATTTTCTTCTTCCTTCTCAAAATAGGCATTCTCACTTGTTCTTATATGTTCAACATATTCAACAAATTCAGAAGTCGGCATTGATACAAGCCTGTTTGCTTCTGTTTCATCAATACATCCCTCAGACATCCTAATACACAGTTTTGCTATTGCTTCCTGTGTAACAAGTCCGTTTATTTGTAGTTTTGCTACTTTATTCTGAATTTCGTCAATAATTTTTATGGTTGGGCCTTTTTCTGATCTGTAGCGTAATATATTTGCTGACAAACTGGACATTGCCAGCATCGAAGCGGTATTTCTCAAATCTAATGATGGGTTAGCATACCATAGTAGTAACAGCAAATCTGCGGCATTTATACTTTTCCTTTGCCATACAGGAATCTCCAATTCATGTTTGTTAAATGATGTTGAGTTAGTAAGAAACCAACAATTTACATCCGAGAATTCTGCTATTTTCTTTGATGCTCTTTTGTGTTCTACATATTTTTGCGCAATAACATCATTTAGGGCACTTTCAGAATTCTTTCTTATCGATTTTAAAGAACGGTATTCTTCTGAATGTGATGCTTTTTCAATGATAGGTCTAATCATAGCATCATTAATAATATTAACACCTTTCTGTCCCAAATCATTCAAAATACCATCCTTGTAAAGCTGAAGTTCTGAGCTGCCAACCATTTCTCTACGTACGCAGGCTGCGTGAATATCCGACTCATCCCATGCAGCTCTTGAATCCCGGCAATCAAAATCTCTAATTCTGTTTGAGAGGAGTATTCGTATCTGTTCTATTGTCCTTTGGAGAATACTAAACCTGAAGCCAAGATTCCTTGCCATTTCAAATAATTGGCTACACGTTTCATAAGATTCCTCCGTATTCAGATTACACAAACTTATATAGAAATTGGTATCAAGTAACAGTTCAGTATCCATCACCTTTTCTGTGATAGTAAATGAAAGGTAGGAGGTAATAACTCCACCAAGGTAAATACTACAAATGGTTTTATAGTATTTGTCTTTTAATCGAATTTTCTCAGCAACAAACTTTGAAACATAGTATTTTTGATCCGTAATTTGGGTAGGATTACCTTCAAATATTCTGTTCTTCTGATCTTGTATGAATGTAACCAGTTCTTGAAAATCGAAAACGACATTTTCTCTATTGCAAAATGCCTTATAATTTTTTTTCAATAAGGAAATCCACTCCTTTTGTTTTGAGTATTGTTTATCAATTCCATTAGCATAACCTGTTTTTATAATGAATGATTTATCTGAATTAACGATAAAACGTTTTTCATCAGTATCAATAAGTGAAAGAATAGAATTTAATGCGACAGGGGGAATTTCTAGTTCAAATCGATTCTTGATGGCATCTCTAATCTCTAAGGTGCTTTTGCCCATAATAACTCCAGTGCTTGTCGCATTGGATAGCATCCAGTTCAAAGTTGCTTGTACAATTGGGATAAACAATTGCAAGATACTTTTCCTCTTGTCTACTTTTTGGGAGTCTTGAATGACAGATAACAACGAATATGTTGCCAATAAATTTTCTGAAACCATATTATAGCATTTTAATAATTATCTTTTAATGACTGTTGAATAATTGTTATTTATTCAGATTGTCCTGTTGCAATATTTCATTTGATTATTATCGCTTAAAAAGCGAATCAGTGAAAAATAAAATTGTATTATCTTTCTTTCAACTTCTCCATTAGCCTTCCAAACTCAGAGTAAGTATAGCCTCTATCGCTCTTCAACTTCTCTTCCATAGACCGATTGGCATTGACCACAGCCTTTTCAAGACTTCCGCCATTACGCTCGAAGTAACCATGTAGTCCCTTGGTTTTGATGAAGAACTCTATAGTCTTCCGATACTCTACACATTGGTTTAGGTCTTTGAGCAAAGGCTCTTGTGTCTCGTATGGACGTGAGGTGTAACGGAAATAGTAGAGGAAGAATAACTCGGTACAACGATGTGTCTCGAAGAACTCCACCTCGCAGTAAATGCCTTTCTTTGGTTTGTTGATGGGCTTGGCATACTTTGCCTTTAGTTTCTGGTATTGTGAACGCTCAGGCTCCTTGTCCTTCGTATCCATGTCAATGATGCAGAAGATGTGGCTGTAACCAATTTCCACACCCTCTGCTATTTTTGCATCCAGTTCCTTGATGTTGGTATGCTTCGGATAGTCAGGCTTGATGGTCAAGCGTTTGAATACATCACACAAGGACTTGAAATAGAAAAACTCTGTAGGTCCTTCACCTAAGATAAGCGCTGCTTGTCGTAATTTTCCCATGTCAATCCTCCAGATTTATGAATATACTGCCCAACTCAGGCTTTGCTCCCAAACGTCCAATGCGGTAAGAGTTATAAAGAGACAGATTCTTGTGCAGCCCGAAAGAGTCACCACGAGAATACTCGGAAGAAGCAGTTTCCTTGTTCTTTTCAACAAACCACACAACACCTCTGTTTTCATTGATAAGGTCTTGAGACAACAGTGTCGTTTCCTGACTGGTGATAATCAACTGTGATTTTTCTGAGTTGAATATAAAGACATTAAGATAGTAGTACAACAAGTCATTGTGTAAATCTTCACCTAATTCATCAAGATAATACACATGAGAACTTGTTATCATGTCATATAATGCCTCTAGAATGCGTATGTATTTTTGAGTACCTTTTGACTGCCATTTGAGAGGAATGTCAAAATCTCCATTTATAGAGTGATTGACAAATGCAACGGAGTCGGAAGTAGGTTTAAGCAGTGCCCCCTTCATTTCTTCTGGGATATTTTCCTTTTGGATGCGTTCACGGAACTCATTAGGCACAAAGCGATCTTCTACGATAGGTTTATATTCCAAGATATTCAAGTCAGCCTTTTGAAGCATGGTGTTGTAGAACTTACGCTTTTTCGAATTATTATAAGCATCATTTAGAATTTCCACAAGTCCCTTTTCACTGTCCCCATCCACATCGTGATAGTTTTCCATAATCCAACTATGAAGAATATTGAATTGAACAATATCTTCTTTCAAAGCAGCCTTTCTGCAAACAGACAAAACACTATGATTATTCAAGGTGTTCTCACGAATGCTCTCTTGCGTTTTTACGAGCAGTTTGAGACTTGAGCCAAACTTGATTTCAGCCTGTACATTATCTCCGACAAATGTGCGTTCATAGAACAACGACTTTGATTTGTTCGGATAATAATACAGTGCTTCGCTTAAGATGTACTTGTCATTGAAGTCTACATCATAGTCGTATCTGATGCCATTGGCATAGAATGAAACGTGCATTTCGGTTGGCTCATCCTTTGTGAGTACGAAAGGTATACTTCCGTTTATTCTTTGGGCAGTGTCTGATTTAGGCAGAACTAACAGACGAAAAACCTCATTCAAAGCAATCAGCATATTTGATTTTCCAGAAGCATTAGAACCATACAGAATTCCTAACTTGTACAAGAATACCCCTTCGGCAACCTCTGTAACAAGTTCCGAAGAAGGTCCCTTAGCCAAGAAGCTCAACTCCTGTTTATCTCGAATGGAAAGATAATTCTTCACCCAGAAATCTCTTATCATAGGATTATGTATTTATATCATTATTGTAATTTGGGTGCAAAATTACAAATTATTTTCTTTAATAAAGAAATATATTCTGTAAAATTCGTAATTAAATTACCATTTAACCATATTTTAACTATATTTTATATAAAATGCCCCTATCAGATTTGAAATATCGAAACTTCATTAGATTGCATGATAGTGTATAAATAAAGGTTATTGACAATATTATCAGTACGGAACTTGCACACTTATATAATTATTGTGGTTTACAAAAGTTAAAGTCGTTAAAATTCAGCTATAATTATGTTTCCAAAGAAAAACCGCTCCACCTTTTCTATCGTATTAACTACAAATAACTGATAATCAGCAGTATCTACATACTGTATATTGTTTTCTCTTCATTGGCAAAACCTCAAAACATAAGTCTTACGGTCAAGACTCCTAATGGTGACAATGTTACAGCTAATACTCAGGTGACATGGCTTGATTCTGAGGGCAACTACCTTGCACAATCAACAGGTCTCAGCGGATTGTTGTCGGGTTATGCACTTAGTTATAGAGTCGTATTGTCGCAAGAACTTGCCATGCAATACGTAGCACCAAAGCAGAAAGCTCATGTCATCAGTGCTGCTAATAACAATTTGACACTTACACTGGAGCCTATCAAACAGGTTTCTATCTCTGGAAATGTTAAGGACTTAGTATCAAGAACTGCTCTGAGTGGTGCAACTATTACTGCATCCCAAACTTTTGGTGGTAAGTATAGCAAGACGCTAAGCACAAAATCTGATAGCAAAGGCAATTACTCTTTGACGGTTAGCAATGTTCCTACCTCGTTGGCTGTTTCTGCTTCTGACTATATAAGCCAGACAATAGTATGCGACTCATTGATGACTGGAAATGAAAGCATCACCATTTCTGACATTTCGCTCAAAGGCATCAGTGGAGCTGTCGTATCGCTTAACTTGACCTATACTAAATGTCCTACTGAAGATGGTGATGAAGATACCTTCCAAGAGTGGTATGCCGATTACAACAATGTAGCCTACAGCATATACAACAAGACAAAGCAGGAGTCTGTCAACCAGTTCAAAGTGCAGCATCCTCAGATTGTTCTTCTCGAAGAAGTAGAAGAGGGTGATGTGCTTGAAATTACTACTACAAGCAAGGTTAATGCCTTTATGCCTATAAAGACAAATGTAACCATTGATGCAGAACAACGTGCTAACGCAACCTTCAATATCGTTGAGCTAGGAAAGATAAAGTCTGCTTTTGCAAAGAACAGCAATGCTTCTGTTATAGGCTCGCTTTATGATACTAATGGCAAACTGGTGAAATCATACGATTACAGCAATGCTTCTCTGACTATCAATGACCTTGTTGATGGTTCATACACGCTTGTAACCATGGGTGCCAGCAAACTGTTCAACAGCATCTACGACATTAACCAGTTGCCTCAAACAGGACTTGTTCTTGGCACTGACTATACCCAGACAACTGTAGATGTAAAGAGCGGAAAGGTATGTGCTATTGACATTGCAGAGGTACCAACACTTGACGAGAGCAAACTGTACTATACTGGCGAGAACACGTCGTTCGCAGTAAACAAGTCAAGTATTGTTGCAGGTAACTACCTCACTTTGACTGGTCATCTTGACTTTAAGTCGGCATATGCTGGTAATGTTAGCAACGTGAATCTCATCGTTGACCTTCCTGAGTCATGTGAATTTGTGGAGAACTCTGTGATGGTTGGTAACAGCACAAACAGTTATATCATCCAGAATAACCGCATCACCATTCCTATGGCTCGTTATACTGACCGTGTGCGCTTCTGTATCATCCCAACATCCGGTGGAGAATATGCTCCAAGTGCACTTGTTCAGTTTGATGTTGATGGAGAGACTATTACTCAGCCTATCGGATCAGCAAACTATACGGCAAAAGACTTGTCTATCAATGTTCCTTCGACAGTGGCAAAAACAACAATTCCTATTAGTGGTACTGCTATAGGTATGTCTGAAATAGAAATCTATGATGGTGACGTACTTATTGGTCAAACATCTTCCCTTTCAAACGGCACTTGGTCTACAACTTGCGAGCTTTATGAACCATATAACTTGTCAACGCATGCTATTTCTGCTAAGGTTACTACAAAATCAGGTATGTCATTAGCAAGCGAAAAGGCTGAAGTTACTTATAACAAAGACAACATAGTTGCAGAAAAGGTGACTATGTTATATTTCAATCCGGAAATTAATAAGGAGTACAACATTGTGTTTGACCTTATTAATGGAATCGTAACGCCTTCTTCATTCTATTTCTTCCCATATAAGAGTTGGCCAAATTGGTCAAATTCAGGAACAGAGCCTAAAGATTTCACTTTCGTCGTAGAGTTGTCAAATAATGATACAACAGTGGTTAAAGATGTAACCATCGGTATATATACAAAACAGAATCGTTGGATGGATTTGAAGGCCACATACGATGATAATAAAGGTTGCTGGACTGCTATGCATAAGTTTGAAGAAAGCAATCTACCAACTGGTGTTAAGGTTGATTTTGACGCAGATTTTGAATATCTGATAGATTCTAAAAATCTTACTGATATACAAAACAAGAACGAGTTGATGGTAACTGAATACCAAAATACTCTTGCGCATACAAAATGTATAACAGATTCTATCATTTCTTTGATTAGTGAGGAATGTGATTATAGTTTAGTAGAGTCTCTGTTTCAACAATATGGAATAGAATTGTCTCCTGGTAAGGATAATGAGATTATTGAATCTATGGATTCTTTATCATTTCTATCTTACATCGATAGTTTATCCCTTATTAGTGATAATGACACATTAATTCAGAATATTGAAAATGTATTTGAAAATTATGGTCAAAATATTTCATATAAACTGGATATAGATGGGATACATGCCAAGATTTTATTGTCAAGAATTGATAATTGTGACATTAATAAACTTATATCTGATGGCTTTGTAAATATACCTTCTACAACTGGTAATATATATGAGAAATGGGAAGGGAATTCTTATGAAAGAATATCAATTGAAGAAAAAATTGATATACGAATAGAATTTTTATATGTAAATAACACACGCGCAAAAGCAAAGACTTGGGACAACATAAAATCTTTATGTTGGGAAATGAGAGCAACTATTTCTAGTATAGTTGCAGGACTTAAAGTTACTCAAAAACAACTTGGCACATTCTCTTCATGGTTTACACTTGAATGTGATAAGAATTTTGCACGTTTGATGCAGGAAGACCAGGAGATAGCAGATGCGCTAAAAGTTCTGGAGGAAAAAATTGCCAATACTCCAGGATTCAAACAATTGACTTTAAATGCAAAGAAAAATGCTTTGCTAGCAAAAAGAGCTATTATTTCAGATGAATTAGCAAAAATTGTTGCAAGTCAAAAAACAACACTTAAATTTGTCGGCTCAGCTATAGGAAATCTTACTAGCATAATATCTGTTCTTATTGACGAGATGAATACATTTGACAAAGTTAATTCGTTAAGTGTACCAGGTTGTCTCTATGAGAAGAATCCATCTAAGGCATACGAACTTGAGGATGATATAGAAGATTTATGGCAATATACATATCAATGGTATTGCTGGTCTGCAGCACGATGTGGTATTTATGTATTGGGCGATGTCGTATTATCAGAATCTGTTGTTTTACCTGTAGTATTAACAATTATTGAAGGTGCAGCAGAGATTTATTATAATAGACAAAAGGTAAAGGATTTTAATTCAAGATATAACTCTTTAAAAAGAAAGATCAACAATTCATCTAAGTATTGTGATGATGACAAGTGCCCAAAATGTCACAAGAAACCATGTGAATGCGAGAAACCTTGTCCAGTATGCAATCATAAACCTTGTATTTGTTGCATCTATTGTAAACATTATCCATGTACTTGCACATTTTGCCCTAAATGTGGAAAAAGGAAACAATTCTGTACTTGTAAACCATGTAATAAATGTGGACGTATAGATTGTATTTGCAAACCCGAGCCAACTGTAGATCCAATTCATGACCCCTCTGGGTTCGTCTATGAGAGTGTATTCTCAAACCGACTTGAAGGTGTGACGGCAACTTGCTACTACAAGGAAGAGGTAGAAGATATGTACGGTGACCTTCATGAAAACATCGTTAAGTGGGATGCAGAAGAATATGCACAGGAGAATCCGCTTTTTACTGACGAGAATGGATACTATCGTTGGGATGTACCTCAGGGGCTTTGGCAAGTTAAGTTCGAGAAGGATGGTTATGAAACCACCTACTCAGAATGGCTACCAGTTCCTCCTCCTCAGCTTGATGTGAACATTGCAATGAAACAGAATGTTCAGCCAAACGTGAAGAGTGCTCGTGCGTACGAGGATGCTGTTGAGGTTGAATTCGACAAGTATATGATTCCCGAACTGCTGACTGCTGAGAATATCATAGTAATGCAGAACGGAGCTGCTGTTGGAGGTACTTTGGAACTGCTGAATGAAGAAGTATCATACGAGGGTGAGGCAGAGACCTTCGCCTCGAAGATACGTTTCAACGCTGAACAACCGTTTACGGAGCAGGAAATCACACTGTTGGTGAACAACCGCGTGAGGAGTTACGCAGGCATCCGTATGCAGGATAACTACCAGCAGACATTCAGCATTGAGCAGGAAATCAAACAGATTGTCTGTGACTCTGTTGTAACGGTCGGCTATGGCAACGCTTCTACGCTCATTGTTTCCGTACTCCCTGTTTCTGCATCAAAAGGAAAGACGTTGACAGTGAAAACATCATCGCCCATGATTTTTGGCATAGAAACAGAACAAGTGACTATTGACAATGACGGAAAGGCAGAAATTACCATCAGTGGCGAACTGCCAGGCACGGCATTCTTGACATTCTCCGTAGATGGCACAGACAAGACCGCAATGACGATGGCTAACGTCGAGCAAGTAGTCATCAAGACTGTTACCACGCCAAAAGCCAATATTGCATCTGGTACTGTAGTAGAGAAAGGCACAGCCATTACACTTACATGCGAAACGGAAGGTGCCACTATTTACTATACACTTGACGGCTCTTGCCCTTGTGAAAACACAGATGCCCGTAAGGTGTATGACGGAACACCTATCATCATCAACGAGACCGTTACCATTAAGGCAATGGCAATAGCTCCCGACATGTACGAAAGTGATGTTGCTGAGTTTACTTATCTCGTAGATGCTACAGGCATTGATGACATATCGGTCAACAACCAGATACAGATTTATCCTCTGCCGGTTCGCGACAAGGTAAACATCAGTGCCGGAGGAAGAACAATAAAGAGTGCCACGATAGTTTCAATGAGTGGCACTGTCGTTGCTTCTATAAGTAAACCTGCAACAATAGTAACACTTGATGTTGGCTTTGTTGCTGTAGGTATCTATATTATTAACATTCAAACGGAAGATAATACATATAGTCAAAAGATTTTAATAGTACGATAATTAAATTGAAAATAATCCGTTGACAGCCTCGTCCATTATTGGGTGGGGCTGTCTCTTAATACGTGCTACACTTATCTCCACAACATTAGGATATAGAAAAGTTCACATTCATCATCAGCAGTATATGCCAATCCATTGCTATCGAGCTTCCTGTCAATCTTGACAAGCCGCTCTACATCCCAGCGGATTCTCTCACGTATTGACAGTATAAAGGATTTGCGCTCACTCTTCTGTAATGTCGTAACCAAAGGACGTTTCTCATTCCATTCGGAAGGAAACACATGATAGCTGGTTCATAACTGGCGTACCTTGCGCTCGTGGATAACTTGGTAATAAAATAATGCCTTTCTCGGTCTTTGACTGTTGAAGGACGGAATTTTATTTTTATTGATGTCATATTTATGATTGATTTAATGTTTCCGCTTATAAAGGGCAAAGGAAACCGTAGAGGAAGTTATGATAATCAATCCGGCATATACGATTATTATTTCACTCAAAACTTCTGAATGAATCGTCTTCACATTGGCGAATATGACGAGGGCAAAGAATGTGACAAGTATCAGCAGCAAAGCGATCATGCACCAGAATGTCGTCTGCGTTATGGATATGCGGTTCTCGTTGCGGCGGATGTCCTTGTCCGCCTTTTCACGCTCCCTGCGAATACATGATATGGCATTGACGGCAATCGCATTGACTTCTTCCAGCAATGCCTGTATGTCATTTTCCGTAAACCTAATCGGGAATGAAGCCTTAAGCAGGTCATGGAGATTAATCATTGTACCTGCGTATACACCGATTCCTTCAATGAGCTTATTCAGTTTTTTATGCGCTTCCGCAATCTCCGGCTTGAGCCTGCGGAACTCGTTGGCAAGAGCATCATTCCGCTGTTCAAGCCTTTGCCGCCGTGCTTCTTCCGCTGATACTGCTGTTGCCTCTTCCGTTTCAGAAGTCTTTGCCATTTCGGATGTGGCTTCTGTGGGCTGCACATCCTCGCTGTAATCGTATTTCCTGTTTGCCATAGGTGTATTCTTTATCTCTTGCGTCCTGATTTCGTTTTCCTCCCGATATGTGCCGCCGCTGCACGTGCGCATCTGCGGGCGCGTTCCATCTCGTCCTCGTCTTTTTTGTCGCGCCAGTCATTGTCATTGCTTGAACCACCGCCTCCGCTGCCGCTGGTTGAAACGGTGTCAAGTGCCGTCAGCCCCACGAACAAGGCTACCGCCATGTCGGTAAGTTCTTTCCAGTTCGCCGTTTCCCGATAATCAAACTCATCGTTGAACACCTGCATGACATCATCGGGAATGTAGAACAGGGATGTTTTTCCGTCGTGCGTAAGCTCGTACCTTGATGTGTTGACACGCCATGCCGAGTAGTCTGCAACAGGTTCGCTGGAATGTTGCAGTGGCTTTGCAACAGGCTTTGCAGCGACAGGTGCAACAGGTGCATTCGTCTTTGTCATGGTTTTACCGACAGGCTGCACAGTCTTTGTTTCGGACTGCCCGTAAAGTTTCTGCCATGTCTGTTCAATCTTCGATGCCATGAGTTTGCGCCCCTTGCCAAGTTCGGATGCCTTGAACACGGCTTTTCCTTTTCCAATCGTATATCCTTTTATGACACCCTTGTCATCTTTACGTTCTTTGAGTGTGTAACCCTTTGCCTGTATCCTTGCAGCATAATCGTCCCATGACCATGACGGCATCGCACGCAGGATGTCCATAAGGTCTTTGGCAACCTTGACGGCGTTTGCCTTGTGGATTTTCATCGCGGTTATCCATCCACGCTTGACGGCTACAGCCTGTGCCGCATCATGCGCACGGATATGTATCTTATGGTCGTTGTTCGTCCTGCCGTTCCTGTCCTTTCGGCACACAGCGGCATGGAGATGGGGAATCCGGCTGTCGGATTCAAGATGCAGCCACACCGTGTAGATGCTGTCCGCGAGGTTTGTCTTGTGGGAATACACCTTGCCGTCGTCATCCGCCATCTCTATTTTGTCATACTCCCTGATGAAGTCATCCCACAACTGCTGCCAGTCCTGCATGGTGAAGTCCTTTGTATGTTCCTTAGCCGGGCTGATTTCAATGCGGATAACATTATTTTTCATCGGCGCATTGGCTTTCATCATGTCCCATACGCCTTGCGCGTCAAGTTCACACGGAAGCAGGTTGTCTTTGACATGGTATATTAGTTCCGGGTGTTCCTTGTTTCTCGACTCACCGGAAATATACCTGATGTCGTTTATGCCGTGGCTTATGGATTTTGCCTTGCCTATCATACCGGTTTCTCCTCCTTATCTGTTTCTGAAATTGTTTCCTGTACTGTTTCCGTCTTTACCACCGGGATGCGATTCGGGGCGAAATGTTTTTTGATGAGCCTCGTAATCATGTCAGCGGTCTTGCCGAGAAGCCGGAGCGCGCCTATCATCCACGGCTGGTTACGGAACATCGCCCTGCGCTCGTCCTGTGACATCGCATTAAGCATCGAGGTGTATTTCGCGTAGTCGCTGCGGGCGATGACAAGCTGCTCACGGACTGCCTCCTGCTCCTGGGTCAGCCGTACTTTCGGCTCGTATCCGTATGCTCGGGAAAGCACATAGTCGCTGAGGTTCATGCCGCACTCATTGGCAAGGCCTGTAATCTTTTCCCGTTGCAACTTGCTGACACGGAACGAGATTGTCGAATCACGTTTCTCTTTGACTTTCTTCTTGTTTTTCGTGTTTTCTGCGCTCCCGGCAGCATCATTCATTTTATCTTCTGTTTCACCCGGCTTCGTGTTGCCAGGTGATTTCTGTTCGGTTTTCATAAGCGGTAATTGATGATTTTACAAAAGGTACCGGTGCGAGCCTGCGAGCGGCGTTCCCCGTTGGACGGATGGACAACGACAAGAGCGCCGTGCATGGAATGACCGTCAGGAAATGTAATGCAGCGGCATATCTTGTAACACCACTCATCTTCCTTCCCTCCTTTTTCTTCCTTTTCTGCCCTGCCTTTGGCATTATCTCATCTCTGTTTTAGACTGTTTCGCCTATATTATAAGATGTATGACAGCCGCTTGCAGGTCGCGCCTTATCAGGATTACTTGTCATCAGGAAGTTTGGCGAAGGCTGTCTTCACTGCTTCGGCATCGGTGGTGATACGCATCAGCGCGACGGTCGCCTTGAGTGCCTGTGCCTGGTTGCAGAACTGCGTGACGGTATTAAGAAGGACTTCCGACCGTCCGACACGGAACGGCATCACAGCGTCTGCCGTCAGGGTGTTGGTCTTCTTCCGCCCACTGTTTTCCACGCTCACGCGGCTTGACGGTCTGCGATACGGACAACACCATGTAGCAGATGCGCAGGTTCTCTTTCGGACGCACGGTGACAGGCTGTACCGTCGGCTTCAGATTCATGAAGTTCACGAAGTCACTGCCGGAAAGATGACCGAACTGGCAGTCGTTACAGACCTCGTAGATGAACAGGCACATGGCGAGGTCAACGGTGTCCATCCATGCGGATGTGTCTTTGAACAGGATGCCGTCACTCATGCGCATCCTCCTTCATCCGTCTTATGTCGCTGATGATGCTTTCCGAAATGCCTTTCAGTCTCTCGGCCAGCACGGAAAGGAACATCGGCTTGAAACAATACACGCAGAAGGTACGGTCACGTTCCTGCTGTAACTCATTATATAAAAGGTTCACACGCGCATGAGCTGTATCGTATTCCATTTTCTTTGCATCGCACAAAGGGTCAAGCGACTTGTAATCCTCGGAATCGAGCGGCAGGAAATCCAGCCGGTTGCTCATTGCCGAATACTCGCGCCACAGTCCGGTGGCAACATCTTTCGCTTCCTCGTAACGTAATTCAAACGGTCTAAGGTTCGCTTCAAAAAGGCTCTCAAAATCCACGGACTGCAATCCTGTAATATCTAATGACAGGAATTTTTCTGCCTCCGAAAAAAGGGAAAAGGAAATTTCATTCAACTGTTCCGCATCGTCCTGGAACATTGCAGCCGCCTCTGTCACAATTTGGTTTGTCTCGTTGAACTCCTTATAGAACAGGGATAGCGGCAAAGCCTGTTCAAAGGTGATGCTGTCCTGCCTGCAAGTGGCAAGCAAGGTGTTTACCTCTTGCAACCGTTGTGGTATCTGTTGTATCATCATTCTTGAATCTTATTATTTCTTACATACATGAGTATTGCATGAATACTCTCAAGTATTTGCGTGGAGTCCGGAATTTTATTATAAGCAAGTCCCGGAAGCTCTTTCTGATAGACCGGTTCCAGTTTTCTCCACACATCTTCCAAAGCGGAAAGCAGAGGTGATTCGTCCAAGTTTCGTCCTTGCCATCCTTCCGGTTTGCTGAACTGCTGTTTGTCATGTGTGAACAGACTGTGAAAGTCATTCAGGAAATCGGACGAATCCAGATATAATCTTATCTCTTTGTCATAATACAAATAATAAAGGTCATAGAAATGGCGTATCTTAGCGGACAACTGTGAATGGCATTCATTCGCCAGTGAGCATCTAATTAACGACACCAGTTTCTCCGTAAGTGTCCTGCGCTTGTCCAGTACCTGTATGACAAACGGCTGCATGTCATATTCCTCTATCAACTGTTCATTGCCCGACTGCTGCAGGAACGTGGTCAGGAAACTTTGAATGACACGGCGTTCGGATGGATACGGGTTGGCAAAAGAATTGATTTCCACAAGTATCTGCCCCGGATTGATGGAGGTGGCGGCCAATGACTCCATAATCTGCGGATAGTGGTAATAGGCCTTATAATAGTGTGAGCCTTTGCTTGTCTTTCCGGGTATGGGAATCTCATCCAGTCCCTCTGTCATGTCATGGGCTGTTTTGCGTATCAGGTTTTTCAGCTGATTGCCGCTCAAAGTCCACGCGTCAGAAATAGCCACATCTATATCCTCTGAAAATCTGGCCCCGATGCCGTATGCCTTGGACAGACTTGTTCCGCCTTTGAACACTGCCCGCCCGTCTTTGTCATGCTCCGCCATCAGTTTCAGAGAACGGCTGACCCAGTAGTCTTTCTCGATAAACAGCGGGCTGATGCCCAAGCCTCCGTCAGTTGCCGGACGTGACGCGAAGTTTATGGCATCCTTAAACAGCTGTTGGTCTGTGTGCAGTTTCATACGATGTTCCAGTTTTTGATTGTAGGCAATACGGTTGAAGATATACCCAGCTTGTAGCGGGTTACGGGATTCAGTGTTTCCAGCAAATCTTCAACCGGGAAATCCAGATATTCAAATATGGCTCCAAGCTGCGCCCTGACATACGGTTTATATGCCCTGCACAGTTCCAACAGCCGGTTCCTGTCCGTCCCGGACAAATCCTTTATCCAGACTGTTATTTGCGACATTGCCTCATCGGTCGTAGAGCCGGGAATTTCCTTTATCAGACGGAGTGCATCCAAAATGATTAAAAGCGGTATGTCCTCTTTTATTATACGGTTTGGCTGCAACAGGAAAGCAATTTTGTATTGTCCTCTGGACAGCGGGCGGCGGGAAACATTCGTGCCGACCATGATAACCGATGATATCTGGGTAGTCAATGCCAGGCTTGCGAAAGCTCTTGTCCCAGTGATGTACCCGACGGTGTTGCCGTCCTTCTCAAGGAAGTCCCTCACGATTTCTTTTTCCGGGGGCAGCAGCTCTCCGAAACGTGATGTGCGGGGTTTGTAGTAACGCCCCTTTGAGACACGCTTTATCACACCGGCATACTCGAACTGGTTGAGTGCCTTGACAAGCGTTGCACGATATTGGCGTGGTATGTCAAAATCGGAAGCTGATACCACAACACCTTCCGGCAGTCGGTCTATTTCCTGTTTAACTTTGTCCCTTATAACCATTGGCATTTAAAATTTGGTGCAAAGTTACAAAATAATTCTTGTTTTCTACGCAGAAAACAAGAATTTTAGCCGTATCTACAAAGAAAAGATGCCGAGTTTTGACCCAAACAGGCTGAAACAGGCGCGAAAAAGTCAAATCTCGGCATCAGTCAAACACGCCATCAACAAGATTTACGGCTTCAACTTTCTTGCTGTCAACAATTTTAGCGTATATCTGGGTCGTTTTCACGTTGGAGTGGCCGAGCAGCTTGCTCGTGGTATAAAGGTCTGCGCCCAGTGTCAGCATCATCGTTGCGAAGCTGTGCCTACTGGTATGGTAGGTGATTTTCTTGGTGATACCGGCCGCTTTCACCCACTTTGCCAGCACCTTGTTTATATTGGGTTCGGCAATCAGCCCGTCAAACACCTTGCCGTCATCCGGGGCATCGCCACGTTCAGGAATCCATTTCATCGCCTGCGAGGAAAGGGGAAGGAATATCGGGGTCGTGGTTTTCTTCATCACGACAGACGCGCGCCACTGTTCCCCGTCTTTGGACAGGTCACGCCAGCGGAGTGCGTAAATATCACTTAGCCTCAGACCACAGTAGCAGGCAAACAGGTAGGCACGTTTCACATCCTCCCTCGGACATTCCGTCGCTATAAGGGTCTTTATCTCGTCCACGGTAAGGAACTCTCGCTTGCTCTCCGGCACCTTGATACGCTCGGTCGGGGTAAGCGACATGAACGGGTTTTCGGGAATGATGTCAGCCCTGACCGCCGCGTTCAATGCCGTGCTGAAGTAGCCGACATAATCCGACATGCTTTTCGGGCTCAGCGGATTGCCCCACGTGGTCTTGTTTTCGGACTGGAGCCAGCGTATGAAGGCGACACAGAAATCCTTGTCTATGTCACCCATGCGAATCTTGTTCCTGCCGATATAAGTGGAAATGAGGTTTTTCACCGTCCCCAACAGTTTGACGCCTCTCACGCCCCTACGCTTCTGTTCATCATAAAATGACTGCATCCAATCCGCCAGCAGCATCTTTGACCGGCCTGACGTGTTCTTCAGCCCGGCCTTGCTGTTGGTCAGCTCGATTATCCTCTTTGACTTGATGGTTTCCACCGCCGCTAGTGTAGCCCTGTTCTGTTCCTTGATACGGGCGTTGATTTCGGGAAGGCGGTAGAGCTTCAGAAACTCGTACTGCCTCTTGCCATCCACATAGATGTCAAGATAGTATGACTCGGAACCGTCCGCAAGTTTCTTGGTGCGCACTTTCACCGGTTCCTTCAGTTTTGTCTTTTTGCCGTTTGCCGCCATATATAATAAGGTATTATGATTTCAGAATACGGAATCCGCGAGGTTCACCGCCTCGTCCTTCTTCCGGTCGATTATCCTCGCGTATATCTGGGTATGCTTGACCGAGCTGTGTCCCAGCAGTTTTGATACGGTGTACAAGTCCGCTCCGAGGGTGAGCATCATCGTTGCGAAGCTGTGCCTGCTCGTGTGATAGGAGATATGCTTCCTGATTCCTGCCGCCTCCGCCCATTTTTTCAGGTTCTCGTTCACGTTGCCGTAATTGACGAGGTTGCCGAACACGTAATCATCAGGGATGCTTTCTCCTTTTTCGGGCATCCATTTCAATGCCTGTCCTGACAGGGGAATGTATAACGGCTTTGTGGTCTTCTTCATCACGACCGAAACGAATGCCTGCCCGTTCTCTTGGTAAATGTCGCCCCATTTGAGGTTTCTGACATCACTGATGCGAAGACCTGTAAAGCAGGAGAACAGATAGGCTCTCTTTACGAGTTCGTTGGGGCAGTCGGTGGCAATCATGCTCCGTATCTCGTCTATGGTCAGGTACTCGCGCTTGCTCTCCGGCTTCTTTATCTTCTCGATGGTCTCAAGTCTGTTCCACGGGTTCTTGTCCATAAGTCCTTCGCGTACCGCCTCGTTGAGCATGGTACGGAAAGTCTGACAATAGGTGTCTGCGGTTCTCGCGCTGACGGGCTTCCCCGTCAGGCGGTGCTTGTATGTGTTGCGGAACCAGTCAATCATGTCAAGGCAGAACTGCCTGTCAATATCCGAAAGGCGGGTGTCGGGACGGAACATATGCAAAGCCCTTTTCACGTTGCTGATGCTGCCCATGTCCCTTAAACCGCGTTTCTCGTGGTTGTCATAACAGGTCTGAAGCCAGTCCGAAAGGAGCATCCCTGTACCAGAACCGGCAAGTTCCGTTTCGGCTTTCGCATTCAACAGGGCTTCGGTTCTCGCTTGCAGGATTTCTTCCGCCTCCCGGAGTGTGCGTGTGTTCTGACGCTTCGCTGTAGAAGAGGTTTCGGGCAGGAGGTAGAGTTGCAGGAACTCGTACTCGTGCCCGCCGTCCACGCTGCGGTCGAGGAACAGGGACAGCCGCCCGTCCGCCAGTTTGCGGCGGCGCAACTTGAACGGGGATTTCTCCACCAGTGATTTCCTTTTTCTTCCCATTGTCCTTCAGTATCTTATATCCACCTGCAAAGGTACAAAATAATCCGCAAACGAGTATCGTTTTAGGTAACAAAAGTGAAGAATAATAGTGATTTTTAAGGAATGTATCAGAAAACATGGCTTTCACGCAAATGCATAATAATCAGCATTTATATAGATTTTCTCCGCTTTTGTTTTCCCTTCTTTTACATACATTGGCTAATGGGCAAACATTTACCATTGAGGGAAGGTTGCAGCAGGAGCGAGCCTGGAACTACGGATTCTCGGCTTCACTCAACTTGCCCGTGGCGGGACGTAACCTGGAACTGAATGCAGAGTATTACTATACGCACTTCCAGCAGCAGCTGGTGGTGAACGTGGATGGAGCGCAGGGCGTTGGCACGGTGGCCTTTGAGAATCTCGCCGGGTGTAGTTACAGTCACACCATGCAGGTGGATGTCACTTACCCCTTGGTGCAAGGGCTGTCGGCAACGGCGGCCATTCGCCTCAATGATGTACGTACGACTTACGACGGAATCTTGTGCAGGCGTCCTCTGACTTCACGCTACAAGGGACTGCTGACCCTCTCTTACAAGACTCCTATGGAGTTGTGGCAGTTTGATCTTACTGGACATCTGAATGGAAGGGGCACGCTTTATGATCGCTCTTCTTATCCAACCTACTTCCAACTGCAGGCTCAGGTGATTCGCGAGTTCCGTCATTTCGCCCTTTATGCAGGAGGGGAGAATCTTACCAATTACCGCATGGGGCATCCCGTGTTGGGTGCCGATGACCCTTGGGGTACGGCTTTTGATGCCACGCAGGTGTGGGGACCTACAGAGGGAGCCATGGGATATGTGGGCGTTCGGTTCAAGTTTGAGAAGTTTTAGAATAATGACAATATGATGAAAAGATTTATCTGCCTTGCCATGATGACCCTTGTCACGCTCATGGCCGGTGCACAGAAGAAAGGCGCGCAGATGGACACACTGGTTGTCGCCACCACTCCACAGATGCATTGCAGCAACTGCGAGAAGAAAATAAGGGAGAACGTACGTTTTGTCAAGGGCACCAAGAAGGTGGTACCCTCCGTGTCGCGGCAAGAAGTGACCATCGTGTATGACAATCGCCGGGCCACCTATGACGACTATGTCAAGGCCTTCGCCCGGATAGGCTATGAGGTGAGGAGGAAGTAGGGATGCTCATTCCTCCCGTCTGCCCGCCTGCATGAAACATCCCCGTCACAGGAGCACAGAAGGCTCCATGACGGGGATGTCTGTGTGGTGGCGAATGTGCCGCCGTGCTTCTTGCCTCTGCTCATGACCTCTTTGGCTGGTGTGACTGCGGTAACGGGGGAGCGCGCGGGGGGTCAGCGCTCCTTGTAGATGCTTATCTCGCCGCTGCCGTAACACACACGCGCCTCGCTGTCATAGATGCAGCCGAACTGCCCCGGGGCTATACCCTGGATGGCCTGGTCACTATGGATGTGGTAGCCTTCTTCATCAAGGGTGATGGTGCCCGGCATGAAGTGGTCCACGTGGCGTATCTTGAACTGTATGGGAAGGTCTTTCGGCTCGTTCCAAGGGTTTCTGGTGATGAAGTGCATGTCGGCAAGGCGGAAGTCATGACCGTACTGCAACTGCGTGTCCCAGCCATGTGCCACGAAGATGATGTTCTTCCTGACGTTCTTCTTGACCACGAACCAAGGGCCTCCTCCCAGTCCGAGTCCCTTGCGCTGCCCTATGGTGTGGAACCAGAAACCTTGGTGGTGCCCCACCACGCGGCCTGTCTCAATGTCGATGACTTTACCCTCCTTCTCGCCCATGAAGCGGCGCAGGAAGTCGTTGTAGTTGATTTTCCCCAGGAAACATATGCCTTGACTGTCCTTGCGCCTTGCGCTCGGCAACTTGGCCTCAACTGCAATCTGCCTTACTTCTTCCTTCTTGAGTCCACCCAACGGGAAGATTGTGTGCCTCAACTGATCGTAGGAGAGTTGTGCCAGAAAGTCAGTCTGATCCTTCACGGGATCCACTGCGGTGCCCAGCCACATGAGGCCGTCCTGCTCTATGTTGGTGGCATAGTGGCCTGTGGCTATATGGTCATAGGTGTGCCCGATGCGCTGCTCGAAGGCTCCGAACTTGATGAGGCGGTTGCACATGACATCGGGGTTGGGGGTCAGTCCCTGCCTCACCCGTTCCACTGCATAGCCCACCACCTGTTCCCAATATTCCTTCTGCAGGTCGGTGACCTCAAGGCGCAAGCCGTACTTGCGCGCTGTGGCCTGTGAGAGTTCTATGTCCTCCTCGGCCGTGCATGAGGAATCCTCACCCTCCATGCCAATCTTGATGTAGTGTAGGTCTGGCTTGATGCCGGCCTCACAGAGGCGGTGCACCACTACGGCGCTGTCCACTCCGCCCGAAATAAGCACGGCCACACTGCCTTTTATCTCCTGAAGTTCCATGTCTTGATGCCTTTGAAGGTGTGTACGGAAAGTGTGATGCTGTCTCCATCGCCCAGGTTGGGGATGTCTGTCAGCGGTATGCTGGCATAGGTTTCCTGCGTGTAGGAGAGCGGGTCGGTGCCCTGCCTGTGGTGCAGGCTCAGGAAGCGGTGCCCGTTGAGCCTTGTGCTGTCCACGGCGAAGCCCCATGCATGGTTTCCTCCCTGCGTGAGTGGAGCCAGGTGCAGGTTGATGTAGGTGCCGCTCTTCCAGGCCGACAGAATTTTCAGAGGGTCATGTGCTGCACATGCCGTGCTGTCTTTCAGCACATGCACACCGGTTGCCTGGTAAAGCGTGGCCTGCTGTTCCCTGATGCTGTAGCCGCACATCATGCGGTATGTGGTGCCTGGTTCGTAGCCGCTCAGGCTGTTTGTCACCTCGTATGTGTTGCCTCCATCGGTCACCATTTGCCTGATGTGCCCCTGGTTGTCAGTGATGAGGCATACGATTTCATTCCACATGCTGGGGAAAGGCTGTCCGCCGTCATCATCTTCGCATCCTGCCAGAAGCAGTCCGCAGAGTGTCAGAACCAGAAGAATCAGTCTTTTTCGCATCGTGTGGCTTTCTGCTTGTTGAACACGGGGTTGGCATACATGGTGAGAATGCGCTCGCGCAGGTAAGGGATGTCCTTGTTCTCCAGGTCAATCATGTCCAGCCTGCTCTTGAGGTATTTCTCAAATGTACGCTTCTGTGCGGGAGTGTAGAACAGGGCAAACTCGCGTGTCCCGCGCAGCAGGTCGGCAGCCACGTAGTTGCCGGGATAGAGCATGTACCGCCTGTGAATCTCCAGGTTGATGCGGTGGGCAATTTCTTTGTAGACCTCTGTGCGCGGCATGTCGGCCTGTTCATCAATCCATTCATTGATGCAGGGAGCCGTCTCATAATGTATGTGACCCTTTTTCCCGAAGATGCCAATCTTCATGTTCTTTAGGTCGTCCTGCTTTGACTTGCGATGGTCGGGGTTGTCCCTCTTCATTTGGAACTCCTTGGCCTTGAGGTAGTCACACGGGTCATACTCGTAACTGATGGTCAGCGGCACGATGTGCAGGTCTTTGAGTCGCTGTATAATTGAGCCATCACCGCCCATGCTCATCATCTTCAGCACCGATTCCTGCGTGCGGTCGTTGGAGTCCTTGGCCCTTCCCTCACGCTGCGCAATCCAGATGTTCTCGTGCTTCTCGTTGATGGCGTGGTGCATGTAGCGGCTCATCTTCTGGCTGCTTTCCAGCAGCGTGTGTGCGTTCACTCCTCTCTGTACGGTGAAGGCCTTGTTTAACTTCACCAGTTTCTTAATCCACGGATAGATGAGCAGATTGTCGCCGATGGCTATCTCACACGTTGTGGGGAATCCGTCTTCATGCAGCATATAGGCTAAGATGGCACTGTCGAGCACGATGTCTCGGTGATTGCTCATGAAGGTGAAGCGTTCGGAGCCCGGTTCGATACCGTCATGCCTGAAGGTGTAGCCGGTACTGCACTTGTGCAGGATGCGGCGCACCAGGGGTTTCATGTAGCGCAACTGGAACTGCAGGGTGGTATTGATGCCTATGAACGCCCAGCGTATAAGTGCATTCCTTATGCCTGCGGGCAGCCATGGAGCCAGTGAGTGTAGGATGTTCGCGAATTGTCGGTCGGCCAGCAAGTCTCTTACGGCTTGCTTTACTTCTCCATCGGCGTACGGTCGTATGTCGTAAAACTCGTCATTCATGCTTTCTTGTTCAGAATGTCCTCAATGATGTCTGTCATCACGTTCTTGATATCCAGCCCTGCCGCACGCACCTGCTGGGGTATGAAACTTGTGGTTGTCATGCCCGGCGTGGTGTTGATTTCCAGCATGTTTATCTTGTCTCCCTCGGTGATGATGTAGTCAATGCGTATGATGCCACGACAGTTGAGTATGTCGTAGATGGCCGATGTGAGTTGTTGCACACGCTCAGTCACGTGCTCGGTCAGACGGGCGGGAGTGATTTCAGACACCTCTCCGTTGTATTTCGCATCATAGTCGAAGAACTCTCTCTTCGTCACTACCTCGGTGATGGGGAGTACCACGGAGTGTTCGCTTGTCTTGTAGCACCCACAAGTGATTTCGGTTCCTTGCATGAAGGCTTCCACCATCACGTCTTCTCCCTCGAGCAAGGCCAAGTCGATGGCGGGGCGTAGGGCAGCCGTCTCTTTTACTTTCGTGGTGCCGAACGATGAGCCTCCGCTGGCCGGCTTCACGAAACAGGGCAATCCTATGCGCTTGATGATGTCCTCGTCGGTTACTTCTCCATCGTGGCCGCGGCGTATAAGTAGGCTGTCAGCCACGGATACCCCCAGCGCTCGCATATAGTTGTTGAGCACGAACTTGTCATAAGTCATGGCTTCCACAAGCACGTCGCAGGTGGAGTAGGGCATGCCTATGAGGTCAAGGTAGCCTTGCAGTATGCCGTTCTCTCCAGGCACGCCGTGGATGGTGATGTAGCAGAAGTCGGGACGTATGCGCTCTCCCTGTCCGTTGTCAAAGGTGAAGTCGTTCTTGTCCACACGGCTTCGTGTGCCATCGGGCAGCAGTGCTTCCCATTGGTGAGCGTGGATTTCCACCTTATATATAATGTAACGTTCCTTGTCCAGGAAAGATTCGATGCCTGCAGCACTGCGCATGCTGACATCGTGCTCGGAGGTGTCCCCCCCGCATACAATGGCTATGGTCTTCATTTTAAGTTCTATATTTTCTTTCTCCATTTGTCTATCAGTCTTGCCATGTCTTCGGCGATTGGCGATGAAAAGTCCATTTCCTTGCCTGTGGTAGGGTGCCTGAACCCCAGGGTACGTGCGTGGAGAGCCTGTCTGGGGCATAATTCCATGCAGTTGTGAATGAACGCCTTGTACGATGCCGTCTTCTCTCCTCGCAGAATTTGGTCGCCTCCATAGCGTTCGTCAGCAAAGAGTGGGTGTCCCAAGTGTCGCATGTGGGCGCGTATCTGATGTGTCCTGCCCGTCTCTAGTCGGCACTCTACGAGTGTGGTGGGGCCGAACCGCTCAAGTACCTGATAGTGTGTGACGGCCGGTTTGCCCGTCTCGCTTTCCGGTGGATACACGGCCATCTGAAGCCTGTCCTTGGGATGCCTGCCTATGTTGCCCACTATTGTACCTTCGTCCTCGGCAAAGGGTCCCCATACGAGGGCATTGTAGAGGCGACGCGTAGAGTGGTGGAAGAACTGCTTGCACAGGCTTGTCTTGGCTTCGGGAGTCTTGGCTATGACCAGCAGGCCGCTGGTGTCTTTGTCTATGCGGTGCACCAGTCCCACCGTAGGGTCATTGGCGTCAAAGTCGGGGCAGGCTCTCATGTGCCATGCGATGGCGTTGACCAGCGTGCCGCTGTAATTGCCGCATCCGGGATGCACCACCATTCCTGCGGGCTTGTTGATGACCATCACTTGGTCATCTTCATAGGTGATGTCGAGCGGAATGTCCTCCGGGACGATTTCCCAGTCCCGCTTGGGTCTGTCAAGCACCAGGGTCACCACATCGCCGGGCTTGGCTTTGTAGTTGCTCTTCACGGGTTTCCCGCCCACACGGATGCATCCGGCCTCGGCTGCCTTCTGTATTCTGTTGCGGCTGGTGTCGCCCATGTGCATCATCAGAAACTTGTCGATTCTCATGATGCTTTGGCCTTTGTCCACCTCTATGCGCCAGTGCTCGTGTTCTCCAATGATTTCTCCAGGGATGTCGTCCAGCAGTTCATCGTCATCCATGTCGGGGTCGCCGTTGTCATCTTCCGTCATGGCCTGTGCCGGGGAACCCTGCCTGTCGGCAGTGCCGGTGTTCAGGCATGTGTCGGTCTGCCTTTGCCCTCCCTGTGTGCAGTGTGCTTCCTGGTTGTTGGGTATTACCATTCTTCTTCCTCCGTGACAGCCGTGTTGCCCAGTGAATCAATGCTGTCCCATTCATCGAAACTTTCTTCGCCCAGTCCGCCGTCAGGTTCACTGTAGCCCACCACCAGCGTCACAGGCACATCAATGGGTATACGCTCTCCTGTGGCAACGCTGCGCCCGCGGCACTTGACTTTCAGCACCCAGTCCTTGTCTCCTTCCGTATACTCGTTAGGACCCAGTTTGAAGCCTAGGGCTTTCAACTTGGCTTCGGCTTCGCGCAGCGAACAGTTGTCCGCAATGTCGGGCATGGCCAGCGTGGGTGTCTGTGAGGAGTTTATGGTGAGATATATTTCCCGCCCCTCTTTTACGTGGCTTCCGCTTGCGGGCAGTTGTTCCAATACCGTTCCGGCGGGCAGATTGCGGTTGTAGGCAGAGTCTGTCCTGACGGGTGTCAGCCTGGCAAGTCCCAGTTCGTATTCGGCATCCGCCACAGGTTTCCCCTTTACGTTGGGTACCTTCACCTCAATTCCATGGTGAGTAAAGTCGTCCATCCAGAACCAGAGTCCCCCCATGGCAATCAGTGTTGCCGCAGCCAGGGCTATGATGTTCCAATATACGATAGGACTTATGAATTTCTTGAGTGTATTCTTTATGCTCATGCGTGTGTGCTGGTATGCAGTTGTCCGGTTCTGTGTGCCGGCTTCTGCTTTTTGGCAAAGGTAGTGAATTAAAACAGAAAAAGAAGTAAAGTTGCCCCTACTTCTTTCTCTGTTTTAATCTTTTTTCAGTTACTTGCCGTGTCTCTCATCAGATACTGTGAGCTTCTTGCGCCCTTTGGCGCGACGTGATGCCAATACGCGGCGGCCGTTTGCCGTGGTCATTCTCTGGCGGAAACCGTGCTTGTTGTTACGGCGACGGTTGTGCGGCTGAAATGTTCTTTTCATATCTTGTTTTCTTTATTTTGTTGTTACGCACTTTGATTCGGGGTGCAAAATTACTCCTTTTTTTCTTCTTCTCCAAGAGAAGCACTTGTTTTTTCTCCTTTTACTTCGTTCTTCTCTCAATATTTCATACCTTTGCACGTTGAATAAACGTGTAACAATAATATACAAACAACTTCATTTCTATGATCAATTCACAGGACATCAAGAAGGGTACTTGCATCCGCATGGACGGCAAACTCTATTTCTGTATCGATTTCCTGCACCGCAAGCCGGGCAAGGGCAACACTATCATGAACGTGACACTGAAGGACGTGGTCAATGGAGGCGTGTTGGAGCGTCGCTTCAACATCGGTGAAAAACTTGAGGACGTGCGTGTGGAGCGCCGCCCTTACCAGTACCTTTACAAGGACGGCGAGGATCTGGTGTTCATGAACAACGAGACTTTTGAGCAGATAAACATATCTCCTTCGCAGGTAAACGGCGTGAACTTCCTGAAGGAGAGTGAAAACGTGGAAGTGGTGGTGGATGCCAGCACCGAGACAGTGCTCTATGCTGATGTGCCTGTGAAGGTTCACCTGCAGATTACCTGGACTGAGCCCGGACTGAAGGGAGACACCGCAACCAACACCTTGAAGCCTGCACGTGTGGAGACAGGTGCAGAGATTCGCGTTCCCCTGTTCATCGAGGAGGGCGAAATCGTGGAGGTTGACTCTCGTGATGGTTCTTATCTGGGTCGTGTGAAGTAATTCGTGCTGTGGAGGAGTGCTCTCCTCACGCGTACGTGTATATATAATGTATGGGGAACATGCCGATGGCATGTTCCCTATATTGTTTCTCATTTGTCTTGGGAGCGGCACGGGCACCGGTGCCCGGCTTGCCTCACTTGCCTATGCAGAAGCGCAGACCCACATTGAGATTGAAGTTTGTGGGCTTCTCCTTGTATATGGTGGGAATGCTGGAGCCGTCCTTGAAGTAGTGGCTTACGCCCGGTTCTGCGTATATGGCCAGGGTGCGGGTCAGGTTGTACTGCACTCCTGCGGCCAGGTTGACCGACATCTGCAGGGGGTGGGAACTGATGCGCTCGGTATCCTCTCCCTGTTTCTTCCCGTCCAGCACGTAGTCCCTGGTGTTTTTTCCCGATATGCGCAGTTCTGCCAGTGCTCCCCCCTGGGCATAGACACTCAATCCCTTCACGCGTAGGAACGTGTACTTCAGCGTGACGGGGATGCCCATATAGTGCAGGTTTTGCTCGCTCTTTGTGTAATTGCTTTCTGTACCCTCGCGCAGATGGGAGCGCAGCAGTGTGTAGGTAAGTCCGCTTCCCAGTGCCAGCCTGTCCGTCAGGTCGTAAGTGACAGACGCTCCCACTCGTACCGGCAGGCTGTGGCGTATCTTGTGCTCTGTCACTTTCCCTTGGTTATACACAGCCATGCCCAGGCTGGGGTTGTCCTTCCAGTTGACATTGTCAGGCCCCAGTGCCATTACGGGCGGCAGATTCATGCTCAGTTTGCTCATCTCTGTTCCTGTGCTTCCTGATGTATATGCCGCCAGGCTCAGCCGTGGACGGATGCTGCCGGTGCCTGCTGCCCGCGGCATGTGGCTGCCCTGCGGCGTGTGGCTTGCCTTGCTTCTCTGTTTTGCCAAGACAGAGGAGTGAGCGGCCCTTTCCGCCTCCTCGTCCGTTGCCGTCTTTTCGTTGGAGGTAACGGATGCCACAGCCACTTTTTCCGTGGCTGTTTTCTCTTCTGGTACTGACTCTTCACTGGTAGTTACGGCAGCCTTTATGGGTGTGGATGCCATGGCCAACGTGTGCTTTTCGGAGAGAGTGCCGGTGGTTGTGTCATGGTTGTCACGTGCCTGGGGCACAGGCGCAGTTATATCCTCTGTCACGGCTGCATACGTGTGTGCATCTTTATTGACCGGGTTGGGCATGTAGCGATAGGCCAGTATCAGAGCCACGGCGATGCATGCCGCCACGCCTGTGCCCCAGGCGCGGGACAGCCATGGTGAAGTCCTTTGGGCATTCTTTTCCTGCCATCCCTTCTGCTCCAGGTGTGCGTTCAGGTTTTCCCACAAACCTTTGGGAGGTTCCTGCCCGTAGTCCTTCATGCGGTCACGTATGTCATTGAGCCATTTTTCCATGTCCTTACCTATGCTTTTCTTTTCTGTATTGATTGATTCTCGTGGCCAGCGCAGCCTTGGCCTTGTGCAGTTGTGAGGCCGATGTGTTCACCTTGATGCCCAGCATGTCGGCTATCTCCTTGTGGCTTTTCCTCTCCATGACATAGAGGTTGAGCACCAGGCGGTAGCCTTCGGGCAGTTCGCGTACGAAGCGGTGTAGCACCTCCGTAGGTATTTCCCCGGTGTCGGGTTCCTCGTCGGTCAGTCCGGTGTGCTCCTCCTGCAGGTCTGTAAAAGCCAGCCTGTTTCTAGCCTTCAGGTGGTTGACCGACTCGTTGATTACGATGCGGGTCATCCAGGCACGCAGTGACCCTTTGCCCTGATGGCGGAAGTGGCCGATGGAGGAGAATATCTTGAGAAACGATTCTTGCAGCACGTCCTTCATGTCCTCATCATTGCTCAGGTAGCGCGAGCATACTGCCGTAAGGTAACGGGCGTGCCGGCGGTACAACTGCTCTGCGGCAGTGGCATCGCCGGCCTTCAGCCGCTCGAGCAGTGTCTCTTCTTCGGACTGTCTCCTGAATATTGTTTCCAGTATGGCCATTTGCCAGAGTGTGCAGGCTCGGAGGCAGCTTGTCTGCCGTTGCCCTTCCGTTGCCTGCTTCACATGTGCTTATATATAGATAACGGAAAACCTTTTCCTTTTCTTGTCCTTTGGCACTTGCTTTCTCACTCCACTAGGCTGTTCAGCGGCATGCGCTCCACTACCTGCGTGTCTGTGGCGGGATGCAGTTGCAGTTGGAATTCCGCTTCCTTGGGGCCGCTGAACGAGGTCCAGTGCAGCCGCACCTTCACTTTCTGCTTGTCGTCACGGGGGAGTCCGTTCAGGTTGAATGCAATCAGGGCATCACCCGGCCTGCCTTGCACGTCGCCCATGGCGTTGTGGCGCAGTTCCACCTCGTAGGCATCATCGGCGTTCATGCCCGTAAGCAGGTTGATGTGATGCTTCACTCCTCGGTCGCCCCAGAGCGTACGTATGCGTAGGGTCAGGTAGCCGTCTTCGGCCACGGTCACCCAGTCGCGCACGATTTCGATGGGGTCGTTGCCGTACAGGCGGTCGTTCTGATTCTCCACGTAAGGTACGGGCAACTTGGTTCTGATGCTGTCCATCCAGTTCACCCTCACGCTTTGCACGTTGTGGTCATTGTCAGCATCGGTCGTGTAATTGACTATGGCGCGCACTTCCTTCGGCCCGAAGGGCGATTCGTTGAGGTTGGAGGGAATCAGTTCGGTGTTGTCGTTGAGTTGCATCTTGAAGGAGCCTCCCTCTGTGGGGCGCACCGTTACCAGTGCGGTGATGTTGTTGTCGTACCAGTGTCTGCCGCCCTCATAGTCGCTGCATGAGGTCATTGTCAGGGCCAAGGCTGCCATTCCGGCCAGCCAGTGGCGCATTGAGGTTGTCTTCATATTCGTCTTGCCTTTTTATCCTTGTCTGCCCCTTAAACCATGCAAGTGTGGTTTTCTTGCCTGGCTGACCAACTTTTTTTCATCCCCATTGATATTTTCTTTCCTAGAGGAACCTGATGTCCGGCTCCGTACATTCAGTTCTGTATTGTGGGTAAAGAGAAATGTACATCCGTTGCAGAATATCGTCTTGTTTGCGGCACCGTACTGCGCTTTTTGCCCCTTTGTGCAAAAAAAATAGCGGGGAAACGCAGAAAATCCCCCCCTATACCTATAAGAATAAAGAAATATGTATCTTTGCGTCATGAAGAAAGCCTTTGACAGTTATCGGGGGATTGCGCTCCTCCTTGTGAGCCTCCTGCTTTGCTGCGCGGGAGCGGTGGGTGTGCAGGCACAGACTTGTGAGGGGCGGGTGTGCCTGAAAGACGGGAACCGGCAACTCTATGCTGGGAATGACCGCCTGGATATGCCCCGCAAGAAGCATGACGTGCAGGTTTACAGGAATTTCTTCTCGCGCCAGTGCCAGCGGGATGTGGTGCCTGCCGACCGTGTGGACTCCATTGTGGTGTGGAACTCAACGGCTCAGCAGGGCGTACGCATACTGGTACCCCTGGAGGGCGTGGGGTGGAGTTGGCTGTATGTCAGCCGCCCGCGCATGCAGGTCTATGTCTATGCTTCCCAAGGCTATTCACTGAGTGCCATGGGCGGTATGAGGGCTCAGCAGGGCAACAGCCTGTGGGGGCTCTTGCTCATTCCGCACAAGACGGCCTGTGACTTCTATGTCCTGCAGCCGGGCGGGAAGCCCGTGTGCCTGGGAGATGCCTACAAGAAATGTGACAAGGCTTTCATCCGCAGGCTCTGCCACTGCGCCGGACTCACGCCGGAACAGGAGCGGGAACTCATGGAGGCTGGCGAGCGCAACCGCAGCGCGATGATACAGAGGGTGGTGGACATCATGGACGGGGAACACACAAACCAAAAAGAAAGGAGATACAATGAGAGCAATCAGAGTCTGGCTGTTGTTTCTGGCAGCAACGGTGCTGGCCACGGCAGGACACGCACGCAGGAATGACGACCCCAACATGAGGCATGTGCGCCTTACGCTGACAGACGGGAAGCAGGTTGAGGGCTATATCCCGAAGAAGAAAATGAATTGGGGGAGCATGCAGTACACGGTGGTGCTCTCCAACAAGCCCGACGGCAAGAAGGGTGAGAAGTACAAGGCTGAGAAACTGGAGAAGATGGAGTGGCTCACGCCCACCGAGGAGCATCCGGAGGGAGAAGTGTGGGAACGCTGCCAGACCATATACCGCTACATGATCCGTCCGGTGAAGGCGGACTGCCTCCTGGAACTGCTTTTCCGTGGCCAGAATGCCTCGGTCTACAAGGCGCACATCTATCTGGTGGGCAACGGGGTGAACACCAAGGGCACCTGGGTCACGTGGTATGCCCTGAAGCCCAATGGGCAGGAACGTGCATTCCTCCTTTATAACGTATCACTGGGTTCAATGCCCGGGATGAAACTTTTCATGGAGACTCAGTTCAAGGACAAGGAGGAGTATGATGGGCTGAAGGAGTACATACGTGCATGGTGGGAGAAGGACAAGAAACTGGCACGCAAGCAGGTGGGTGACAGCCCGGCGATTTTCTCCACCCTGTACGACGAATGGAAAGCTGGTTCGGGCGAATGACCATCGTTTCCCCATGCACGGCAGCCCCGCAGGAAAACCTTGGTGGACTTGTCGTTTTTCAGTATGGGGGACATGCCATAAGAGGAGAGGGTAAGAACTAGAGAAGATTCCACGAAAACGCTCCAACTGGGAAAAAATAAAAATCCAGTTAGAAAAAATATTTTTTCCAATTGGAACGTCGGAATTGGGCATTTCAGAGAAAAGCCTGAATATGTCAATCTTGCAGGCTAAGAATGCCTTAGCCAGACAATATGCGCTGCCCTAAAAGGTAAAGTCCATCCGCCTTCACAGGGCAGTACTGTTACATACAGAAAAAGGCAGCACGGAAAAAGCATCAGAACCCAAATGGCCGATTTGGGCTAAATTCAAGATTGCACGCGCAATGCTCTCTGCGAATCGGCGGGAAGCAAGGTGCCACAATATATGGCGCAGCCTCGGACTTCTGTAATCCGAGGCCGCACTTTATATTCTCTTACAGGGCGTTGGGCTTCAGCGTGTGGCCTGGCACACTCCGCGGAAGAAGCCTATGCTCTCCGCGATGCCCATGAAGGGGTTGCCCATGTCCTTCTCGTGCTCCAAGCTGACCGAGCCGGTATAATGGTACTTGCGCATCAACTTCACATACCTGGGGAAGTCAATGATGCCCCTGCCCAGTTCCGCCCGTTTCCCGGCCTTGGTGGGAGCGGTCACGTCCTTGAGGTGCATGTCGTATACCCGCTTGTGGTACTTGATGTAGTCGGCCAGCGAATCGGAACCGTAGCGCAGGTTGTGCCCGATGTCCAGGCACATGCCCATGCGCTCGTCGCGGTCCTTGACGTGTTCCCATATGTCCTTCGCATCGGGATAGAGCGGCATGTCGGGGCCGTGCAGGTGGATGGCCAGTTTGATGTCATACTGTTTCACCACCTCTTCCACATAGTCGAGAAGGTCATAGTTGGGCACGCCCACCAGCAGGTTCACGCCCACGCGGCGCGCATAGGCAAAGGCGCGGTCTACCTCCTGGCGGCTCTTCATGTAGATGGGCCCCACGGCATAGCCCTTCACGCCATAGGAGGCAAGTTTCTGGTGGAAGTCGGATATCTGCTCCTCGCTGCTGTCAAGAGGCAGGTGGAAATCCTTGATGCACAGGTAATGCAGGTCAAGCGTCTGCATGGTCTTGAGTGTGGTGTCAAGGTCAAACTTTACGAATGAGTAGCCTGCCATGCCCAGGTGGAACTCTTCCTCGGGCACGGGTTGCTTGATGGTGCTGTTGCGGGATGACTTTTCCGGAGCCTCTGATGCCAACGCTTCCATGGGCGAGGATGCCATGGCCAGGGCTGCCATCCCTGCCATTCCCGACTTGATGAAGTTTCTTCTTTTCATGATGGTGTGCTTTGATGATTCTTCCTTTTAGGTTCTCTTATGCATACAAAGTTACACTTTTTTTGCAAGGATTGCACTTCCTTTGCTCGCTTTTTAGCATTCCTGCAGGCTGGCCACGTAATTGCGCAGCCGTTTGTAGAACGGATGGCGGCATAGCGTGGCTTGGTGACCCACCAGGATGAGTTTCATGCGTGCCCGGGTGATGGCCACGTTCATGCGGCGCAGGTCGCGCAGGAATCCCACTTGCCCCTCGCTGTTGGAGCGCACCATGCTGATGAGTATGATGTCACGTTCCTGCCCCTGGAACCCATCCACCGTGTTGATGCTGATGAGCCTGCGGAAAGGCTTCCACCAGGAGTCGCGCCTGATGAGTTGGCGTAGCAGGCGCACCTGTCCCTTGTAAGGGCTTATGAGTCCCACGTCGAGCCTCTCGTCCAGTATGCGTCGGGTGCCTATCCGTTCAAAGTAAGCCTTCAGGGTGTCCACGGTCAGTTGTGCTTCGGCTGGGTTCTGGCGGCTTACGCCATCGCCCGCTTCCTGCTCTTCGTAATCGGCTTCCCCGGGAGTGTCCACCCATTCGATGGCTGTGTCCCAGTCCAGAATGCTGCGGTAGCGTACCGAGGGGTCGCTTTGTAGTCGGCCGTCATAGAACTCCTGGTTGGGAAACTGCATGATGGCATCTGTCATCCTGTACTGCACGCCCAGCAGGGCCACGGCTTCAGGGTGTCCCTCCACGATTTTCTGCATCAGCGTCCTGTCCAGTCCGCCCGCCAGTGCTTCGGGGCTTTTGACCGTGGGAGGCAGTTGGCAGTGGTCGCCTGCCAGTATCACCCGGTCGGCCTTCTGTATGGCTATCCAGCAGGTTGCCTGCAATGCCTGCGCGGCCTCATCGATGAAGAGCGAACTGAAGCGCCGTCCCAGCAGCAGGGTCGATGCGCTGCCCGTGAGCGTGCAGGCCACCACACGGGCCTCGGAGAGCAGGGAGTCACGTATCTGGAAGTCCAGTGCGGTGGCCTTGTCCTTCAGTCGCGCAATCTTCTGATGGCGGTTCTCTCGGTTGCCCTGCGCGGAGTCATATAGTTGGCGTATGGTTCGCCTGATGGCCCACAACTGGCTGTAGAGCGGGTGCGCCTCGTAGCGCCGCTCGTAGGTGTCGGCCAGCATCTGGTCGGTGACGCGCATGGGGTTGCCTATGCGCAGTACGTTCACCCCTCGCTCGCTGAGTTTCTGGGCTATCCAGTCCACTGCCATGTTGCTCTGGGCGCACACCATCACCTGTGTCTCCCTGCGCAGAGTCTCATAGATGGCCTCCACCATGGTGGTGGTCTTGCCTGTGCCTGGAGGGCCGTGCAGCACGGCCACGTCCTTGCAGGCCAGCACGCGGTTGACGGCTTCCTGTTGTGTGACGTTCAGCCAGGGCATTGCCACGGGAGCGAGTGTGCGCGTGTGGAGCGGAGCCTGGGTATATATCATGTCGCGCAACTGTGCCAGCCGTCCCTCACGGGCAGAGGTCACACGGTCCAGAGCCTCGAACATCAGGCGATAGGTGTACTCATCCAGGTATAGTTGAACGCCCAAGCAGTCGGCGTTCAGCACTTGGCTCACTGCTCCCATCGAGGGCATGCTGATGACCATGCGGTCGTTTTCCACGTAACTCACCTGTCCCACGAAGTTCATGTAAGTGAGCATCTGCGAGGCATCCTGCGTGAAGAAGCATACGGGCTTTCCCGGTTCAAACTGGTGCTCGGCCTCCTGCGCTTCCGTTCGGTCCACCTCCACTACCGGCGTGTCCTGCGAATTGTAGTAACTGCGACCCACCCGGAGCGGAAACCAGCACAGGCCGCGCCGTACCTTGCGTGCCACTCCCATGTTCTCTGTCTGCCGCTGGAATTGCTCCCGCTCGCAGGCGTATTCCACTTCCAGAAGCCGTCTCTGCTGTGCCAAATCCTGAATCATGGATGCAAAAGTAGCAAATTTTCCTCTTGCCTGCCGCGGATGCTTGGCAGTTTGAGCGGGATTCCCTAACTTTGCTATATATAATATGGTATTAAAGGAGGCGAATCCATGAATACGAACAAGACCTACGTGGCGTTTGACGCACAGGGCGTGCTTGACCACGAGCACAGCAACCTGCGCTATTTCCATCAGATGCGGGAGTGGCAGAGGCAGTATCCGCAGCGTTACTGTTTCCTGAACATGGAGGACATTGACTTCTCGGCCACGCACGATGATTTGGTTGACAGTACCTTCAAGGTACATTGTCTCAAACTGATGGAGAGGGCGGACAACCTGCTTGTGCTGGCCAGCAGCCTGATGGACGTGGAGAGTTCGGCACTCAACTGGCAGATAAGCCGTGCCGTGAACCGCTTTCGCCTGCCCATGGTGGTGGCTTACGTGGGTTATGACATGCTGGATGACGGTTCCATCAAAGAGAACTGGCCACACTTGCCCAACAAGGTGCGTAAGTACATCGGGCTTGACAGCGCACGCATGGCACATGTGCCTTTGACCAAGGACAAACTGGAGCGGGCACTGGGTGCCTACTCTGTGAAGAAGGGACTTTATCCCTGGAATTCCACCACTATCTTCTAAACCATATACAGGCAGAGCGGCATGAACAAGAAGGGACTCTATATCCAGCGCATACAGATTGATGCGCTGTGGAGCAGGAAACGCGGTATTGACTGGACGCTGCGCCCTGACGTGAACATCCTTAGCGGCGTGAACGGGGTGGGCAAGAGCACCATACTCAACAGGGTGGTGCGTCAACTCATAAGTGTCGACAGGCTGGAGAATCAGTTCAACGGTGTGACGCTGACCTTCGCACCGGAAGGTGCCGATGGGGTGGACTTTGATGTCATACGTTCATTTGACCGCCCGCTTGTGTCAAGTGACCTGCTTGGCAAGGTGGCCGATTCGCAGTTGCAGTCGGAACTTGACCTGCAACTTTACCAGTTGCAGCGCAGGTACCTGGATTACCAAGTGAACATGAGCAACCGCATGGTCGACCTCTTTACCCGGCAGGTACCTGATGCGCAGAGGCTGGCAGGAGAGATTGCCCAAGAGAAGACGCACTTCATGGATCTTGTGGACAGCCTCTTCAAAGACACGGGCAAGACCATTTGTCGGGACCGCAATGAGATATTCTTCGTCTCCATGGACGAGGTGATACCCTCTTACAAACTCTCCAGCGGGGAGAAGCAGATGCTCATCATCCTGCTTTCCGTGCTGGTACAGAACCGCAAGCCTTGTGTTCTTTTCATGGACGAACCGGAGGTGAGCCTGCACATTGAGTGGCAGCAGAGGCTCGTGGGACTGGTGCGTGACCTCAATCCCAACGTGCAGGTCATCCTCACTACCCACAGCCCTGCCGTTATCATGGATGGCTGGGCCGACTGCGTGACCAACGTGGAGGACATCGTTCTATGAGTTCCCAAGGCAACGACAGTGCCGCCCAGACCGCCCAGGCCTATGCTGCCATGCAGCCCCACAAGTCGGGCAAGCGGTTGCAGGACAGTCTGACATCTGATTATATTGAAGCAGCCAACCGGTTGCGGCCACGCTCGGCCAGGCACAGGATAGTGGCCTATGTGGAGAGTTATGACGATGTGTTTTTCTGGCGGTCTGTCTTGCAGGAATTTGAAGACGAGCAACATTACTTCGAGGTCATGCTTCCCAGCCGCACCTCATTGGGCCGGGGAAAGAAGTCTGCCCTCATGAACAGGCTCGGATCCGCGCTGGGCGAGTTCATGATTGCCTGTGTAGACGCTGATTATGACTGGCTCATGCAAGGATGCACTGAGATGAGCCACATGGTGTGCTCCAATCCGCATGTCCTGCACACCTACGTCTATGCTATAGAGAATTATCAATGTTATGCCCCTAATCTGCACACCGCCTGCGTGATGAGCACGCTGAATGACCGCAGTGTGATGGATTTGGAGGCTTTCCTTGCGGAGTTCAGCCGTATTGTATGGCCACTCTTTGTGTGGAATGTGTGGGCTTACCGTTTCGGGTATTACCGCGAGTTCAGCATGAGCCAGTTCGGTGATATTGTCTCCTTCCACAATATCAACCCCGCCAAGGGCGGCCAGGCTGCCCTTGACTCTCTAAAACACAAGGTCAACAAGTGTATTGCCATGCTTCAGAGACGCTATCCTCAGGCGCGCAAGACTTATGCTCCCCTGCGTGGGGAATTGCTTGGCATGGGTCTTACTCCCGACACCACTTATCTTTACATTCAGGGGCACACGCTCTTTGATGGCGTGGTGATGCCGCTGCTGACTCCCATCTGCAATATCCTGCGCAGGGAACGCGAGCGTGAGATATTGCGTCTGGCCATTCACGAAAAGCAGAAGCAGAATGAACTGGCCAGTTATGAGCACAGCGTGTGCAGCGTGGACATCATGCTGAAGAAGAGTTCCGGATTCCGCCAAAGCGCACCGTATCAGTTGCTCAAGGCCGATATTACCCGGCTGATGGCCGAGGTGGGTCGGCAGAAGTAGCGGTCCATCTTCTTGATGAGTCCGCTCAGGCAGAACACCACCACGCGGTCGCCGGGCATGATGCGGGTGCTTCCGTGGATGGGGTATCCCACGCCGTCACGTACCAGTCCGCCCAATGTGACACCTTTGGGAAGGCGCAATTCATATACGGGTTTCTCGGTCACCTGGCTTCCCTCGCTGGCTATGAACTCAGCCACATCAGCGTTGGCTATCGTCAGACATTTCACATTGGCTACATCGGTGTCTAGCATCATCTGGTAGATGTGGCTGGCCGCGATGGTCTTCTTATTGATGATGGTGCCTATGTCCAACTTCTCTGCCAAGGACACGTAATCCATGTTCTCCACCAGGGCAATGGTCTTCCTTACTCCCATGCGCTTGGCTGCCAGGCAAGCCAGGATGTTGGTCTCGGTATAAGGAGTGAGTGCTGCAAATGCCTGCATGTCACGCAGTCCTTCCTCGGCCAGCATGCCGGTGTCGCGCCCGTCGCCCTGTATGATGCTCACGTCAGGGTCATCGAGCAGGTCGGCAAATTGTTTGCACCGCTCCTCGTTCTGCTCAATCACTTTCACGCTTATGGAGTCGGGCTTGTCTTGTATGACGTGCAGGGCTATCAGTCCGCCGCCCATGATCATCATGTGGCGTACTTCTCCGTAGTCTTCCTTACCTGTTATCTGAAGTATGTGTTGTACGTGTTTGCGCTGGGTCATGAAGTAGACGATGTCTCCCAAAGCCAAACTGTCGTTTCCGCCGGGGATAATGGTGTCCTCGCCACGCTTGACAGCCACTATGTGATAGGGTGTTCCGGGACCACATAGTTCGCGCAGTGGCTTGTTGAGCACACGGGCTGTCTCGCGCAGTTTGATGCCCAGCATTACCAGTGCGCCCCCGTGCACCTCCCAGTACTGACGCACGCCCGGACGCTTGATACTGTCCAGGATTTCCCGTGCAGCCAGTGCTTCGGGGTATATGATGCTGTCAATGCCCATCTGCTTGAAGAATTCTCTGTACTCGGGACGCGTGTATTCGGCGTTGTCCACACGGGCCACCGTCTTGCGGCAGTTCAGTGCGTGAGCCAGCATGCAGCATGTGATGTTGCGTGTCTCCTCGGGTGTCACGCCGATGAAGAGGTCTGCGTGGGGCACGCCGGCCTCTTTCAATCCGTTGATGCTAGTGGGTGCCACATTCAGGGTCATGAGGTCGAACTCTCCTGAGGTGGACAGTTCGGCCGTACGGTCAGGGTTTTCATCAATGAGTATGATGTCCTGGTCTTCGCGCGAAAGCAGTTCTGCCAGGTAAGTTCCCACGACTCCTGCGCCAGCGATTACTATTTTCATGAGAGAGCCTTTATGATTGCTTCTTTGTCTATGCCCGCCAGGTGGTGCAGTTGCTTCACGCTTCCGTGTTCCATGAAGCGGTCTGGCAACCCCAGGCGTGTCACCTTGGGGTGCAGTTGGTGGTCGGCCATGTATTCCAGCACGGCAGAGCCCAACCCGCCCTTCAGTGTGCCGTCCTCTATGGTCACTATGTGCCGGAACTTCTGTCCTACGGCACTGAGTATCTCTTCGTCAATGGGTTTCAGGAAGCGCATATCATAATGTGCAATGCTCCTTCCCTTGCTTTCCAGTTCACCAAGGGCTCGTTCTACTTCGTTGCCCACGGGTCCCAGGCTCAGTACCACTGCCTCGCTGCCCTCGCGCATGAGCCGTCCCTTGCCCACGGGTATTTCCTCCAGGGGGCATCGCCAGTCGGCATGTTCGGCATGTCCGCGCGGAAACCTGATGACGAAAGGCCCCTTGCCGGGCAGTTGTGCCGTGTACATCAGCCGTCGGAGTTCGTTCTCGTCCATGGGTGATGACAGCGTGAGGTTGGGCACAGGGCGCAGTGCCGACAGGTCAAAAGCCCCGTGGTGTGTGGGGCCGTCCTCGCCTACAAGCCCGGCTCTGTCCAGACAGAGCACCACATCGAGGCGGCACAGTGCCACGTCATGTATGATGTTGTCGAAGGCGCGCTGTGAGAAACTGGAGTAGATATTGCAGAAGGGCAGCAGTCCCGCACTGGCCATTCCGCCCGAGAAGGTCACTGCATGTTCCTCGGCAATGCCCACGTCAAAAGTGCGGTCGGGCATTTCCTTCATCATGCGGGTCAGTCCGCAGCCTGTAGCCATGGCTGGCGTGACGGCCACAATACGGTCATTCGCCTTTGCCAATTCCAGTAAGGTTTCTCCGAAAACGTCTTGATATTTGGGTGGAAGCCCGCTTGTATCCTGTTGCAGGCACTTGCCTGTCTCTGGATCATAGCGTCCCGGTGCGTGGAAAAGTGTGGGATTCTGCTCTGCCGGCTCAAATCCTTTTCCTTTCACAGTGTGGATATGCAGCAGTTTCGGCCCCTTCATGTCCTTTATCTGCACCAGTGTGTTGACCAGTTCTATGACATCATGGCCGTCGCTTGGCCCGAAATAACGGATGTTCATGCCTTCAAAGATGTTCTGCTGGTCGGTGAGTAGTGACTTCAACGAATTGTTGAAGCGCAATACCCTCTGCCTTCCCCGCTCGCTGAGCAGCCCCCACTTGAGCATCTTCTGTGAGATGCGGAAGCGTAACCAGTTGTACAACCGACTTGTGTGAAGGTGATGCAGGTAATGTTTCATGCCGCCCACGCTGCTGTCTATGCTCATATTGTTGTCGTTCAATATGATGAGCATGTCGTTTGGAGTGGTGCTCGCATTGTTCAGCCCCTCATAGGCCAGACCTCCGCTCATGCTTCCGTCGCCTATGACGGCCACCACATGGCGGTCGGCATGTCCGGTTTTCCTGTCTGCCACGGCCATTCCAAGCGCGGCAGAAATGCTGTTGGAGGCATGTCCGCAGGCAAAGGTGTCATACTCACTCTCGTCCGGTGAAGGGAACGGGCGCAGTCCGTGCAGTTGTCTGTACGTGCAGAAAGCCTCCATGCGCCCGGTAAGCATCTTGTGTCCGACAGCCTGGTGCCCTACATCCCACACGATGCGGTCATAAGGGGTGTTGAATACATAATGCAGTGCCACGGTCAGTTCCACCACGCCCATACTGCTGGCGAAGTGACCGGGGGTGTCTGCCAGGGAATGTATGATGGCCTGGCGGAGTTCGCTGCATACTTTGGGCAGAGCCTCCCGCGGCAGTTTGCGCAGGTCGGCCGGCAGGTGTATGCCTTGAAGCAATGGTATGGGTTCTTTGTCCAAATCTGTCTTGTATAGTGTCGGAGTGCAAAATTATGTAAAAACGTTGAGGGTGCAAAGTGTTTTCCATAAAAAGGTGTTGGCGGTCGGGATGCCTTGCGTTGGGGGATGAAGCACTTGGCGCAGGTTTGGCCGGCCGGCAGTTCTTTGTGCTAAGGAGGGACTATGGGGATGTCCGTAGCCTGCTTCGGTCAGGAAATCTTGCCCCAGTCCTGGCGGTCGGGATATTCTTGATCAAGTGTGTGCCGCAGTATCTGTCCCATGGGAGTTACCAGATGCGGGTCAGTGGAGAGTATCTGGCAGGCAGTATCACGCGCCCACTGCACCAGCATGCCGTCCTTGGCCAGGTTGGCCAGGCGCAGATGCAGCCCGTCACCGCTTTGCTGCGTGCCTTCCAAGTCACCGGGGCCGCGCAGTTTGAGGTCTTCCTCGGCAATCTGGAATCCATCGGTGGTGTCGGTCATCACCTGCATCCTGCGTCTCACGTCGGCTCCTGCTGTGTTGCCGGTGACCAGTATGCACCATGACTGGTTGCCGCCGCGCCCCACCCGTCCGCGCAACTGGTGCAGTTGCGACAGCCCGAAGCGTTCGGCGTTGAAGATGACCATCACCGTGGCACGCGGCACGTTGACTCCCACCTCAATGACCGTTGTGGCCACCAGTATCTGTGTCTCCCCCTGGGTGAAGAGATGCATTTGTTCTTCCTTCTCGGCGGCCTTCATGCGTCCGTGCACCATGCCTATGCGGTAATGGGGAAACACTTTCTGGAGGGTGGAAAATTCGTTTTCCACGTTGCGCAGAGCCATCTTGTCGCTCTCCTTCACCAGTGGGAATACGAAATAAGCCTGGCTCCCAGCCTCTATCTGTGTGCTCACGGCACTGTAGAGGCGTCCCAGGTCGGTGTCGGGAATGTGCAGGGTGCGTATGGGCTTGCGACCAGGGGGCAATTGGTCGATGACCGACACGTCAAGGTCACCGTAGAGTGTCATGGCCAGCGTGCGGGGGATGGGAGTGGCGGTCATCACCAGGATGTGCGGTGCAATGGTGTTCTTGACCCAAAGGCGTGCGCGCTGTGCCACGCCAAAACGGTGTTGCTCGTCAATGACAGCTAGTCCTAGGCTGCGGAACTGCACGCAGTCTTCTATGACTGCATGTGTGCCCACCAGCATGTCCACCGTGCCGTCGGCCAGTCCGTCAAGTATCTCTTGCCTCTTCTTTCCCTTCACCGTTCCGGTGAGGAGTTCCACCTTCACGGGCAGGTGAGCCAGCATGGAGCGGAAGGATTTCAGATGCTGCTCGGCCAGAATCTCGGTGGGAGCCATGATGCAGGCTTGGTGTCCGTTGTCCACGGCCAGCAGCATCACCATGAGTGCCACCAGTGTCTTGCCGCTGCCTACGTCGCCTTGCAGCAGGCGGTTCATCTGTCGCCCGCGCTTCATGTCGGCATGTATTTCGCGTATGACGCGCTTTTGGGCATCGGTCAGGCTGAATGGCAGGTATTTGGAATAGAAGTCATTGAAGAGCGAACCCACGTGGGTGAAGGGGTGTCCTGTCTTGGAAGCCTGCCGCTGGCGTGCATAAAGTTGTATGCTGAGTTGTATGAAAAAGAGTTCTTCAAATTTGAGCCGGGTCATGGCACGCGTCAGTTGCTCGGCCGACTGCGGGTAATGGGCGGCCCGCAGTGCCTTGTCAAGGGTCATGAGCCCCAGTCTGTGGCACATCTCTTCGGGCATGGTCTCAGGCACAGGTTCTTTCAGCAGTTCCAGTAACTTACCGGTGAACTGTTCCATGCTGCGTGAAGTGAGTCCCGCGCGTCGCATCTTCTCGGTCACTGAATAGTAGGGCTGCATGCGCATGCGGTTCAGTGAGAGTGACTCGGCGGGATCCACGTCGGGGTGGGCAATGTTGATGCGGCCGTTGAAGGCGTTCGGCCTGCCGAACACGATGTAGTCACGGTCCAGTTTGAGCGTGGAGGTCACGTAGCGTATGCCCTGGAACCATACCAAGTCCACAAAACCTTCTCCGTCAGAGAAGTGTGCCACGAGCCTTGCCTTGCGTCCCTGCCCCGTTTGTTCCATGCTGATGATGCGTCCGCGCAACTGCACGAAGGGCATGTCGGCTCTCAGTTCGCTGATGTGGTACAACCGGCTGCGGTCGATATGCTTGTAGGGAAAACAATAGAGCAGGTCATGCCATGTGCTGATACCCAGCTCCGCTTGGAGCAGGGCGGCACGCCGTGGGCCGATGCCCGGCAGGTAAGTGAGTTCCGCTTGTCTGAGGTCTTGCATGTGCCTGGTGGTCAGTGTGTCTCCATGAGTCCCCGAGCCAGAAGAAGGTCAGCAGGTGTGGTGAGTTTGATGTTCTCGCGGTTGCCCTCCACCAGTGTCACGGGCTGTCCGTATGCTTCTACCACCGATGCATCATCTGTAAACTGTGGTGAGAAGGGTTGTCCGTAGGCTTGGCGTAGGAGACTCAGGCGGAACACTTGAGGGGTTTGCACCAGTCGGTAATCGTTCCTGGGCACCGTGTGGCTCTGACCATCGGGCGTGAGATGGCGCAGGGTCTCCACCACGGGTGTCACGGGTACGGCAGTCCCGCTCCGGCTGGCCTCTTCGTAGCAGCGCAGCAGTGTTTCGCGTGACACGAAGGGACGTACTCCGTCATGTATGCCCACCAGTGCCTCGCTCACCTGTGACGGTATGGCGGCCAGCCCGTTGCGCACGGAGTGAAAGCGTGTCTCGCCTCCTGCTACAGTCACGAACTCACCTTCCAGCCCATGCTCGCGGCACAGGGTGTCCCAGTGGCTGTGCTGTCCTTGCGGAAGCACAATGATGATGCGTATGTCGGGAAACGTGTCGCAGAAGCGGTCGATGGTGTGCATCAGTACAGGGCGCCTGTTGAGAGGCAGAAACTGCTTGGGCACGTCGCCTCCCATGCGCAGCCCCTGTCCGCCTGCCACCAATATGGCATAACGTTCCATTCAGGGCACCAGTTGTGAGTAAAGCATGCCGTCACGCAGTGGCAGTGAGGCTTCCTGATTCTTGAGGAGTTCCACTAGGGCATAGCCGAACTCAAAGGCGGCAGCGGGTCCCTTGCCGGTGACGGTGTTGCCGTCCACTTCCACCAGAGCACCGGTGCAGTGTGCTCCTTCCAGTTCACCTTCCACGCCTGGGTAGCAGGTGGCTTTCTTACCTTTCAGAAGTCCCATGTGACCCAGCACCAGCGGGGCAGCACAAATGGCGGCCACGGCTTTCCCTTGGGCAGCATGCTTTTCCAGTACCTCGCGCAGTGGGGCGCAGGTATCCAAGTTGGTGGCTCCGGGCAGTCCGCCGGGTAGAACCATCAGTTCCACTTGGCTGAAGTCCACCTGGTCAAGCATCATGTCGGCCTGCACGGGAATGCCATGCGTGCCCTTGACCACAAGGCTGTCCTCAATGGAAACTATGCGGGCATCCAGTCCGGCACGCCGCATGATATCTACTGGGGCAATGGCTTCAATCTCCTCGAAGCCTGTTGCCAGAAAGACTGTAATCATATACCTTATATATAATATGTGTGTTGCAATAATCGAAACTCCCTACCGCAAAGTTAGAAAATATTCATTAACTTTGCTCCTCCAAGCAGTATATAAATATGGAGAAACCTATCAAGGTGGCCCTTTTTGGCAGCATCTCCGACCCCTCCCGAGCCGTTTATGCGCAGAATTTGCTGGATGCTCTGGAGAGTCAGAATGCCTGCGTGGGCATTGATGTCCCCTTTTATGAGAGTCTGACAGAGGCTTCGGACATACGTGTCCCGGACATAGCCTGCCCTCTTGAGGACGGCTTCCAGGCCGACTTGGCCGTCAGCCTGGGCGGCGATGGCACATTCCTGGCAACGGCCAAGAGGATGGGAGCCTCTGAAACGCCTATCCTTGGCATCAACTTGGGACGCTTGGGATTTCTGGCCGATTTCTCTCCCGAGGACATCGATATGGCAGTGGATCAGGCCTGCAAGGGGCTCCTGCCTGCCGAGTTGCGTTCCGTGCTTGGTGTCAGTTTCTCTTCTGGGCAGCCTCACGACTATCCTTTTGCACTCAATGAGGTGGCTGTGCTCAAGCGTGACATGAGCAGCATGATTAGTATCAGGGTGGAGATTGACGGCGAGTACCTCACCACTTACCTGGCCGACGGGCTCATCATCAATACTCCTACCGGCAGCACGGGGTACGCGCTGAGCGTGGGAGGTCCTGTCATGTCGCCCCAAAGCGACTTGCTGGGACTGGTGCCGGTGGCTCCGCACAGCCTGAGCGCACGTCCGCTGACGCTGAGTGGCGATGCATGTGTAAGCCTTACGGTGGAGAGCCGCAGCCATAATTTCCTGGTGGCAATAGACGGGCGCAGCGAGGCCTGTGTCGAGAATGTGCAGCTGACAGTGCGTAAGGCACCTTATCAAGTGCATGTGCTGAAGCGTCCCGGAGGCTCATTTTTCCGCACGCTCAGGCAGAAACTCATGTGGGGAAGTGACACCAGGGCTCATGAATGCCGCCCCTGAGGAATCAAGCACCGCTTTACGTTGACAAGACAGAATGGGGATGAAGAAGATAGACAAACGCTTGGCTCGCTGGATGTGGGACGCTTCAGATGGGTTGCGCATGCAGTCCGTGCTCAATGCCCTGGCCGGTGTGTCGGCCGTGGCACTGGACTTCAGTTTCATCTATGCCTCCAAGTGGGCCATCGACATTGCCACTGGGCGTGCACAGGCACTTTTGTGGCAGGCCGCCCTGCTGCTGGCACTGGTGCTCCTGCTGCAGGTCATGCTGGGATTCGCACGCCGCTGGATAGCCGCCATATTGGGCGTGCGGTCACAGAACATTCTGCACATGAGGCTTTTTACGCACCAGATGAACAGCCGCTGGATGGGGCAGGGGAGCCTGCACAGCGGTGATGTGCTCAACCGCCTGGAGCGTGACGTGTATGACGTGGCCGATACCATCACCGAGGTCATACCTTCGGCATTGTGCGTGATGGTGCGCCTGGCGGGAGCCTTCTGCTTCTTATGTACCATGAATGCCCGGGTGGCATGCCTTCTGCTGTGCATAGTCCCGTTCTTCACATTGCTCAGCCGGATATACGTAAGACGCATGCGTGCACTTACCCGTGAGATGCGAGACACAGACAGCAAGATACAGAGCATCGTGCAGGAGAGCATTCAGTACAGCATGGTGCTCAAGACTCTGGAGCGGTGTGGTGCCATGACTGCACGTCTGGGAGCGGCTCAGGCACGTCTGCAGGCCCAGGTGCGCCGGCGTACGGTGTTCAGCAGCACGTCATCGGCACTGGTAAGCCTGGGCTTTGGCTTGGGCTACCTGGTGGCATTCGTGTCCTGCGTCTCCAGGTTGCAGAGCGGCATGCTCACCTATGGAATGATGGCCGCCTTCCTGCAGTTGGTGGGGCAGGTACAGGGGCCTTTCAGGGAGATACTGAGGTATGTGCCGGCTTTTGTGGGCAGCGTGACCGCCTGCGAGCGCCTGATGGAACTGCAGGAGATTCCCTTGGAGGAGCAGGGTGAACCGGTGAGGATGCAGGGGGCGGTCGGCGTTCGGCTGACAGGCGTAACCTGCACATACGGTGAGGGGGAGCGCGTCATCCTGCATGACCTCTCCTTCGACTTCTCTCCCGGCAGCGTGACCGCCGTGCTGGGCGAGACGGGGGCGGGCAAGACCACGCTCATGCGGTTGATATTGGCACTCCTTGTTCCGCAGTCGGGACGGGTGGAACTCTATGACGGGCAATCAGCGGTGGAGGTGTCCCCCTTGACCCGTAACAACCTGGTATACGTGCCGCAGGGCAATACTCTGCTCAGCGGAACCGTGAGAGACAACCTCCTGCTGGGCAATCCAGAGGCCACCGAGGCTGACATGTACCATGTGCTGCACATGGCCTGTGCTGACTTCGTGGCAGAGTCACCCTTAGGGCTCGACACGCCTTGTGGCGAACTGGGAGTCGGACTAAGTGAGGGGCAGGCTCAGCGGATAGCCATAGCCCGGGCATTGCTGCGCCCGGGCAGTGTGCTCTTGCTCGATGAGGCAACGAGTGCCTTGGATACTCGCACCGAGAAGGCCCTGCTCCGCAACCTGCGTCTGGAGCAGGGGGGGCGCACTGTCATCTGCATCACCCACCGTCCTGCCATGGTGGAGTATTGCACGCAGGTGCTCACGCTCAAGCGGATTCCCTGAGCCGAGATTTCACGATACACAGCGCGGCGGGTCATTCCACAAAGGGACGACCCGCCGCGCTGCTTTCTTCTTCCAATGCCTTATTCCCAGGTACAGGGCAGGCTGGCGAGTTGGGTCAGCAGTGTCTTGGCCATGCGTCTGTGACCCTCGGTGTTGGGGTGGAGCTGGTCATTCTCAGGGCTGCAGAAGTACTGGTGATGGCAGGGCATGGTGGGCAGCAGGCCGCTGAGGGCGAACAGGTCAATTACGGGAACAGCCCACACGTGTGCGGCCTCCTGTATGGCTTCCACATAGTCGTCAATAAAGAGGTTTTGTTCATTGCGGTAGTCCTCGCTGGGCTGTCGGTTGCCTTTGCCGAAGAAGGCGTAGCCTCGGTGAAGTGGGGTGAGCAGGATTATCTGCTTGGTGGGGTAGAGTTCCTTCATGTGCTTCATGGCTACGTTGATTCTCCCGCGCAGCGTGCCTTGATTCATGTTGAGCGTACGGTGCAGGCGTGTGTCGCGGAACTCCCTGCCGCCCTTTCCCCGCTCCACCTCTTCTGGCTTTTCTGCAAACCAGGTTCCCAGTGGCAGGTCTCCGTTATAGTCGTTCGTGCCCAGGAACACGATGATGCCGTCCACGTCTTGGCCTACTTCCTGATGCATCTTGTCGGTAAGCCCGACGGCATGTGTCCAGTCATATCCGCTCACGGCATATACGAGCGGTGTGCTGCGGAGCCAGTCGGCCAGGAACTGCCAGTAGTGTGTCACTTGCCCGCCTCCCTGGTTAGGGTCGGTCACAGAATCGCCGATGTAGGCGATGCGCTTGCCGTGCCATGGGTGCGATGCGTAGGTGTCAATGCTTTTCTTCTCTCCTTTTGCTTGCAGTGCGGTGGTGCAAGTGCCTGCCAGGAGCAGGGCGCACAGAATGAGTTTTCTCATGATTCCTTTCTTGTATGGGTATTGTCTGTTTTATGTCTACTTCGTGCAAAGTTAGCATAAATTCCGTGCATGGGCATTGGTACACCGTTTTCTCTCTGTCACAAAATCTCTTAAGAGTGTTTTTTACTCCTTTGTCCGTGGTTCTGAAAGGCAGCACATGGTATATTTCCCTGCTTTTCATGTCGTGTGTGCTGCTTCCTTTCGGCGTTTCCCTCCATGGTTGGCTCATGCCTCTTTCCGCCCTTCGTCCGGCATGCTGTACCGCATCCTTTTTTAGAGCAGAGAACCCCTTCGGAAAACGCATAGCGGTGCGATGGCAAATGAAGAGCGCTTCATGTGCCAATGAAGCGCTCTGCGTTGGTCAATGAAGCGCTCTGCGTTTTTAACATTTGCTCGGTGCCTGGATTCGGAGAGGACTGATGCAGGAGCCGGGGAGGCCGGAATGCCTCTTTCCGCGTGGCTTTTTCTAGGAGTTGCCGACTGCTTTCCGTGCCTTCTGCAGCCTTGATGTCGGGTGGGGATGGAGTGCTGGGAATTGGGGGGTGTAAATAAACAACCGGCTAGGAACCTTCTTGTCCGAGCCGGCCTTGTTGTGTTCTCGTGGTTTTGTGATTTTCTTCCCGTTTCGCTTCATTGCAGGGCGTGGGCTGGTTTGAGCGGGATCTTCATAAGGAAATCCCATTTTGGATGACCAAGCCGGCGTTGAATGGTGGGCACTGGTATGTGATAATTGTGTTATTAAATAGAATCTCGTGTGCCTCTTTTTAGTGATATGGTCTTTGGCTGTCTTTTGTGTGACGTAAGGTTATCACCGGCTTGGTCTCCAAGGGTTGTTACTCTGACTTGTCATCTTTTCATGTTGTTGCTTTGCCGGAACGCTCTCGCGCTCCTTGGCATCGCTTTATATATTATAGAAACTAAGTGTTCTGAATCCACGTGCAAAGTTATGCACTCAATCTCGTTTTTGCATGGGGGGGGTATTATATTACTTATAAATTTCTATATCAGAAGTATTAAATTTATGTTTCAAAACTATTAAATGTTTTGGTATACAGTATTGTACACTGTAGGGAGAGTTCTCTGCCGGTTACAGAAACAGGAGAGCCGCAACATGTTTTCTTGTCATGTTGCGGCTCTCTGTCTTCTTCTTTTCTGTAGGTTTCTGTTTTTCGGGAGAGTGGATTTGCACCGTATTACCCTTGTTCGGCAGATTTGTCTGTGGATTCCTCAGCGGTTTTCTTGTTGAGGACGTATCCTTGGCGGTTCACGTTGACAATCTCATAAGGAAGAGTACGCAGCATTGCCCTGATGTTGGATACCAGCGTGTTGATTTTTGCATTTGCGCTGTCAGAGTCGTTGACGTAGGATGAATCATCGAGTACGCCTGCAAAGTCAGCCTTACTGATGAAGTGGTCTGTCTTTGAAGTCATGTATTGCAGGATGAGCAGAATCTGCTGCCGGCAGCGTATGCGCTCTTTCCCGTAGACCAGTTCCCCGTGTGGGAAGTCGACCCGGAGTGCTTGCTGTTCGTTTTCGTTGTCTTGGCTGTCGGCAATGATATCTTTGGGTGCCTCGGAGAGGGTGATAAGCGTGAGGCAAATGCAGCAGGGTACCAATATGGAGAATACGGCTGTGAAGATGGCGAAGAGCGTGGACATCTCAAGCATTTCTGAGAGTACACCACTCACGTACATCAATGAGATGATGGCGCACAGCGAAATCAGGGTGAGCGTGAGCACACTCAGTATCCGCTTCCAGCGCACCATCTGTTGGGATGTGTATGGCTTTGTTGTATGTTCTTTCTTCATTTTTAGGCATTACCTCTCCTTTGGTGGAGAGGGGGTGGCATGTCTCTGCGTGGACTTATCTCAGTTTGTGCAGGAAGATGACGGGATTGTCTGTCGGGTGTAATCCCATGGACGTGAATTTGTTGAGACCATAGGCTTTCTCTGTCTGCAGCAGAGCGTAGGCAGGCATGACGCTTGCCAACCGGTCACCGATGGTTCCCAGCGGTGCGGACAGATAGGGAAAGGTGGGTTCGGGATTGTTCATTATAGTCATGTTCTGGACGCTGCCATCGGGCTTGCTGCGTGCAAGTTGGAAGGAGAGCCCGCATTTGCCAAACAGTTCGTAAACTATGTAGTCGGCTTGCCGTGTGCTTTTGTAGAGCGCGATGCCGCGTACCACGTGCTTGTGCCTTGTCATCTGGGCTATTTCCTCGAAGGTGTAGTCTTCCATAGGTTCCGGCATCTGCTGGTCGGTGTTGAAGGCGTATGTCTTGAACGGAGCGGTCTCATCGCCACAGAGCAGCATGATTTCCGTTTCGAAGGGGTTGCTTACCAGCAGTGTGTCTCCGCTTTGTCCCACAAAGGGATGGTAGGTGTCGGAGGTGAAGGACTCGGTGCGCTCAAAGGGGGCGGCCTCATGGGTGAAGTTGCCCGACTTCATGTTGTAGGTCATGAAGTTGAACATGCGATTGTTGCAATTGCCGGATGCGAGCACTATGGATGAGTCTGACAGGACGCGTAAGTCCAGATAATAGTCATGCAGAGGGATGATACGTGTGAGATATCCGTCAAATGTGTATTGCATGATACGCTTCTGCGGCCGGCTCAGGACGAATATGCCTGCCCCAGTGACATCGAATGCATCGGCTGTGGCATATTCTCCCTCGCCCAGTCCCATGCTGTCAAGGGTGCCCATGTGATGTCCATTGGCATCGAAGGTAAATATGCGTCCGTTGTCATCAAGGATGTAGATGCATTGGTCATGAAAGCGTATGTCACGCACATCGGACACCATTGGCGTGGTGGTGGAATCCAACTGGATGAAGGTGTATGCAGAGAAAAAACTGTCGGCGGGAAAGTCTTCGTCTACATTCACACGTATGGTCTGCAGGCTGTTCTTGCCTGGCTGCGTACATGCGGCAAGCAAGAATATGAGTATGGTAAGGCAGGTCAGTATGAACTTTCTGTGAAGCATTTTTATAAAATGAAGCAGGCGCGTCTTTTGTTTGGCGCGCCTTGTGTCAGTTCTCTATCGTCTTGTAGAGGTCATCGCAGGATACCGGTCGAAATGAGGCATCGCCTCCTTCTTCAAAGTCTCTCCGGCCGTCTATGGTGATGAAGCCTGCTGCGTCGGCCTGGAGTACGCTCCCATCGGAAAGCCGTATCTTCTTGCCTGTGCCCACGAAGACTGTACATCTCGACTCGCGCACCATCCACGTCGTGCTGGTTTCATTGCCAGTAAGTGCCTCCACGTTCTCTGCCAGCAGGGGATTGGTAGAGTTTACCCCCATGTCATTGAATGTGCGGTACTCTCCGTAAGACCACATACCGCCCATAGCAGCCATACATGCCATCGTTGCCCACAGCGTGGCTTCGGTTCTTTTCCTCATAATACTTCCTTTCTCAGTATCTTTTCCTCTTTCTTTACCCCGTCTGTAGGTCGTGGGCTTGTGCATGCTGACTATAGATGTGGCTCGGATGTGGATGATATACTTTCTGCTTGTAAAGGTATGCCATTTCTATGTCCCCGCCAAACAAAATGACTTTTTTCTTTTATACAATATGTGTTTTCCCCGTTTGCGTTCTAGTGTGTATGCCAGTGAAAGGGAGGTCGTGGGGGCATCCAGGAGGTTTGTGAGCACGAATAAGTGGGCGGGGAGAAATGCCGGGGTGGCTTTTCTCCCCGCCCAAAATGATGCGTCTGTCTTGTGTCTGTGCCTTTACACGTCCCAGTCGGGACGTTTCCAATATACGGGCTTGCCTTCATGCAGGCTTTCCTGTGCCATAAGTATGCGTTGGTTGCTGCTTCCGCGGAAGAGCATGTCCTCATTGCGTTCGGCAGCGATGAACGGCCCGTCCACCAGCACGTCGATATGGCTGAGCAGTTGCCTGCAAGTGGGGGACTTGAGCAATTGCTCAAAGAGGAATCCTGTGTAGCACCAGATGGTCTTGTACGATGTCTTTTTTATCTTGCGGGCCAGTTCATCGAAGGCCTCGGCTTGGTAGAATGGGTCTCCACCGGTGAAGGTTACATCGGCGAAGGGGTCGGCAAGTATTTCGTCCAGAAGGTCTTCGGTACTCCTGTCTGTCCCGCTGCCAAATTCCCATGACTGTGGGTTATGGCATCCGGGACACTGGTGGTTGCACCCAGCACAGTAGATGCTCGTGCGGAAGCCCGGGCCATCGACGGTGGTGTCATGCAGGACTTTCAGGACGTTAATTCTCATGTATTACACGGTCGTTCAGTTCTGACAACTTAGCCTTGTTCCATCTGTCGGTGGTTCCCACTAGATAACCGGTGATTCGCTGCAGCCTGTCTATGTTGGCACTGCCGCACTTGGGGCACACGTCAAGGTGTTTCTCTGCGTTCTCGTAACCACAGTCCATACAGCGGTTGCGCGTATGGTTCACGCTTCCGTATCCGATATCATATTTGTCCATCATGTCCACGATGCGCATCACGGCCTCTGGGTTGTGTGTGGCATCGCCGTCAATCTCTACATAGAAGATGTGCCCCCCGCGTGTGAGATTGTGGTAGGGAGCCTCCACCTGTGCCTTATGCAGTGCTGTGCAGTGGTAATACACCGGTACGTGGTTGCTGTTGGTGTAATATTCGCGGTCGGTAATGCCTGGCAACGAGCCGAATTGCTTTCTGTCGTTCTTGGTGAACCGGCCTGAAAGTCCCTCGGCCGGTGTGCCCAGTACGCTGTAGTTGTGCTGGTAACGATTGCAGAAGTCGTTGACACGGTCGCGCATGTAGGTTACGATTTTGATGCCCAAGTCTTGTGCCTTCTGGCTCTCTCCGTGGTGTTTGCCAACCAGTGCCACCAGGCATTCGGCCAGTCCTATGAAACCGATGCCGAGCGTACCTTGGTTGATGACAGATGCGATGGTGTCATTGGCCTTCAGGTTCTCGCTGCCCAGCCAGAGTCCTTTCATGAGCAGTGGGAACTGTTTGGCGAAGGCTGTCTTCTGGAACTCGAATCTGTCGTGCAGTTGCTGGGCGGTGATCTGAAGCAGGTTGTCCAGTTTTGCAAAGAATGCGTCGATGCGCTCCTTCTCGTCTTTGATACCCATGCATTCGATGGCCAGTTTGACGATGTTTATGGTGCTGAAACTCAGGTTTCCGCGTCCGATGCTCGTTTTGGGGCCAAAGCGGTTCTCGAACACGCGTGTCCGACATCCCATAGTGGCGCATTCCCATTTGTAGCGCTCGGGGTCATCGGCCTTCCAGTTTTCGTTTTGGTTGTAGGGCGTATCCAGGTTGATGAAGTTGGGGAAGAAACGCCGTGCCGTCACCTTGCAGGCATACTGATAGAGGTCGTAGTTCCTGTCGGTGGGCAGATAACTCACTCCGCGCTTCTTCTTCCATATTTGTATGGGGAAGATGGCTGTCTCGCCGTTGCCCACTCCCTCGTAGGTGCTGCGCAGTATCTCGCGTATCACGCATCGGCCCTCGGCACTGGTGTCGGTGCCATAGTTGATGCTGCTGAACACTACCTGGTTTCCTCCGCGGCTGTGTATGGTGTTCATGTTGTGTATGAAGGCTTCCATGGCTTGGTGCACGCGGCCTACTGTCTTGTTGATGGCGTGCTGCTTGATGCGCTCACGCCCTTCAAATCCAGCCAGAGGTATGTTGAGATAGTCGTCGATGGGCGCATGGTAAAGTTCGCTGTAGTCTTCGGCGTTCAGGTCTTCCAGTACCTTCACCTCTTCTATATAAGAGGAGCGCACGAAGGGGGCTAGATAGAAGTCGAAGGCGGGGATGGCCTGTCCGCCATGCATCTCGTTCTGCACGGTCTCCATGCTGATACATCCCAGTATGCTGGCTGTCTCTATCCGCTTGGCCGGCCTGCTTTCTCCGTGCCCGGCCTGGAATCCGTACTTGAGGATACGGTCAAGGGGGTGCTGTATGCAGGTTAGTGACTTTGTGGGGTAATAGTCCTTGTCGTGGATGTGAAGGTAGTTGTTCTTTACAGCCTCACGTGCATCATCGCTCAGCAGATAGTCGTCCACAAAGGGCTTGGTGGTTTCGCTGGCGAACTTCATCATCATTCCGGCCGGGGTGTCGGCGTTCATGTTGGCGTTCTCTCGCGTCACATCATTGTTCTTGATGTTGATTATCTCCAGGAAGATGTCTGTGGTCTTCGCCTTACGCGCCACGCTGCGTGCGTTGCGGTATTTGATGTAAGCCTTCGCTACGTCCTTGCGCGAACTCTTCATCAACTCGTTCTCCACCATGTCCTGGATGTCCTCAACGGTCATCTGAGCCTTCCCCTTCATGGAGATACGGTCGGATATCTGGCCTATGAGTGACTCGTCCTCACCTTGCTCGGTGGCGAACATGGCCTTGCGTATGGCGGCAGCAATCTTCTGCTCGTTGAATCCTACGATGCGCCCATCCCTTTTCTTTACGGTCTGTATCATTGTCACTGTGATGTTAAGTTTGCTTGTAGTTGGTGAAGTGACTCGCTGCTGTTTCCCGGGCAATGCACCGGAAAGAAATTGCGAGGCCATATCCTCTGACGGATTGACCTCGCAAAGTTACGCTTTCGGTTGCTAATGCGCAATGCTTTTATGGGATAAATTGTCCGTTTTGAAGCATTTTTTCTTCCTCTTCAATCGGATGTTTTCTATTTTATTTTGTAATCTATTGATATACAATACTACTTTGGGTTGTCTTAAAGAAAAAGTTTTCCAAAATGATTCTCTGTTTTATGAATGGCGGTGATATCAGAATGTTACGGACTTGTTATGCCTGTTTACCAGCATTCCATCTGTAGTCTGACCGTTCCACTTCATGTTTCGCAGGGTCTTGAAGGTGATACGCATGAGTTCCGCATCGCCTTCCAGCAGTTTCTGCATGCCCAAATTGACGAAGGTGGGATAGAGTGCCTTCTGTCCGCTGGTGTGCAGGCGGTCATAGGTCATGTTGTACATGTCTTTTACGGCCAGTGCTTCCACACCCTGGTATTGCAGTTCTGCGGCATCGTATGGCAGGCACATGCTCAGTGCGTTTACGTCTTGCATTCCCTTACCTCTTACAGTCAGCGTCACCACATCACCTGCGGCATACTGCTTCTTGTCTGCTTCCACGGTGACGGTTCCCTTCAGTTCGCCTTTCTGCTCTCCGCGTATTCCGCCCTCCAGTTCCGTTGCTACGGCACTGATATCGTAGGCATCGATGAGTCCGTTGCCGTTGAGGTCGCCTTTGCTGATATATCCGGCAAAGTCTCCGTCGCCCTGTCTTAGGCCTGTATAGTTGGTGTAACTGGTCAGGTCATTCTCGTCAATCTTACCGTCTTGGTTGATGTCACCGGGGATGTACCACGGTGCATTGGGCTGGCGGAACACGTATATCTGGATTCCGCTGCCGAATCCGCCCACTGCCGAAGTCACATGCAGGCGTATGTAACGGTATGCCGTGCCGGCGTGCGGAAGTAGGTCGAAGTTCTTGGCCTCTTCGTTGCGCTCCCAGTGGAACGTGCCTGCTTCGGTCCAGTCATTGCCGTTGGTGCTCAGGCTCACTGTGCCCTCGAGTATCGTGCCATTGCCTGCATCGGTGCGCGGTATGTAGCGCAGGCTTTCCAGGTGGCTCATGCTGCGCGTGTCTATGGTGAGGTCGAAGGGTACGGCCTTCTGGCTCCACGCGGTGTGCCATACGCTTCCTTTGTCAAGGTCAAACAGGTGACCCACTTTCTGCCCCGGTTGGTTGGCACAGGTGGTGCTGCCTCTCATGTCCCTAATGGCGTATTTAAGCGGGTCTTCGGTGGTGGTAGCATGAATGTCGGTCCACTCTGATACTCCTTGGGCATTGACGGCTCTCACCTTGAGTTCATAGGCCGTCTTGGGCTGCAGACCGTCTATGGTGTAGCGTGTCTGCTGTATGGTTGAGTAGAGTTGTCCCTCAAAGAGCAGTTCGTAATAGTCTGCCCCCTGCACGGTATCCCACGATGGGGTGAGCATGTAGGCTGTCATGTCTTCATCGGTAATGCGGCAGTTTGGTTTCCGGAGTGTGTTCCGGGTCTTCAGCAGATGGTCGGTGGTGTCCACGGAAACTGCCGTGAGCAGTGTCACTTCATTTTGCGTGACATCCGCCTGCCCGATGTTGACCATCAGTGCAGGCACTTTCCGGTAAGTGTCATTGTCCATTCCATAATAGTATGAGTCAGGTGTCTGCTTCCAGGTAGTGTAATCTTGCACACGGGTGAGTGTTTGCTTGCGTCCGCCCACTTTGGCTGTCACTTTCTTAGGTTCCTGCTGGCAGTAGATGCGTATTTGGGTGGATTTTTCTGGGACAAATCCCTCGTACTCTCCTTGAGTCTTATGCACTGTGATGGTTAGTTGTCCTTTGGTGTTCATACTTTGTCTTACGGTGGTGTGTGTGGCCTGTCCGTTCAGGTAAGCATCGGTGCGTCCGTCATCATCATATTCGGTGAACGATTTGTCGCCTACTGCGGGGTAGATGTCATAGCAACGCAGTGAGGGGTCGGTTTCTGAGGGGGTGTTGGTGGGCTTGTGCGTGGGGATGATGGCTCCCAGGCGTACCAGCACGGGTAACTTCCACAGCGGTGCCGGGAAGTCATTGATGATGCGTCCGCCCTGGTATACTTCTCCTGTGAAGTAGTCCATCCACTGCCCTTGTGGCAGATAGATGCCGTCACGCACGTCATCGCCTGTTTCCTTCGCGCGCGTTTCCTTATATATAGGTGCCACCAGCACGTCAGGACCGAACATGAACTGGTAGTCAACTCGGCTGCTGCGTGTGTAGTCATTCTCCTCTTCCAGCATCATTGCCCTCATGATGGGCTTACCGTCCACGGCCTCGTGTGCTACGCTGTAGGTATAAGGCAGCAGATGGCTCTTGAGTTTCAGATAGTAGCGGTTGATGCTTGCGGCCGGCTCGCCCAGAGCCTGCGGGTATTTGGGGTTACTTCCCCAGCCGTCCATGTTCAGTTGCATGGGCGTGAAGGTCTTCCATTGGAAGTCTCTCACGTTCACGGGCATGTTCTTTCCTCCGAATATGCCGTCCATGTCACTTGTGATATTCGGCTGGCCGGAGAGTCCGCTTCCGATGTAGGTGGGTATGTGGAAGCGTATGTATTCCCACTGACCGCCGGTTTGGTCGCCGGTCCAGATGGTAGCATAGCGTTGAGTGCCTGCCCATCCGTCCAGGCTGATGATGAAGGGGCGTGCCTGTGCACCGTAATAGGGCATCACCTGAGCCACGTCGGCCACTCCGTTCAGGCCGAAACTGTAGCCGGCTCCAACCCATGCCACGTCGGTCTTGAGCACCCTGACTCCTGCATCGCGCACCTCACCTATGATGTCCCTCTGCAGCAGAGGCTCCACGCCTTGCTTGGGATGCAGGTCGCTCTGAGTCCACAATCCAATCTCCACACCACGCTTGCGTGCGTACTCGCCAAACTCTTTCAGGTTCTGTATATTTCCCTCCAGCGACCCGGTTTGTCCGTAACCTGCACCATAGCCATCGTTTGGGAGGAACCATCCCAGGGGGTAGTCATTGTCCAGATAACGGTCAATGGCTGCGCGTGCACTGAACTGGTAGTTGTCCTTCTCTCCGTTCAGGCTTTCTCGTATGCCGCCGTTGTCCTTCTGGCTTTCGTTGTACTGCTTGCCGTCCTCGTAGGTCATGAACCCGTTCTTGCCCTCTGCTGCCTCTGTCCAATAGTCACGGTTGTAGGCATTGAGGTGTCCTTCATAGAATCCGAACTTGGGCAGCAGCACCGGGTTGCCTGTCAGTTGGTAGAAATCGTTGAGTAAGGCCACGGCTCCGCTGTCCACCATGACGAAGATGTCCAGGTACTTGGCTTCATGGCTCAGGCGGGTCTCTCCGGCCTCACTCTTGCCGAAGTCGTATGTGCCGGGAGCGAATGTGTGCCACAGGATGCCGTAGCCTCGGGTGCTCCAGTAGAAAGGTGTGGGGCTGGCCACGCCTCCGTCCACCCAGTTGTTCGTGTTGCGTATGTCTATGGACTTTCCCCTGTGGCTGAAGCGTCCGTTCTGCACGCCTCCTCCATAGAACCAGTCGGCGGGTCCCTGCTCCAGTGTCAAGTTCACGCTGCTGCGTCCGAAGGTGGTGGGTGCCTTCTGCCTGATGATTTCCTGCCCTCCGCGGCACACCAGCATCTCGCCTTCGTGTCCCAGCGTGACCTGCAGGTCTCCTACACTTATTGTGTTGCTCTCAACCTTTATTCCTTCCACCTTGCGGCGCGGATTGTCCACCAGAATCTGTGCAGGAGGGATGGCCTCTGGGTTCCTGATGATTCCGCCTTGTGGATCCTGGAACAGGCGGAAGATTCGGGGACCGTAGAAATCCACATAGAGGCTTTGCCCGTTGTCCAAGCGGGCCTGTACGGTGGTGGCGTTCATGCGGGTGAGTTCCTGTGCTCCTGCAGTCAGCGTGACGGCCAGGAGCAACATGCTGGTGATTGTCTTTTTCATTGTTTGGGATGTTCCGTACCCACGCGGGACACATTGCAGGGTTTTTCTGCTTCTCGCGCGATACCTTATTATTATTTAGGTTTCTAATCTGTTTGCAAATATACAACATTTATGTCCATCTGCAAATGCTTTCTGAAAGATAGGTGCAATCGTGCCCAGGCAGGTACATGTGCGTTCTTGTTGCCGTCGGGTGCCTCCCGACGGTTAAAAAGGTAAGCCTCTTGGGTGGCAATCCAGACTTTATGCTTAACTTTGCACATCAATATTGACCATACGGCAAAGAGAAGTGTAATACATAAAGATATGAGCAAGAAACAGACCATCATGCTGTCCGTGGCAGTGGCAGCAGTGCTTGTGGCGGTGATAGGATTCCTCGCCTTCCGCATGCACAAGCAGAATGTGAAGAACAAGCAGATGCTTGAACTGGCTGAGATGGACAAGCGCGAGATGGAGAACGAGTACGAGCAGTTTGCCATGCAGTACAACGAGATGAAAATGAAAATCAACAATGACTCGCTGGTGGCACAACTTGAGCAGGAGCAGCAACGTACCGAGGAATTGCTGGAGGAACTCAAGCGGGTGAAGAGCAGTGATGCTGCCGAGATCATGCGACTGAAGAAAGAACTCGCAACACTGCGCAAGGTGCTCCGCAGTTACGTATTGCAGATTGATTCCCTGAACCGCATGAACCAGGAACTCACCCAAGAGAACAACAACCTGAAGACACAGAACCAGCAGGCACAGCAGCATATATCCAGCCTCAGCAGCCAGAATGAGACACTCTCAGAGAAGGTGGAGATTGCCAGCCAACTGGATGCAACGGGCATAAGCATCGAGGCACGCAACAAGAAGGGCAAGCGAGCCAAGAAGGTGAAGGACGTGAAGAAATTTGCCATAAGTTTCAATATCGCGCGCAATGTGACCACAACCACGGGGCTGCGCAGCATATACCTGCGCATTTCCACTCCCATGGGCAGCGTGCTCACCAGCGGTGGCACCTTCCAGTATGAGAACCGGCAGCTTGAGTATAGCATACGCAAGGACATCGAGTACACGGGTGAGGAGCAGAGCGTGACGGTGTACTGGGATGTGGCCGAGACGCTCAGCGCAGGCACTTACCGCGTGGATATCTTTGCCGATGGCCAAAACATAGGCACGGCTTCCTACACCATAGACAAATAAGCATGGGAAAAGGAAAACTGGCCAAGTTCGCCGACATGGCTGCCAATCCGCTCGTGGTGGAGTGCCCTTTTGCGGTGCTCCAGGCCGACGGATTTGCCTTGAAGGGACGGTGGAACTTGAATTTTTTCCGCCGCCAGCGCCCCATCGTGCTTGAGTTGGGCTGCGGACGCGGTGAGTATACCGTGGGGCTTGGACGTATGTTCCCCGATAAGAACTATATCGGTGTCGACATCAAGGGAGCGCGCATGTGGACGGGTGCCCAGGAAGCATTGCACTCGGGCATGGACAATGTGGGCTTCCTGCGCACCAACATTGAGTTTATTGACCGCTTTTTTGCTCCCGGTGAGGTGAGCGAGATATGGCTCACCTTCTCTGACCCGCAGATGAAGAAGGTCACCAAGCGCCTTTCGGGCACGGCCTTCCTGCAGCGTTACCGCGCTTTCCTGCAGGAGGGAGGGCTGGTGCATCTGAAGACTGACAGCAATTTTCTCTATACGTACACGCGTGAGATGCTTTCTGCCAACGGTATCATTCCGCAGGTGGAGACACGTAACCTCTATGCCGAACCGGCCACCGATGTCCTGTTGGTGGCTCAGGCCATACAGACCTATTACGAGGGTATGTGGCGTGCGTATGGCATTGACATCAAATACCTGAGTTTCCGTCTCCCCCTGCAGGGCGAACTGAAGGAACCCGAGGTGGAAATTCCACTGGACGAGTATCGCTCTTACAGCCGCCAGAAGCGCAGTGGGGCAGAGGCTCACAAATAAGACAAGACATGGAGATATATCCCAAACTTATCATTGATGCGCTCTCTACGGTGCGCTACCCCGGCACGGGAAAGAACGTGGTGGAGATGAACATGTTGGAGGACGACCTGCGCATAGCAGGCTTGCACGTCAGTTTCACCCTTGTGTTTGATAAGCCCACAGACCCCTTCATGAAGAGTATGGTGAAGGCGTGTGAGGCTGCCATCCATGCTTATGTGAGCAAGGATGTGGAGGTGGAAATCAAGACCAAGGCATTGCAGGCACCCCGTCCTGACCTTCCTGACCTCCTGCCTGGCGTGAAGAACATCATTGCCGTGAGTAGCGGAAAGGGCGGCGTGGGCAAGAGCACCGTGGCGGCCAACCTGGCTGTCGCCCTGGCTCAGATGGGCATGAAGGTGGGGTTGCTTGACTGTGACATCTTCGGCCCCTCGGTGCCCAAGATGTTCCAGATGGAAGACGCGCGTCCCTACAGCGAGAGAATCAACGGGCGAGACCTCATCATGCCCGTGGAGAAATACGGAGTGAAGGTGCTCAGCATTGGCTTCTTTGTCAGCCCCGACCAAGCCACGCTGTGGCGGGGGGGCATGGCCTGCAACGCCCTCAAGCAACTCATAGGTGATGCCAATTGGGGTGACTTGGATTACTTTGTGCTTGACACGCCTCCCGGTACCTCGGACATTCACCTTACCTTGGTGCAGACACTCCCCATTACCGGGGCGGTTATCGTGAGCACTCCCCAGCAAGTGGCACTGGCCGATGCACGCAAGGGCATCAACATGTATCAGAATGATAAGGTGAACGTACCCATCCTGGGCTTGGTGGAGAACATGTCATGGTTCACTCCCGCCCAGCATCCCGATGAGAAGTATTTCCTCTTCGGACAGGAGGGAGTGAAGCATCTGGCTCAGGAAATGCAGGTTCCCCTGTTGGGGCAGATTCCCGTGGTGCAGGATATATGCCAGAGTGGCGATGAAGGTCGGCCCGCCGCACTGGAGCCGGGAAGTGTCACCGGGCATGCGTTCATGCAGTTGGCAGCACGTGTGGTGACCGAGACCGACCGTCGCAACAGCCAGTTGCCTCCCACCACTATCGTGGGCACGCACAAGTAGGCAGGCGCGCAATCTCTCCTCATGGCGAAGATGCATGGGGAGGATTTTTTTAGACCGGCAGACGCAGAGGGAGCGTATCAGGCATGTGGTTCGTCAGGAACTAGGTTTGATACGCTTCCTTTGTGCATATCTGTGTTCGGTTTCTCGACAGCCTGCAGGTCTCACCGGATAAATCTAGGGAGATGCTTCTTTAAATCATCAATAAAATTCTACTTTCCGGTTCTTTTCCTGCCTCAACTGATATTGGATCATTGTGCTTGATTGGCGTTGATGGTTATACTTCATGTCTGCCCTCTCTCGTCCCCTTGGCCTCCCGGACAGGCCGTGGCAGCGACATGCCAACGGGCTTCTAGTATGCAGTGCAAATTTATCAAGTCATTCAGGAGTCGTAACCAAGTCATTTAGGGGTAGCAATCAAGTCATTTAAGGGTTGTAACCAAGTCATTTGCGAGCGAAACCAAGTCACTTGCAGATGAAAAACAAGTCACTTACGAGGGGGCAAAGCTACTTTGGAACAGGGAGGGCAACTCTTTAGGGCAAGTCTAAGAGGTGGCGCTGGCAAAAAGTCCTTTTTTTCAGAATCGCTGACTTATACGCTTCCCCCCCCCTAGATTTATCCGGTGAGTCCTAACTTCGGGTGGTCACGAGACGGAAAAGCCGGGGCTCCCCAGGCGGGAACTCCGGCTTTGTACAGCGGAAAATGGTGAGCGTTTCTTCACCGTGTTTATCCAATGACCACGCGTGTCCATCCGTGTGTGTCCGGCTTGATGCCGTACTGGATATCACGCAGCATGTTGTAAAGTTTCGTACTGATGGGGCCGGGCTGTCCGTCTTTGCTTATCACGTAACTCTTCTTGTTCTCCAGGTCATCTATGCGTTCGATGGGTGAGATGACGGCGGCCGTTCCGCATGCCCCTGCCTCTTCAAAGGTATCCAATTCCTCTTCGGGAATCTGCCTGCGCTCCACCTTCAGTCCAAGGTCCATGGCCAACTGCATCAGGCTCTTGTTAGTGATGGAGGGTAGGATGGAGGTGCTCTTGGGAGTCACGTACGTATTGTTCTTGATGCCAAAGAAGTTGGCCGCCCCGCACTCATCGATGTACTTCTTCTCCTTTGCGTCCAGATAGAACTCGCAACTGTAACCCAGGTCATGTGCCATCTTGTTGGCTTTCAGGCTGGCGGCGTAGTTGCCTCCCACCTTGTAGATGCCTGTACCGAGCGGTGCGCTGCGGTCGTACTCGCGTATGATGACGTAAGGATTGGTGGCGAAGCCGCCCTTGAAGTATGGTCCCACGGGGGTTACGAATATCATGAACAGGTATTCCGTGGCGGGGTGCACGCCTACCTGTGCGCTCGTGCCTATGAGCAACGGGCGTATGTACAGGGTGGCTCCACTTTCATATGGCGGGATGAAACGTTCGTTGAGGCGCACCACCTTCTCCACCATCTCAATGAACTTTTCTGTGGGGAGTTCGGGCATCAGTATGCCCCGGCATGTGCTTTGCAGGCGTGCTGCATTCTCATCGGGACGGAACACGCGCACCTTGCCGTCCGGGCAGCGGTAAGCCTTTAGTCCCTCAAAGGCTTCCTGGCCATAGTGAAGGCATGTGGCGGCAATATGCAGGGGGATGGTCTCCTCGCTGCATACCTCTATCTCGCCCCACTCACCGTTACGGTAATAGCAGCGCACGTTGTAGTCCGTCTTTCTGTAACCGAATGAAAGGTTACTCCAATCGATTTCTTCCATATTGCTATTCTTTGGTTTTCTTTTGTTGCAGACTGTAGGCAAATGCTTTCCGGCCTTTGTGCAAAGTTACTCCTTTTCGTTGACTTCGAGCAGGGAATCGCAGTTTTTTTCTGCCTCATAGAGTTGTTCGCGGCAGTACTTCATCCACTCTTGAGCCTGGCGCAGGTTCTCTGCCATTTGGTCAACGGTGATTTCTCCGTTTTCCATGCGTTTGGCTAGGTCTTCCAGCCGTTGCATGGCTTCTTCGTAAGTCAGTTTTTTCTTTTGCATGATGTCACTGTGGAATTGATTGTTCCGCCGAGAGTGTGGGTGACCAGCGTGTCTCCCGGCAGTATGCGGGACGTGTCGGTCACCGGGACTCCCCGGCAGGTGGTTATGGTGAAGCCGCGTCTCAGCAGTGCCGAAGGGTCGGCGGCCTTGGTTCTCTGCTCCAGTAGGTCTATTCTGTGTCGTTCGCGTTCAATGCTCCGATGCATGAGGATAATCAGGGTGCGCCTTGCCTGTTCCTGCCTGTTGCGTTCATGTTCGATGCGCTGCTGCGTCAGAGTCTGTAGGGTGATGCGTGTCTGGGCAAGGTAGTGGCGCATCTGATCGGTCTTCCTGCGTATGAGCAGTGGCAGCAGTGCCGTCTGTCTGTCCATGCGCTGCCTCTCCCTGAGCAGACGCTCGCGTGCGGAGTGGGTGACGCGTGCATAGAGGTCATCAAGCAATGCTGCTTCCTGTGCTTGGTGCTCAATGATGAATGCGGCGGCGGCAGTGGGTGTCTTGACCCTCGTGTGTGCCACGTGGTCGAGCACTGTCTCGTCCCGCTCATGCCCGATGCCTGTCACCACGGGCAGAGGAAACTGTGCTATGCAGGCTGCCAGCAGATAACTGTCGAAATCGCTCAGGTCACCAGTGGCTCCTCCTCCGCGTATGATGACCACAATGTCCCAGCGGTCGGCCTCTGCGGCTATGGCTTGAAGCGCGGCGGCAACGGTTTCCTCCACCCGTGAGCCCTGCATGACGGCAGGGAAGAGGCGCGTGTGAAAGCGCAACCCATAATCGTTGGTGGCAAGTTGGTGGCAGAAGTCGCCATAGCCGGCTGCTCCCTGTGCCGATACCACGGCGATGCGCGTGAGCAGCCGCGGCAGCGTGAGGGTCTGGTTGTCATGCAGTATGCCGTCCCGTTCCAGTTGTTCCAGGATTTCTCTGCGCCGCCTTGCCATGTCGCCCAAGGTGAAGGTGGAGTCCACGTCGATGATATTGAGCGAGAATCCGTATTGCTCGTGGAATGTGACTCTGACTAGCAACTTCACCTTCATGCCTGCGTGCAGCGTCTGTCCTGTGTCCCGCATGAACCGCAGGCGTAGCAGGTTGTAAGTCCGTGCCCAGCAGGTCACCCTGGCTCGTGCGAGTATATGTTTCCCGTCACTCTCCTTCTCTATGAGTTCCCCGTAGAAGTGTCCTCCGTAGCCCTGGGTGGCATCGCTCAGTTCGCCCACCACCCAATAGTCGGCATCGAGCGTGCCCTCCAGTACGGAGCGCACAAGGTTGTTCAGTTCGTAGAGTGTGTATTCACTGTTTGTCATTGAGGTGAGGTATTTTCACTGCCGCGGATTTCTGTGTGGCATGTTTGCCGATGCGACGGTGTGCGTTTGCCCTTTTCTGCCATTCCCGTCTGTTTTTCTTACCCTTTTAGGGTGTCATTTTCTGGCATTGTCAAGTTTTTGCGTATAGTAGGCCTTCAGGTCTTCCCATTTGTAATAGGGGAAGTTCACGGGTTTCACGGGCAGGGTCATCTCGCGTTCCTGCAGCATGGCCTTTACTAGGATGTCGCCTTGCTTGCCCTTCTTCGGACGGTAGAACACCAGTTGTATGTTGCCTGCCATAGGGAAGATGGTGGAGTTGGCCCATACGCGGTCGAGCGTGTCCAGGTTCTCCACCACGTCACCTGTGTGTCCCAGTTCCATGAGTGCGGCCAGGGGCATGAGGAACACCTCGTGACCGAAACGCAGAGTAGCGCCGTGGTAGTCCTTGCGGCCTGTGATGGTGTCGGCGGTCTCCAGAAAGTTCTTCAGCAGTGCCTCCACCTTGAAGGGAGCCTTGCTGCGGGTGTATGTCGAGGCTCCGAACTCTGTGTAGTGCGTCCTGTTGTAGAGTGTCCACAGGTTATATGCCTCGTCCTCGGTAAAGCAGGACCACAAGTCGGGTGCTCCGTAATGGCTTTGCATGTTGCAGCATACATCGAACACGCGCCTCATCAGGCGCTCGCAGTTGACGCTGTCGCGCCTATATGCGTCATCGCTGAACAGCCGAGCACTGAACCGTTCGGGGTGCACCAGTTCCTTGCGCCATTTGCCCACCAGTCCGTCTCGTCCCTTCTCTGCCTCACGCACGTAGTCGGGCGTGCTGGGAGCCAGGTACCACTGGTATATGTTGCTCACGTCATTGTGCACCGTGAGGTTGTGGAAATGGCGGGTGAGTTCTTCGCACTCAGCTTCCATGCTCAGTATGCAGCGTATGACCACGGTGCTTCGTGCATCCACCCGTGAGTTCTTGGCGTTGAATATCTGCGGGAAGTTCCTTGCCATGCGTTTGCCTATACGGTGGTGCTGGTCTTCTCCCTTGGTGGTGAGGTCGCCGATGCGTCCTTTCGCGCCCTTGTAGAATTCCTCCACGCTGTCCAGTAGGCGTTCTCCTTCGGGAGTCAGTTTGCCTTGTGCGCGGGCTTTCTTCAGAGGTTCAATGACATCCCGGTATTGTCCGTCACCGCACAGCCAGCGGCTGCCGTGGCGTGCGTATCCGCTTAGGTAGAATGGCTCATAGCCCTTCGGGGTGGGAGAAAGCGGTTCTGTGGGGTCTGGGTATGCAGTATAGTTGCTTCCGCACAGGTTGATGTTCTGGTGGATTGCCTTTCTGGCTTCTGTCCAGTTCTCGCTTTGGGCAGAAACAACGCTGGCAGCCCCTATGGCTGCCAGCATCATGATGGTATAGAGTCTTTTGCTCTGCATGTTTGTAGTTGATTGATGGACGGGTCTTGACGGCACTGTCCTATTTTTGTCAATGATAGTCGTGGTTGGTGGTGTGCGCTCTTTGTTAGCCTAGGAAACTGAGCAGGATGCCTGCTGCCACAGCCGAGCCAATGACACCTGCCACATTGGGTCCCATGGCGTGCATGAGCAGGAAATTGCAGGGGTCGGCCTTTTGCCCTTCGGCTTGGCTTACGCGTGCGGCCATGGGAACGGCACTCACGCCGGCCGAACCAATCAGTGGGTTTATTTTTTCCTTCAGGAACAGGTTCATGAACTTGGCAAGCAGTATTCCGCCTCCGGTTCCGAAGCCAAATGCCACGATGCCGACACACAGGATGCTCAGCGTTTGCCAGTTGAGGAAAGCCTCAGCTGTGGCAGTGGCTCCCACAGTGGTACCCAAGAAGATGACCACAATGTTGTTCAGTTCATTCTGTGCGGCTTTGCTCAGTCGCTCCACTACACCACTCTCCTTCATGAGGTTGCCCAGCATGAGGCAACCTATCAGAGTTGCAGCAGAAGGGAGGATGAGTGACACCAGTATGGCCACCACGATGGGGAAGATAATCTTTTCCTTCTTGCTTACAGTGCGCAGTTGCTTCATGCGTATCATGCGCTCCTTCTTGGTGGTGAGCATTCGCATGATAGGCGGTTGGATGACCGGTACGAGTGCCATGTAACTGTAAGCGGCCACGGCAATCGGTCCCAGCAAGTGCGGAGCCATTTTCGTGGTCAGGAATATGGCCGTGGGCCCATCGGCGCCACCGATGATGCCGATAGATGCCGCCTCTTGAGGAGTGAATCCAAAGACATCTATCTGGGTAACCAAGAAGGTTACAAAGATGCCCAACTGTGCTGCTGCGCCTAGCAGAAGGCTCTTGGGGTTGGCAATCAGAGGGCCAAAGTCAGTCATGGCACCTACACCCAGGAATATCAGACAGGGATAAATGCCGGCCTTGACACCAATATATAAGATGTCAAGCAGTCCTCCCTCGGCCATCACATGCCGGTAACTATGGTAATAGGGGCTGTCTGGGTTCAGGAACTCATCGTTCCACATGCTCGTATGGAATAATCCTGCACCAGGCAGGTTGGTCAGTATCATGCCAAAGGCAATGGGGAGCAACAGCAGAGGTTCGTACTCTTTCTTGATGGCCAGGTAGAGCAGCACGCAGCCTACGCCTAACATAATCAGATTTTTCCAGCCTGTGCCTACAAAGAATGAGGTGAATCCCATCTCGCTGTAAAACTTCTCCAGTGCGGTGCCCAGATTGAAGTCTCCTGCCATCATAGGCGTAGCCACCAGCAGAAGCATTGCCATGAATGACATGGCGCGCAAGTATGTCTTCATAATTTCAAGCCAATTCTACCAGTACTTCACCGCTCTGTACTTGACATCCTTTCTCCACTCTCACTGCCTTCACTGTACCATTGGCCTCGGCGGTTATGCTGTTCTCCATCTTCATGGCCTCCAGCATGACAACTGTGTCTCCTGCTTTCACCGTGTCACCCACCTTCACCAGGACTTGTGTCACACTGCCAGGTATGGGAGCAGTCACGCAGTTGGAACCAGTTGCGGGATTGGGTGTTGCTGCGGGTGCTGCCACGGGAGCCGGTGCAGGTGTTGCTCCTGCTGCGGGTGCATCGGCCACAAACTCCACAAGTGTCATGCCTTGGCTCACGCTCTGTCCTTGACTTACACATACGTTCTTTACCGTTCCGTCGGCTTCGGCGGTGATGTCATTGGCCATCTTCATGGCTTCCATGACCATCAGAACGTCGCCTTTCTTTACCTTTTGGCCGGCTGCCACTTTCACGCAGGTGATGGTTCCGGGCAGGGGAGCCACTACGTTGCCGGGTGCTGCAGCAGCAGGACGTGCCACTGCGGAAGTCTGCTGTCCTGCTATGGAGGCAGGTCTGACAATATTGTGGGCGGGATGATGAGTTTTCTCAGGAAGTTCCACCTGATAGGTCTTGCCGTTGACGGTCACGCTTAGGTTGCCGTTCTCCAGTTCTTCCACGCTGGCTGTGTAGTCCTGGCCACTTATCTTGAACTTATAGTCTTTCATATTGTTTTTGTTTGCCAGACGCAAGCGGTGGCTGGCGCAGTTCCATGCCATGTGGCATGACTGCTTCCAGCACTCGCTGTGTCCTGTTTTGTTTGCTTTTGTCTTGTGGTAAAATATATTTTAGAGAGTAGGGTTCAGTTCACTGTGCCATGCCGTCTCGGTGGGATGCCATGTGAGCACTCCACTTTCATAATCGTGCAGGTCGTTTTCGTACAGGTGCACTGCCATGGCTATTGCGGCAATGTCTGTTTCAGAGGGATTGCCTTTTGCATCGCCGCAGGGATTGTCCTGTGCGTTGGCTTGTGCCTTGCTGCTCCCTTTGGTATGTGCGTTGATGTAGCCCATCAGTGCCAGAATCAGCACTAAAGTCACCAGTATGGTGAACACTATGCCTATGCCCATGCCGGTCATCAGCCATGCCGTGGCCCAATCTGTAAGTAGTATCATCTTGGCTTTTTGGTTAATTGGTACAACGATTACAGAGGGATGTTGCCGTGTTTCTTGGCTGGATTGTGCTGCTTCTTGCCGGCCAGTTGCTCCAGTGCGCGTATGATGCGGAAACGTGTATTGCGGGGTTCAATGACATCATCAATGTAGCCATACTTGGCTGCCTGGTAGGGAGTGGCAAAGAGTTTGGTGTACTCATCTTCCTTCTCCTTGATGAATGCTTTGGCTTCCTCGGTCTTTCCTTCTTCCTTGAGAGCCTTGGCTTCCTTGGCATAGAGCACGCTGGCAGCACCGCTTGCGCCCATGACGGCTATTTCGGCGGAAGGCCATGCGTAGTTGAGGTCACCGCGCAGTTGCTTACAACTCATCACGATGTGGCTTCCGCCGTAAGACTTGCGCAAGGTCACTGTCACTTTGGGCACTGTGGCCTCACCGTAAGCATAAAGCAACTTGGCTCCGTGCAGGATGACGGCATTGTACTCCTGAGCAGTGCCGGGAAGGAATCCTGGAACGTCCACAAGGGTTACGATGGGAATGTTGAAAGCATCACAGAAACGCACGAAACGTGCTCCCTTGCGGCTGGAATTGCAGTCCAGCACACCTGCCAGCTGCTTGGGCTGGTTGGCCACGATGCCTACGCTTTCGCCGTTGAAGCGGGCAAATCCCACGATGATGTTCTTTGCGAAATTGGGTTGTACCTCAAAGAACTCACCGTTGTCAACAATGCCTCCGATGACTTCGTACATATCATAAGGCATATTGGGGTTCTCCGGGATGATTTCATTGAGACTGTCCTCCAGGCGGTCAATAGGGTCGTTACATTCCACACGCGGAGTCTTTTCCAAATTGTTCTGTGGAATGTAACTTATCAGTTGCTTGATCATGGCGATGCACTCTTCCTCTGTGGTGGCAGTGAAGTGTGTCACGCCGGATTTGGTACCGTGCACGCTGGCACCGCCCAACTGCTCCTGGGTGACAACCTCGCCCAGCACAGCCTTCACGGGACCGGGGCCTGTGAGGAACATGTAAGAGGAATTCTCCACCATGAAAGTGAAGTCCGTAAGCGCAGGACTATATACTGCACCACCGGCACAGGGCCCCATGATGGCACTTATCTGCGGTATCACACCGCTTGACATGATGTTGCGTTGGAAAATCTCGGCATATCCGGCCAGTGCATTGATGCCCTCCTGGAGGCGTGCACCGCCTGAGTCATTCAGCCCGATGACGGGTGCTCCCACACGCATGGCGAGATCCATCACCTTGCATATCTTGCTGGCCAGCATTTCGCTCAGCGAGCCTGCGCTTACGGTGAAGTCCTGTGCGAACACGTAAACCAGGCGCCCGCCGATGGTTCCGCTGCCTGTCACGACTCCGTCACCCAGATAATGTTTCTTCTCCATGCCAAAGTTGGTGCAACGGTGCTGCACGAACATGTCCATCTCTTCAAAAGAGCCTTCATCCAGCAACATGGCTATGCGTTCCCGCGCAGTGTACTTCCCCTTGGCATGCTGCTTGTCGATGGCCTTCTCACCACCGCCCATGCGGGCTTTGGCGCGGAGTTCTACCAACTCCTTAATCTTTTCTGCTTGTGTACTCATCTTTGTACTGCTGTATGTTTAAAGTTTGTCTTATTCTCTTGCAAAGTTAACTATATTTATACAAGTGGCGTTCCATTTTTCTCCTTTTTTTGTGTAGGGGTCTTGGTTCGTGGCGGTGGGGTGGAATCGGTAAGGTGTATGCTGGTGTTCTTTGGCATGAATTTATTTTTCTTTACATGTTTGCGTGTTTCGCCAGACCACCTGATTTTATGTTTTCAGTTAGGAAAAAATTTTTTTCCAACTGGATTTTTATTTTTTCCTAGGCAGGCGCTTTTTTGTGCTTTGCTTCTAAAACCTTGGTAATATTAAGGCGCAAGGGGTGTCGCATGTTATTCTGATGTCCGGGACAATCTATCCTCCCTGAACTGGACTTTCTTCTCGTCAAGTCATATATCAACTGACGCAATACAAAAGATGCCCGGACGATGAGGCCTGGGCATCTGAAGGTAGTTACAAGTCAGCGCACCGTGATATGGAAACATCCCTGCTTGCTCTCGTACTTTACGTAGCAAAGGCTGTCGGAGCGCAGGTCGCGCAGCACTTGGCTGAGCACCCACTTCAGTGTGTCATTTCTCACGGCTCTGCGTTCTGGGCCTTCTGGTGGTGATACTGTGGAGTATCTGTTGTAGGCTATGTCGAAGGTCGTGCCGTATCGGTGGCAACTTTGTTCGCTTGCGTTACCGTTTCGTTTTCTTAACCTGTTTACATCGTCCTCGGTGCGCAGGACGCTTGATACAATGATGCGGTGCAGGGGAATTCCTTTTACATACAGGCTGTCCAGGAAACTGCGTCCGATATTGCGCAACAAATCATGAGCACGCGGCACCAGATACGGGATGCTGTGGGACATGTTCCTGTCAATGCAGAAGTAAGGGTCGGCGGCAACGTACACCAGTTCACTTTTTCTTTGTTCTGCTTCCTCTCTGTTTGCCACAGGTGGCACCCCCCATTGCATGGCAGCCTGGATTTGCACATCCTGCACGTCAGGAAAGCATTTTTTGTAGGAGTGCACACTTCCTAGTTTGTGCCACGCTATGTTGTCTCCATCAGGGTAAGTGGCCGATGTACGTGGAAAGTTCTCTTTGTGCAGCATGGGCTGCAGGGCGGTTGAGTCAGAGTTTCCTGTCAACGTGTCTGTGAAATTGGCTTGCATGGTTTTTGCCACAGGCATGACGCCGGGGGAGCACATTCTGACCACACTAAGCACACCCACCAGTGAGCCACACAGCGTCAAGTATATTTTCTTCTTTAACCTTCTCATCTTGTTTCGGCGAACAAAGTTAGGGAATTATATGGGAAAACTCAAATTTGTGACGTAATTTTGCAGATGAATAAATGAGGCCGGATGATAGAGAAACATATCCTTCTTGAGGACATTGACCCTGTGGTATTTTATGGGGTAAATAATGCCAATATGCAGATAATAAAAGCATTGTACCCGAAGTTGCGCGTGGTTGCGCGTGGCAATGTCATACATGTGATGGGTGATGAACTTGAAATGTGTGCTCTGGAGGAGAATGTACTGAAACTGGAGCAGCATGTCCGCCAGTACAACACTTTGACCGAGGAGGATGTCCTGCACATATTGAAGGGGGAGCAGGCCAACCGACATGCGGGAGGGGATGTGATAGTCTTCAGCGTGACAGGAAAGCCCATCACCCCACGTACCCCAGGCCAAAAGCAGTTGGTTGATGCCTATGAGCAGAACGACATGCTGTTTGCCACGGGGCCTGCCGGCACGGGAAAGACCTATACGGCCATAGCCTTGGCTGTGCGTGCCTTGAAGAACAAACACGTGCGCAGAATCATATTGTCGCGACCTGCTGTTGAGGCTGGCGAGAAACTGGGATTCCTGCCTGGTGACATGAAGGACAAGATAGACCCTTACCTGCAACCGCTTTATGATGCTCTGGAAGACATGGTTCCCCCGGTGCGCCTGCGTGAGATGATGGAACAGAACATCATACAGATAGCACCTTTGGCTTTTATGCGCGGACGCACTCTGAACGATGCGGTGGTCATTCTTGATGAGGCTCAGAATACCACCATGGCACAAATCAAGATGTTCCTGACGCGCATGGGAACAAATACGAAAATGATTGTGACGGGAGACCTGACCCAGGTGGACCTCCCTCGCAGCGTACGGTCGGGACTGGCCGATGCACTCCAGGTGCTCCGGGGAGTACCTGGTATCGGATTTGTCCAATTGGGACAACGCGATATCGTGCGCCATAAACTGGTCACACGTATCGTGGAGGCTTACCGGCACAGGGACGAGGAATCAATACATGAGAATAGACAACAATCAGACATCAACTTAACAAACTACTAAAACGTATGAGGAAAAAATTACTTTTGTCAGTTTTTCTTGTCATGGCCATGACATCCTTGTCGGCGGCAGACAATTACATCAAACGTGAGGTGCGAGGTGCATGGATAGCCACCGTGTCGCAAATTGACTGGCCTTCGAATGCAGGCACTTCATTGGCCATACGCAGGCAGCAGCAGAATGAGATGAAGACGTATCTCGATGAATTGCAGGCTGCCAACATCAATGCCATATATTTCCAGACACGTCCCATGGCCGATGCCTTGTATAAGTCCAGTTATGAACCTTCATCCAGTTATTTCACCGGACAGAGAGGTGCACGTCTTACCTGGGATCCTTTGGAGTTTGTGGTGGCAGAGTGTCACAAGCGAGGCATGGAGTGCCATGCTTGGGTGAATCCTTACAGGTGGGCCAGGGCTTCTGATCCAAGATGGAATACGAAGATGGACAAAGAACTTATAGACAATAATATGCTCATTTCCTATAATGACAATGTTATCTTCAATCCTGCTTTGCCTGAGACTCGTGAGCGTATTGTAAACGTATGCCGAGAGATGATTGAGAACTATGATATTGACGGTATCATCTTTGACGATTATTTCTATCCCAGTGGAATGCCTGCGACAAGTGATGCCGAGGATTACAATGACTGGGAGGCATCGGGCACAAAACTTTCCTTCGGGGACTGGCGGCGTGAGAATGTGAATGCCATGGTGGGTGATGTGTATGCCATGATACAGGAGTTGGATCCTGCAGTCAAGTTCGGCATCTCGCCTGCAGGAGCCGCCTGCTCTGACCCTGCTGTGGCAGCCAAGCATGGAGTGGATCCCATTCCCAAGGGCAGCGACTGGCAGTACAATGGGATTTTCTCTGACCCGGTGGCATGGCTTGAGGAAGGTACCATTGATTACATATCGCCCCAACTTTATTGGAAGACTGACCATAGCACCAATCCCTTTGGTCCCATGACACAATGGTGGTCAAAAGTGGCCAAGCAGTTCGGACGGCATCATTACGCCAGCCATTCGCTCACCTTCCTGCAGACGAGCAACACGAACACCGACTGGGTGGAAGTGGGAAAGCAGGTGCAGTACTCCCGTGCGTACACCAAGACTGCTGCTCCGGGAGCCATTTTCTATTCTGCCTGTGACCTGGATGGCAAGAAGGCCAAGGGACTTGGCGCGTGGCTCAAGGCAAACAAGTTCCAGCATCCTGCCCTTACGCCTGCCATTGACTGGAAGGAGCACAGCGAGCCGGGGGAAGTGGACAGCCTTGTTTCTGACGGACATGTGCTCCAGTGGGCTACTGACGGACGCATGCGCTACACGGTATATGCGATTCCTGATGACAAGAAAGACACCAATGTGGAGACAAGTACTGCGGGCGGTATCTTGGCTGACTATCTGCTGGGTATGACCTACACCAGTTCTTACCAAATTCCTGAAGAGTACGCCGAGGGTTACCAGTTTGCCGTGTGCAAACTTGACCGCTATGGCAATGAGTTCGCCCCCGTGTACATCGACATAGCCGATGTTATTGAGGATATAGCCGAGGCGGCCGTGAAGATAGACTTGGAGGGATGGACAGTCACCACCAGCGTGAAGGTAAGTCATTTACAGGTGTATAACGCCATGGGACAACTGATGACCAGTGGCGAGGACACGGATGAACTGGACGTGAGCGGACTGCCCACCGGCATATACATAGTAAAGGCCGTCACGGGCAAGCAGACTGCAACCAAGAAGATTTACGTGCGCTAATGGGCATGTACCAACGGGTTATTATCTTAAATTATAAATATATAGGCATGAAAGCTCTAACCAAAACAGAATTCAACCTGCCTGGGCAGGTGAGCGTGTACCACGGTAAGGTGCGCGACGTGTATGACATCAATGATGACCTGATGGTCATGGTGGCCACTGACCGTATATCGGCTTTCGATGTGGTGTTGCCCAAAGGCATTCCGTTCAAGGGGCAGGTGCTCAACCAGATTGCAGCCAAGTTCCTTGATGCCACAGCCGACATCGTGCCTAACTGGAAACTGGCCACTCCTGACCCTATGGTCACTGTGGGACTGAAGGCAGAGGGCTTCCGCGTGGAGATGATCATACGTGGTTACCTGACCGGCTCGGCGTGGAGGGAGTACAAGAATGGCTGCCGCGAACTTTGCGGCGTGAAACTTCCTGAGGGCATGCGTGAGAACCAGAAGTTCCCCGAGCCCATCATCACTCCCACCACCAAGGCCGAGGAGGGGCACGATGAGAACATCAGCCGTGAGGAAATCATTGCCCAGGGTATCGTGAGCCGTGAGGACTATGAGCAGATGGAGCAATATACGCGTGCCCTGTTTGCCAGGGGAACAGAGATTGCTGCCGGCAAGGGACTCATCCTGGTGGATACCAAGTATGAGTTTGGCAAGCGTGACGGCAAGGTGATTCTCATTGACGAGATTCACACGCCCGACAGCAGCCGCTACTTCTATGCCGAGGGGTATGAGGAGAAGTTTGAGCAGGGTCTTCCCCAGAAGCAGCTCAGCAAGGAGTTCGTGCGCCAGTGGCTCATTGAGCATGACTTCATGAACCAGCCCGGACAGGTCATGCCGGAAATCACTGACGAGTATGCCCAGAGTGTGGCTGATCGCTACATTGAACTCTATGAGCATATCGTGGGGGAGAAGTTCGTGCCCGTGGAGGCCGACGGGGATATCGCCGCACGCATCGAGAAGAACGTGACGGCATGGCTGGCACAGCATGGCAAGTAAGTGACAGGGTAATGCGGGGCACGGACATATCGTATGGTTGTCCGTGCCCTGTTTCTTTCCGATAAGTTAGTCAGATAGAAGGAATCATGTATAAGACCGAGAATGTACTGCCCTACGGAGGGGGAGACAAGCGCCAGCAGGTGGAACGCATGTTCAACCGCATTGCGCATTCTTATGACCTGCTCAACCACAGTCTCTCGCTGGGGATAGACCGCCGCTGGCGAAGGAAGGCCATTGAGGCTCTGGGCAAGCATCGCCCGCAGGAGGTGCTCGACATTGCCACGGGCACCGGAGACCTGGCCATCATGAATGCGCGTTGTAACCATCCCCGGCACATAACGGGAGCTGACATCAGCGAGGGCATGATGGAGGTGGCGAGGCGGAAGGTGGAGAAGGCCGGGCTGTCGGACGTCATTTCCTTCCGCAGGGAAGACTGCACCTGCATGTCTTTCGCCGACGGCTCCTTCGATGCAGTGACCTCATCGTATGGCGTGCGCAACTTCACCGACCTTGACGCTGGGCTGCGTGAGATGCACAGGGTGCTCCGCCCGGGAGGCCACCTGCTCATAGTGGAGCTCAGCACTCCCGTGCGCTTCCCCATGAAGCAACTCTTCGGCATCTATGCCCACGTGGTGATGCCCTTGCTGGGGCGGCTCATCAGCCATGACGACAGCGCATACACTTACCTGCCTGCAAGCATGGAGGCTTTCCCCCAGGCCGAGGAGATGGAGAGGATATTGCTCAGGAACGGGTTCTCCAGCGTGCAGTGGAAGCGTTTCTGCGGAGGTATCAGCACGATGTATTTGGCCACGAAGTGAGTGGCCGGCAATGGACAGAAAGACACAGACTATGGACAAATATGGTATTATAGGCTATCCCTTGGGGCACAGTTTCAGCCGCTCTTTCTTCACCGAGAAGTTCCGGCGCGAGCAGATAGATGCCGAGTATGTCAACTTCGAGGTCCCTTCGGCAAGTGCCCTGGCCGACATCGTGAGGGACAATCCCAACCTGCGCGGGCTCAATGTGACCCTTCCCCACAAGGAGGCGGTCATCCCGCTCCTGGACGAACTGAGCGATGAGGCAAGAGAGATTGGGGCCGTGAACGTGATACGGGTGCGCGGGGGGAGGCTGAAAGGCTTCAACAGTGACATCATAGGCTTCACCCGCAGCATCCGCCCCCTGCTGAGGCCCTGGCACCGGCACGCCTTGGTGCTTGGCACCGGAGGAGCCAGCCGTGCCGTCAGGGTGGGGCTGGAGAGGATGGGGCTCGAGTGGACATACGTGAGCCGCACTCCTGCCGAGGGGCGCCTCACGTATTCCGACCTCACGCCGGAGGTGATGGAGCGTTGCCTGGTGATTGTCAACTGCAGCCCGGTGGGCATGTTCCCCAAGGTGGATGCCTGCCCCGACATTCCTTACGGCCTGCTCACCAACCGCCATCTGCTCTACGACCTTGTGTATAACCCGGAGGAGACACTCTTCCTGAGGCGTGGGGCCGAGCAGGGCGCAGCGGAGAAGAATGGGTTGGAGATGCTTCACCTGCAGGCCTTGGCCAGTTGGGAGTTCTGGAACGGGGAGCAATAGCCCGCCCGACAGGCAGTAAATGATGAGGCTGAGTCGTATCGTGGTTTACGGCTCAGCCTTTTTTCTTTCTCATCCCTTGCTTTTCTTTGTGTTACAGGGTATTAGATGTTCGCATTGGCGGACATTAGGTGTGCGCCATGACAGACATTAGATGTGTGCTTGGACAGACATTAGATGTTCGCGATGACAGACATTAGATGTGTGCAATGACAGACATTAGATGTGTGCGATGACGGACATTAGATGTGCGCGATGACAGACATTAGATGTTCGCCTTTGCAGACATTAGATGTGCGCGATGACAGACATCTAATGTGCGTTTCGGCGTTCCTTTAATGGGGTTTTGCGGCAGCTGCGGCTTGCTCATGGTCTGCAAGCCTTGGGGGCGGTCATGGGGGCGTTCCGTCCGCCCTGTTTTCCTCACTTGCTCCAGAGCGGCGTTCCGTCCCGTGCCTGCCCCTGCGCGTCAGCACCAGGCTCCGTGGCTCGGGCGCAGTTGTAGAAGGTTACGGTTGCCTCTCCGTTCCGGTCGAGCATCAACTGTGGGTTCCAGTACAGGGTGCGGCGGTAGTCCGTGGGCACGTCCGGCAGTTTCCCACGGCTGTAGTCGGGAGAGTAGAACTCTGCGGGGTGGGCAAATCCCTGCAGCACATAGTGGCGGTCGCGGTACTGCATGCGCGGCTCGATGCCGGTGTGGGGATAGTATACGGTGGTGGTGACGGGCAGGTCGGTGGCCCTGTAGCGCCAGTTGCCGGGCATGCGCCGGTTGTAGTCTGTGTAGAGGAGTGCCTTGTCCATGCCCTTCATGAACTCTCTCTGCTCTTCCTTGGACAGTATCTCAGGGAAGGAGCATAGGTACTTCCTGGCATAGAGGGAATCCTCGGGCACGTTGGCGAAGGTGTCCCGATAGGGGGGCAGCGACCTGCGCATTGTGGAGATGCCGAATCGCGTATCCAGATTGCCGTCCGGCTCGCCCGGGTTCTCCGCACTCCATTCCGGGTTGGAGACGAAGGGATACTCCATCCCATAGTCGGCCACCATGTAGCGTGCGAGTGAGAACATGCCGGCATCGAACACTAGGTTGTCGCTCTCCTCTGCGTCTATTATTAGGCAAGGCTGTGAGTCGTCGAACTTGCGGAGCCCGTTGTGGCGGGCACGTACGGACACCTCGCCCATGTGGCGCACGCTGTCGGCATCCATCTCTGAGATTCCCCATCCGTTCTCCTTCTTTGGCCTGTCGGCCATCGTGGCCTGGTAATGGTTGTAGGGCGACACGAATCTCGGGTAGGGCCACTGTATGCGCGGCAGGTAGTCGGCCACGGGCACGTCAAAGCGCGCCTTCTTGAACCTGTTCAGCGGTGCCCTCAGGTCTACCTCCTCGTACTCCTTCCCTTGTATCCAGGTGTATCTCCTCCGCTTCCGCCTGCTCCACTTGGTGGTGTCGGCCGCGCTGAGGAAGAACACTGCCTTCCCGTAGAATGGCGGTAGCTGTACCTGGAACCTCCCGTTGTTCGTCTCCCGCTCGTTCATGGAGATTTCCTCTCCGTCTTCCGACACCAGCTCGGAGTGTATCTTCACGTCCTTGTCGGCCTTGAGGTACTGGTGCGACAGGATGTATTCCCTGTCCTTCCCCCGGGTCTTCCTTTCCTGCTCCCCGTGCCTGTCCTCTTCCGTCTTGATTGCCCCCACGGTTCCCTGTTGCCTGTTCGTGTAGCCTCCCAGGATGGACGGCTCTGCGGTCTGCGATTGCCCGCCGTTGCTGAAGAGTTCGGCCATGCTGGGTCTGAGCCCCAGCTCGCCAAAGTGGAGCATGTGTGTGTCCAGACTATGGTTGTACCTGTACACGCCTCCCCTGAGCACGGGAGCCTGTTCTGCCGGCTGGCTCAGCTCCCACGTACCCCTGATGGCCATGTCCTGCCATCGGAACCTTCGCCATCCCTGGGTCATCATCAGCAGGTCCAGCCCTTCGGCGCGCTCCCTGTCATCCTGCTCGAAATACCAGCCGGGATTGGGCACGAAGCCCCTTATCTCGCTGGCGAGCAGCATCTCGGTCATTATGTTCCCGTCATCATGCAGGAAGTCTCTCCTGCTGTCGTCCCTTACGGCCAGCGACACGCTTGCCTCTCCTGCCGTGGCTTTCACGTGCAGGCTCACCGGCTCATAGGGGGCATAGCGGTCCTTCAGCCCCCGTATGGTGATGGACGGTGCCTCCCCGCCGCCCGTCCTTGCAAAGAAGAGCCTGTCGGCATATACGCGCCCGTCGGAGTCGAACACGGTTGCCTGGTAGACTCCCGGCGAGCGGAGCAGCGAGTCGGCGATGGCGTATCTCCATGTCTCTTCTTCCCGCTCCATCTCTTCCACGCTGCAGAATGCCTTCAGTCTGCCTTCGTGCATCAGCGTGAGGGCGAGCCTTCCGGCAGGCAGGTTGCTTGAGTTGCGGATGCAGGCTGTCCACTTGCCCCCTTCTTGTTCCATGCACAGGGCCGTGCCCAGTGTGTCTGCCTGTGGCAAGCGGCTCTTGGCCTGTGTGCCGTCAGTGGCCACAAACCTCACTTCCTTCTCTTTCTCCTCTCCTGTGGGCGTTACGGTAAACACGCCGCGCCCCCTGTTGAGCGTCTTTACCGAGTCCTTGCCGAAGTGCAGCCATCCTTCCACCCATTCCCCGTCATCCCATGCGGCCTCGAACGCTACCCTGCCGGGCAATCCTTGCACCAGTCCTCCTCCTTCGGGAAAGAGTTTCAGGGTAAGCGTGCGCTTGTCCTTGTTCTTGCGGAAATAGCGGCGCAGGCCTCTGAACGTGCTGTTCCGCTCGAAGTCTCCGGCCTCCTTTGGCTTGTCATATATCGGGAACACACGGCTGTAGAGCTTCTCGTAGTCGGTGAAGTAGGCGCGCTCCAGTTCCTTGCTCTCAAACCATTTGAATGCGTAAGGGGAGTGCTTGCGCTCATAGGCTCCCCAGTTGAGTTGCCATCGGGTGTAGGCTCTGAGTTCGTGCAGCCCTGCGTATTGCGTTGTCTTGTCCAGGGCGAAGAAACCCTCTCCGTGCCCGTTGTGCATCTGAATGAGTTTGCGCTCCACCAGGTAGCCGTCTTGTCCGTAGAGTTCCACATAGAGCACCCCGCTCACGTTCGATGGCCTGCCCGTATCAGTACGTCGGCTGTAGGCAGAGAACCAGATTGTGTCACCCAACTGGTAGCAGGTATTGTCCATGTGCACGTACACCTTCTCTTGCGGGATGGTTCGTCCAAAGGCTCTGAGGCGTTCCACCAGCGGCCGGAATCCGCCTGCACCAGTTAGTGAGTCTGCCTTGTGCCTTGGGCTGATGTCCTCCTTGGCTATTTCCATCTGAGTGCTGCCTCCCTCTCCTGTGCTCTCCCGCACGATGCGCTCTTCCTCGGCAGTGCGCTGTATGTAGGTTTGCTGCCACAGCGTGGAGTCGTAGCCCGCACGGTCAATGGCATCGAGCAGGTTGTCGCCCAACTTCACGCCTTTCCCGCCACGCGAGGACTTTATCTTGTGCGTGCCCAGGTTATAGACGATGGACCGGCATTTCATCCCTGCCACCTCCATGTTGCAGGACACATATTTCACCTCGGTGAAACCGTGACGATGGGTGTAGGCTATGCGTATGGCAGGTTCAGTCTGGTTCGCTTCTGTCCAGAAATCCTTCTGTGTATCAAGCACCATGTTGACGATGTGCCCTGCGAAAAGGAGTATTTGGTAGTTACTGTTGATATAAAGCGTACCCACCAAGGTGGAACCGCCTTTTTTCCGATGTTTATCCAAGAATGTGATTTTATAGCCTTCCTCCTTGCCTATTTCCTCTATTCTGACATTGTAGTTTCTTAGTGTGCTCTGTCCTAGCGGAAGGATGGCACCGCTCCAGAAAGATGTATGGAAAACACAGGGAGCAAAATCAAAAAGGTGTTGTAAGTTAGACGCATCTAACAAGGAATACGTTTGCGAGCGTGAATTGTCATTCCAGCGATACCTGTTTGCGCTCAGCACTCTGGTTTCTCTCAGATTTGAGGCAGAAGATGCCGTGATGATTGCTTCCAATATCTCACGATGTGATTCTTGCAAGAACGTCTGACGCAGAAAATAGTTTGCTCTTCTTTGCGAGTATTTTACAAATTCCGCGTTTAGATTATTTTTGATCTTGTTCAGAATATCTAACGGAGTATAAACCGTAACCTCTTGCAGTTCCCGGCATGTTGGACTCAGCCTTATTTCCTTGGGCAATCTTGATATCATGGAGTAATACCTCTCGTAGCCTATACAGGATATGGTTACCCTGTCTGTGTCATTCACGGCGAAACAGAATTGCCCTTCTTCATTGGTCAGGGCTCCTTTGCCTTCAGACACATACAGTGTGGCATAAGGTATGGGATCTCCAGTCTGGCTGTCCACAACACGCCCTGACACCTTGTGCTGGGGATACAGGTACACCGCATTTAATAAAAGGATGCTAAGCCATAAAAGAACTCTCTTTCCCATACTTGCCGTTTTAATTGCTTATAGTGTTTCGCGGCTTTCCTGCCCAAATGCCGCTTTTGTCTTTATTTTCAATACTCATTATTCTTGCTTGCTCCACAGCAGCGTGCCGTCCTGTGCTTGCCCTTGTGCATCCACCAGTATGCGGGTGGTACGGCTGTTGTTGTAGAACCTTATCTTTGCCTCGCCATTCCCGTCTACCCGTACATTGGGATTCCAGTAGAGTGTTCGGCGGTAGTCTGGATGGTCTTCCGAAGGAGCCTGCTTGCTGTAGTTAGGTGAGTAGAACTCGGCAGGGTAGGCAAATCCATCCAGCACATAGCGGCGGTCTCGGTAGGTTATGCGGCGGCTGCCGTCGGGATAGGGGTATTTCACCAGTTTGGTCTTGGGCATGTTGCTGCCGTAATAGAGCATGCTGCCTTCCATGCGTGGACTGTAGTCGGAGTAGAGCACATATTTGTCCCATACGCCATTGCCCATGTATTCGCGTGACTCGCCGGGTGACAGTTCCAGCCCGGAACCGGAATCCAGTCCGGATCCTATGCCCATGGCACCTGTATGCCGCTTGAGAGAGAAAGAGCCGGATATCAGATATTTCCTGGCATAGATGGAATCTTCAGGAATCTCCAGCCCAAGCATGTCGCGGCGCGTTTTTCCATAGCCATACCTTACATCGAAGATTGGCTCCTCATTGAGCCCTTCTGACCTGTTCATCCTGGTTCGGGACTCGTCCTGCCCATAGTCTGTTACCATAATCTGCATGAAATCCATGCCCAGGTCGGCTTCCATGTTCTGTGCCACGTCAGCATCAATGGAGAGTACGGGCCAGGTATCATTGAACTTGCGCAGTGTGTTGCGCCGTGCCTTTACGGTTATTTCCCGCATGAGTTTGCTGCCTGTATCTGCATCTGCCTGTTCTGTGCTTACCGGTTGGGGTGCCAGGTGGTCTTGGTAATAGGTGTATGGCTTCACGAATCTGGGATAAGGCCAACTGATGCGTGCCATGTGGGTGGCCTCTTCCGTACGGAGTCTTTTCTTGGCCTTGCTGTTCTGTGGCAGGAACATCCAGTCTGTATCTTCATCATCGGCCTGTGCCTGTATCCAGGTGTAGGGAGTCTTCTGCTTTTTCCATTGGGAAGTGTCGGCCACGCTGATGAAGAGCATGGATTGTCCGTAGAACGGGGGCAACTGCAACTTGAACTTTCCCTGCTTGCTCTCGCTCTCGTAGGTGGCTCCTGTATCCTCGTTGGGCAGGATCAGTTCGGCATGCACTTTCAGTTCCTTGCGTTTAGGGTTGGCCATGTCTTTCTTGTCCATTGCCCTCTTGTAACTCACCACATCGTAGGGCATGTTCTCCGGCCTGTGTGCGCTTTGTGATATGGTGGTCATGGGCATGTTCATGGAGGAAGTGATGGGCTTGAATGCATCATATTCTGTTCCGGAGGCATCCTTGCCTACATAGATGTCCTGGCGGCCGAAGTCTGGGTCATACCAGTGGCTGTTGTTGTAGGTGTTTCCCATGATTATGGGGGCTTGTTCGGCAGGCTGTGTCAGTTCCCATGCTCCCTGTATGGCCATGCTTCTCCAGTCAAAGCGTCTCCATCCCTGTGTCATCATCAGCAAGTCCAATGCCCTGCGCCTTTCCTCATCGTCCTGCTCAAAGTACCAGCCTGGATGTGGCACAAAACCGCGTATTTCGCTCGCAAGAAGCATCTCGGTGAGGATGTTCCCGTTGTCATACAGAAGGTCACTTCTGCCCTTGTCCCGCACTGCCAGTGAGACATTGCTTCTGCCTTCCACGGTCTTCAGTAACAGTGTCACGGGCTCATGGGGCGTGTATTCCTCTTTCATCCCGCTGATGCTCAGTGTTGGATTCATTTCCTCTGTCCCTTTGGAGAAGAACAGACGGTCGGCAAAGACTCGTCCGTTCGCATCGAACAGGGTTAGTTGATAGACACCCGGCTCTGCCAGCAATGAGTCACCCATGCTGTACAGATAGCCTGTTCCCTCGCTTTTCAGTTCCTCCATTCCATGCGCCGCCACCAGTCTTCCTTCGTGCATGAGACTCACGGACAGGCTGTCGCCTGCCAGGTCTTCCGTGTGTTGGATGTGGGCGAGCCACCCCTCACTGCTTTGTTCCATGCAGAGTGAGGCACCTGTCTGCTCCGCTTGTGGCAGTCTGGTCTTGACTGTGTTCCCGTCAGGCGTTGTGAAGCGCACTTCGCTCTCCATGCCTTCTGATGGTGTCAGTGCAAGGACTCCTCTTCCCCTGTTCTGTACCTGCGCTGAGTCTTTCCCGTATGTCAGGCAACCATCTGCCCATTCTCCGTCATCCCAGGTTGCCTCGTAGGCCACCCGGCAGGGTAGCCCTGTCACCAGGTTGCCCCCTTCGGGGTAGAGCGTAAGTTTCAGTTTGCGTTCCTTGGGGTCGGTCTTGTATGTCCTGCGCATGGCTCTCAGTGTCATGTCGCGGGTGAAGTCTCCCGGCAGTTCGGGCTTGTCGTATACGGGGAACACGCGGCTGTATAGTTTCTCGTAATCTCGGAAGAACTCTTTCTCCTGCTGTTCCGAATCGAATGTGTCGCCAAAACTTTTCGAGTGCCTGTGTTCATAGCATCCCCAGTTGAGTTGCCACCGCGTGTAGGCTCTCAGTTCATAGAAACCGGCATACTGTATGAGGTTGTTCAAGGCAAAGAATCCCTGCCCGTGTCCCTTGCGCATCTGTATGAGTTTACGCTCAATCAGATAGCCTTCCTGTCCGTAGAGTTCCACATAGAGCACCCCACTTACTTCCGATGGCTTGTCAGTGTCAGTCCGCCGGGTGTAGGCAGAGAACCAGATGGTGTCGCCCAGTTGATAACTGGTGTTGTCCATGTGGATGAAGACCTTCTCCTGTGGGATGGTCTTGCCAAAGGCTGCTTGGCGTTCTGTGAGTTTGTATTGGGGAGAGAAGGCCGAGAGTGTGATGTCCGGTTTCCTTTGTGCCATGTCCTGCTGTGGGTCTGTTGCTTTCTCTGCTTTTTGGGGAAATGCCTGTGTCAGTTTCTCCTGTTCCGTAAGTTTCACCACTTCCGAGGAAGCCCATAGCAGGGAATCATATCCGGCTTGGTTCATGGCGTTTACCATGTTTCCTTTTATGGCAACGCCTTTCTCCTCCTGCCCCTGATTTTGTACGTTGCTTATGCTGTAGAGAAATGCCTGCCCGCTGAATTTGGAACCTTCTATCTTCACGTCGGCATGGTCCACTTCGGTAATCCCTCTGGTGTGGCGATAGTCAATGTTGATGTGTGTCTCCACATCCTCTATGCGAAAAGTGCCCTGATTGCCGATGGTTGTCATTTGCATGTTGGGCATCCTTGCCTCAAATCGCAGCAGTTCTCCCGAGGATACCGACACATACAGCACCCCTTCTATCAAAGACAATCCTTTGGATTTTGCAAGTGCAGAGCGCGTCAGGCTGATGCGGTACATGGCATCTCCATTCTCTTGGCTTAGGATGTCATAGTCACAGTCGTAATATCTGAGTGGGTTGGGAAACAGGACTCTGTTCAGCGGAGCAATGATGTCTGCCCAGAAGTCTGCATCATGGATGACGGGTCCCACTTCCAGGATTCTGTGCAGGTTCATGTGAGCCAGGCTGGGTTTCCCATCTTGGGCTTTCAGACTGCTGTGCTTTCCCGTCAGCACTTCAGTTTTACGCAGGTTTATGGCACTCTTGGCCGTGATGATGGCATCCAGCAGGTCGTTGACTTTGTCTGATTGCTCCAGCACACGACAGAAGTAATATCCTTCGGCCTCCTTGCCTTTGCGGTACTCCTTTTCCAGTTGCTTGGACAATTTCGTCAGTATGCTCTTCACCTTTATGGGGCTTACCGTTACTTCACGCAACTGCCTGCTGCATGGTTGCAGGCGTATTTCTTGCACGGGCGTTTTAGTGGAGAACCATTGTGTGATATATCCCACGAAACTCACTCTTATGCTGTCTGCCGTATTGTTGGAAAGTAAGAACTCTCCGTCTCCATTGCTCAGACATCCCTTCCCGTCTGTGGTATAAATTTGAGCATAGGGCAATGTCTCGCCTGTCTTCGCATCAATGACTTTACTGCCAAAAGGTTTCTGGCTCCATGCAGAGAGGGAGATTGCTGCAAGGAGCATGGTTGTGAATATGCTTTTCTTTGTCATTGCTGGTTTGGTTCTTGTTTGCAGATTGCTGGTTTTACTCTTTTTCTTTGGTATTGAGATGCAATACGGTCTCGTTTCTCATTTCTCTTCTTCCTGCATCATGCCGTTTTCCCTCATTAGTTTCCTTTCGGCTTCTGTGGGCAGGATGATGTTCTTTCGCCACCATTCTGCATCTTTGCGTGTGTACCAGATGGCTGTGAGCAGGTTGTCTGAGCGGTTGGCATCGGCATCATCGGGAATGTTGAGGTTGTCCACGTGGTAGGCTATGGTCTGGCAGTCTATTCCCTTGCACTTCAGACGTGTGAAGATGCTTGTCACTTTGTTGTATCCATGGGTGCGGCTGTAGGTTATGTTCAGGTCGAGTGTAGCCTTTGCCGTGCTTTCTTCACCGTTGAGTTCGGATTCCAGTTTCAGTCCTTCTATCTTACCCCTGAAACCTATGGGCCAAAGGCTGTCGGCTTCCACGTAAAGGTCTCCACTCATCACTGCCTTGCGCACCTTCTTCCCTTTCTGAGGTCGCCTGATATGGATGCAGAGAATGCGCTTCCCATCGGCATCGGTCTGTGTGCTGATATCGGTTTCGTAGTCTTTCTCGTAATTGTAACGGTTGCGGAAGGATTTCTGGTTGAGCGGGATGGATACTTCCTGCCAGAAAGGCTCTTCCTTGATCATGGGAGCCAGTGAGAGCGTGGCATGCAGGTTGGAAAAGTCCAGCGCAAGTTTTTTCTCCTTGCTCTTTGCGTGGAAGACACGTCCGGCCAGGAACTCCACACCGCGCAGGTTGCCGGCACTTCTGGCAGAGAGGTGGGCTTCTGCCATTTCCGCAGCCTCGTCCATCCTGTAGGTCTGGCGCATATAATAATATGTATAGGCGTTTTTGTGTGCTTGGTAGTCTTTCTCCATTTGCTTCACCACCTGTGCCAGGATGTTTCCCGGAGCCATCACCGTTACTTCCCTCATTGCCGTTTCCGCAGGCATGAGGCGCAGTGTCGGCGGCAAGTCAGCCGCCTTTATCCTCATGCGCTGATAGCCTATGCAGGTGATGACAAGCGTCTCTGAGGGCAGAGCCTTGACGCTGAATCTTCCCTCCGCGTTGGCTATGGTGCCCCGCCCTTCTGAGATATAGACCTGTGCGAAGGGTAATGTATCGCCCGTTTCTCCATCCATAATTGTGGAGGAAAATGTTTCCATGTCATCATCGGACATGTGGCTTTCTTCCGTTTCTGCCGTGATGGGCAGGCAGGCTGGTATGGAGAGTACACTGAAGGCGAGTGCCAGCAGCAGGATGCGTCTTGTCTTGTCCATCGCAAATAGTCTTAGTCACATGCAAATGTAAGCAAACTTGGATGATGGACGAAATCTTCGGAGTGGTTTTTTGTGGAGGGATTATCGGATTATCTGTGGGAAGGGAATCACAGCCTTATCCTCACATCCACACCCACTTGAAGCGGGGCGCCTTTCTGGCAGAAGCCGCGCCCCATGCTTTGGAAGTAGAAGGAGCGATAGTCCTGATTGGTCAGGTTCTTGCCCCACAGTCCCAGTTCGCTCCTGCCATGTGACAGGGTGAGACGTGCGTCCAGCGTGCCGTGGAAGTCCTCGCTCACCGTGTTGTCTTCTGTCCAGTAAGTCTTCCCCCGCCCGTTCCAGTCGGCCTGCAGGCTTATGCGGTCTATCCATTTGTCGGTGACCCATGTGTACCGTGCTCCGATGCCGAAGGTGTGGAGTGGTATGAACGGCACATAGTTCCCCTTATAGGAGATGCCCTCTTGCGGGCTGTAGGTGCGGAATGTGCTGTGGGTGTAGCCGTAGGCAGCATGTGCCGACAATGCTTCAGTGATGAGTGCCTCGGCCTGCAGTTCACATCCCATGGCACGGCTGCGTCCTGCGTTTACCGTGATGCGTCCCAGTCCGTTCTCTGCCATGCGTGATACCTGCTGGTCACGTACTTCTGTCAGGAAGGCAGATGCGTCCATGCGCAGTCGGTGCTCCAGCAGGTTGAGGTGAGTGCCCACTTCATAGTTCCATGCATATTCGGGTTTGAACTGACTGAGTGAGCGTATGTTGATGTCGGGTTCTGCAGCCATGCCCTTCAGTATGTCTGTGACTTGTTTCTTCACGTTGCCGGGGATGGCCGGCTGTTTGTTAAGTACGGGAATGGTCACGTCTGCCACATCCTGCATGATGTCTGCCTGCATCATGTTTTGCAGGGCACCGCTGAATTGCTGTATGTTGAATCCGCCGCTGCGGTAGCCACGGGATACGGTTGCATAGATGTTGCTCTCCTTTATCTTGTATTGGAGAGAGAAGCGGGGCAGCAGTTGCAGATAGTCGTGCGTGAGGTTGCCTGAGAGGTTTCGCTGGGCTTGGTACGTGGCTGTGGGCACCAGGGGGAGTTCCCCGCTCATCTGTGGCATGGTCAGTTCGCCGGTCAGCCCGTATTCGTGCAGGAAATCATATCCCGTGTTGTAATGCAGGTTTGTCTTCTCGTAATCAAGCCGCAGCCCCACGGTCAGGTCAAGTCCGCGGGCGTTGAGCAGGTCGGTGATGGTGCTCTGGTGATATATTGCCGCGCTGCCTGTGGGCGTGCGGAAGTGCCCTCCGAAAAGCAAGTCCTCCCCCTGTATGTTGTCGCTGAAGATCATTTTCATGGTCATTACGGGCATTCTGTTGGGTGCCTTCTGCTCAATGACAGGCAAGTGTGCGTTGGCATTGGCATTCATGTTGGCGTTTATCCAGTCCAGTCCTTCCTGCCTGAAGGTTACGGGTGCGCTGGTGCCCAGCCATTGGCGGAATCCGCTTATGCCTGTGCTCCATTCCCAGTGTCTCCATGCGCCGGGGCGGTTCTTGACAGCAATTTCTTGGCTTAGCACGCGGCTGTTCTGCCTTTGCATGAGTGTGTAGATGTCGGCTCGTGTAAAGTCTTGGTCCATGTTCATGCGGTCGCGCAGGTGTTGGAATCCTGCCACGTAACTCATGACCACCTTCTGCCAGTTGTGCTCGGCCTTGAAGCCCAGGTTCAGCAGGTGTCTTTCGTAGCGGTTCCTGCGGTTGAAGTCCACCTGTCCGATTGGTGTGGAAAGCGTGGGGTAGAAGTAATCCTTCTCGCTCATTTCTTCCAGCATGTAGGGAAAAGCCCCCTGCCGGCTGTATTCATAGTTGGCTTGGAAGTCCAGGCGTACCACGTCCGTGGGTTTTGCCACCAGGCGGAACCTGCCTCTGACATTGTCATCCCCGTCGGCTTTCTTGCCCGTGTACTTGTTGGTGAAGAAGCCTTCGGAGTGTGCATAGCCGAATCCTCCCGAGAATCCCAGGCGTTCAGAGATGCGGTGATAGTGTGTGGCATCGGCACGGAAAGTCCCGTAGGTGGCGGCTCCTAGGTGTATGTCCGTTCCCTGGTAATCCAGCGGGTTCTTGGTGTGTACGCGTATGAGCCCGCCCATGGCGTTGCGTCCGTACAGGGTGCTTTGCGGGCCGCGCAGTACGTCTATGCTTTGTACGTTGCCGAGGTCAAAGTCATATGCGCTCTTGTCCACCCAGGGGATGTCATCCACATAAAGCCCTATGGCCGGTGTGTTGATGCGGCTGCCCACTCCGCGCATGTATATGGCTGTGGTTTGGCGGCTGCCGTAGGAGGGGATGAAGAGCCCGGGCACGCGTGAGGCTAGGTCTTTTATGCTGTACGTTCCCCTGCTTGCCAGTTCGTGTGCGCCTATGCTTGTCGATGCCAGCGGCTGTTGTCTGAGCAGGCGGTTTTCCTTTGCGTTGCTTACTGTTATTTCTCGCATGAGGGTGGTATCGGTTCTCTCCTGGGCGTACGTTGCTGTCATGCAGAGTGCCATCAGCGGCATGAAAAGTCTGTTCATTCTCTTCCCGAAAACAATGTTAATGTTGCAGTCTGTTATCAATCCTGTGTCAAATGTGGCACAAAAGTACGCAATTGTTGTCATAATGCGTGGTGCCCGTAGGACTAAATTTGCGTGTGACACATAATTGTAATAACTTTGCATGGAATATATGCGAACCATTTGAACCAAGAAACCGATGAGCAACCAACGTTACATGATGCGCGGAGTAAGCGCAGCCAAGGAAGACGTGCACAACGCTATCAAGAACATCGACAAGGGCCTTTTCCCGCAGGCTTTCTGTAAGATAATACCTGACATCCTGGGTGGCGACCCCAATTATTGCTGCATCATGCATGCCGATGGTGCAGGAACCAAGAGCAGCCTGGCTTATACTTACTGGCGTGAGACCGGTGACCTGGGCGTGTGGAAGGGCATAGCACAGGATGCCCTCATCATGAACACGGATGACCTCCTGTGTGTGGGTGCTGTGGACAACATACTTGTAAGCAGCACCATCGGGCGCAACAAAATGCTTATCCCCGGTGAAGTGATAAGCGCAATCATCAATGGTACGGATGAATTGATGCAGGAGATGCGTGAAATGGGCATCGGCATCTATGGCACAGGCGGGGAGACTGCCGATGTGGGCGACTTGGTGCGTACCATCATCGTGGACAGCACCGTTACTTGCCGCATGAAGCGTGCCGATGTGGTGGACAATGCAAACATACGCCCGGGTGACGTGATTGTGGGACTTTCCAGTTGCGGACAGGCTACATATGAGAAGGAATACAACGGCGGAATGGGCAGCAACGGGCTTACCAGTGCACGCCATGACGTGTTTGCCAAGTACCTGGCCGAGAAATATCCCGAGAGTTACGACCGGGCAGTGCCCGAAGAACTGGTCTACAGCGGCCATTACCGTTTGGACGATTCCGTGGAGGGAAGCCCCGTGAGCGCCGGCAAACTGGTGCTCTCGCCCACCAGGACCTATGCTCCCATCATCAAGAAGATGCTTGACGAGATGCGTCCAAAGATTCATGGCATGGTTCACTGTACGGGAGGCGCACAGACCAAGGTGCTGCATTTCGTGGGTGAGAATTGTCGCGTGGTCAAGGACAACATGTTCCCCGTGCCTCCTCTCTTCCGCATCATACAGGAGCAGAGTGGGACTGACTGGGCTGAGATGTACAAGGTGTTCAACATGGGGCACCGTATGGAGATATACGTATCCCCGGAGGATGCACAGCGCGTGATGGATATCAGCCGCTCGTTTGGCGTGGATGCCCGGGTGGTAGGCTATATTGAGGAGGGTAGACGCAGCCTTACCATCAAGAGCGAGAACGGCACGTTTGAATATTGATATGGAGATACTCGAAAGACTGGACGGGCTGGTGAGCAGGTATGAAGAGGTGTCCACGCTCATTACGGATGCCCATGTCATTGCCGACCAGAAGCGTTATGTCAAGTTGACCCGGGAATACAAGGACTTGGGCAGACTGATGGAGGCGCGCAAGGAATACATGGGATGCTTGCAGAACATGGCTGATGCCAAGGAGATGCTGGCTGAGGAAACCGATCCTGACACCAAAGCCATGCTCCGTGACGAACTCGCGTCCAGTGAGAAACGTATCCCTGAACTGGAAGAGGAAATCAAGTTGCTGCTTGTGCCTGCCGACCCTGAGGACAGCAAGAATGTCATCATGGAGATTCGTGGAGGTACGGGAGGCGATGAGGCCGCACTCTTTGCCGGTGACCTTTTCCGTATGTACAGCCGTTACATAGAACTGAAGGGCTGGAAGATGAGCGTCAGCAGTTACAGTGAGGGGGCTGCCGGCGGTTACAAGGAAATCATCTTCAGCGTGGCAGGCGAGGGTGTATACGGAACGCTCAAGTATGAGTCGGGCGTACACCGTGTGCAGCGTGTTCCTGTCACCGAGACTCAGGGGCGTGTGCATACCAGTGCGGCCACCGTGGCAGTACTGCCCGAGGCGGAAGAGTTTGATGTGGAAATCAATGAGGGAGCCATCAAGTGGGACACTTTCCGCAGTAGTGGTGCGGGCGGACAGAACGTGAACAAGGTGGAGTCAGGTGTGCGTGCGCGCTACATGTGGCACAATCCTTTCACCAATGAGGATGAAGAAATCCTGGTGGAATGTACTGAGACCCGAGACCAACCAAAGAATAAGGAACGGGCGCTCGCACGCCTGCGAACCTTTATATATGACAAGGAACACCAGAAGTACCTCGATGATATAGCCAGCAGGCGAAAGACCATGGTAAGTACGGGTGACCGCAGTGCGAAAATCAGAACTTACAATTACCCCCAAGGACGCATTACCGACCACAGGATAGGATATACCATCTATAATCTGGCGGCCTTCATGGACGGGCAGATACAGGATTGCATCGACCATCTGATTGTGGTCGAGAATGCCGAACGGATGAGGGAGAGCGAGTTGTAACGTCATAAACCCACGACACGGATGATGAAAAGGCATTTTTCACTTGACACACTCATGCAGGCTGCCGGCCAATGTGCCCGGCGATTTCCTGTCACGCTGGTTTTCGTTGCTGCACTGACGGTTTATTTGCTTCTGATGGAGTGGGTGGACAACTCGATGTTTTCTCATCGGGTGAATGGAACCGTGGTTTACTATTTTGCAGTGGGCATTTTGCTTACTGCTGTATTGCAGTTGTGGGGTGAAGAGGTGAAGGGCAGGCACACACGCTTGGTTACCGGTGCCCTGGCGCATGTTGCGTTGCTGTCAGATGCTTCCTATATTTATGCCATCTATGACAATGGCGGCATGGAAGTCTTTCTGATGCATGCTTCTCTGCTGACGGCTCTGGCACTCTGCCTGTTCATTCTTCCCTTCTTTCGGGAACGGGATGATGTGGCTTCCTGGAATTTCACCCTGCGGATATTTGGTGCGGCCTCTTCTTCGTGGCTTATAGGTGGTATCATGTGTGGTGGGCTGTGCCTGCTCACTGTCGCCATAGAACATCTGTTCGGCATTGGTCTGCCCAACGAATGGATAACAACCTGGTGCATTCTTTTCCTTATTACACTTCCTGCCCTGTTGTTTCTTGGGCGTATTCCTGCGGGAGGGGAAAAGCATGACCGCACGCCCTTGGTGTCGGTCTTCCTTCACAAGAGCATCCGTTACCTGTTCCTGCCTTTGCTGGGTTGTTACCTGCTAGTGCTCTACGGCTATCTTGCCAAGATTCTTTTTCAGTGGCAACTGCCTGACGGGTGGGTGTCCAAACTGGTTTCCGTCCTTACTTTTGGTTGCATTGGAGTAGTGATGGGACTTTATCCTTCATTGCGCTTGGGTACGTCTGGGACTGACCGCCGTGTGGTGCGTTGGCTTCCTTTAGCCATTCTTCCGTTGCTGGTGTTGATGACGGTAGGTGTCGGCCGCCGTCTTGCCGATTATGGCATCACTGTCAACCGCCTTTATCTGCTCACGCTCACGGTTTGGTACTATGTGGCTTGTATAGGCCTGTTCCTTTCCCGTGCACGCCGGGTGTGGTGGATTCCTGCTTCCTTTGCTTTCTTATTTCTGCTCACATCTGCCCTGCCGGTCAATGTGGTGCGGTTCACACGCAATTGGATGCACCGCAGTGTGGAGTCTTGTGTGACGGATGCCTACAAGGGATGCCTTCCCATGAGCGAGGATGCCTATTTTGATTGGCTGAGCACGCTCCCCATTGAAGATGCGCGACAGATAAACAGCCGTTTCCGATATCTTGATACGGAATTGAGAGACACCACCATATCCGCATTGGTCTCCGACTCTGTGAACTGGTGGCGTGCCAGCCGTTTTATTGAGGAGAAGGCAGAAAGCCAATCTGCCGAGGCAGTGGTGGAAGATGAATATATTTATTATGAGAGCAGCAATGACCAGACAACTGGTTACGAAACGGAACTGCCTGCCTCTTATACTTCCATGCTTGTCTATACCAAGGCCTCCTTTGCCTTGCCTCGCCCGAAGAATCAGGTGCTGAAGGTTCCTCTCCTCCGTGCCTCACAGCCTATAGACACGGTAGATATTCGTATGTCTGACCTTCACAAGTGGAATGCGCTCGGCAACTTCTCGCCCCGCAGCCTCCCTTGCCACCGCCAGGGCAATAGTTTTGTCCTTACTGCTTTCTCCTTGCGTGGCTTGGCAGACAGCCGCACGTTTGACTTCACTTATTCGGGATATTACCTTATGCAATCCCCCAACGGAATCAAAACAGATAAACAGCAATGAATAGACAACAGTTATTTGAGAATATCAAGCAGAAGCAGTCGTTCCTCTGTGTGGGACTGGATACTGACATCAAGAAGATTCCTCCTCACCTCTTGCAGGAAGAAGACCCCATCTTTGCGTTCAACAAGGCCGTCATTGATGCCACTGCACCTTACTGCGTGGCCTATAAGCCCAATCTTGCCTTTTATGAGAGCATGGGCGTGAAGGGCTGGATTGCCTTTGAGAAGACTGTGGCTTATCTGCGCCGGAATTATCCTGACCAGTTCATCATAGCCGATGCCAAGCGAGGTGACATTGGCAACACCAGTGCCATGTATGCACGCACCTTCTTCGAGGAAATTGACCTTGATGCGGTCACAGTGGCTCCTTACATGGGCGAGGATAGCGTCACCCCTTTCCTGGGCTATGAGGGCAAGTGGGTAATCCTGCTGGCACTTACCAGCAACAAGGGCAGCCATGACTTCCAACTCACAGAGGATGCTCAGGGGGAGCGCCTGTTTGAGAAGGTGCTGCGTAAGAGTCAGGAGTGGGGCGGCAGCGATTGCATGATGTATGTGGTGGGAGCCACTCAGGGACGTGCTTTCGAGGATATCCGCCGCATTGTGCCTGATCATTTCCTGTTGGTTCCCGGCATAGGCGCGCAGGGAGGCAGCCTGGAGGAGGTGTGCCATTATGGTATGAACAGCCAGTGTGGCCTGTTGGTCAACAGCAGCCGTGCCATTATCTATGCCGACCACACTGCCGATTATGCCCGTGTAGCTGCAGAGAAGGCTCATGAGGTACAGCAGCAGATGGCTGCGGAACTGTCTGCCCGCGGTTTGGTATAAACTTAAGCAAACGAACAATCAGATATTATGGAATTTAGTGCACAGATGATAGCCGGACTCATCGGGGGAACCGTTGAGGGTAATCCGGATGCGAAAGTCAATGACTTCGCCAAGATAGAGGAAGGCAGGCCTGGATGCATCAGTTTCCTGGCCAACATAAAATATGCCCATTACCTGTATGAGACGGAAAGCAGTGTGGTGCTTGTGAACAATGATTTCGTTCTGGAACATGAGGTGAAGGCCACTCTTATCAGGGTGCCTAACGCTTATGAGGCCGTGGCCAAGTTGCTCCAGGTGTATGAGAGCATGAAGCCCAAACGGAAAGGTATTGACTCACTGGCTTTCATTGACCCCTCTGCCAAGGTGGGCAAGGATTGTTACATAGGTCCGTTCGTGGCCATTGCCGAGGGCGTGGAAATAGGCGATGGGTGTGTCCTGCATCCTCATGTGACCATTGGCAGGAATGCCAAGGTGGGTGACAATACGGAAATTTACAGCAACGCTGTGGTATACCATGACTGCAAGGTGGGCAGCCGCTGCGTCCTGCATGCCGGCTGCGTGATAGGTGCCGACGGCTTTGGCTTCGCGCCCACGCCTGAAGGGTATGAGAAGATACCGCAGATAGGCATTGTCACCATTGAGGATGATGTGGAGATAGGTGCCAATACCTGTGTGGACCGCAGCACCATGGGCAGCACTTATGTGCGCCGTGGGGTGAAATTGGATAACCTGGTACAGATAGCCCACAATGATGACATCGGTGCCCACACCGTGATGTCGGCACAGGTGGGTGTGGCTGGCAGCACGAAGGTAGGCGAGTGGTGCATGTTTGGCGGTCAGGTGGGAATCGGCGGCCATGCCGTGATAGCCAACCGTACCATGGCAGGCGCGCAGTCCGGTATTCCCAATAACGTGAAGAAGGAGGGCACTACCATCCAGGGGTCTCCGGCCATCGATGGGCGTAACTTCTGGAAGTCAAGTGCCGTCTTCAAGAACTTGCCGGAGATGTGGAGCGACCTCAACCGCATGAAGAAGGAGATAAAGATGCTGAAGGAACAATTGGACAGCAAGGAATAAAATAAAATCATGTTAAAGCAAAATACACTCAAGGAGCAATTCTCTCTCAGCGGCAAAGGATTGCATACGGGACTTAGTTTGACCGTAACCTTCATGCCCGCTCCTCCCAACCATGGTTACAAGATACAGCGTGTGGACATGCCGGGACAACCTGTCATGGATGCCGTGGCCGAGAATGTGACAGACACCCAGCGCGGCACGGTGTTGGGCAAGGGTGACATGCGTTGCAGCACAGTTGAGCATGCCATGGCTGCCCTCTATGCCTTGGGACTGGACAATGTCCTTATCCAGGTCAACGGTCCCGAGTTCCCCATATTGGACGGAAGTGCCGAGATGTACGTGCAGGAGATACAGCGCGTGGGCATTCAGGAGCAGGACGCACCCAAGGACTTCTACTATATCACCAAGAAGATGGAGTTCCGCGATGAGGCCACAGGTGCCTGCATCACACTGTTGCCCGATGAGGATTTCTCCATCACCAGCATGATTTCATTTGAGAGCAAGGTGCTGAGTAGCCAGTTCGCCACGCTTGACAATATGGATAAGTTTGCCACCGAAGTGGCGGCGGCACGCACCTTTGTGTTTGTCCGTGAGATAGAGCCTCTCCTCATGGCCGGCCTTATCAAGGGCGGTGACCTTGACAACGCAATAGTCATTTATGAGCGTGAGACCACGCAGGAGAACCTGGACAAACTCTGTCAGTTGACAGGAGCAGAGCGGCACATAGCCTCCGAACTGGGTTATCTCCAGCACAAGCCTTTGGTATGGGAGAATGAGCCGGCACGCCACAAGTTGCTTGACATCATCGGCGACATGGCACTCATAGGCAAACCTATCAAGGGGCGCATCATTGCCACCAAGCCGGGGCACACCATCAACAACATGTTTGCACGCATGATGCGCAAGGAAATACGCAAGCATGAGGTGCAGGCTCCCTATTATGACCCCAACAAAGAACCGGTTTTCGATATCAACCGTATCCGTAAGATTTTGCCTCACCGATATCCTATGCAGTTGGTGGACAAGGTAATCGAAATCAAAGAAACCAGCATTGTGGCCATCAAGAATGTTACCAGCAACGAGCCTTTCTTCCAGGGACACTTCCCCAACGAACCGGTCATGCCGGGCGTACTTCAGATAGAGGCCATGGCTCAGGCAGGCGGCTTGCTTGTGCTGGGCAATGTGGAAGACCCCGAGAAATACAGCACTTACTTCCTGAAGATTGATAATGTGAAGTTCCGTCAGAAGGTAGTGCCCGGTGACACTCTCATCTTCAAGGTGGAACTCGTTTCCCCCATACGCCATGGAATAGGCACCATGCAGGGGTATGCCTTCATCGGTGAGAACTGTGTGGCTGAGGCCACCTTCACCGCACAGATAAGCAAGTGAACAACCAACATCCTTCCAATCAATAAGTATAGTTATGAGTAAGATTAGTCCTTTGGCCTATGTGCATCCCGAGGCACAGATAGGTGAGAATTGCGAGATAGGCGCATTCTGCTATATTGACAGAGGCGTGGTGATAGGTGACAACAATACGCTGATGAACAGCGTGACGGTGCTCTACGGTGCACGCATAGGCAACGGCAACGTCATCTTTCCCGGTGCCGTAATCAGTGCTGTTCCTCAGGATCTCAAGTTCAGGGGCGAGGACACTACGGCCGAGATAGGTGACAACAACAAGATACGCGAGAACGTGACCATCAACCGAGGTACTGCTGCCAAGGGCAAGACCGTGGTGGGCAGCAACAACTTGCTGATGGAGGGTATGCATGTGGCGCATGATGCCGTTGTGGGTAATGAGTGCATTATTGGCAACAGTACCAAGTTGGCAGGTGAGATTGTCATTGATGACCGGGCCATTCTCAGCGCAGGAGTATTGATGCACCAGTTTTGCCGTGTGGGCAGTTACTGCATGGTGGGTGGAGGCACGCGCTTCAGCCAGAACATACTTCCCTTCAGTTTGGTGGCACGTGACCCGGCTGCTTTCTGCGGACTCAATGTCGTGGGTCTTCGCCGACGTGGATTCAGCAGGGAACTTATCGACAACATCCATCAGACTTACAAGATTATCCTGCAGGATTCGGGTAAGTTGAACGACTCACTCAAGCGTGTGGAGGATGAGATTCCCATGAGTCCCGAGATTCAGTATATCATTGACTTTATTCGCACCAGCGAGCGGGGATTCATCCGGTAGTCTGTTGTCATTGTTTACATTTCGGTCATGACACTCCGACTTACACTCTTCAGCCAGGAAGTGGAGGACTTCGTGGTGGAGATAAAGATTGATTCCGAGGCCACGTTTGCCGACCTTCACCGGCTCATCCTGGCTGACTGCAGTTATGAGGAAACCGACGGACAGAAGTTCCTGATATGCGATGATGACTGGCGTGTGGAGAAGCAGGTGTGCCTGCGTGACACTGACAGCAGGGCCGACGAGGATGTTTATCTGATGGAGCATACTCCCCTCAGCGAACTGATGGAGGATGAGGGACAGCGCATTGCTTATGTATTCGCTCCTGAGGACAAGCGTTTCTTCCTGATGGAACTCACAGAGAACATTTTCTCTCATCATGAACCGAAGCCTCGCGTGAGCCGCAGACATGGGGTGGCTCCGCTGCAGGTGCTGCGGGAAGAACAGCCTGTGGGGACAGATGTTCCTGCCTCTGCAGCAGCCGTGGAAGAGGATTTCTATGGCGATGACGGCTTTGAGGATGGGGAGTTAGACCTTGAGGGATTTGAAATCAGTGAGTGACGTACCGCACGCGGACATGAATCTGGTGGTGCTGCTTGGCCCTACTGCTGTGGGGAAGACAGCCCTTGCCATCAGGCTGGCCGGGCATCTCTCTTGCCCGATAATCAATTGTGACAGCCGGCAGATTTACCGGGGGATGGACATCGGCACGGCTGCGCCTACTCTTGAGGAGGTTGCGCAGGTGCAGCATTACTTCGTGCGGCAATTTGATTTGGGGCAGGAGTACAGTGCTGCCCGCTATGAACAGGATGTGCTGGCGCTGATGGATGACCTGTCGGCAACTCACCGTTATGCCTTGCTGTCGGGAGGGAGCATGATGTATGTCGATGCCGTGTGCCGGGGCATTGATGATATTCCTACAGTGAATCCTACGGTGCGTGCCTGCCTGAAGGAGCGATTCGACAGGGACGGACTGGCTCCCCTTCTGGAGGAACTGGAACGCCTGGATCCCGAGTATTACCGGGTGGTGGATCGCATGAACCACAAGAGGGTCATACATGCGCTGGAGATATGCCATACTTCCGGGCGCACTTACACTTCTTTGCGCGTTCGGGCAACGAGGCAACGTCCTTTCCGTATCATCAAGGTGGGGATCCGGCGCGAACGTCAGGAACTCTTTGACCGTATCAACAGGCGGGTCGATGGCATGATGCGTGACGGTTTCCTCGATGAGGCACGCCGCCTCTATCCCTTTCGGCACCTCAATGCACTCAACACTATTGGCTACAAGGAAATGTTCCGTGTGCTTGATGGTGAATGGGAGTTGCCCATGGCCGTGGAGAGAATCAAGAAAAATACGCGTGTGTATGCCAAGAAGCAGATGACCTGGTATCAACGCGACCCGGAGATACGTTGGTTCCATCCCGATGACGAGGAGTCCATCATGGGCTACATACGTCAGTGCTCTGTCCTGGTAGACGCGGGGTAATGTGCTCGGCCGGGTCTCCCTGTCCACAATCCGGCAAATCACGGAAGCGGCGTACCACTTGCCGCATGCCTGCGGCATCTTCCGATCCTTGTCCTGCTTCAACTGATACTGAATCATTGTGCTTGACTGTTGTTGATGGTTGTACTTCATGTCTGCCCTCTCTCTCGTCCCCTTGGCCTCCCGGACAGGCCGTGGCGGTGTGCCAACGGGCTTTTGGACACGGCGCAAAGGTACGGCGGCGGTGGAGGGGCAACCGTGAAATTCCGTGAATTAGCATGAATTTAGGCTGTTTTGTTAGCATATGTTAACATTTCGTGCCGCTGTGTCTGAGATTGGGATCCGCAATGTGCTCCCTTCACGCCGGGGAAGTAGGGCATGGCCGGGTCACGCTTGCTGGCCATGCTGCCCGGCAGGTTGTCTCTTGGCATTCACCAAACCATTTGAGGATGCTAACCAAGTCATTTGAGGGTTGAAATCAAGTCGTTTGTGATTGGAAACAAGTCACTTGCGATTGTAACCAAGTCATTTGCGAGGGGAGGAAAGGCCTGTGTGGGAGGTGACAGATGACAGATAAAAACACTGTTTTTGCAAACTTTTATTAGATACTACTTGTAAACCGTGCTTAATATTAAGCACACTTTTTTTTACTATATATATAAGTTTATAGAAAAACCAGATATTATCTGTCATCTGTCACTCTATGGCGAGGCGTTTTTGGGAAGTCCGCAATCCCGTTGCCCGACCTCGGAACCACGATGAAGCCTCGCACCCGTCCCCTTCTGACCCT
>JAHZGX010000008.1 GCA_019420585.1 Prevotellaceae bacterium
GTACGGCGGCGGTGGAGGGGCAACCGTGAAATTCCGTGAATTAGCATGAATTTAGACGGTTTTATTAGCATATATTAACACTTTGTGCCGCTGTGTCTGAGATTGGAATCCGCAATGTGCTCCCTTTGCGGGTCGCCCAGGTAATGGAGGATGATACGCAACTGGCGGGGAGTGAACAGGTGCGCGTGTGGGGTGTAGCCCGCATGTCGGAGGGCCTCCTTCAGTTGCGGGCAGCGGTTCACCCACGCCATGAGGTGGCTCTCGGCACTGCGGGGCTTGGCCTCGGGGAAGTAGAGCATGGCCAGTTCACGCTTGCTGACCATGCTGTTCAGTAGGTTGTCTTGTTGCATTTGCCAAGTCATTTGAGGGTTGAAATCAAGTCGTTTGCAATTGGAAACAAGTCACTTGCGACTATAACCAAGTCACTTGCGAGGGGAGGAAAGGCCTGTGTGGGAGGTGACAGATGACAGATAAAAACACTGTTTTTGCAAACTTTTATTAGATACTACTTGTAAACCGTGCTTAATATTAAGCACACTTTTTTTTACTATATATATAAGTTTATAGAAAAACCAGATATTATCTGTCATCTGTCACTCTATGGCGAGGCGTTTTTGGAAGTCAGCAATCTCGTTGCCCGACCTCGGAACCACGATGAAGCCTCGCACCCGTCCCCTTCTGACCCTCTCAAAGCCCGGTTCCACCATGACCCTGCCAAGGCTCACGGCACTGAGTTTGGTCGAGAGGGTGCCGCTGATGGCCTGCAGAGGTGCCAAACCACCAAATTTGGTAATGATTTTTCAGTGCACCATCTATATGAAAGGGATTTCCGTGGACAGCACTTTACTGAGAGGATGCAGGAAACAGAGGGCACATATACATAAAGTGCTCAGGGGCATTGCGCAGAGAGGCAAATGTCCCATGGGATGGTTCCTTGGCTTCAAGCCTTATCTGACCCGAAACGGGAAGGTCGAGTTGCTGGAGTTCATGATAGTTCCTGATGATGCTTATGGCATTAATCAATTGGAATACAATGCATTTATAGGATTCACATGCAGCAAGGAGGTCGCAGGCAAAGGGCATGTCAGCAAGGACATTTCCCAACGCTTGCCCGTGGGTGGCATACAGATTATCACCAAACCTGGAAGCAACATGAAAGGGTCTTGATGGGTGTTCCCGACAGGCTCGCGGCTCCGGGAACGGGCTACCGTAGGAACCAAAAACAACGAGTTGAAGGACACCGCGCAAGCGGGACATTCCGGGCACAGGAGTCATGAAAATTTCATCGCATGAATGCTTGGAAGGGCATTGCCGATTATTACATGCCCCACACAAAAAAAGCCGCGTGTCAATGTGCAACGCACCATAGACACACGGCTTGCTCTATTCTGAATCCATCGGACTCACGGTAAAATTAGCAAATTCCCACATTATAAGAGGCAATATCATCCAATAATGTGCGATGAGGTGACATAGAATAGGACTAACAGGAAAGAATGGCTTGCAGGAAAAATCCGCCCTGCTTCACCGTCACAACAAACCCTTGCAGCCGGATTCCTGATCGCCGATGATTCACAGAGACAAGATACCCGCTGGCATCCAACCCAAGAAAAGCACCAAGAAGTCTTTGACCACAAGTTAAGCCCCAAGCAAAGCAAAGGTATGGAAGCCCCTACGAATTTCCATACCTTGCTGTTTAACTTTTCATCCTTCGCCTCCGCTTCCCGACTCCTGGGAAGCATGAAGAAACGAAGCACCCTGCATTTCCTAACTTGCGGGAAGCGGGGAAGAGACAAAAAAAACGGAGTAATGCGCATCAGTAGTGCAGCGTCACAGGCCCCAGCAGTCCCGATGGCCGGAAGGCGGAGTCTCTGGAGGGCGGACTGATGGTCCAAGTCTTGCGTTGTTCCTCGGGCTGCCCTGTATCATACACCAGACGATTGAACCATGTTCCGGTGACATCCACCTCAATAAGGTTGTCCCCCTCGTGGAGCCATTCACCTATGGGCAGGCAATAGGGCTCAGCCCATAGGACACCTGCGTCATGCCCGTTGATACGTATGTCCGCAATCATGTCCACCCTGCCCAGGTCAAGCAAGTAATGGGCAGCAGCATCATAGGTGTCCAACGTGCAATGATATATGTATCTAGCAGTCCCAGAGAAGGCACGCCCCTCGGCTCCTGTCGGGAGATCCTTCCAGGCTTTGAGTGTATCTATTGTAAGACTTTCCGGTGCACCCCATCCTTTAGGGAAACCAAGTTGCCAAGAACCGTCAAGGACGATGGACTTTCCCTGGCTTGGCTGCGGCCAGGGTGGAGCCTGTGTGTGCATGCCATAACGGAAGACTATGAAACAGCCTTCGGCAGGATGCAGTGTGAGCGGCACGTGTGTATAGCCGTCCGATGCACGGGAAGGCAGGCTGTAGATGCGTCCGTCACGCATGTCCCACAGTTCTGCAGGACCGGTGGTGTGGAAAGATACAGTCCCGCTGAAACTTCCTTTGGCCGGGGAAGTGACAAAGTACCAGTCTGCCCCTTCTGCCACACGGTGGAGCCACTGCACGCGGCCGCCTTCACACTTCACGTCAGGACTGAGAGACAAGACTTGCAGTGCATCGGACAGAGGCATGCCAACCAGAAGAGAACCGCGTCCTATCTTGCGGATGCCTTTCCTGACGCTGCCGAAAAGTTGCCTGCAGGCCTTGTCAAACCGTAATTCTGTCTTGCGGCCTCCCTGCAGAGTGGCCGGCGCCAACGGTCTATCGCATACGATATTCGCTCCCTGTTGCAGCAGGGCAATCATGCGCTCCATGGTTTCCGGCATCATGCGACTGCTTTCGGGTATCCACAGCAATCGGTAGGAAAGCCCTTCAGGAGTCTGTATCATGCCGTCCTTCACGGTAAGCCGGTGCAAGAGCACATCGGGATTGCAGTAGTCAAACTTGTATCCTTCAGGAAAAGGTGCGTGCTGGTTGGGCCTGTGGTTTATCTCATCGCCCAAATACCATAGAACGTCAGCCACAGGCTTTCCTCTCTCCAGCATATAGCCAGAACGAGCCAGGTAGGAAGTGAGCCAGGGCATGTACTTCCACCAAGTCTGTCCACGCAGGAAGGGAGTGCCTATGTTGCTCCCGAAACTTGTTCCGGGAGGAAGGAAGCCTACTTGCGGGTTATGGGTATAGGTATGGAACACACAATGTGTCACCCCCATTGCCATGTTGTAATGGATGACATCCTTCAGCATTTGCCAGTGTTCGTCCCATGTAAGTTGGAAACTGGTGAGCGACTCGGCTGCCACACGCGTCTTGCCGTACAGGTGTGCGGCAGAGGCTGTGGGATAGATAGGTTTGAAGTTGGCATCTCCCACAAACCCCTCTTCAAAAGGCTGCCAATATTCACACATGGGAACATCGGCATACTTATAATATTGCAATGCATCTATGGGGAGGATATCGCCCGCCGCCGTTTCATACTGCACCTGCAAGCCCTTATCGTGAGCCAAGTCCGTCATACGGCGGAAGAAGTTCTCCGTATAAAGGCTGTTGAGTGTTCTCCTCCAGTCAAGCAGGAAGCGGCTGGTGGATTCCGGTCGCTCCACCACATAGCCCATCAATGCCGGCATCCATTGGCGCAGGTCATAGCCGGTGTGACTGCGGAAGTCCTCCTCCATCTGCCATGTCCATGTCTGTGTACTGCATTCCCAACTATCCATCAGCATGCCCTGTGGCAGGCAATCACGCAAAGGCACATCGCAAAGGTGCCCCACATAGCCTGCAAACTGCTGTTCCGCGCCTCGTGGATCCAACTTGTCACACTCCCATCCTGTGGCTTCCGGCGGTGCAGGGGAATTCCTTCGCCCACTGTTTACATGGCCTATGCGCAGTATGGTCCACCGTCCCTTGCCGGGAGCGTCCCATGTCAGATGTCCAGTGCTGTCCATTCGCCTCGAGAGGTCTGCAATCAAGTCCTGCCGCACATAGGCCTTCTTGTCCTGGAAGAAGCCTGCAGGCTGACTCATCTTTTGTGTCAGTGTCCATCCAGACTCTCCTCTCCAATTGTGCTTGCGTGCCGCGGAATAGAACTTCACATAGGACAACTGCATACCATGCTTGTTGCTGATAGTGAACGTGTAGTCCTTTACCTCCTTCGCTTCCTTGCACGCCAGCACCAGTTCCGAGCCGTCCTGCCAATTGCTCATCGGCGCATCGGCATCCAGCAGCACCATATTGCCGTGGGCAAGATGTGCGGTCAAGGTGACGTGCACATCAGGCTGATAGACCCACTCGTGCCTCCATGAGTTGATGCTCGGGAGTTCCAGGGTACGTATGGTTTCCCCATTCGGAAGGGAGAAGCGCACAGAGTGTGTGGTACCTGGTTCCAGGTAGAGTGACTGCTCCTGATGCAGGCACTTCTCCCAGTCTAGTTGTGAGTTGCTTCCGGTAACGGCAGGGTGCAAGGCATCGGTGCTGTCATCCTTGGGCGTGGGAAATGCCAGCACGGCAATGTCATGATAGTCGCGCCAGTCCTCTTCCGATGGCTGTGGCATGGGCAACAAGATTTCCTCTCCTGTGCCTCCGGCTTCCACGTCCGTCCGGCTCCATACCAGTTGGCGCATGGCGTGTTGGGGTGTAATCCAAGGCCCACCGGCCATTGCCCATCCAGGGCAAGTCTGCACCGTGAAACGCAGGCCCAGTTCCTTGGCTTTGTTGCCCATGAAGGTCACCATCTCCTCCCACTCTGGTGTGAGTGCCTTGATTTGCCGGTCAGTTTGTGGCCATTGGCCTCCGAAGTTGCCATGAAACCACTGGAAACCGGAGATGCCTGCCTGTTTAATGGCTTCCAGGTCTGCAGATATGCCCTCCTTGGAAACATTTCCTCCTATAAAATGGAACCAAGTTTCCGGGTAATAGAGAGCAGATGGATGCCTGAACGCTTCTTCATCAGCCTTACTGAAGGGAGCATGAACTTCTTCCAGCGACGGTGCGATGGAAGGTTGCGGCCATGCCTGCGTGGCAACCAAAAGCATGGCAGCCATCATTGAGTGTCTCATACGGAAATGCTCTCGCCCTATTTCAAATTAAACACGGAGTCTCCTGTCAATTACTTTATGAAACAGGACGGAAATAATAGATAAAGGTGGCCAAACCCTCCAAGGCTTTCTTGCCCGTCTCTTGAATCTCAATAGTAAACTTGATGGTAGTCTTCACCGCCCCACGCAAGTTAGCCAATTCGTGCAATTTGGTCACCATGCGTATGTGCTGCCCGCTCAACACCGGCTGTGCGAACTTCATCTTGTCCATACCATAATTCATCATGCGCTCCAGATTGTTCACCTCCACAATCTGATCCCACAGATACGGCAGCATGCTCATAGTCAGGTATCCGTGAGCAATGGTTGTACCGAAAGGACTCTCAGCCTTGGCACGCTCTGTATCCACATGAATCCACTGATGGTCAAGGGTTGCATCAGCAAACATACCAATACGTTCCTGGTTCATTTCCACATAGTCACTTGTTCCGAGTTCCTGGCCTACATATTGCTCAAAATCCTCATAAGAATTGATTACCAATTTTCCCATAATAAATAATGTATATTAACGTCTCTTCTTATTCTATCTTTCCGCAAAGATACTATTTTCGACTGACAAGGGGCACCTATATGAGGAAAAAAAACTAACTTTGCAAAAATGCTTCAAATGGGAAACAAACAGACAGAACCAACACGACCAATATTCATTGCTGGCCCATGCGTGATAGAGAGTCAGGACTTGCTCTCCACCGTGGCCAAGGAGATATGCCGCTTGAGGGAGGCACTGGGGATTGATATCTATTTCAAGGCATCGTTTGACAAGGCCAACCGAACCAGCATACACTCCTATCGTGGTCCTGGCCTAGAGGAAGGCATGAGAATGTTGCAAAAAGTGAAGGACGATTTTCAACTGCCCATTCTGACAGACATCCATGAGAGTTGGCAGGCACAGCCTGTGGCCGATGTGGCCGATGTGCTCCAAATACCGGCCTTCCTTTGCAGGCAAACTGATTTGCTTGTGGCAGCAGCCAAAACCGGCCGCATAGTAAACATCAAGAAAGCCCAATTCCTGAGTGGAGACGACATGCGGTATCCCGTGCAAAAATGTCGGGAGAGCGGATGTAGGGAAGTGTGGCTCACGGAACGAGGCAACACCTTCGGATACAACAACCTGGTAGTTGATTTCAGAAACATCCCCGACATGCTGGAGCATACTCCGCGCGTCATCATGGACTGTACACATAGTGTGCAGAGGCCAGGAGCAGCGGGTGGGAAGACCGGGGGCGACCGGCGCTTTGTTCCCTCTATGGCACTTGCCGCCAAGGCATTCGGTGCCACAGGATACTTCTTCGAGATACACCCCAACCCAGACAATGCCTTGAGTGATGGCCCTAACATGCTCAGGCTGTCAGACTTTGAATCCGTTGTAAAATCCCTGATATAGTATAATTACAATACTCGGCCAAGGACACCTCCCGTAGAGATGCCCTCAAGCAAATATGGCCAAACACAACCAAGCACTACAGATAAACATGAGCCAATACACTGACATTGCCAAACGATGCCTCCAGGACGAGGCTCAGGCAGTATTAGGGCAGGTGGAGCACCTGGATGAGAACTTCGACAAAGTGGTTGAACTTATCCTGGGATGCCACGGCAAGATTATAATCACAGGCGTAGGAAAAAGCGGGCACATAGGTGCAAAGATTGCCGCCACCCTGAGCAGCACCGGTACACCATCGTTCTTTATCAGTCCGCTTGATGTGTTCCATGGCGATTTGGGAGTAATGACCCCTGATGACGTGGTGGTGGCCATCAGCAACAGCGGACAGACTGACGAGTTGCTGCGTTTTGTTCCTTACCTGCTTGAACGCAACATCCCACTGGTAGGCATATCGGGAAATCCTGATTCACTCTTGGCCAAATATTCCACTTATCACATCTGCGTCAAGGTGAGCAGCGAGGCTTGTCCGCTCAACCTTGCCCCCACCAGCAGCACCACAGCCACTTTGGCCATGGGTGATGCACTGGCATGCGCACTCATGGAAGCACGCAATTTCAAGAAGAGAGACTTCGCACGTTTCCATCCCGGAGGCCGCCTGGGTCACAGTCTTTTGCTGTCGGCCCACGATGTCATGCGCACCAACGACCTGCCCGTAATCCCCATGGACATGAAATTGGGCGAGGCATTGTTGCGCATGAGTCACGGCATGTTAGGACTGGCAGTCATTGTGGAGAACGGATACGTGAAAGGACTAATCACCGATGGCGACATGAGGCGAGCCATGGAAAGGCTGAAGGACAAGTTCTTCAATGTTCCCGTATCCGAAGTGATGACCAAGACACCCGTGTGCGTAAAGCCGGACATGAAGGTCAATCAGATAACCGACCTCTTGGGAGAAAAGAAAATCCACGCAGTTATGGTGGTAGATGACGAATGCCGCCTACTAGGTATCGTGGACAACTTCCGCTGCATGATTTGATTCTGATGAAACGTTGCGCACTTGTCATTGCCCTATGCCTGTTGGGAACCATGAGGCTTATGGCTCAAGGATCGGACAGCATCGTAAGAGAAATATTCAGGCAGAAAGGATTCCCGTTCTACGAAGACAATGAGGTCAAACTGCTTCCTACCGGGCGTGAGAAGTATGATGACCTCTTCGGTTGTGTGCAGTCAGCACGCCGATTTATCCACATGGATTACTTCAAGTTCCAGCAAGACAGCATCTGCAGGGCTCTTTTTGACATATTGGCCCACAAGGCCGGCCAAGGTGTGGAAGTGCGTGTGGTGTATGACAGTTTCGGCAACCGCTACAGCGACCTTCCGCTCACAGATTCCTACCTTGACTCCCTGCGCACTGCAGGCATACAGATTGAGGAGTTTGACAGAGTTCGCTTCCCCTGGATTAATCACCTACGCCACCGCAATCACCACAAGATTGCCATCATCGATGGAGAGGCCGCCTACACAGGTGGCATGAACGTAGCCGACTATTATCTGCACGGAAAACCCAGCGTGGGAGAATGGAGGGACATGCACATGAAGGTGCGCGGATCAATGGTGAACGGCTATGAGCGGGTGTTTGAGGACATGTGGTGGCGAGCCACCAAGGAACGTCTCGACTCCACGCGTTATCTCACTCAGCCCTTTCCTGCAGGCCATACCTCCATGGCCATGGTGGAACGTATACCCAAGAAAAGCGGCAAGGTCATACGTAAGACCTACTGCATAGCCATTGACCATGCCGACAACATCATACAGATAGTCAATCCCTACCCCACCTTGGTCAAAAGCATACGCAAGTCACTGGAACACGCGCTGGCCCGAGGCGTTCGTGTACAGATAATGGCCTCAACCAAGAGTGACGGCCCGGTGACTCCCGATGTGGTAGGACAGGAGATGCACAAACTCATGAAGAAGGGAGCAGAGGTGTTTTATTACGATGGTGGGTTCCACCACAGCAAGGTGATGATGGTCGACGGATTGTTCTGCACAGTGGGTACGGCCAACCTCGATGCACGGTCACTCCGTTTTGACTATGAGGTGAACGCCTTCATCTTCGACCGCCAAGTCACCTCACAACTTCAAGACATCTTTTACCGTGACGTGCATGCCCACTGCACCTTGCTCACTCCCGAGAACTGGAAATACCGTTTCCCTCTGAAGCGCCGTATATCGGGACGCGTATTCAGTTCAATTAAAGGCTTCCTCTGATTCATAAAACAGGCACCCCGAATGTTGAGAGAATGGATGTGCAACATTCGGAGTGCCCGATGAGTTCCCGGTGGAAGCATGCCTCAGAACTCCAAGTCGGCCCAATGCGGGTTATGGTCGGAAATCCTATGCTGGGGATTCTCCCGTTCAATGTGGCTCTGCAACACCTTTATGCCGGGGGTGATAAAAATGAAGTCAATCTTGGGAGCCTTCAATGGAGATATTCGGCAGAAGTTATGGAACGTGTAAGGTGCACCGCTGTGATAGGCAGTCATATGGTAAGCATCGTTCATCTTGAACTCATTGGTCACCATGGTAGTGTAAGCCTCATCATCCTCCGTAATGTTAAAGTCACCCGTCACCACGGCAGGCCTGTCCCCCACAATCTCCTGAATCTTCTTCATGATGAGTTTCGCACTTTCCTTGCGTGCAGTCACGCCCACATGATCAAAATGTGTGTTCACGGCCATGAAGATTTTTCCCGTGGCCTTGTCCTTCAATTTCACGTAACTTGCCACACGTTCCAGAGCAGCGTCCCAGCCTTTTGAGCCGGGCACATCTGGAGTCTCGCTCAACCAAAAATTTCCCTTCTCCAGCGGCTCATATTTGTCCTCTCGGAAAAACACAGGCGTGAACTCACCCTTTTCTTTGCCATCGGTACGTCCAACACCCACGTAATCATAGCCGACCAGACGCTCGCGCAAATCCTTCAGTTGCTTAATGGTGACCTCCTGCATGCCCACTACGTCCACCTTGTTGTCCAGCACAAACTGCGCCACATTGTCCTTACGGACATCCCATCCACAGCCAATCTCCTCATCGACACCCGCAATGCAACGGATGTTGAACGTGCACCAGCGCACCTTTACAGGCTGTTCAACCTTGTCCTTCGACATTCCAAGCACCGGGAGCAACAGGGCTGCCAGTGCCAACAAATACTTCTTCATCATGTATCGCTTTGTTTTGATGATTATACATGATGTGGGGGCATCCCAGACGGAGTTCCCCACATCTTATTATTACTTGTTTACCTTAAACTTATAATTGCCCTCAGGCAGCAGCAGACAAAGGCGTCCTTCCTTCTGCCCCCCGGCCTTGTCACAGACATAGCATGCCGCTCCCTTCACCTGCTCCGCGCTCTGGCAGGGAAGGTAAAGATATGCCCGGGTGCCCCGGGGAACTGTAAGCGTGTACACATCAGCCTTTCCGCCCAACTTGAATGCAGACTTCACCATGCCCCTTACGGTAGGGATGCTGATGCTGGCCTGCTTGAAGCGTGCAGGCATGGGAGTTACCGAGAATGTCCTCCATCCAGGCTCTGTCACCTCCACGCCCATCAGGTACTGCGCAATGACAGTGAGCGGGCCTCCGCTCCAAGCATGGTTGGTGGTTCCGCCGCCAAACCCGTTGGCTCCTTCCTGCCATCCCTCATACAGGGTACTGTGCACAGAATCGGTCACCATGGCATGGTAACGCTCATGTGCGCGCTCCATGGCATATTCTCCATCGCCCATCTGAAAGAGTGACTCCATCACATACTTCTCCATGTAAGGGCTGGCATGCTTTTGGGTGCGCAGCAGCCGACCTATGGCGGGATACTTGTCGGCATCGGCAATGCCGCTGATCACAGCCAGTGCCTGCACACGGTCATCCGTATCGCCCGTATATGCCGGATGTCGGTAAGCCCTGCCCGTCCAGCAAGCATTGTATCCACGCTTCACCTGAACCATGGTCTGCCGGTAGGCCGAAGCCTCATCCGGTCTGCCCAGAAGTTCTGCCATGCGCGAGGCTGCATCAAGAGCCATGTAATGCCAGCCGGCATAGATGAGCCGCATGTCTCGGTTCTCACCCCAGTCACCCCAGTCCCATGCGCCGTGACGCTCGGCCGTGAGTCCTCCCGGCTCCGTCTGCCACACGTTCAGATAGCGGCATACAGCCGGGTATACCTGCCTTATGGTAGCCGTGTCTGCCGTATTCATATAATAGTTCCAGAACCCGTACATGCCCACGCTTGCCAACATCTGTGCAGGCAGTTCGGCATCATAATTCCCGGGGATTGGGCTGTGTATGATGCCCGCATCATTCTGAAAGGCACACAACTCCAGCATGCCTTTGCGCATGAGCGAATGCACGCGCGTACTATATGTATAGAAGCACTCCCCCATCAGCACGGTTACATCCCCCCACCACTGTGCCCGCTCGCGGTCAGGACAGTCAAAGTAGGTGTCGCGCATGTTCACGTAAAGCGTGCGAAGCCCTTTTTGCCAGAAGCGGTTGAAGAAGGCATCATCACAGTGGAATTTGCCTTCGGGCAATCCATCATAGCCACTCTCGCGGTACTGCAGTCGATTTACCTTCAGTCCATGTGGCACTATCACATGCATCACTTCCCCGTTCATCCAGCCCAGCGACTCATAAACCTGCTTTCCACGGCGGGTCACATACTCGGCACGTACTCCCCATTCGCTACCTCCCTGTATGTGGTCTGTCTGAAGGCGTATAAGGTTGCCTCCCTCGGGGTCATCCACCTGCACGCAGGGAGTAAGTTGCATGTTGTAAGGCAGGTGTGCCACCAAAGTATCCTCCCTCTCCCCTTCGTGCCGCACATATCTGGCATTCTTCAATCCGAAATCACGGAACAGAGGTATGGGACGCTCGTGCAGCACATTCCATGGAGCATCGCCAGCCCGCCCTATCTCGCGGGAGGAAGCGTAAGGCTTGCCTGCATCAGTCTGTGCCACACGCGCATCATAGCGGATGCTGCTCTCGCTCAATCGCCAGTTGGGCACCGGTTCGCCACACGCCGTATACTCCCTCAGCAGGCGGCTCTCCCAATGGCTGTCAGAATACAGCCCAATGGCCGGTGCTGAAAACAAGAGTCCCATGCGTCCGCTGTCGAGATGGCTGAACCCGGACTTACCGAAGTGCCATACAAGCAACTCCACGTGGTTTATCCCCTTGCGCAGGTAAGGGCGCAGATCCACCCTGTCATAATAGGAATCCCTTGGGTTTGGGCCGCGTTTCAGACCGCCTTCAAAGACGGCCACTTCCCCGTTGACATACAGCCAGTATTTGCTGTCCACACATATACTGGCTTCCACTCTCTCGGGCAACGAGGCCAGTTGCACGTCCCGGCGGAATCTTGCCCAGGTATTGGGTGCATCAGCGTTGCCCTCACTCACCGTAATCCATCGGGAGTCATTCCATTGCGCCACAGATGGCACTGCAGACAGCGCCATGGCCATGACCAGGAAGATAGCCTTTCTCATAACAAGCGATAATGTTGATTGTTGCTTAGCACAGGAGACGACAATGACACCTCCCGTCATTCAAAGTTACGACAAATCAAGCAAACCAGCGAAAGGCATGGAGGAAAAAGGAGGCTAGGGCACGTTTTTCTGTGGAAAAACCTTAAATTTGTAGAAACAACAGAAAAAATCATGAGCGAGAACTACTTGCAGATAAAGGATGACTGGGAGGTAGCACGCGTGCTCCACCAAGAACAGGAAGAGATACGCCGCTGCGCCTTCCAGAGCGTTAACCTCACCGCAGAGACGGAACTGGCCTTGAGCCACACATACAGAGACTGCCTCTTCATTGGCTGCACACTTCCACAAGGACTGAAACACCAATCCAAGGACTGCCTCTTCCTGCCTGACATGGGCGAGACATTCCATTACCGCAACCACCTGTATACGCCGGAAGAACTCTATGAGGGCTATTCGCCCACCGACCCACACAGTTACCAGACCTGTTACGATGGGCGTGTCTACCGCCATTATCTCAAGATGGGCAAGCACGCAAGCAACGTCAAAGAGACGCTGGCACGCTCCATGCATGACCACAGCATAAGCGACTGCCTGAGGGAGGTGCTCTCACATTACGACGAGCATAGGCTGGTAGGCGTGATGGGCGGACACGGACTGCTGCGCGATGATGATATTTACCTTAGGGTGGCTACCCTAAGCAAGCATCTCACGGAACAGGGATTCCTGATGATTACCGGCGGCGGTCCCGGAGTCATGGAAGCCACGCATCTGGGAGCCTGGATGGCCGGACGTACCGATAAAGAACTGCACGAGGCACACGGCATCATGAAGCAGGCACAGAAGTACACTGATGAGAGATGGCTGGAAACAGCATGGGAAGTACACCACAAATATCCTCAGAAGGACTATGACAGCCTGGGCATACCCACCTGGCTCTACGGACATGAGCCTTCCACACCGCTTGCCACCATGATAGCCAAATACTTTGACAACAGCATACGCGAGGATGGAATACTGTCCATTGCGCGCGGAGGCATCATCTACACGCCAGGGAGCGCTGGCACCCTGCAGGAAATCTTCCAGGAAGCAGTGCAGAACCATTACTTGACCTTTGGCTACGCAAGCCCCATGATATTCATGGGACGGGATTTCTGGACGCACGAGGTGCCCATCTGGCCACTCATGACAGACATGGTAAAGCGCGGCAAGTACCAGAACCTGATACTCTGCCTGACTGACAGCGAGCAGGAGATTGCCAACGTGCTCAGTGCACAAGTTGGAGAGCCTCGGCAGTAGATAGGGGATGATTACCCTGATAGGCCACAATGAAAGCATCGGGGAATTTGTCCTTGATCTGCTTCAGCGTAGCCTTGGCTTCGCTGTAGTCTGGCGTACTTCCATACAACACCTTATAGGCAGCCCCCGCCTGCACGATGCGCACAGGAGAGAGTCCTTTCAGGCGGGGGTCGCCTTCATGCAGTTCCTTACTCACTGCCAGTAACTGCACGCTGAACACAGGTACCGTATCCGCCTGCACGGCCGGAATCTCCTGAGCCATCTCTGGCTGAGGACTATCCGGCTGCTCGTTGGTTGGATGTTCCTCCGGCAGGGCTGGCCGGCTCTCTTCCACGGCGGATTCCGTCTCAGACTGCTCTCCTGTCGGCGTGTTGTCATCGCACAAGCGATTCGCCTTCAGACCGTTCATGGTGCTGAACGACTGGCGCAACTTGCGCAGTGTCTGCTTGTGCGTCTTAGCCTGCGTGGTAATGTAATATTCGTCCAGCGCGTTGTAGATGTCCTGCGCTATCTGTTTCTGCCCGCGCTCACTGCACATGTAGGCAGCATCATTCACATTGCTAAGGAAGCCCACCTCGGTCAGCGCAGCCGGCATCTCTGTATGCAGGAGCACATACAGTTTGCAGGACCTGGCCCCTCTGTCGGCAGGCCTACCGGAACCGGCGTAATTCTTCTGCAGCAACCAAGCCAGCAACTCACTCTTGTCTGCATTCCGTTCCAGGTGGCTCGCCTGCACCATATTCTGTGCGGCACGGCGGTTGGCATAGAAAGTCTCGGTGCCCGAGAGCAGGATATTTCTCTCGGCAAAGTTAATGTGGATGCTCAGGAAGAGGTCGGCCCGTGCCTTGTTGGCAATGCGGCACCGCTCGTCCAACGAGACGAACGAGTCATCGGTACGCGTAAGGATGAGTTTTATGCCCGGTTTGTTCCTGCGTATGAGTTCTGCCACACGATTGGTCAGTTTCAGCGTCAGGTCCTTCTCCAGCACGCTCCTCGTGCAAGTTCCCTGATCTTTGCCGCCATGGCCGGCATCAAGCACCCACACCAAGGGGCGCAACTGGCGGGCAGTGCACATGAGCGGCAGGAGCAGCGCCATCACAATCAAGAAACGTTTCATAGTGCAAAGATACAGAAATTTGTGCGCCCACACGCCACGAGAAAATGTTTTCGTGAGCAACCTTAGGCATTCATGTTTCCCGGCATGCCACGCAACGCCGGCAAACACATCCAACAAGTTGTTGTCCCGAAGAAGCAAGGAAATCCGCGTCTCAAATACAGGATATTTTTCCCGACAAGACTTTTTGTCTTGATTCTTGAAAAGGCTTCGCAAAATTTCCCCAACTGGGAAAAAATATTTCTCCAACTAGAAAAAAAATCTCTCCAACTGGACAGTTTTTTGTCTGCTGCTGCGCTTACAGACTAAGAAGGCAAAAGCCATCTGTCTTCCCAGGGTCAGTACTGCTGCATGCCCAAAGGCAAGGAGGGTGTGCCGACACACCCTCCTACTTTTACACATCCTCAGCCCCCGACAAAAGAAAACGGGGGCTTCCACAATATCTTGGAAGAAACGTTTCTGCTAAGCCTGATGCTGCGGGCGCAACAGGTCGTTGACGGTCTTCACAGGGTTGAATGTTGACAAGGGAACCTCAACCATGATGGTGCTCCAATTGCTCATGGCACCATTCCACAGTCCGGGCAACTCAAGGGCAAGCAACGGGCGGCCGTCCTTGCTCTTATGTGAAATGAAGCCCGTGGCCGGATCCACAAAGTCAGGCAGCGCGTAGGGCTTGCCTTCTGCATCCCTCACGGCGCACACCAAGTCCACGGGGTTGAAGTGTGTGCCCTGACGGAACATGGCCTGCGCCTCCTCGTTGGCAGGGTCAATCTGACTGCTCTCCAGTATCTGCAGGGAGATGCTTCCGTCCGGGTTATAGGCCAGGAACGGTCCTCCACCCGGCTCTCCCACGTTGCGTACCATGCCGCACACCCTTATGGGACGGTTCAGACGTGAACGGAGCCACACACTCAGTTCGGTGTCCTCCATGTGCTTGAGTCCTGGCATGTCTGTGTGCAAGGTATGCCGTACGAAGCGTATCATCTCTTCCAGATCGGCATGGCTGTATGTGCCGCTTTCCAACAGCCTCATGTAGCGGAAGGTCTGCTGCTGCACGCTCACCAGCACACCTGCCAGCACCTGTTTCCAAAGCACGGTATCGGCCTTCAGTGAATCGGGCACCACATTGTCAATGTTCTTGATGAACACAATCTCGCTGTCCAGTGCATCCAAGTTGCGGATAAGCGCTCCGTGTCCGCCGGGGCGGAACAGGAGTGCGCCGGCATCGGTACGGAAGGGGGTGCCATCCTCGTTGGCAGCCACGGTGTCGGTGCAGGGCAACTGCTCGCTGAGTGAGATGTGGAAGGTGGTATGGAATCGTTCCTCATACTCGGGAAGCACGCGTCCGATGAGTTCCTCAAAGAGTTCCCTGTGCTCGCTGCTCACCGTGAAATGCACGTCGGCCTCCCCCTGGCTGCTGGCATACAGGGCAGCCTCTGTCAGATGCTCCTCCAGCGGAGTGCGGGCACTATCGTCATAAGCATGGAACTGCAGGAGCCCCTTGGGAAGGCTGCCATAACCCAGCCCCTCCTCACCCAGCAGGGCATCGGCCACATCATGGCACCGCTGCTCCTCCACAAGTGCCTCCGCACCCATGCCATGGAGCAGGATGCAGGCATCATTGAGTGCATCATAGAAGGCAAACTTGCGCAGGTTGCCGAAGAAAGTCTTCTCCATGTCTGTCTCAGGTGTCTGCCGTCCTGACTCCAAGAAGGCAAACAAGTCCTTGAACATGCGGCTGGCAGCACCGCTGGCAGGCACGAACTTGGTTATCTTGTGCCCCTGGGCCTTATAATCATTCCACATCTGCACGTACTGCTCCTGGCTTTCGGGGGGGAGCGAAAGTATGTCATTGGGGACTGCCGCAGCAGCGTGCAACTTCAAGTATGGGAATCCGGTACGGAAACTTTCCAACTGTGCCATTACCTGCTCCTGGGTAATGCCTTTGGCACTCAACTGTGCCTGGTCTGACGGTGTAAGCATCATAATCTCGTGTATGAAAGTGAACATTCTGCCTCAGGCTACCCACTGGCACACAGCCGCGTGGAACCTCGTAGCAGCATTAACTCTTTACAAAGTTAGCCAAAAAGTGCGAGCGGCACAGCATTACTGATACTTTTTTTCACCAGAGACGCTCCACCTGCCACTCATGGGCGCAGCACAGCAGGCTGTGGCAAAATGGCAGACAAGAGGCGGATGGCCTGCCCTTAGGGCAGAGTACCGGTGCACAATGGCTGCGCAAGGCCACTTTCCGAGTATTAAGAAGGCCGAAAGTCTCTTTTTTCACGTACCTTTGTAACCGATAACCCACCAGGCGGTTCCCATCACCATACAGGAAAAGAGGAACCGACCGGCAGAGAGGTGTCAGGAAATGCAAATTGGACTTACAGGGAGGAAGAGTTATGACAGACGGGAAAGAGACTTTCACCGCTGAGGAGCAGCAGCGCATGGAACTGCTGGAACAGCAACTGACAACACTGACCAAGAATGTGCTGAGCCAGGAAGACTGGACTCTCGTACGCCAATACCTGAAGCACTCCACCGAGCAGGGCGGAGTGGCGCGTGACGCATTCGGACTGAACTGCATTCTGACGGACATGGAAACGGCACTGATTGTGGCCAAGGAGATGGGGCTGACGAGAGGCTCCGTGCTGGGCGTGCTCCTGGACAGTCCCGTGATGCGAGGTCAAGTCACGCTGGAAGACATCAAGAAGGACTTCGGCGAAGAGGTGGCCGGCATCATGCACGGCCTACTGTGCATACGTGACCTGTATGAGAAAAGCGCGGCCATCGAGAGCGAAAACTTCCGCAGCCTGCTCGTATCCATGGCCGAGGACATGCGCGTGGTGCTCATCATGATTGCCAACCGCGTGTGCCTAATGCGCAGCATCAAGGGAACAGACAACGTGGAGGCACAGAAGAGGGTGTCAATGGAGGCAGCCTACCTGTATGCGCCACTGGCACACAAACTGGGACTCTACAAACTGAAGAGCGAACTGGAGGACCTGAGCCTGAAATACCTGGAACACGATGCCTACTATTATATAAAGGACAAACTGAACGAGACAAAGCGGAACCGCGATGCCTACATAGCCCGATTCATCAAGCCCATTGAGGAGAAACTGACTCAGGCGGGGCTGAGATTCCACATGAAGGGGCGCACCAAGAGCATACACTCCATCTGGCAGAAGATGAAAAAGCAGCAGGTGGACATCAACGGGGTGTTTGACCTCTTTGCCATACGCATCATCCTGGATTCTGCGCCCGAACGCGAGAAGATGGAATGCTGGCAAGTGTTCAGCATCATCACCGACATGTACCAGAGCAATCCCGGGCGCATGCGCGACTGGCTCTCCGTGCCGAAGAGCAACGGCTACGAGAGCCTGCACATCACGGTGCTCGGCCCGGAACAGAAGTGGGTGGAAGTACAGATACGCACCGAGCGCATGGACGACATTGCCGAGCACGGACTGGCCGCCCACTGGCGCTACAAGGGCATCAAGGGCGGACAGAGCAGCGTGGAAGAATGGCTGTCCGGGGTGCGCAGTGCACTGGAAAGCGGCGATGACCGGCAACTCATGGACCAATTCCGGCTGGACTTGGTGGAGGACGAGGTGTTTGTGTTCACGCCCAAGGGTGACCTCTTCAAACTGCCGGCCGGAGCCACGGTACTGGACTTCGCCTATGCCATACACACCAAGGTGGGCAACCAGTGCACCGGAGCGCGCATAGGCGGACGCAACGTGACCATACGGCAGAAACTCACCAGCGGAGACCAGGTGGAGATTCTCACCAGCAACAGCCAATGCCCGAAACAGGACTGGCTGAACATAGTATCGACCGGCAGGGCACGCAACAAGATACGGCAAAGCCTGAAGGAGATGCAAAGCCGGCAGGCATCCATGGCACGCGAGGAACTGGAGCGGAAAATGAAGAACCGTAAACTGGACTATGACGAGCCAGCCCTGATGCACACCATCACACGCCTGGGCTACCGGGTGGTGACGGACTTCTACGCGGCACTGGCCGACGGGCACCTGGAAACGAACAGCGTACTGGAGGCTTACGCACAGCAATTGCGCAAGGACCGCGGCGAGGAAGAGAAGACCGCTCCGGCGCAAAGCGCGACACAGTATGTGATGCAGGCCAACGAGAACCTGCGCAAGGCCAATGCCGCGCAGGAGGATGTGCTGGTGATTGACTCCAACATACGCGGACTGGACTTCCAGATGGCCAAATGCTGCCAGCCAGTGTACGGTGACAAGGTGTTCGGCTTCGTGACCAGCGGAGGCGGAATTAAAATACACCGAGAGAACTGCCCCAACGCCTCACAACTCAGGGAACGATTCGGTTACAGAATCGTGAAGGCTATATGGTCAGGCAAAGGCACCGGCCAGTATTCCATCACGCTGCATGTGGTAGGCAACGATGACATAGGCATCGTAAACAACATCACGAGCATCATAAGCAAGGAGGAGAAGATCCAGTTGCGCAGCATAAGCATCGACAGTCACGACGGACTGTTCAGCGGCACGCTGACCGTCATGCTGGAGGACACCGCCAAACTGGAGAAACTACTGAAGAAACTGAAAACTGTAAAAGGAGTAAAGAATGTATCAAGAAACTAAACATGCCATGCTGGGAGTCCTCATGGCAACCTGCTGCACACTTGTGCAGGCGGCTGACATACGTGTCGACAGCCTTAGGCTGACCGCCCCTTACCGCATGGCCACCCCCCTGCACACCGACAGCACCGACGTGTGGGGCAAGCCTTTTCAGGTCAACGACCTGATGATGGACGCACCCATGGCCGTAAGCATGTGGCACAAGGGAGAACAGATGACCGACAGCATAGTGCCCGCAACCGAAAAGGGAGGAGTGAGGCTGGCCGGTTTCCAAGTCGAGAACAACCTGTTCGCCAAATATCGTCTGCAGGTCAATTGCACGGCACGGCACAAGACTTTCGTTGACGGAAAGGAATTCCAGGAACATGAAGAGCAAAAACTGCTTCCCGGACGACACGACATCGTGGTGAAACTGCTGCAGATGCCCGACAAGGCCGACACGCTGACGGTGACCCTGCAAAGCGCACAAGAGAAGTACCTGACCGTGAACCCAAGTGGAAAAAGGCGGTACACCTTTGAAGACTATCTGAATGGCCTGTCTGCCGGAAGCACCAGTCTAAGCGCGGGCGGACGATACATGAAATACACCGTCACGCGCACCCAGGAAGGCGGACACCGCCAGAGCACAGAGCGCATACTGGACCTGAAGACCGGAAACGAGTTCGTACCTTCAAACTTCATACAATGGGCAGCGCAGGGCGACTGCTACATCAGCTGGCGGCAGAACAACCAGAAAGAGAACATATATGAGTACACCGACCCGGCAACCGGCCAGACCACCCCGCTCTACACTGACATACAGTCACTCGGCGGACAATGGGTGGCACAAGACAAACTGATGCTCATCAACAAGAACACCGAAGGTCCCAAGGATGACCCGCAGATGCACCAGATACTGCAGCCGGACGACCGGATGAGCGGATGGCGCAACAGGAACAACGTGCAACTGCTTGACCCGGCAACCCAGCAGGTAAGCGTGCTCACACAAGGGCAGCACAGCACTTACGCATCCGTGGCAAACGATGGGAGGCACATCCTTCTCAACGTGCGCGAGAACGACATCACGGAACGTCCCTTCTCTTTCACCACACTGCTTCTGCTCGACAGGGAAACGATGGAAGTGGACACACTGGTGCGCAGGGACGGATTCCTGGGCAGCTGTGAATGGATGCCCGACAACCGCCACATACTCATCCAGGCCAGCCCAGAAGCACTGGGAGGAATCGGGAAGAACGACCCCACGGGCAAGACCCCGAGCATGATACAGCAGGAACTCTTCCTCATGGACACCCACACGAAGGAAATCACACCGCTCACACGAGACTTCGACCCCAGCATCATAAGGGCAGAATGCAGTCAAGCAGACGGAAACATCTATGCCCTTTGTGAGAACCAGGACAGGCAGGACATCTTCCGCCTGGACATGAAGAGCAAGAAATGGACACGGCTGAAACTCACGGAATGCTTCGTAAACAGTTTCTCACTGGCCGATGAGAAGCCCATACTATCTTATTCCGGTGAGGGCGCATCCAATACATACCGCATTTACACAGTGGACCTGAAGAGCGGCCGGGAGACACTCATACGCGACTACAACCCTGAACGGCTCTCAGACATCGAACTGGGAGAGTTCGGCGAATGGAATTTCCAGAGCAGCCGAGGCGACACCATACACGGACGCTATTACCTGCCGCCGCATTTCGATGCCAACAAGAAGTATCCCATGCTGGTATATTATTACGGTGGATGCTCGCCCGTAGGACGCTATCTTGACAGTTATTACAACTTCCACAACTGGGCGGCCATGGGTTACGTGGTGTACGTAATACAGCCCAGCGGCTGCACCGGCTTCGGTCAGGAGTTCGCGGCACGGCATGTCAACGCCTACGGAAAGTACACCGCAGACGACATCATCGAAGGAACCAAGAAGTTCTGCGCCGAACATTCTTACGTGAATGACAAGAAAATCGGTTGCCTGGGTGCCTCATACGGAGGCTTCATGACCATGTACCTGCAGACGGTGACCGACATCTTTGCAGCCGCCATGGCTCATGCCGGCATAAGCAACCCGGCCAGTTACTGGGGATATGGCTACTGGGGCTACAGTTACAACGCCGTCAGCGCAGCCGGAAGTTACCCCTGGAACAATCCGGAACTGATGAGCGGACGGTCACCCTTGTTCAATGCCGACAAGGTGCACACACCCATCCTGTTCCTGCATGGGGGTGACGACACGAATGTTCCCATCGTGGAAAGCACGCAGATGTTCAATGCCTTGAAGATTCTGGGCAGAGACTGCGCCTTTGTGACCGTGGAGGGACAGAACCACCACATACTTGACTATGAGAAGCAAGTCAAGTGGGTACATACATACTACGCATGGTTTGCCAAATACCTGCAGGATGACCCGACATGGTGGGAGAGCATGTACCCCACCAAGAACCTGAAATAAAAGCACCGTCACGTCCTCCGGACATGGCATACAACTGACGCAGTCGGCCGGAAGCATGGCTCATGCCGCTCCTGGCCGACTGCCTTACACTAAAAGAATGATTTACCCAAAGAATTTCGAGCAGAAGATAGGATTTGACGAGGTGCGCGCCCTGCTGCACGCGCGATGCCTGAGCAATCTGGGACATGAGAAGGTTGACTCCATGCAGTTTGTGGCCAAGCCCGGCGAACTGCGTACGCTGCACGGTCGGACGAATGAGACACGAGGCATACTGAACCAGGCATCCGACCAACTCAGTCAGGACTTCTTTGACCTGCGCCCAGCACTTCACCGCATCAGACTGGAGGGAGCGTATCTTGACGAACAGGAAATATGGGACTTGCTGCGCACACTGCGCACACTGCACCAGTGGGTCGAACTGGTTCGCAAGGAAGAAGACTCCACCCCACTCTATCCCGCCCTGTGCCACATGGCAGACGGGGTGTTCACCTTCAAGAGTATAGAGAAACGCATTGAGCAGATACTTGACAGGTATGGGCGCATCAAGGATGAAGCAAGCCCGGAACTGGCCTCCATACGCAGTGAACTGCGGAGGTCAGAGGGAAGCGTGAGCCGTATGTTGTCACGCATACTGAGTTCCGCACAAGCCGACGGACTGGTTGACAAGGACGTGACTCCCACTCTCAGAGACGGACGACTGGTCATTCCCGTGGCTCCTGCCATGAAAAGAAGACTCAAGGGAATAGTCCACGATGAGAGTGCCACAGGCAAGACCGTGTTCATTGAGCCGGAAGAGGTGGTGGAGGCAAACAACCGCATCAGGGAACTGGAAAACGAGGAAAAGCGTGAGGTGATACGCATCCTGCGCTCCTTCACCGCACTGCTGACCCCCAACATGCGCGAGTTCCTGCGCGCGATGGAGTTCCTGGCCGATGTGGAATTCTGCCGTGCCAAGGCATTGCTTGCCGACCGTCTGGGTGCCGTGACACCGGACATACAAGAAGCACCGCTGGTTGACTGGACACTGGCACGCCACCCCTTGTTGGAAATGTCCCTGCAAAAACAGGGAAAGCACGTGGTTCCGATGGATATCCTGCTCAGCAGGAGACAGCGCCTACTCATCATTAGCGGCCCCAACGCAGGTGGCAAGAGCGTATGCCTCAAGACGGTGGGACTACTGCAGTACATGCTCCAGTGCGGCCTGCCCGTTACCATGGGTGAGAACTCCAAGTGCGGAGTGTTCCAGCATATATTCATAGACATCGGAGACGAGCAAAGCATTGAGAACGACCTCAGTACCTACAGCGGGCACCTGCAGAACATGAAGGAGATGATGAGGAACGCCAATCCTGCAAGCCTGCTGCTCATAGACGAGTTCGGGGGAGGCACGGAGCCAACCATCGGCGGAGCCATTGCCGAGGCCGTGCTGAAGCGCTTTGTCATGCGTGGAGCCTTTGGCGTCATCACCACGCATTACCAGAACCTGAAGCACTTTGCCGAGGATACTCCGGGAGTAATCAACGGTGCCATGCTCTATGACAGGCAGAAGATGGAGGCACTCTTCCAACTCCAGATAGGAAACCCGGGCAGCAGCTTTGCCGTGGAGATAGCGCGGAAGACGGGCATACCCGAAGACGTGATTGCCGACGCAACCGCACTTGTGGGACAGGACTACGTGAATGCCGACAAGTATCTGCTAGACATCACAAGAGACAAGCGGTACTGGGAAAACAAGCGGCAGACCATACACTCACGCGAGAAGCAGATGGAACAGACCATCGCACGATATGAGCAGGAGGTGGCCGAACTGAAAGAGAAGCGCGTGGAGATTATCAAGGAGGCCAAGAGACAGGCTCAGCAGATACTGAAGGACGCCAATGCCACCATTGAGAACACCATACGTGAAATACGCGAGGCACAGGCGGAGAAGGAGCGCACACGGCTGGCACGCCAGCAGATGGCCTCTGCCGCCGAAGAACTGCTTGACGAGAAGAAGGCCGCCAGCGATGAGACCATCGAACGCAAGATGCGTCAGATTGAGGAAAGAAGGAAGCGGAAGGAGCAGAACAAGCGGAAGCGCGCCGAGGAGAAAGCCGCCACGCCAACTGTCACACCTGCCTCGAAACCCGCAGCCGAAGAACCACTGAAGCCGGGCGATACGGTAAGGCTGAAGGGACAGACCACGGTGGGAGTGGTGAACCAGGTGAACGGGAAACAGGTTTCGGTGACCTTCGGCATGATGAAGACCACCGTGGATGCCAAGCGGCTTGAGCGCGCACAGAAGCCCAAGGAAGACAAGGGGCAGGGAGTCATCTCGTTTGTCAGCCGCGAGACACAGGATCAGATACGCGAGAAGCACCTGCACTTCAAGCAGGACATAGACGTGCGGGGCATGAGGGGCGAGGAAGCCCTGCAGGCCGTGACCTATTTCATCGATGATGCCATACTGGTGGGAGCCAAAAGGGTGCGCATCCTGCACGGGACAGGCACCGGCATCCTGCGCCAACTCATCAGGGATTATCTGAACACACATGCCGGGGTGGAGTCGGCACGGGACGAGCATGTCCAGTTCGGAGGTGCAGGCATCACAGTGGTGGAACTGCGCTGAACGCGCCACAAAAATCCGCGTCTCAGACACAGCATTCCTTGCAAGAGTCTTTTGCCATGATTCCGGAAAAGACTTCACGAAAAATGCGCCAACTGGGAAAAAATAAAAATCCAGTTGGGAAAAATATTTTTTCCAACTGGAAAGTTGAAACAGGCATTTTCGGGGAAATGCGTGAATGTGCCAAGGAAACTTCAAGTGAAGCATTTGGAGGGGGCTGCCGAAATGCGCATTTCGGCAACCCCTCTTCATTTTTGGCACAGCCTCATCCTCCCACAGGGTCAGCGCCATTGCCCGATGGGCAGAAGCGGTTGGCTATCCCATGTCACAACTCCACGTTGAAGGCATTCACTGCATCCACCACGCGCCGGATCTCGGAATCCGTAAGCATGGGAGAGATGGGCAACGAGAGTTCCTCTGCATGGATTCGCTCGGATATCCTGTATTTCCTGTCGTTCCATTCGCTGTAAGCCGCCTGTTTGTGAGGCGGAACCGGATAATGGACCTGCGCCTGTATGCCGCGGTCGGCCAGGAACGTGCGCAACTGGTCACGTGCCGGACAGCGCACCGGATATATATGGTACACATTACGCTCAGGCTCGCTCTCGGCCAGGGGAAGCGTCACCAGGGGGTTGTGTATGCCCTGGTCATAAAGGCGGGCTATCTCCCTGCGGCGTGCATTGTCCTCATCCAGCCTTCCCAGTTTAAGGCAGAGTACGGCCGCCTGTATCTCATCCATGCGGCTGTTGCTCCCCTTGTAGAGGTGCACATACTTTTCCTCGCTTCCATAATTGCCCATGGCGCACACCATGTTCGCCAGTTGTGCGTCATTGGTAGTGACGCACCCGGCATCGCCCAATGCGCCCAGGTTCTTGCCCGGATAGAAGCTGAAGGCCGTGGCATCTGCCATGCTGCCCACACGCCTTCCGCCCATGCTGGCTCCATGAGCCTGCGCGGCATCGTCAATCACCTTCAGCCCGTGTGCGGCCGCGATGCCCATGATGGCATCCATGTCACACAGGCGCCCGTAGAGGTGCACCGGCATGATGGCCCTCGTATGCTCCGTGATAAGGGTGGGAATCAATGTGGTGTCAATAAGGTAGTCTGCCATGCTCGGCTCGCAAAGCACAGGCGTGAGTCCCGCATGCGTGATGGCCAGTATGGTGGCTATGAATGTGTTTGAGGGTACAATCACCTCATCGCCTTCCTCCCAGCCCAACAATTGCCTGTAGGCAAGCAGTACGTTGGTAAGGGCATCCAGACCATTGCCCGTGGGCACGCAGAAGGCGGCTCCGCAGTAATCGGCATACAGGCGTGCAAAACGCTCGTTCTCCTTCCCGTGCAAGTACCAGCCGCTGCGCACCACACGCGCCACCTCCTCTGACAGAAACGGCTCAAAGGAGTCCGTTATCTTCTTTATCTCCAGATAAGGAATCTTCTCCTCCTCCCCATTGGCCTTTGAGCCGTGCATGGCCATCAGTTTGGAACGGTCAAGAGGCACGTCGTACACGTCATAGCATACGGCTCTCCCGCCGAATCCTTCCTTCTGGAAGATGAGTCCCTCGTTGAGCACCGTGCCTCCCTGCTCGGTGGAGATGCCGAAGTCGATGTATTCCATCTGCTTGTATCTCTCGCTTATGAGATGGCGGAACAGCAAGTCCAGCGCGCCATAAGCACGTCCCTCATCGCCCGAGGCTATATACTGGACGTGTGCCACGTGCCTGGTCTCGAAAATCACCGTGCCTGCCACGATGTGCCTGTCGCTTCTGACAAGGTAAAGCTTGATGTCCTTAGGGAAACGCAGCATGAGGAGTTTCATCTCCTCCACGCTGTGCACGGGATGCACATGGTGGTGCGCCTGCAACACGTCCTCGAGCAGGTGCCAGTACTCCTCCAGCGTGTCAAAGTCTCCTTCGGTCATGCGGTCGATGTAGAACCCGTGCTCTATGGCCTTCTTGGCCTGCCTGATTCTGAGCGTGCGCATCTTCATGGGATTGGCCATGCTCACGGCCGTACTCGCCTGGCGACACTTGAGCACGCCACCGGCACGGAAGATGGCATAGAGTTCCTCGCCGTTGGGAATGGCACTATATATATAAGGTATGGGCTTGCACACCACGCGCCGGGCCTGCAGGTAACTCTGATAATAGAGCAGGACAGCCTGCATGATGCGCAGGACCTCGGTCTGTGTGACCTCGGGAAGCACCAGCAGGCCTCCGTAAGTGAGCCCCTGATGTGAATACACGCATGCCTCGCTCTCGACCCAGTTGGCAGGGAAGAGTGCCACCAGTCCCCTGCTGTCGGGTGCCTCCTCCTGATAACCATCGGCAGGAGTGATGCCCTCATACACCATCACAGAGCAGTCGAAGAAGCGGTCGGCATGATAGTCCATGAAGCCGCGCTGCAGCAGGAACGTGCCATTCTTGGACCTCTGCACGAAGAGGTCCCAATCCTCTCTCTTGTTTATTGAATATGGTATGACCGTCATTGTTTCCCGTTTACTTCCTTGAGGTAATCCTCATGCTTGTTGATATAGCCTTCGGCCATGTAGGGCTGCGATGCCACAGCCAGGCAGACGGTTCCCTCCTGGAACTCCGTCAGGTGGCACCATACGCCCGGGGGAATAAGGATGCCACAGGTAGGAGTGTCCATCAGGATGTCAGCCTGCGCCCTTCCATCGTCCACATGCATCGTGAACGAACCTTTGAGCGGGAACACAACCTCGGCACAAGTCCTGTGGGCATGGGCACCCCGGCTTTGCCCGGTCGGTACTCCCCATATCCAGAACACGCGCTCCACAGGGAAAGGTATGGCCTCACTGCCCTGCAGGAAAGTCAGGCTGCCCCTCTCGTCCTTTATCTCGGGAAGGCGTATCAAGCGGCAGCCTCCCGGAAAGTCCACCCTATCGGCCTTGTCATTCATGTCTATACTCACTTATTTACTGCAAAGGTATAAAAAAAACGCAGGAATACTTGCGTGTCCTGGGAAAAACCCCTACCTTTGCATCGCAATTGAGAGGGGAACGGATAACGGTTCACCTTGGACAAAGCAGAAGGAAGTTTGGGTGAGTGGCTGAAACCACCAGTTTGCTAAACTGACGTACGGGTTTACCGTACCGGGGGTTCGAATCCCCCAGCTTCCGCTGCCGAGGTCTCCTCGAGGATTGCACAAGGCGCTTTCGTCTAGCGGCTAGGACACATGCCTCTCACGCATGGAACACGGGTTCGATTCCCGTAGGCGCTACCACAGACAGAGGGGCTGCGATGCAATCACCAAGCATCGCAGCCCCTCTTGCCTTATCTCCACATCCGCCCACCAGGCAACCTTCATGACAATCCTGAAAGATTACGCCGCCATGCGCGCTTACCCTACCGGCATGCCGGGAAGAATCTCCCGGAAGAGTTCGCGGGCGTGTGTTATCTGCTCCTGCGTGAGTGCAGGCACTCCCTCCAAAGGATAGGGAATGCCCAGTTCTCCATACTTGTAACTGCCCATGGTGTGATAAGGAAGCAGTTCCACGCGTTCCACCACACCGGCATACTGCCCCACCCATCTTGCCACGTCACGCAGACGGGCATCATCGGCCGTGCGTCCGGGCACCACCACATGGCGTATCCATGTAGGCTTGCCCAAGTCGGCCAAGCGTTCCATCCACTTCTGGTTGGCCTCCCGCAGGTGCCCCGTGTACGTCTTGTGCAGGGAGTCGTCCACGGTCTTGACATCCAGGAGCACCAGGTCGGTGTAGTCCAGCACGGCAAAAGCCTTGTCCGTGGCCAGCACGCCACTGGTGTCCAAGGCCGTATGCAACCCTTTCTGCCTGCACAGCCGGAAGTACTCCCGCACGAAACCGGCCTGCATCAAAGGTTCTCCGCCACTCACGGTCACGCCTCCGTGGCGGATGAATGAACGGTAACGGAGAGCCTCGGAAAGAAGTTCCTCAGGTTCCCATTCGAACTGAACGGGAGCCTGAGGATTCCATGTGTCGGGGTTGTGGCAGAAAGCGCAGCGCATGGGGCAGCCCTGCATGAAGGCCACGAAGCGGATTCCCGGGCCGTCCACAGCGCCAAAGGTCTCAAGTGAGTGTATCCTGCCTTTCATTCTCTTCTCCAGGCAAAGCCAATCAGAGGCTCTGGTTGATGGTGCGGCTCAGCACGTCGAGCTGCTGCTCGTGGGTCAGCTTGATGAAGTTGACTGCGTAGCCGGACACGCGGATGGTCAGTTGAGGATACTTCTCGGGATGCTCCATGGCATCGACAAGCAACTGGCGGTCAAAGACGTTCACGTTCAAGTGATGTCCGCCATCGGGGGTGAAGTAGCCGTCCATCAGGTTCACCAGGTTGTCCACCTGCGTCTCGGTCTGCTTGCCGAGCGTGGCGGGCGATATGGCAAACGTGTAGGAGATGCCGTCATGTGAGTGCTGGAAGGGCAGCTTGGCCACCGAGGACAGGGCGGCAACCGCTCCGCGGGTATCACGCCCGTTCATGGGGTTGGCTCCGGGAGCGAAGGGGACGCCTGCGGGGCGGCCATCGGGTGTGGCACCGGTGTACTTGCCGTACACCACGTTGGAGGTGATGGTGAGCAGGGACTGTGTGGGCTTTGCACCACGGTAAGTGTTGTGCTGGCGCATGTACTCCATGAACTTCTCCGTTACCATCAGGGCCAGGGCATCGGTGTGCTCGTCATTGTTGCCGAAGGGCACATAGCCGGTGTTCTCGAAGCCTACGGCCAGGCCGCGCTCGTCGCGGATGACCTTCACCGTGCCGAACTTGATGGCAGCCAGGGAGTCGGCCACGATGGAGAGGCCGGCAATGCCGGTGGCGCGGGTGCGCTCCACGTCTCCGTCATGGAGAGCCATCTCGAATGCCTCGTAATCATACTTGTCGTGCATGTAGTGGATGATGTGCAGGGCGTTGGCATAGGTCTTGGCCAGCCACTTCATCATCTGCTCGAACTTGTCCATCACCACGTCATAGTCCAGCGTGTCTGTGGTAATGGGTGCATAGGCCGGGGCCACCTGTTCGCCGCTGCGCTCGTCGCGTCCTCCGTTGATGGCGTAGAGCAGGCACTTTGCCAGGTTGGCACGCGCACCGAAGAACTGCATCTGCTTGCCTATCTTCATGGGGGAGACGCAGCATGCGATGCCATAATCGTCACCGTAATCGGGGCGCATGAGGTCGTCATTCTCATACTGTATGGCCGAGGTCTTGATGCTCATCTGGGCGCAGTAGCGCTTCCAGGGCTCGGGCAGTCGCTCGCTCCACAGCACGGTCAGGTTGGGCTCGGGAGCCGGGCCCAGGTTCTCCAGGGTGTGCAGCATGCGGAAGCAGGTCTTGGTCACCAGCGTGCGGCCGTCGACACCCATTCCGCCCTCGGAGGCGGTCACCCACACAGGGTCGCCCGAGAAGAGGTCGTTGTACTCGGGGGTGCGCAGGAAGCGCACGATGCGCAACTTGATGATGAGCTGGTCGATGAGTTCCTGGGCCTCCTGCTCGGTGAGCCTGCCCTCGCGCAGGTCACTCTCGATGAAGATGTCGAGGAAGGTGGAGATGCGCCCGATGGACATGGCCGCGCCGTCCTGGTCCTTCACTGCGCCCAGGTAGCCGAAATAGACGAACTGCACGGCCTCGCGTGCGCTCTGTGCTGGCTTGGTCACGTCGAAGCCGTAAGCCTCGCACATCTTCACGAAGTCCTTCAGGGCCTGGATCTGCTCCGTGATCTCCTCACGGCAGCGTATCACCTCGTCGGTCATCTCGGAGATGTCCAGGCGGTCCATGTAGCGCTTCTTCTCCTCAATCAGGTTGTCCACGCCATAGAGGGCAATGCGGCGGTAGTCGCCGATGATGCGCCCGCGGCCGTAGGCATCGGGCAGGCCGGTGATGATGTGGCTGTGGCGCGCGTCACGTATTTCCTTGGTATAGGCCGAGAAGACGCCCTGGTTGTGCGTCTTGCGGTACTTGGTGTATATGGCCTTGGTCTCGCCGTCCAGCTTGTAGCCGTAAGCCTCCAGGGCCGATTCCACCATGCGTATGCCGCCCTTGGGGAAGATTCCGCGCTTGAGTGGGGCATCGGTCTGCAGGCCCACGATCACCTCGTCGTCCTTGCTGATGTATCCTGCGCCATAGGTGGTGAGCGTCTGGGGCAGGCGGGTCTCGGCATCGTAGACGCCCTTCTCGCGCTCCACCTTGAACATCTCGCTCAGCTTGCCCCACAGGCGGAGCGTGCGCTCCGTGGCAGGGGCGAGGAATGAGGCATCGCCCTCATAGGGAGTGTAGTTGTGCTGGATAAAGTCGCGGACGTTGATCTCTCGCTTCCAGATGAATCCTTCATACTGGTTCAGTTGGTGGGTCAATTTCATTATAGTTGTCTCGTTTGGTTTATAACTCTCAGGGGACATTTTCCGTGCCCCCTCCTTTCTTTGGGACTGCAAAGGTAAGTGTTTTCTTTCACATATGCATGGGAGAAAAGGCACACTTTACGGTAAATTTCCCCTGCGCCTTTTCTCCCGGCTATGGCTGGAGTATGGGCTCGAGCACCTCCTCGCCGCAGAAGTGCCTCACGTAGAACAGGGGATAGCCCAGGCTGCCCGGAGGGCGGCTCGCGTCCACATGGCTGGCATGGACGAAGTCCGGCAGGCCGAAGTCGAAGCTGCGCCCGTAGAGCAGTATGCACCCGCGCTGCCGGTCAACCTTCCAGAGCCCGCCGCCATGGCACGTGGCATGGCCCTCGGGCAGGAGTTCCCGGTGCAGGTAGACGTTGCCGAAGCGGATTTCCCCGTCGAGCGTTATGATGAACTTGTTGTACATGGCCAAGCGAATGCGCACCGCTGCCTCATGCAATGCCGAGCAGTTCTATGTCGAAAATCAGGGTCGAACCGCCGGGAATACCGGGCAGGGAACGCTTGCCGTACCCCATGTCGGCGGGAACGTACACTTCCCAGCGGTCGCCCACATGCATCTGCTGCAAGGCAATTGTCCAGCCCTGGATGAGGTCGGAAAGGCGCATGGCCAAAGGCGCGCCGCCCCGGCTTCCGTCGAACACGCGCCCATCGGTCAGCCGCCCGGTGTAATGAACCGTGACTATGCTGCGCGCCGATGGCCGCCCACCTTCGGGGTTCCCCTCGGCCAGCACCTTGCAGCAGACTCCCTTGGAGAGGAGCGTCACTCCTTCCTCACGGGCCTTACGCCCTATCCATTCTGCGTTCTGCCGCGCATACTCGCCGCGCGACAACTTTCCCGCTGCAGGTTTCCCTTCCTTCTTCTTCCGGTCACGTTCGTCCCGGCTGCTGTATTTCTGTCCTCTTTCCATGATAGTCCGGCACCTTGCATGTCAGCCCCCGGAGCATGTGCCTCAGTGCCATCAGGGGGTGGTAAAGAATCATCCTGGGCCCGGCCCACCGCATGACCTCCCTCATGCGCCCGGCCATGTCCTTCCGGTAACAGTGTGCCGGGCACTGCCTGCATGTGGGCTTCCCCTCCCCGAAGCGGCAGCGCGAGAGCCTCGCCCGGGCATAGTCCGCCAGTTCCCGGCAGCCGGCGCAGCAGTCCCGCGAGCCATGGTGGTGCCTGCAGTAGAGCCGCACCATGGCTTCCACCACCCGCTGCTCCTCGCCGATCCGTGCCGCACGGCAGGCGCCAGGCCGTCCCATGCGGCGCGTCAAAGCCCGAGCCAAGGCTCCAGGGCACTCATCAGTGCCTGCCTGGGCATGGCCCCGCTCTGCCTCCACAGCAGTTCGCCGCGCCGGAAAAGCATGAGCGTGGGCACGGACTGCACCCGGTACCTCGCAGCCGTGTCCTCATGCCTGTCTATGTCCATCTTGATGATGCGCAGCCTGTCTCCCAGCTCTGCCTTCGCCTGCTCCAGCACAGGGTGCATCATGCGGCAGGGCTGGCACCACGTGGCGTAGAAGTCCACCAGCACGGGCACGTCTCCCGATATTGCCTGTTCGAATGTCTCCATATGTCTCAGAAATTGAGTGTAACGTCTTTGCCGAAGGGAGCCAGCGCCAGCCCGGCCATCTTGAAGTGCTGGCGGGCAAAGGGGATGCCGATGATGGTGATGAGCAGCAGGACCCCGAAAAGCAGGTGCACCAGGCAGGCCGGCAGCCCGCCGAAGACCAGCCACAGGAGGTTGAGGGGCAGGGAAAGGCAGCCCGGAGGATAGTCCGATGAAGTCACCCTTGCCCCGAAAGGCCACAGGCAGAGGAGCCCCAGCTTGAAAGTCTGCAAAGCCCAAGGTATGCCGATGATGGTGCAGGCCAGCGCAAGGCTGCCCGTAAAATATCCCAGTGCGGCCTCCAGCCCGCCGAAGACCAGCCACAGAAAGTTGCCTATTATGCGCATGATTCCCAGATATGAATGGTTGGCAGTGCAAATATACTGAGTTATCCGCAAATGCGGGGCACCGCACGCGCGTTTTTTTCTGTTTCGCGGGCCATTTCCTGCCTCCTTCCCGAGGGGGCCCCGGGGCGCAGGGTGCCGGTGCGGGGAGGCATCCTCCCCCCGCCGCGTGCCGATCCCCCCGCTGCCGGGAAAATGCGGAGGAGGGCGGACGGCGGGGCAGGCAGCCCGCGGAAGGAGTCAAAAACGGTAAGAAAGGGCCGCTGTACCAAAAAGTCTTGCTATCTTTGCCAAAATAACCTTGTCAGAATGCAACAGTCCATGTCAGTCCTATGAAATTTTCCCTATACAGATACGAATTTGAGGTGATGGAGAAGAAGGACTTCCCTGCCTCCACGTCCCCCGGCCGGCGGGACGAACTTGCGCCCAGGGAGGCGTTTGAGAGGAAGGGCAGGCTGCTCGACAGCCTGCTCGAAAGGGACTGCGGCCTGCCCGCCACGGGGCATGACGCGCCCTCGGCCGGAGACGGCGGGGCGGAGATGCCGCTGCGGCTGGCCGACGGCAGGAAGAGGCCGATCCTCCACAGGTATGTGACTGCCCCCCGGGACGGGGTCGCCATCCTGCAGCTGGCCCTCTGCCCCACCCGGGAGGAGGCCGCGGGGGAGGAGGCCTGCAGGCCGCTGCACGTCATCATCGACAACCGCGGCACGCACCAGCGCGTGGCCATCGAGGTGAAGCCCTCGGTGCTCAGCGCCGGCAAGGTGGCCGGCGTGCTCGCCCGCGCCCTCAGCGGGGCATTCGCCCGCTATGGGCTCAGGGTGAAGGTGGTGCCCCTGCGCGACGACAGGCACTTCTGGAGGGTGGTGGCCGACAGGGAGCGGTATCCCCGCGGCTTCAGGAGGCTGCGCGTGGAGTTCCCGCAAATCAACGACAAGGAACTCACCGAGCGGATGAGGCGCGCAGGCATGGCCTACCGCGAACTGTTCGGCTCCGGCCTCACCCTCACCATGGAGGCACCCCAGGGGGAAAGCCTCGGCTTTGACCGGGAAGACCCGGGGCAGCAGGAATACATGAGAATCTGCACGGGAAATGCCGACGCCATAAGCCTCTCGCCGGTGGGGGGACGCTCGTTCAAGCTTGGAGGGGGAACCGCCAGGACAGAGCAGATGTCCAGGCAGCAGGAGGCAGGCATCGGGAAGGGCGGCCCCCAGCAGCCTCCCTCGGGGGACGACCCCGCCAGGCAGGCCGCGATATCCTTCATGGACAAGGCATACGGCCTGGCGTGGCGCAGGAGGAGAAGGACATAATGCGCAGGAGGCATGCCGCAGGAGGAGAGAAACATCAGGCGCAGGAGGCTGCGCGCGGAGGAGCCCCTTTTCCGCCAGCAGTCACCCTACCTGCGGCAGATGGGGTGCGGGAAGGCGCGCCTGGCCGATGACGGGGAGACCGCCGACGCGCTCCGCGACCTGGACCTGCTGGCATGGGGCGAGACCTCGCGGTGGCTCGCCCGCTTTGCCGCCGCCGGCCCGGAGTACGCGCCGTGCGAGGTGGGCGACCTGCTGGCCGAGACTGCCGCCCTGGGCCGCCCGCTCGGCATGGAGGCAAGCCTCCCCCCGCTGGTGGCGGCCCTCACCTTCGTGCGCTTCATGGCTGGGGGCGACGAGGTGTACGAGAAGCGCAAGCCCATCTGGATGGCCATCCTGCGCTCGCAGGACACCGACCCGCAGGCCAGGCCTCTCTTCCTGGGATTCTGCCGGGAATTCGAGGCCAACAAGCTCGACCCCTCCACCGGCGAGGAAACCGTCTACCGCCGGGGGGACCCGATGGAGCGGCCCGGCGACACCGGTGAGGAAAAGGCAAGGGCCGGCGCCGAGGCCCTGCTGGGCCGGGTGCTCGAGGCCACTGGGGGATGGAACACCAGGGATGCCTTCGCCGCCTGCTGGCCCCAGTGGACGGAACTCTGGCGGCACCTGCTGGAGCAACGCGAACTGGCGGAGGCGCTCTCCCGCAAGTGCCCCAGGAGCAGGGAGAACCTGACGGACATCAACATCAGGCTCGCGTGCCAGGTGGGCGGGATGCTGGCCAGGCACCTGGAAAGCCTGGGGCGCACGGCCTGGGGCGACGGCGGATGCACCAGGCTGGCGGGGCTCGTCAAGGATGCCTGGCCATCTGACTCGTGCCGCAAGGAGATAGGCAGGGTCACGGAACTCACGGGGGAGCAGGTGAGGCTGGTAAGCGGCTGGCTGGCCGCGAACGTCACCGGCTAGCAGGAGAGGCAGGACTTGTCGGACCTGTCAGACTTGTCAGACTTGTCAGACTCGTCCGACTTGTCCGATTTTGTCCGACTTGCCTGGCCAGCCCGGTATTCCACCCGTGCCCGGTACATCAGCTCCTTGATGCCGCCCTGCTGCAGGAACTGCTGCTGCTGGCGCTCAAGCAGCCGCCGCAGCAGCACCTGGGCCTGGTTGATGAGCGTGATGCACAGGTTGCAGTATTTGTCGGCCGGGTAGCGGTGGGCGTACCTCAGGGGGTCGGCCATGAACCCGGCCGTCCGGGTATAGGCCCTGATCCTCTGCACCTCGGCCGACTGCCACTGCCACTGCGGCAGGCCGTTCTGCCGCAGGTAGTCCTCATAGTCAAGCCTCAGTTCCTCAAGGGATGCCCTTGCCACGTTGGTGAGCTTGATTTCCGTCTCCTTCGAGGTGGCTGCGGCGGCACTGCCCTCGGCGATGTTCTGCCTGCCCGAGCGCGCGGCCTGCACCATCTGGTCTGCCGTGCGGCTACCCCGCGCGATGAAGCGCGCGACGAACACGGCCGTCAAGTCGTAGATGATTTCCGAAATCCTGAAAGCCAATAGGTTGCGATAGCCGCCTGAGGGCGGAAGGAAAGAGGTGTTAGTTGTCATTTTTTTTCCTGTTTTTTTTAGAGTTATCGGACGGGGTCGGACGTGTCGGACTGGTCAGACGAGTCCGACCGGTCAGACTTGTCAGACTGGTCAGACCAGTCTGACTTGTCCGATTTTTGTCCGCCCCCACACAAAGTTACGGAAATTATCCCGGAACAGCCCCCGCGTGCAGCGGCCGAAATTGCCGCCGGATTGCCCACGCACACCGCAACTTGCTGGAAACGTGTGGGCAAGCAGGCGGCAACCATTTCCCTGAAAGTACCTGAAACCACCTTTTGCCCCCGGCACTTGCCCGCCCTACCTTTGCACCTGTCAGAGCGATGACGCACACACACAATTCAATGTTTAATCTGAGGCAGGAGCGGGGCCGCAGGGAAAGGAGAGTCTCCGGAATGACTGTCGACACCTTCCCCACCCCATTTCCCGGCAAGTATCCCTCCTCCCTCGCAAATCCATTCAGATCATGGACAGGAAGAATTTCAAGTATCAGACCCCGGGCCAGGCCCAGGGACAGACCGCAGTGACAGGCGCAGAGCACACCCAGCTGGGCGGCATGGCCTCCTATGATGAGGTGGGGCGCTTCATGTTCGCACCCGACGACTCCGTGCCCGGCCGGAACATCCGATTCCGCTGCCGAGGCACAGCACAGCAGATGAGCGACGGCACCTTCGACTTCGTGCCCTCGCCGCAGCCACGGACACGCTCGCTGCTCATCAGGAAACTGGCCCACGGCAGGGTGTCGAGGAGGCTGGACGGGGCCATACAGCTCACCCTCAGGGTAAGCCCCGCCGAGGGGGTGGCCATAGCAAGGACCATGGCCCTGGAGGCGGAGATGGCCGCACAGGCCATCATGGCCTACCAGGAAAGGAGATGAGGTGACACGGCAGGGGGCGCAGCCCCTGTGTTACAGTTGTTACAGTTGTTACAGTTAAAAAAAAGGGGTGGCACAACACCGAACACCCTCTCAAAGATTACATATCTTATTATTATTTAATTAGTTATAATATATATAATATATAAAGGAGTGGGGATGATGCCCCCTTGAAAAAAACTGTAACAACTGTAACAACTGTAACGCCGGGCTGCATCCCCCAAATGGCACACAGGAAAAAGACAGACCTAATTCTCTAAAAAGCAATGAAGTACGACATTTTCAGCAAGACCGCACCGGCGATGCCCAAGCCCGGGCGCGGCACGGAATTCGTGAAACTAGCCACCTCGCAGGCATCAAGAGACATGCGTGAAGTGCTCCTCCCCATGGCATTTCCCGCCCTGGCAGCCCACTTGGCCGACGTGAAATTCACCTATTCCGACAACAAGAGTTACGAGATGTGTGGCCAGATGGGGCACCTCATAGGGCCCTCGGGCACGGGAAAGGCACAGCACACCCACCTGGTGGAGGCCATAATGCACTCCTTCCGCAGCCATGACGAGACCGAACTGGGGAAACTGGTGGACTGGCAGAGGCAGGTGAAGACCAAGGGAGCCAACAAGGAGAAGCCCGAGCGCCCCGACGTGGCCTTCTGGTTCCCGCCAGCCGACGTGACCAACCCGGCATTCATACAGAACGCCATGGCGCTGGAGAGGCAGGGCAAGCGCGCCCAGTACCTCAACCTGCCCGAGGTGGAGATGGCCGACAGGATGTGCGGCGGGCACAGGCAGGTGAGCCAGATGGTGAGGAACATCTATGACTGCCAGAGGGCGGGCGCGCTGCGCGCCACGGCCGACGGCGTGACGGGCAACCCCGTGCTCAGGGTGAACATCACCTTCACCTCCACCCCCGAGGCCGCAAGGCAGTTCTACCGCAAGGACCTCACCAACGGCTTCTTCGGCCGCATACCCTTTGCCTACAAGCCCCGAGGCGAGCGGCTGGGCCGCATACCCCGGCAGGGCACCTACGGCCCCGCTGTGACCGGGAAGCTAGACGGGTACCTGCAGAGGCTCGACGGCTGCCGCGGATGCTTCACCGTGAAGCCCCTCAACAAGGTGGCCGACGAGCTGGCCGAGGAGATGGCCTCACTGGCCGACCTGGCCGACGACGACATGCTCTGGGAACTCTCCCACCGCAGCATCTTCTCGGCCTGGAAGAAGGGAGCCGTGCTGTGGATCCTGAACGGGCAGCGGTGGGCGCACTCCATAGGCGACTTCGTGGCGTGGTTCTGCTACTTTGACCTGTGGTCGAAGGTGCAGGTCTTCGGCGACATGTTCAAGGAAGGCGAGGCACCGGAGGAAGACGCGCAGAAGCGCGGGCCCAGGAACATGCTCGAGAGCCTGGACGGCACCTTCAGCGAGCACCAGCTGGAAGCCCTGCGCCTGCAGATGGGCAAGAGCAAGGAGGGCACCAGCACTCAGCTCAGGGTGTGGAAGAACCGCGGCTTCATCACCTACTCTGCCCAGACGGGGCTCTACACCAAGACCGCCGGGCGCAGGGAGAAGTGACAGGCCGGACGAGCCGGACATGTCGGAAGAATCGGACAAGTCCGACATGTCCGACTAGTCTGAAAAAAAAACAGCAAGACATGGAAAAATACGAGATTCAGAAACTGCGCGACCTGCCCATAGAGGAGGTGGCCGCCTGGCTGGGGATGCAGGTGTCGGGACACAGGACCCTCTGCCCCTTCCACGACGACCACCACGCCAGCCTCACCTTCAGCCAGAGGAGGAACCAGTGCCGCTGCTGGGTGTGCATGGACCACCCCCTGGGCACCATAGACCTGGTGATGAGGCACGCCGGACTGGACTTCCCCGCCGCCTGCCGCTGGCTCGCCCAGGCCGGTGGCGTGTGGTGCCCCACAAATCGGACAAGTCGGACTAGTCGGACTAGTCTGACAAGTCCGACCCGTCCGACAACTCCGACCACCCCGCCACCCCCCTTCGATGCCGGCAGGTACGCCCGCTTCTTCGAGCACCCGTGGCTCAGCGGGGCGGCCAGGCAGTTCCTCTTCGGGGAGAGGAGGATAGACCCCAGGGTGGCCGCCTGGTGCCGCCTCACCTCGTGGACCGACAGGGAGGGCACGGACTGGCTGCAGGTCCCCTACTTCGACACCCGTGGCCGCCTCACCGGCATCCAGAGCCGGAGGCTCAGCCAGGGCACGCCCCGCTTCCGCTTCCCCCGAGGCGCACAGTGCGGCATCTACAACCTGCCCGTCACCGGCAGGCTGGCACCGGGCGAGCGGCTCTACATCACGGAGGGGTGCAGCGACTGCTGGGCAATGCTCTCCGCAGGCCACAAGGCAATAGCCATCCCCTCCGCCACGCTGCTCAGCGATGCCGACAGGAAGTGGCTGCGCGGCCTGGGCGAGAGGATGCAGACAGAGTGGCACATGTATCCCGACCAGGACACGCCGGGCGAGAGGCTCTTCCTGCAACTCAGGGAAGTGCTGCCCTCACTCACGCGCCACCGGCTGCCCCCGGGGTGCAAGGACTTCAGCGACTACTACCTAGCACGACGCCAGCAAGACTAAAGGAAACAAAAAAAAACGCACAAGCACATGGAAAGATTCACCATCCGCACCTACACCAAGAAGGAACTCGCACTGATGTACTTCCCGGGGAGCATGCCCCGCACGGCCGTCAACCACCTGATGGCCTGGATAAGCCGCTGCACCCCGCTGTGGCGGGAACTGCAGGAGGCAGGCTACGAGAAGACAAGCAAGGCATTCTCGCCCAGGCACGTCAGGGCCATCGTGGCCCACCTGGGCGAGCCGTGACCCCTTCCTCCCAGGAAAAAGTGCCGACACCGCACGGCATCCCCCGACACCGCACGGATGCCGGCAGGGAGTTGCCTAACTTTGCACCGTGATCCGGAGGCGCCCCGGAAATCACGTTCCCAGTCGGGGAGAAAAATCTCCCCAGTTGGGAAGCCAGAAATCAGTAACCCACAAAAAGCAATGCGTATGAAGAAAGGAATGAAGGATTTCGTCAAGTACCTCATCGTGGCCGTCTGCTCCGCCATCGTCACCTTCCTCACCAGCTCCTGCACCGCAGGACTCGTGATCGGCAGGAACCAGCGGCAGCAGCAGGAGAACAACATCTCCACCAGGATTGACTCCACGCACCTCATGCCCACCATCAGCATCCGCTAGGAAGCGGGCAAGCCGGGCAAAATCGGACAAAAATCGGACTTGTCAGACAAGTCTGACCCGTCCGACAAGTCCGAAAAAAAACTCAAAACCAATCATCAAAAAAAATTTCAAGATCATGGCAATCAGACTGAAAGCAAGAGAAACGCTCATCCAGGTGGGTGAGCAGAAGGGAAAGTACCGCTTCGTGCTCGGCACGGAACTTTACGGCAGGCTCTCCGAGAGCAAGGTAATCAAAGAGGCCGCGCTCAGGAGCGGAGTGAGCCGCGGCGTGATGCAGGCCTGCTGGGACGCCGCCGGCGACGTCATCAAGGCATGGGCAACGGAAGGCCACTCGGTGGCCATCCCCGGCCTGGGAACCATGCGGTTTGGCGTAAGGGCCAAGAGCGTGGAAACCGTGGGCGAGGTGGCAAGCGGGCTCATCACCGCGCGCCGCGTCATCTTCACGCCCAGCGTGGACATCAAGGGCGAGCTGGAGCGCACCGCCATCCAGATCACCTGCTACGACCGCGACGGCCAGGTGATAAAGAACGTCACCTCTGACGACAAGGGCGACGTGGAAGACCCCGAGGGCGGAGGCAACAGCGGAGGCACCGAGGGCGGCAACACCGGCAGCGGAGGCACCGGCACCGAGGGCGGCGGAAACGGCGACGGCGGCGACGACCTGGCATGACACCCGCCCGGGGGCCAGCCCGACAAGTCGGACAAGTCAGACAAGTCGGACCCGTCCGACAACTCCGACCGCCCCCCCGGCAGAGAGAGAGAGCAGGGGCTGCATCCCGCCTGTGGGAAGCAGCCCCTGTGCCCTTCTTTTGGCCGGCAAGAGAGGTCAGCCCTCGTAGCCGTTGGGATTGTTCTTCTGCCAGTTCCACGAGTCGCGGCACATCTCCTCGATGCCGTACCGAGCCTGCCACCCCAGTTCCTCGCGGGCCTTCGTGGGGTCGCAATAGCACGTGGCGATGTCTCCCGGACGGCGGGGCTGGAGGCTGTACTTCACGGGCACGCCGTTGGCCTTCTCAAAGGCCTTCACCACGTCGAGCACGCTGTAGCCGTGCCCCGTGCCCAGGTTGTAGATGCCCAGGCCGCAGTTGCGCTGTATGGCCTTCAGGGCACACACGTGGCCGGCAGCGAGGTCGCACACGTGGATGTAGTCGCGCACGCCCGTGCCGTCATGCGTGTCATAGTCACTGCCGAAGACTCCCAGCTCGGGACGCTTGCCGATGGCCACCTGCGTGATGTAGGGCATCAGGTTGTTGGGAATGCCGTTGGGGTCCTCGCCGATGCGCCCGCTCTGGTGCGCCCCGATGGGGTTGAAGTAGCGCAGGAGCACCACGTTCCACTCCCTGTCGGCCTTCTGCACGTCCGTCAGCACCTCCTCCAGCATGGACTTGGTCTGCCCGTAGGGATTGGTGCAGTGTCCCTTGGGGCACTCCTCGGTGATGGGGATGACGGCCGGGTCGCCGTAGACCGTGGCACTGGACGAGAAGATGATGTTCTTGCACCCGTGGCTGCGCATGACATCCAGCAGGATGAACGTCCCGGTCATGTTGTTGTGGTAATACTCCAGAGGCTTGCTCACGCTCTCGCCCACAGCCTTGAGGCCTGCAAAGTGGATGACGGCATCGGGCCTCTCGGCCTCGAACACCCTTGCCAGGGCCTCGGCATCACGGATGTCGGCCTCGTAGAAGGGAATGTCCTTGCCGATGATCTCCCCCACGCGCTCCAGTGCCTTGGGGCTGGAGTTGTAGAGGTTGTCCACCACGGCCACGCCGTAGCCGGCCTTGTCCAGTTCGATGATGGTGTGGCTGCCGATGTAGCCGGCGCCACCAGTGAGAAGAATCTTCATATGCGTAGATTGTTAAAAGGGGTTTTACACTGGCGGGCACTACTGCCCGATGCCGAGGAGACGGCCCAGCCCGCCGTCCACTCCGCTGAATCCCATGAAGGCCATGGCCAGCAGGCCGGCCGTCACCAGGGCGATGCTCATGCCTCTCATGCCCCTGGGAACGGGCATGAGGTCGAGCTGCTCACGCATGGCGGCAAAGACCACCAGGGCGAGGGCAAAGCCGAGGGCCGTGCTGAAGGCGTACACCACGCCGGTGAGCAGGTCGGGCTCGAGCCCCTGCGTGGCATAGTTGCCGTTGGCCACCAGGATGGCCACTCCCAGGATGCAGCAGTTCGTGGTAATCAGGGGAAGGAACACGCCCAGCGCCTGGTACAGCGCGGGGGCGGTCTTCCTGAGGATTATCTCCACCATCTGCACCAGGGCCGCAATGACCAGGATGAAGGCGATGGTCTGGAGGTACTCCAGTGCAAAGGGCACCAGCACGTACTTCTGCATCAGGTAAGTGACTATGGTGGCCAGGGTGAGCACGAATGCCACGGCGGCACCCATGCCCATGGCAGACTCCACCTTCTTACTCACGCCCAGGAAGGGACAGATGCCCAGGAACTGGGACAGCACGACATTGTTGACGAATATCGCGGTAATGAATATCAGAATATAGGCCATGATTCAAGCTTTCTTAAGTTTGTTGATGAGTGCGATAAGGTATCCCAGGGCAATGAAGGCACCGGGGGCAAGCACGAACACGAGTGCCCCGTAGTCCTCGGGGAACAGCGTGACGGAGAACAGTTTGCCGGTCCCGAGCAGCTCGCGCACGGCTCCGAGCAAGGTCAGTCCCAGCGTGAAGCCCAGCCCGATGCCGATGCCGTCGAAGATGCTCTCCACGGCACCGTTCTTGGCAGCGAACGCCTCGGCGCGCCCCAGGATGATGCAGTTGACCACGATGAGGGGGATGAAGAGCCCCAGGGACTCGTTGACGGCCGGGGCATAGGCCTGGATGAGCATCTGCAGCACGGTCACCAGGGACGCGATCACCACCACGAAGGAGGGGATGCGCACCATGTCGGGCACCAGGTTCTTGATGAGCGAGATGAGGAAGTTGGAGCAGATGAGCACCGCAGTGGTGGCCAGCCCCATGGACATGCCGTTCAGGGCACTGCTGGTGGTGCCCAGCGTGGGGCACATGCCCAGCAGGAGCACAAAGGTGGGATTCTCCTTTATGAGTCCGTTGAATAATATTTTCAAGTATTTCATGTTGTTTCCTGTTTGTCACCCTGCCGTCGGCCTGCCGCGGGAGAACCCGTCTGCACGGGGCCATCCGCCGGAGGCAAGCGGCTCGGGCAAAGATTTTCCTCTCCTTAGTCCTTATACATTATTGTGTCGGCCCGCGTGCTGTCGGCCGCTGCGGCAACCTCGGGCTGCCCGTCTGCAGCGGCATGGGCTTGCCTGGTGGCCCCGCTCTCGGCATCAGCCTGCGCCCCATCCTGCAAAGCCTCGTAGGCACTGGTCACGCAGCGCAGGAAAGCCCGGCTGGTGATGGTGGAGGCCGTGATGGCGTCCACGTCGCCCCCATCCTTCCTCACCGTGAAGTTTTCCTTGCCGGGATTGCGTCCCAGGATGGAAGCCTTGCCCTCGCGGAACCATGTGGCCGCCTTTGCGCCCAGGCCGGGCGTCTCGCTGCTCTGCAGGATGCGGTAGCCCTTGATACTCCCGTCATCGGCAAAGCCCACCAGCACGGTCAGCGCACCGCCGAAGCCCTGAGGGTCGGTTGCCTGCACGGCATTGCCGCCCGTGGTGCGGTACACCACCACGCCACCGGGCAGGGAGTCGGTCTCCTGCACCTCCAGGTCCTCAGCCTGCAATACTTCCTTGATGCCGTTGTCCAGAGTCTGCTTCTGGATGGCAGCGATGGGGCCGCGGGTAATGCTGTTGACCGAAGCGAGCACCACGCCTGCAATGACGGCAATGGCAGTGAGCACACTGACCATATTGTACCATGTTGATTCCAGTTTCTTCATTTCTTGATTACCTCCCCGAATCGTTTAGGTTTACAATAAGTGTTGATGAGGGGCGTGAAGGCATTCATGATGAGAATGGCAAAGGACATGCCCTCGGGATAAGAGCCCCAGTTGCGTATCACGATGGTGAGCACGCCTATGCTGATGCCGTAGACAACCTGCCCGCGGTGCGTCATGGGCGAGGTCACGTAGTCGGTGGCCATGTAGCAGGCACCCAGCATCAGGCCGCCGCTGCAGAGCACCTGGGGCACGGGAGCATAGGCCGGGCTGCAGACGTGGCACACCAGCGACAGGACCGCCACTGTGCCCAGGATGCTCACGGGGATGTGCCAGGTGATGATCCTCCGCCATATCATGAACACGCAGCCTGCCAGGAGAAGCAAGGCACTTACCTCGCCCAGCGATCCACCCGTGGCTCCCAGGAACATGTCTCTCACGGAAGGAAGCTGAGACAGGAGGGAAGCATCGCCACTGGCAATGGCGTCCTTCATCACGCTCAGCGGGGTGGCTGCGGTCTGCGCATCCACCAGCGAGGCATGCGGGACAGGCCACGTGGTCATCTGCGCAGGAAAACTGATGAGCAGGAACACACGGCCCACCAATGCAGGATTGAAAGGATTGCACCCCAGACCGCCAAAAGTGAGCTTGCCCACTCCGATGGCCACCAGGGCGCCTATGATGATAATCCACACAGGCAGGTTGCTGGGCAGGTTGAAGCCCAGCAGGATGCCGGTAAGCAAGGCGCTGCCGTCAAATATTGTGGTACGTGCCTTACCGAGGACAAATTTCGTTATGCTCCATTCGAAGAAGACACAGGCGAGCACGGAGGTCAGCAGCACCACGGCCGCACCTGCGCCGAAAAGCCAGATGCTGGCCAGGAGCGCAGGCAAGAGTGCCACGCACACGCCGTACATGCTCTTCTGTACGGAATCACCGCCATGCACATGGGGTGAAAGTGATGTTATCAATTTCATTGTCTGTTGTTAATATTGAAGTGGAAGGTTATTGCTTCTTGGCCGCACGAGCCTTGATGATGCCCATCACCGTGCTCTTGCCCACACGCATCATGTCAAGCAACGGACGGTGACTGGGACAGATAAACTGACAGGAGCCGCACTCAATGCAGCTGACCACATCGTTCTTCTCTGCATCATCCCATCTGCTGTGGGCACTCAACGTGGACAGCAGATACGGCTCAAGACCCATGGGGCATGCGCTCACGCACTTGGCACAGCGTATGCAGGGGCTGGGGGTTGCACGGGGAGCCTCTTTCTCATTCATGACGAGCAGGCCGCTGCTTCCCTTGGTCATGGGAACCTCCAGCGAGAGAAGAGCCTTGCCCATCATGGGGCCGCCACCGATAATCTTGCCGGTGTCCTCCGGCAGACCTCCACATTCGTCAATCAGCTGCTGGAACGGCGTGCCCAGACGAGCCAGCAGGTTGCTTGGCCGGCTCACGCTCTTGCCCGTCACGGTAATGACACGGTCGATGAGCGGCCTGTTCTTCATCACGGCCTGATAAATGGCAAAAGCCGTGCCCACGTTCTGCACCACGGCCCCAACATGGATGGGGATGGCAGGCGGGGCGGGCACCTCACGCCCGATGACAGCGTCAATCAGCTGCTTCTCGCCGCCCTGAGGGTATTTGACCTTCAGCGGAACCACCTCTATGTGAGGATGCGCCTTGGCTTTCTCCGACATGAGGGCAATGGCATCAGGCTTGTTGTTCTCAATACCGACGTAGCCCTTCTGCACGCCCACTGCCTTCATGATGATTTCCACGCCCTCAAGAATCTCATCGGGATGCTCAAGCATGAGCCTGTGGTCGGCGGTCAGATACGGTTCGCACTCCACGGCATTGATGATGACGCACTCGGCCTTGCTGCCGGGAGGGGGCGAGAGTTTCACATGGCAGGGGAAGGTGGCGCCTCCCATGCCCACGATGCCTGCATTCTTGATTTTCTCGACAATGGTCTTGCTGTCCAGTTCACTGTGGTCAGAAAGCCTCACCAGCGTGTCACTGCGGTCAATGCTTTCCTCCCACTCGTCGCCCTCCACGCTGACATAGATGGCAGCACGGCGCGTTCCGCTGGCATCCAGCACGGTGTCTATCTTGGTTACCTTGCCGCTCACACTGCTGTGGACAGGCGCACTGACGAACCCGCCGGCCTCGGCCAGCAAGGTTCCCACCTTCACCACATCACCACGCTGCACCACGGGCTTGGCCGGCGCACCGATATGCTGGAACATGCTGAAGACCGCCTGCTTGGGCAGCGCAGCCTCCCTGATGGGGCTGGCGGCAGACAACTTGTTCTCCGCGGGGTGCACTCCACCTTTCTTGAATGTCTTCATTTCTGCTCCTCCTTTGTATTCTCATTGGTTGGTTTCTCTGTACTTTCTGCCTGCGGAGCCTGCACCGGGATTTCCCGTGCGGCGGGCTTGACGGCCTGTACAGGCTGGCCGGTCTGAGCCGCGGGCTGCTCTGCCTTAGGCTTGCGCGGCGGGAAATTGATGGCATGGATGGCTCCCTTGGGACAAGCCTCCTCACACTTGCGGCACAGCCGGCACTTCTCGGCATCAATGTAAGCCAGGTTGTTCACCAGGGTGATTGCCTCAAACTTGTCACAGGTCTTCACACATTTGCCGCACCCAATGCAGGATACCTTGCACACCTTGTTGGCCACGGGTCCCTTGTCCTTGTTGTTGCACAGCACCACCATGCGGCGTCCCTTGGGGCCCTTAAGCCTGATTTCTATTATGCCGCGGGGGCAAGCCTTGGCACATGCACCGCATGCCGTGCACTTTTCCTCGTCCACTTCGGGCAATCCCGTGACGGGATTCATGGTCAATGCTCCGAACTGACATACGGCAACGCAGTCGCCACATCCCAGGCATCCATAAGCACACTGAGTCTCGCCTGTACCCGTCATGTTCTGCACACGGCAACTCTGCACGCCATCGAACACGGCTATCCGCGGACGGTTCTCACAGGTTCCATTACAGCGCACGACAGCCACTTGGGGAGCCGAGACTTCGGCTGCCAGTCCCAGGATGGCAGCCACCTTCTCCATAACTGGCTGTCCACCCACAGGGCATAGTTTGCCTTCCAGGCTGCCGCCATCGGCAGCCTTCACACACGCGGCGGCAAATCCCGAACATCCGGGATAGCCACACCCTCCGCAGTTGGCCTGAGGCAAGACTGCCGCAACCTTCCCCTGGCGAGGGTCTTCGCTCACAGCGAACTTGTGGGAGATGACATATAGGACAATGGCAGAAAGCAGTCCTATCACTCCAAGCACAATCACTGCAATCATGATTTCGTTCATACGTTGATTGAAGATTAAATTGATATTTGGATTTTACTGTTTGTTCTCTTCGTCAAAAGACATCACGCGAAAGCGGAAACTTCCGTTCAGGCGCCGGCGATACAGATAGAGTCCTCCGTAATATATAATAAGGAAAAGCAATGCAAGCAACGCCCCAAGGTCTTCACCCTGCACCGCAGAACCAAGGAAGAGCGCAAGCACCATGCCCAGGAGCGGCACCACATAGGCAATCCACACCGCCTTGAGCCCCTGCCCCACAGTGCCTTCCACCATTACCTTCTGCCCTACGCGCACAATCATGCCGCCCAGGCTGGCCTCCACCAACTTCTCCTTGCTCTCGCTGCTCTTGCACAACTGCTTCACGGAACAGCCTCCGCAGGCTGCCTGTTGCAGTATACGCACAACACATGTGGTGGCTCCTATCTGCTCCACCACGCCCTGATGCCGGATTGTTTCTTTCATTACAAGATGGCCTAAGCCTCAATATTTACGCAAAAATACGAAGTTTTCCGCACATAACAGGCAAGGAATGTGCATACTTTTCCTTATTCCACACTTTTTGCCTGTCCGCCTTGTCCATGGCAACAGTTCCGTTTACCTTTGCGGGAAATTAAATCAAAAGACCCATCCACAGATGATTACGTTCAAAGCCTGCTGCAAGATAAACCTGGGGCTGCTGGTCACGGAACGCCGTGCAGACGGCTACCACAACCTGCAGACCGTGTTCTACCCCATGCCCCTCGCCGATGAAATATCATTTGAAGAGGCCAGCGAGGACAGCCTGACCCTGTCGGGGATACCCATCGAAGGCACTCCCGGTGACAACCTGGTGCTCAAGGCCGTGCGCCTGCTGCGCGACAAGGAGCACCGCATCCCGAACCTGCACATCCACCTGCACAAGAACATCCCCAACGGAGCAGGCCTGGGCGGAGGCAGCAGCGATGCAGCCAACATGATGCAGCAACTCAACAGCCACTATGCTTTGGGGATAGACGACACACACATGGAGCAACTGGCGGGCACGCTGGGAGCCGACTGCCCCTTCTTCGTGCGCTGCCGGCCTGTGTACGCCGAGGGCATCGGCAATGTGTTCAGCCCTGTTGACGTGAGCCTGGGCGGGCTACACATTGTCCTTGTCAAGCCCGATGAGTCTGTATCGACGCGAGAGGCATACACACAGATACAGCCCCGCATGCCCGAAGTGCCGCTCAACCGGCTCATCACCCACCCCATTGAAGAGTGGAAAGGGTTGGTGACGAATGACTTCGAGCACAGTGTGTTCCCAGCCCACCCCGCCATCCGGCAGGTAAAAGAACGGCTCTACACGGCAGGAGCAACCTATGCGTCCATGAGCGGAAGCGGGAGCAGCGTGTTCGGCATCTTCCGTGAAAAACCTAACACAAGCAACCTGTTTGAGGACATGTTCGTGTACGAATCGCTCCTATAGGGCTTTTCCTCGCACAAGATAGGGAAATGCCTTGCCCCACCCTGCCTGCTTAGGCATATCTTTGCATCAGACAAACAAAAGGAAAGAACTATGAAACGTTACATCCTGACACTGATAACAGCGCTGACTGCACTAGCAAGCGCAAAGGCCATGAGTTATGAGAGAGCACGTGAGGAAGCACTCTATCTGACAGACAAGATGGCCTATGAGTTGAACCTCAACGACCAACAGTACAACGATGCATACGAAATCAACCTGGACTATTTCCTAAGCATGAACACAGAGAGAGACCTTTATGAGGACTATCTAACTTACAGGCTCACAGACTTCAGGCACATTTTACTCAACTGGCAGTTTGATTTGATGCTGCGGGCAGACTATTTCATGCGCCCGCTCCTGTGGCATCGTGGATGCTGGGTGTTCCCCATCTACAGACACTATCACAGGGATGTCTTCTTCTATGACCGTCCTCACGTGTTCCACGTATACCGAGGCGGGCATGGACACGGACACTACCACCACGGATTCTACGCCGACCGACGCCCCAGATGGGACGGAGGCATGAGGGGAAGAGAGCCTATGGGTGGCCCAGGAAGAGGCGACGGACACAGGAATCCTCACAGAGGAGACGGCTATCACTTCGACCTCCCCGGCCAAGGCAATCACCACCCAGGAAAGGATGAACACCCAGGACGTGGCGGGAATGCACTTGGAAACGAGCGTGGCAACCGGCCTTCGAGAAACGACAACGGCAGCGGATACACTCGCGGAAAACACAGCACCGACAGAACCAGCGGGCAGACTACACCCCGAAGCGGCTACGACCGTCCTGGGCGAAGCAGTTACTCTCGTTCTGAATCGGGCACAAGCACACACTCTTACGACCGCGGGGTATCTTCGTCCAACCGCGGCATGAGTTCCGGCACACGCTCCGGCTACGGAAATCCGAGCAGCGGACGCGGCAATTCATTCACACGCAGCAGTTCACGCGCCACAGGCGGCAGCGGCAGTTACACGGTTCCCAGCCGTGGAGGAAGCGTAAGCAGAGGTAGTTCTGCAGAGCCAGGCCAAGGAAGAAGCGGCAGCCCGACCACACGCGGAGGAGCACAAGGAGGGGGGGCCGTGTCGCGTGGACGCAGATAAGAAGGCTTCATGGAAACGCAGAATTCCAAAAACATATTGTCCGGCAGAAGGCTTTCGATGGAACACATCGCGGCCTTCTGCCGACTTATGAAAGGCCAAGACGGTGATTCCAAGAAAGAAGAACTCTACGCCCTCACACTTGACAACGATGAGCATACGGCGTTCAACGCCCTGCACGTCTTTACTCACTTAGACACCCAAGACCTTGACTGGTTGCTTGACAAACACGACGAACTCATCAACAGAGCGCTGAAGGAGCATCATCAGCGCAAGTTGCGGTTGCTGCTGACTCTGCTGCAGAAGCAACCTTTCCCCAGTAACGACCTGAGGCCAGAGTTTATAGATTTTTGCATGAGGCGCATCACAAACACCACATTCCCCTATGCAATAAGGGCATTATGTATGAAATTGGCTTGCAAGCAGATGATTCATTTTCCCGAACTGACGGATGAACTGGAGGCCACCATGCAACTGTTGGAACTGGAAGAACTTTCTCCCGGACTCCAGTCGGCCTGCCGGCAGGTGACAGCCAGCATCAAGTCTGCCAGAAAGAAGCCGGCCACGCATGCACTCCACCCACGCCGCACATAAGCACTTGTCCGCTTACAACTCCACCCACCAGACCCTCTTCCCATGCCCTCAAGGATTGCGCAACCGCCGAAGCAGTTCTTGGTTGATGCGCCTCATGCGGGTCTGTCCTTCCATCAAGTCACGCTTGAGAGAAAGGAACTCCACGTTCACATTATTATATATGTCACTGAATGTGTGCAGCAAGGGTGGCAGGTAAGGCTGCTTATTGGTGTTCACCACGATGCGTATGTCCTGAGGCACCACGCGCACGTCAATCTCGCAACCTTCTTCCTTGGGGTCGCCGTCAAAGTGTATGACTCCCGGATTGGAACGGTATATCTTCATGTGCCGGCACTTGAAACTGCGTATCTTGCTGTTCTGCGTAATGGTCTTGTTGAACAATTGTATGGCAATCTGAGGAGCCTCCAGCACGTTGAACGGCTCCATCACTGTCACGTCCATCAGTCCGTCACTCATGCTTGCATGAGGTGCAATGTACACATTGTTGCCATACTGGCTGGCATTGGCACAGGCTATGAGAAACGCTTTGAACTGCTTCCTTTCCCCATCGATTTCCAACTCATACGTGTCGGAATGGTATTTCAAGCCTTCCTTCAGCGTGTTCTCAATGTAGGAAAGCAGTCCGCGCCGCCCGCTTTGGGCAAACTTGCTGCTCACAAAGGCATCAAACCCCACGCCGCAAGTGCAGAAGAAAGGCGTGCCGTTGATGATCCCGTAGTCCAGACTCTTTATCCTGCAATCGGCAAGCACCTGCATGGCTCCTTCGGGATTCATGGGAATATAAAGGTGCCGCGCCAGTCCGTTTCCGCTTCCACAGGGAATGATGCCCAGCGCCGTACGCGTGTGCACCAGACTCCTGGCCACCTCATTGACCGTACCGTCACCGCCCACGGCCACCACCACATCCACACATTCACGCACAGCCTCTCCGGCCAGCAGGGCAGCATGTCCGCCGTGCTCCGTGTAAGCCACACGCACGTCAAACTTCTCCGCACTCAAATACTTGGGGATAAGAGCCACGATGCGCTTCTTGTCCGTTGTCCCAGAAATGGGATTCACAATAAAGAGTATCGATGTCCTGTTTTGCATAATCAAGCACAAATTTAAGTAAAAACACACATTCGCTGACAAGAAGACCAGCCAAAAGTGGATTGCCCTTGCAGTTTTTCCATACACACATATCCGTTATCGGTAAAAAAGCACTACCTTTGCACAACTATTTTATGCCCACAGGGGCACGATGAACAATCAAAAAAGATGGGACTATTACAAGACAAATGCGCTAAGTACACCCTGCCTCAGCAGTTCATGAAGGCAGGTATATATCCGTACTTCCGCGAGATTGAAGGCAAACAGGGAACAGAAGTAACCATGGGCGGACACCATGTGCTCATGTTCGGTTCTAACGCTTATACAGGACTCACGGGCGACCAGCGCGTGATAGATGCCGGCATCGCCGCCATGCAGAAATACGGCAGCGGATGTGCAGGAAGCCGCTTCCTCAACGGCACACTCGACATACACGTGCAACTGGAGAAGGAACTGGCCGAGTTCGTAGGCAAGGACGAGGCTCTGTGCTTCGCCACGGGATTCACAGTAAACAGCGGTGTCATCAGCCAGTTGGTGGACCGTAATGACTATATCATCTGCGATGACCGTGACCACGCCAGCATTGTGGACGGACGACGACTGAGTTTTGCCACCCAACTGAAATACAAGCACAATGACATGGAGGATCTGGAAAAGCAACTCCAGAAGTGTGACCCCGACCGCATCAAACTCATCGTGGTGGACGGGGTGTTCAGCATGGAGGGTGACCTATGCAAGTTGCCGGAAATTATCGCGCTGAAGAAAAAGTATAACGCCACCGTCATGGTGGACGAGGCTCACGGCATAGGCGTGTTCGGCAGAGAAGGACGCGGAGTGTGTGACCACTTCGGCCTGACCAAGGATGTGGACCTAATTATGGGCACATTCTCCAAGTCACTGGCCTCGATAGGCGGATTCATCGCTGCCGACAGCAGCGTCATCAACTGGCTCCGCCACAATGCACGCACCTATATATTCAGTGCAAGCAGCACGCCTGCAGCCACCGCATGCGCACGCGAAGCCCTGCACATCATCCAGAACGAGCCCGAACGCCTGGCTGCACTATGGGACGTGACCAACTACGCCCTAAAACGTTTCCGCGAAGAAGGCTTCGAGATTGGCGACACGGAGAGCCCCATCATCCCACTCTACGTGCGTGACACTGACAAGACATTCCGCGCCGTGGCCATGGCATTTGAAGAGGGCGTGTTCATCAACCCCGTCATCCCCCCTGCATGTGCCCCGCAGGACACATTGGTGAGATACGCACTCATGGCCACACATACGCATGAACAGGTGGACAAATCGGTGGAGAAACTGAAGAAGGTGTTCCGCGAATTGGAAATCCTTTAATACACACAGACTCTCCTGTGTGCTCCAAAAAGAGTTGCACAAGAGACTTATACAGCACAAGCACCCTGCCCGAAAGGCAGAGTGCTTTCATTTTATAATATCCCTAGAAAAACACTTCACCTGCCAATGCCACTGACCACCTCGGGCAAGAACCCTTCGGCTACCGCGACGGCTCTTTTCACCTGTCCGAGCATTCCGCCGTGACACATTATTTTCCTAACTTTGCACCACGAACCGCCTACAGAGGCATGAAAGAAAAAAGGAAGAATGGAAAGCAAAAAAAAACACGAGACGGTGGCCCTGCGCACAGCCACACCTGCCGATGCAGCAGGAATAAGAGCCATATATGCGCCTTACGTGCGCGAGACTGCGGTCACCTTTGAATATGAAGTCCCCACCGAAGAGGAATTTGCCCACCGAATCAGCCACACACTGGAGCGCTACCCCTACATCGTGGCGCATACCGATAAGAAGAAAATCGTGGGATATGCCTATGCCTCGGAGTATTACGCACGTGCGGCATACAGCAGGAGCGTGGAAGTATCCATCTATGTGGAAGCCGGGCTGCACGGCCTAGGCATCGGCCGAAAACTCTACCAGAGGCTGGAAACGGAATTACGCACAAGGGGCTTCCTCAATCTGACGGCCTGCATAGCATGGAGCGACAGCCCCGGGAAGTACCTCACGCGCCAAAGTCCGCTCTTCCACTCGCGCATGGGATACACGCAGTGTGCTCACTTCCACCAGATTGGCTACAAATTTGGACAATGGTTCGACATTATCTGGATGGAGAAAATGCTGGGAGAGCACAAAGAAAAAGCGCAATAAACATCACGCTCCCAACTAAAGAAAATTACTGGAAAGGAATGTGGCGAAGTGCACAGTCGAGCCTGCGCTGCAGTTCACCCAACCGCCCCATGCGTATGGAAAAAGTCATGTGGCACTGCATGTCACAGGTCTGGTCAACGATGCGTGCTTCCATAAGACGCGCCACCTTCATCACCGCATTCATGTCGGCATAGTCAAAATCTATGCTGCAAGAACCATCCACGGTGCGTTGATCCACCTCGGCAGCGTCCAGCGTAGCGGCCGCCGTGGTGCGGTAAGCCTCTATGAGCCCGCTTGTACCCAGTTTCACACCACCAAAATAACGTACCACCAGCACGATGACATCAGTCAAGTCGCGGCTGTTGATCTGCCCCAGGATAGGCTTTCCTGCCGTTCCGCTCGGCTCACCATTGTCGTTGCTGCGGAACACCTCACGCTCAGCCCCCAGCATGTAAGCCCAGCAAACATGGCGTGCGTCATAATACTTTTTCTGATATTCGGCCACCAGACCCAGGGCTTCCTGGGCTGTGGTGACATGATGGGCAAAGCCAAGAAACTTGCTCCTGAGTTCGGAGTAAGTCCCTTGGCTTGTTCCCTTAATGGTCTGGTATTCATCCACCATGGGCACGAAACAACTAAGAAAGTTTGTGTACCACCAGTCCGCTGCGCAACTTAGGCTCAAACCACGTGGCCTTGGGTGGCATGATGTTGCCGCTGTCGGCAATCCGTATAATCTGCTGCATGCTCACGGGATAAAGCGCAAGTGCCATTTGCATCTCGCCACAGTCTACCCTCCGTTGCAGTTCTTCCAAGCCACGCAAACCACCCACAAAATCAATACGCTTGTCTGAGCGCAGGTCCTTGATGCCGAGAATGGCATCAAGGATACGGTTACTGCTGATACTCACGTCCAGGCTCCCAATGGGGTCGGACTCATCCACCAGCCCCGGCTTCAGCATGAGGCTGTACCACTGTCCCTGCAGGTAGAGGCTGAACTCATGCAGGCAAGCGGGGCGATAAGGCTCTGCACCCTTAGGGGCAACCATGAAATCCTGCCCAAGCAAGGCAAGGAACTCATCGGACGTATGGCCGTTGAGGTCACGCACCACCCGGTTGTAATCCAGTATGGTAAGCTGACTGGCGGGGAAGCATACGGCCATCAGGTAATTGTACTCCTCGTTGCCAGTGTGTGCGGGGTTGGCTTTCGCCTTCTCCACGCCCACAAGTGCTGCTGCTGCCGTGCGGTGATGCCCATCGGCAATGTAAAGATGCGGCATGAGGGCAAAGCGGCGGGTAATGGCCGCCTGGTCATCAGCATTGTCCACCAACCAGAATTGATGGCGGAAGCCATCTACGGGGGCAATGAAGTCATACTCGGGCCTGCCGGCTGCGTAACGCGCCACGATGGCATCGAGTTCGGCATCGTCGGGGTAAGCCAGGAACACGGGTTCCATGTTGGCATCGCATGCCCGCACGTGCTTCATGCGGTCCTCCTCCTTGTCGCGGCGCGTGAGTTCGTGCTTGAGGATAACTCCATTCATGTAGTCATCCACGGCCGCACCCACCACAAGGCCGTATTGCGTGTGGCCATTCATTGTCTGGGCATACACATAATACATGTCCCGGTCATCCTGCACCAGCCACCCTTCGCGCTGGAACTTGGCAAAGTTCTCGGCCGCACGCTGATACACGCGGGGGTCATACTCATCAGTGCCGGCGGGGAAATCTATCTCGGGCTTGATGACATGGTAGAGCGACTTCTCGTTCTGCCCGGCCTCAACCCTGGCCTCCTCTGAATCAAGCACGTCATAAGGACGGCTCTCCACCTGCTCCACCAGCGACTGTGGCGGACGCAAGCCTCTGAAAGGTTTTACGCGTGCCATTATCGGTTTACCTGGAATTTGGTGACACCATCCTTCAGATAAGCCACAATCTGACGTGCCGCAGCAATGCCGGCATTCACGTTGGCCTCCGCCGTCTGCGCTCCCATCTTCTTGGGGGTGGCAAAGTAACGGCCGGGGAACTCCGTGCAGAATGTATCGTGGGCCTCTGGTTTGATGTCGGTAATGTACTTCAGGTCGGTGCGCTCCTGCATGAGGCTTATCAGCCCTTGCTCGTCAATCACTTCCTTGCGTGCTGTGTTGAGCAGTATGCCGCCCTTCTTCATCTTGTCCACCAGGTCATGATTGATGCTCCGGCTGGTCTCGGGAGTGGCAGGAATGTGCAGGGAGACAATGTCGCACTGCTCAAAGAGTTCATCACGCGAGTCAACAGCAGTCACTCCAGCCGCCTCAATGGCTTCCTTGGGACAGAAGGCATCATAGGCACAAACCTCCATGCCGAAGCCCTTGGCAATGCGGGCAACATGACGACCTACGTTGCCAAAGGCCAGGATGCCCAGTTTCTTGCCCATCAACTCGGTGCCACTCGTGCCGTTGTAAAAATTACGCACGGCATACACAAGAAGCCCGAACACGAGTTCTGCCACACTGTTGGCATTCTGACCCGGAGTGTTCATGGCCACCACCTTGTGTGCAGTGGCGGCTTCCAGGTCAATGTTGTCATAGCCCGCACCCGCACGCACCACAATCTTCAGTTGCCCGGCGGCATCGAGCACCTCGCCGTCAACCTTGTCCGAGCGTATGATCAGTGCGTCTGCATCGGTCACGGCATCAAGCAACTGCGCCTTCTCGGTATATTTTTCCAGGAGAGCCACCTGGCCTCCGGCCTCTGTAATAACCTTCTTTATGCCATCCACAGCCACCTGGCTGAACGGTTTTTCCGTTGCTACAAGTACTTTCATTGTGTCTATATATAATATAATGTATAATAATAGGCATCCGCGCAGCAATCCGCTCTTCTGAGTGGGTTACCGGACGGACGACATTGCACATACTTGTCAGTGCTTAGCCTCAAACTCCTTCATGCAGGCCACCAGTGCCTGGCAACCCTCAACGCTCATGGCATTGTAGCAGCTGGCACGGAAGCCACCCACGTCACGGTGTCCCTTGATGCCCACCATGCCCTGCTGTGTGGCAAAGGCCAGGAACTCGTCCTGCAGGTCCTGATACTCAGGCTTGAGCACGAAAGTGATGTTCATCAGCGAGCGGCTATCCTCCTCGGCCGTGCCCACGAAGAGTCTGTTACGGTCGATTTCACCATACACAATCTCGGCACGCTCCCGTGCATGTCTGTCCATGGCCTCAACTCCTCCCTGCGCCTTTATCCATTTCAAATTCTGCAGAGCACAGTAGATGGGTACCACGGGAGGCGTATTGAACATGCTGCCCTTCTTCACATGCGTGCGGTAATCCAGCATGGTGGGTATGGGGCGGCTCACATGTCCAAGCAGGTCTTCCTTCACAATCACGAAAGTCACTCCGGCCATGCTCAGGTTCTTCTGTGCACCGCCATAAATGATGCCATACTTGCTCACGTCCACCGGACGGGAGAAGATGTCACTGGACATGTCGGCCACAACCGGGATGGGAGAATCCAGGTCACGGCGCAACTCTGTTCCGTATATGGTATTGTTGGTTGTTATATGCAGGTAGTCAGCATCCTCGGGAATGGTGAATCCTTTGGGGATATAGGTAAAATTACGATCCTTGCTGGACGCAACTTCCACCACCTCGCCAAAGAGGCGTGCTTCCTTCTCGGCCTTTGTTGCCCACACGCCAGTGTTCAAGTAGGCAGCCTTCTTCTCCAAAAGATTATAGGGCACCATGCAAAACTCCAGGCTGGCTCCACCGCCAAGGAATAGCACAGAGTACCCATCGGGTATCTGGAGCAATTCCTTGAACAATGCCACAGCCTCATCGACCACCGGCTGGAAATTCTTGGCACGGTGGCTGATTTCCATCAGGCTGAGCCCCGACCCTTCAAACTCAAGACATGCAGAGGCCGTGGCCTCTATCACCTCGCGGGGCAGTATGCTTGGCCCCGCATTGAAATTGTACTTCTTCATGTCAATCTTTTAGTTGTTTACCACATATTACTATATCCTGAATTAAGCGGCTTCACAGATGCCGGAGTCATCCTCCCTTATCTTTTGGCCTACATACCACTACAAATTTAGCAATATTTACAGTTCGCCGACATAGGTAACATAATAAAAATTGACAAGAAACGGCATCCGACAAAAAAACATGTCGGCAGGCTTGCCCAGCCCAATAAAATGTACTACTTTTGCAACGCTTTACGGGGAACAGTCCCTGTGCGGCACGGGGTGTAGCGCAGTTGGTAGCGCACCTGGTTTGGGACCAGGTGGTCGCCCGTTCGAGTCGGGTCACCCCGACCACACAACAAAACAAAAGGCGGAAACATTTTCGCCAAAACATTTGGAGATACAGGAATAAAGGCGTACCTTTGCAACGCTTTTACGGAATGGTGCCTTGGATGAGTGGCTTAGTCAACGGTCTGCAAAACCGTGAACGGCGGTTCGAATCCGCCAGGCACCTCACTCAAAACAACAGAAGAAGCAAAAAAAGCATCTCGTTTGTCGGGATGCTTTTTTTGCATCCCCCTCTCCCAGCAAAAACATGGGGGCTCAGCGTTTTGGGAGCTCAGTACAGAGAAGACAGATTGTCCCGAACACCAAAATAACATACGCTACCCCCCCCTCGCGTCTTGACATTGTCAAGATTTCAGAAACAAAAGCACGAAAAAGCGCCTGCCTAGGAAAAAATAAAAATCCAGTTGGAAAAAAATTTTTTCCTAACTGGAAACATAAAATCGGGTGGTTTGGCGAAAACGCGAATATGTAAAGAAGAAGAAATTCATGCCCAAGGAAAATCACTGCGCCGTTTTTGTGTCCGTTCCTCTTCCCAAGAGGAAAGCAACAGGCAACACAATGAGATACGGAATCAGAAGGAGACAACTTGCGCAAAAGCCTCAAAGGAGGTTTCCAAGCGGCTCAGTTGCCAAGGTTTCAGGCGAAGAGAAAAAGTACCCTTCAATTCCCCCAAGCCAAAATACTCTTTCATGATACTGGCAAGATTGAAGGAAACTGCGTCGCCCTGACAAACCAGGAACGAGGCCACACGCACCAGCAGGGCATGGTCATGTTCCACATACCTCAGCGTACGGAAAAGCACATAGGCACATGGCACCGTGCCCACAGGAAGCAGCAGGCGGATACGCTTCCGGACATCCGTCCCCCCCAACACGTCCAGCAAACGCGCCACAGACCCGGGGGCACTCTGAAGAGGCAGCAAATGACGGAGAACCTTGTCCGCATCAATTTCCGTGAAAACGGGCACCAAAGCCTCAAACCCCTCATCATCAAGGCTCACATCTCCACGTTTGAGACGGACCGAAAGAGCCTGCAACATGGTGACGAGAAAGGCACGGTTGTCCATGCGGAGCAATGTGAGAAAAAGTTCCCAAAACAACACAGGCTCCACCTCTGCGGCAATACGGTCACCCAAGATGTATCCCGCCGTGCGGAACTGCGACACACTGAGAGAACGCAAGAAGCCGGGCAATGCCGCACAGCCCCCCTCACGCAACGTGGCAATGAGGCGCGTATAAAGCACTGTGCTGAAACGGACTTCCCTAATCATGGATCAAACAACGAAAAGGGGCAGCACCTGTTCCGTGCCACCCCTTTTACTTCCCTTGTCGAGCCTCTTGTCGGATTCGAACCAACGACCCCGAGATTACAAATCACGTGCTCTGGCCAACTGAGCTAAAGAGGCGGGTGGGGAAGCTTACCATATCGCGCCGCTACAACCTCCTGCCCTTGCTGCGATCAAGCCCTGGGGGATTAAGAGGGAGCATGCCGTATGGGACTTCCCCATTTCGGTGTGCAAAGGTATGGATTTCCCCATTCACGGCCAAATATTACTGCAACTTTTTCTCAAAGGAACATTTCTCCCACGCGCGCGAATTATATTGGATAATTAGTGGTAAATTTGCAGAAAAGAATGATTAGCATGGAACAAAATCCCTATGAAATGGACACGCCGAAGGACCGTATCGATTACGCCGGGAAATGCGGGGTATTGCTGGGAGTCATGTGGATGGTAGCCTTCCTCTGCTCCATATACAGCCTGGACAATCCTCTGCTGGGATATGCCGGCAACACGGTGGCCTTACTGTCGCTTTATGCGCTGTACCTCATCATCGTGCGGTATCGTGCCTTCGTGGCTCCGCTGCGTTTCCTAAGTTGCTGCAAGATGGCATGGCTCACCTGCCTGTTTGCCGGCCTGCTGACCACACTGGCACAATACCTCTACTTCCGCTTCATTGACGGCGGGCACCTGATGCTCTCACTGACGGAGATGCTGCACGACGAGCAATACCGCCAGGCATTCAAACAGGCAATGCCCCACGTCACCCCCGAGGATATGGTGCAGCTCCTGTCCAGCATCAAGATGAACGACATGGTGCTTGGCTTGTGGTCGTTCAACCTCTTCATCTCTTTTCCCATGAGTTTGACAGCGGCCATCTTCGCCTCATTGAAGAACGTTGACAAGTACCGCACAAAGCAATAAGACATCACAAGAAAGCATTTTCACAGAATGAATATATCCATAGTAATTCCCCTGTTCAACGAGGAAGAATCCCTGCCGGAACTATTTGCATGGATAGAGCGAGTGACTAACGCCAACGGCCTGAGCCACGAAGTAATATTCGTGGACGACGGCAGCACCGACCGCTCATGGGAAGTGATAGAACGGCTCAAGACAGAAAACCCCGACGTGGTATGCGGTATAAAGTTCCGTCGCAACTACGGCAAAAGCCCGGCTCTGTACTGCGGGTTCGCCAAGGCACAGGGGGACGTGGTGATTACCATGGACGCTGACCTGCAGGACTCGCCCGATGAGATTCCCGAACTCTACCGCATGATAAGCGAGGAGAAGTATGACCTGGTAAGCGGATATAAGATGAACCGCAGCCAGGGCGACCCACTCTCGAAGACCATCCCAACCAAACTCTTCAACGCCACAGCGCGCTGGGTAAGTGGCATCCACAACCTTCATGACTTCAACTGTGGCCTCAAAGCCTACCGCCGCGACGTAATCAAGAACATCGAGGTGTACGGTGAGATGCACCGGTATATCCCTTACCTGGCCAAGAACGCAGGATTCGCACGTATCGGGGAGAAACGCGTGCACCACCAGGCCAGGAAATTCGGAAAGTCAAAGTTCATGGGACTTAACCGCTTCGTGAACGGTTATCTGGATCTCCTTTCACTCTGGTTCCTGAACAACTTCGGGCTGAAACCCATGCATGTGTTCGGCTTCATAGGAACGCTGATGTTCATGCTGGGCTTTGTGGCCGTGGTCATCGTAGGCGCGACAAAGTTATACTACCTGTCTGCAGGCGAGGCTCATCCACTCGTGACCAACAGCCCATACTTCTACATAGCACTCACGATGATGATTCTCGGCACGCAACTTTTCGTGGCGGGCTTCCTTGGCGAACTGATAAGCAGGAACTCCCCCGAAAGGAACAAGTATCAGATAGAGGAAGAACTCTGAAATAAGATGACCAGCAGACACATAAGGCACAAACTGGCCACACTCGTTCTGGGCACTGCGGCACTGGCCGCATGTGACACCATTGACTGCACGCTTTACAACACCGTGTCGCTCACCTGTGCGTTTTATTCCGAAGGAAAAGCCGTGAGACTGACCGACACGCTCACGGTAAGCGCACTGGGAACAGACTCCATCCTGGTCAACAGAATGGTGGGAGCCTCAACGGTTGACCTGCCATTGAGTTTCGCACAGGACAGGGACACCCTGGTGCTGCACGTATATGGGCCTGACTTTGACGCCCGAGACACCCTGTGGGTGGAGAAGAGCAACATTCCACACTTTGAGTCACCCGACTGTCCTACCCACATGTTCCACCAAATACTGTCTGTGCAACACTCCAGCACATTCATCGACAGCATCAGCATCACAAGGAGCCAAGTAGATTATGACCAAACTGAGAACCTACGCATTAACCTGTAGCCTGCTCTTGTGGGGCGGTGCCGCACAGTTGGCGCAGGCTCAGAAGAAGGCCGCCCCCACCCAAGTCCCCAAGGAGGAGAAGGCTCCCCTGTTCGGTGGCGTGGCTGTGGGAGCCGACCTGGTGGGACTGGCCATGAAGGGCATGGGGCTGAAGTTCGCCAATATGGAAGTGAGCGGACGGCTTAACTTCTATGAGAAGTACTTCCCTATCGTGGAACTGGGCATAGGTGACTGTACACGCGAAGGCGGCGAGAACAACAACAAGTTCAGCACTACAGCCCCCTACTACAGAGTTGGCATGGACTACAATTTCAACAAGAAAGTCAACGGCAACCGCTTCTTCGGAGGCCTGCGCTACGCTTTCTCGTCCTACAAGTTCGACTTCGAGAACCCAGACTTTACAGACCCCGTCTACGGGACAGCCACTCCTTTGAGATTCAAAGACCTGAAAGGGAAGAATCAATGGATGGAAGTCTGCGTCGGAGTGGAGTGTAAGTTATGGAGCATAGTGAGGATGGGATGGAGCCTGAGGTATAAGATAAAGGTGAAGAACAATACCCCGTCCTATGGCGAACCCTGGTACGCTCCCGGATTCGGCAAGAATGGGAACACCACATGGGGCGGAACGGTGAACCTTATGTTCGACATTGGCAAGTCGGCTCGCCGCACCGGAAAGAAAAATAAAGCAGCAAGTGCACCTCTGCCTACTGAGGCACAGGAAACGATTCAAAAAGAATGAGCGAATTAGAAATTTGGTTCATAGGGCTTGCGCTGGCCATCGACTGCTTCACCATAAGCATTGCCGCCGGCCTACAGGCACGGCGTGTAAAGGCTTTGCCAATGGGACTCATGGCTTTGTCATTTGGCATCTTCCAAGCCGGCATGACTTGGCTGGGCTATATGGGATTGTCCCTCTTTGCCCATCATATTGAGCAGGTTGACCACTGGATAGCCTTTGCCCTGCTGTCCTATACAGGTTGCAGGATGATATGGGAAGGAATACATGCAGACAGCAAGCCTTCGGGCAGCACCTCCATGCTCTGCACACGCAGCATACTCACCTTGTCTGTGGCCACCAGTATCGATGCTCTGGCCGTGGGCATCTCGCTTGCCTGCCTCCCGCAAGGCAGCCTGCGTGGAATAGCCTACACGGTGGGTGTCATTGGCATCTGCTCCACGGTCATGAGCATTATCGGCTTGGCAGCAGGCATCATTGCGGGGCGTAAAGTAAACTGGCACGCAGAGGTGATTGGAGGAAGCGTATTGCTGATAATAGGAATAAAGATTCTCATAGAACACTTGTCATGAAACAGAACAGCAGATTCAGGCTGTGGCACATCCCCGTGCTGGTTGTCCTCGCCACTGCCGCCATATACATACTGAGGAACAAATCGCTCTCACAGGTTCCCTTTCAGAGTGAGGAAGGCGCCATATTCGGCACCGTGTACCATGTGAAATACCAGTATGGCTCCAGCCTGCAGGCCGAGATACTCAGCAGTCTGCACGCCGTGGACTCATCCTTGTCCATGTTTAACAAGCAGAGCACTGTGAGCCGCATCAATGCAGGCGAGGACATGCGCACTGACTCCCTGCTGGAGATGGTGCTGCAGATTTCCACAGCCATCAGTGAAGCCACAAACGGTGCATTCGACATAACCGTGGCTCCCCTGGTCAATGCCTGGGGATTCGGATTCAAGCACGACCAGTGGCCGGATTCGACCATGGTGGACAGCCTGCGCCAACTCGTAGGATGGCATAAGGTGAGCCTGGAGAACCATCAGGTGCAAAAGCAAGACCCACGCATCATACTTGACTTCAGCGCAGTGGCCAAAGGATTCGGAGTGGATCAGGTTGCATCGCTCTTCCGCAGCCGCGGCATAAAGAACTTCATGGTGGAGATAGGCGGAGAAATCGTGTCAAGCGGCCGGAATCCCAAGGGAGAAGCCTGGCGCATAGGCATCAACAAGCCCGATGACGACCCAGACAACAGCAGTACCCTGCTGCAAGACATCATTGAACTGCATGACTGCGCCATTGCCACCAGCGGTAATTACCGCAACTTCTACATGCACGACGGCAAGCGTGTGGCTCACACCATAGATCCACACAGCGGTTATCCCGTGCAACACAGCATACTGAGCAGCACGGTCATGGCTCCCACATGTGCCATGGCCGATGGATTCGCCACGGCATTCATGGTGATGGGACTGGACAGCGCCAAGGCCGTACTGCAGAGACATCAGGAACTACAGGCTTATTTCATCTGCTCCACACCTGATGGCAAGTATGACACATGGTGTACCCAAGGTTTCAGGAAACGTATTTCCGCTCAACAATAAAGCAGTTCCAAGGGAAACAGACACGAAAGGACAACTATGGACATCAGCACGAAATACAGACTACTGACCCGCATGCCCCTGCTGCAGGGACTCAGCGGACAGGATCTTGCACGCCTGGAGGAGATGCACGGGCTGGAAATTGAGTCCATCCCACCCAGCCGGCTGCCCTTGCTCAACCAGGGGAATGCCTGCACACACCTCATCCTGGTGGCCAGCGGAACACTCCGCAGGACACATTCCACCGACGATGGTCGGTTGACTCTGTCGGCACACCTGCAGCCTCCAGTAGCCATCGATCCAGAGAACCTCTACGGCCTGCACTGCCATTACCGCAATTCATACTTTGCAGAATCGGAGTTGCAGATAATCAGCATACGCAAGGCCGATGTGGAAAAGTGCCTCATGTATGTCCCCATATTCCGCTACAACCTGCTGAACTATCTCTCTGCGGTGTCACACAAGCAGGCTCTGCTGCTGAATCCCTGCCAACCGGGCACGGCAGCGGAGAAGTTCCTGCGTCTGATGGAGGTACTCTGCAGAGAGGACGATACTGACATTGCCTTGAATGTCAAGATGACCGACTTGGCATTATACACCGGGGAGACCCGGCTCACAGTGTCACGTATGCTCAACGCACTGGCACAACAGGGAGCCATCGGCATATCGCGCTCCACCATCACCATGAGTTCTCTGCGCACACTCCAAGCGCACATACGGGACACGCACACAGAGGTGGGCGGCATGAAAGAGACACATATATAAATAAGGTAACAATACTTTCAACAACGAGGATACACAATGATGGACACGATGAAGAAGAATCCCCTGCTGACAGGAAACTACGGTACGCCGCACGACACCGCCCCCTTCGGGCAAATCTCTCTTGCTGATTTCGAGGAAGCCATCATGGAGGGAATGCGCCAGGAAGATGCCGCCATACAAGCCATTGCGGACAGCAACGAGGAACCCACTTTTCAGAACACCATACTGCCCCCCACTGACGAACTGCTCAACAGAGCCACCACCATATTCTTCAACCTGCTCAGTTGCTGCACCTCCGACGATGCCGACCGCCTGGCAGAGAAGTTGTCACCGCTCCTCACCGAGCATTCCAACAAGATACTGCTCAATAAGAAACTCTTCGAACGCATCAAGTACGTCAAGGAACACGCGACCGGGCTGGATGCCGAAGAGCAGAAAGTGCTTGACAACGCCTTCGATGGATTCATGCGCGGAGGCGCATGCCTGAATGACGAAGACAAAGAACGGCTGACACGCATGAGGGTGGAACTTTCCGGTCTCACGCTTCAGTTCAGCCAAAATTGCCTGAAGGAGACCAATGCCTACAGCCTGCATGTACAGGATGAAGAGCAGTTGAAGGGGTTGCCCCAGAGTGCCATGGAGGCTGCGGCACTGGCTGCCAAGCAGAAAGGCATGAGCGGATGGCTTTTCACCCTGCACCAACCCAGTTACGGCCCATTCATGACCTATGCTGACAACCGCACCCTGCGCCAGCAGATGTACACGGCCAAGAACACCATCTGTTGCCAGGGCGGTGACCATGACAACAGGCAGATCGTGTCCAGGATAGTCAACCTGCGGCGCGAGATAGCCCAGTTGCTGGGCAATGACACCTATGCCGACTATGTCCTCAAGCGCCGCATGGCCGAGAACACAGCCAACGTGTATGCCCTCATTGAGCAGTTGCTGGAAGCCTACATGCCCGAAGCACGGCATGAGGTGGCCGATGTGGAGGCACTGGCCAAGCAACTGGAAGGAGACGATTTCATGCTTGAGCCATGGGACTATTCCTATTACGGACAGAAACTGAAGAAGCAGCGCTTCAACCTGGATACCGAGATGCTCCGCCCCTACTTCCGTCTGGAGAACGTGAAGAAGGGTGTATTCGGACTGGCCACACGCCTGTACGGCATCACGTTCCACCGCAGGGACGACATCCCCGTATACCATCCCGATGTGGAAGCCTACGAGGTGCATGACCGGGACGGGGCATATCTGGCCGTGCTCTATGCCGACTTCCATCCGCGCGAGAACAAGCAGAGCGGTGCCTGGATGACCAGTTACGCCGAACAGTATGTTGACCGCGATGGCATTGACCACCGCCCACACGTGAGCATCACCATGAATCTGACCAAGCCCACAGAGGACAAACCCTCACTGCTCACACTGGGCGAGGTGGAGACCTTCCTGCATGAGTTCGGACATGCCCTGCACGGAATATTCTCCAGGACACGCTTCATGTCCCTGAGCGGCACCAATGTGTACTGGGATTTTGTGGAGTTGCCCTCCCAGTTCATGGAGAACTATGCCACCCAGGAGGAGTTTCTCCACACCTTTGCATTCCATTACGTCACCGGCGAGCCCTTGCCGGCCGAACTAATACAGCGCGTAAAGGACAGCAGCAATTTCCAGTGCGGCTGCCAGTGCGTGCGCCAACTGAGTTTCTGCATGCTGGACATGGCCTACTATGACCGCAGCCAGGAGTTCACCGACGATGTGCCCGCCTTTGAACAGAAGGCGTGGGCCAGGACCCAGTTGCTGCCCCAACTGCCTCAAGCATGCATGTCCGTACAGTTCGGCCACATCATGAGCGGAGGCTACGCAGCGGGGTATTACAGTTACAAGTGGGCAGAAGTACTGGATGCCGATGCGTTCAGCCTCTTCCTCCACAACGGCATATTCGACCAGGCCACGGCCAGCCGTTTCCGCCATGAGATACTGGAGCGCGGGGGCACGGAGCAACCCATGACACTCTACGAACGCTTCCGCGGACAGAAGCCCACCATAGACGCACTGCTGGCACGCAACGGCATAAAGAAAGAGCAAACCCTTCCCAACACATAAGAGTATGGACAAGCAAAAGGAACTGGACAGCAGATACCTGCGCATGGCGCGCATTTGGAGCGAGAACAGTTACTGCCAGCGCAGGCAGGTGGGCGCACTCATCGTGAAGGACAAGCGCATCATCAGCGATGGCTACAACGGCACCCCATCCGGCTTCGAGAACGTGTGTGAGGATGAGAACAACCAGACCAAGCCCTACGTGCTCCACGCCGAGGCCAATGCCATAACCAAGATAGCCCGCAGCAACAACAACAGCGACGGCAGTACACTCTATGTCACCGACTCCCCCTGCGTGGAATGCTCCAAACTCATCATACAGGCAGGCATCAGGCGAGTGGTCTACGCCCGGGACTACAGACTGACCGATGGCATCGACCTCCTGCGCAGGGCGGGCATCGAGGTGGAGTTCCACCCTTTGGACGAGAGAGAGGACTGACACTTGCACACACCTGTACCGGCAGACTCATCATCATCAAGAACATAACCGTTACAACTTCACACAATGGACAACAATATCAAAGGACGCTTCACTCCGCTGCTCATCTCACTGGGCATCATTCTGGGCATACTCATCGGCACGTTCTGCACCAGCCATTTCTCAGGCAACCGCCTGAACATCATCAACACCGGAACCAACAAGTTGAGTTACCTGCTGCAGATTATTGACAACAATTACGTGGACACGGTGGACATGGGGCAACTGGTGGAAGACGCCATGCCGGAAATACTGAAGGAACTTGACCCGCACAGCAGTTACCTGAGCGTGCAGGATGCCAAGGAGGCAGATGACGACCTGCGCGGCTCGTTCAGCGGCATTGGAGTGAGTTTCGTGGTGCAGAAAGACACCGTGAACGTAATGTCCGTTATCCATGGAGGCCCGGCCGAAAAGGTAGGCCTGCTGGCTGGCGACCGCATTGTGACGGCTAACGGAAAGTCCCTGGTGGGCATGGAATCACTGGACGTGATGAAGCAGTTGAAGGGTCCCAAAGGCAGCAAGGTGCGCCTGGGCATCGTGCGGCACGGCACCAAAGGGACAACCACCTTCACTGTCGTGCGCGGAGACATCCCTGTGGTGAGTGTGGATTCCTATTACATGCTCAATGAGAACACGGGCTACATCCGCGTGAAGAACTTTGGCGAGCAGACCTATGCCGAGATGCTGGTGGCACTGGCCGACCTGAACATCAAGGGCATGAAGGGTCTCGTGGTTGACCTGCGCGGCAATGCCGGCGGCTACATGCACATCGCCATACAGATGGCAAACGAGTTCCTGCCCAAGAACCGCCTGATTGTATACACTCAGGGGCGCAAAAGCCCGCGTGAGGAATTCAACAGCGACGGGCGGGGCACCTTCCAGACCCTCCCCCTGGTGGTGCTCGTGGATGAGGGCAGCGCCAGTTCGAGCGAGATATTCGCCGGTGCCATACAGGACAACGACCGCGGCACCATCGTGGGCCGGCGCTCCTTTGGCAAGGGGCTGGTGCAGCAGCCGGTGGAGTTCCGAGACGGCAGCGTGGTGCGCCTCACCATAGCGCGCTATTACACCCCAAGCGGCCGCTGCATACAGAAGCCCTACGTGAAGGGACATGGCGAAGAGTATGAGAATGAACTCATGGCACGCTACGAACGCGGCGAGTTCTTCTCCCAGGACAGCATACACCAGGAAGGCCCCTCCTATGAGACCCGCCTGGGACGTACCGTCTACGGTGGTGGCGGCATCGTGCCCGACGTGTTCATCCCAGAGGACACCACTGCCGTGACCTCCTATTACCGCGAAGCCTTGTTCACGGGGCTCATCCGCCAGTTCGCCTTTGCCTATACCGATGCCAACCGCGAGAAACTCTCGGCCTACCCAACCATGGCACAGATGGAGAAGTACCTGCGCAGCCAAGGGCTGCTGGAGCAGTTTGCGCGCTTTGCCGAGCAGCACTCCCTGCGCCGCCGCAACCTCATGCTCTACAAGAGCCGCCCGCTCTTTGAGCGCGCCATCTACGGCAACATCATCTACAATGCCCTTGACATGAACGAGTACATCAAGTTCCTCAATGAGAACGACCCCACGGTGTCACGTGCCACAGACATCCTGGAGAAGGGCGAATCCGTGCCGAGAATCACGGGAAACCAGGAAGGCAAGGACGGAAAGACTGCCTCTGCCGCGCCCGACATCCGGCTCCGCAGGCACTCACTGGCCACCATAATGGCTTGAACAAGCAATATTTAAAAAACCTAATCAAAGTCAAATTAAACCTATGAAAAGAACATTAACTATGTTCGTGCTCCTGCTGACAGTGTTCTCGGGAGCCTTCGCCAAGCAGAAGACTCTGCACCAGCTGCAGCAGGATTTCGTTGACCTGCGCTTTGGCATGTTCATCCATTACAACATCCCAACCTATGCACCCGACGACTGGCCAGATCCGGACCTGCCAGCATCCGTGTTCAACCCGCAGAAACTGGACTGCAACCAGTGGGCAAAAGCCGCCAAGTCGGCCCACATGACCTATGGCTGCCTGACCACCAAGCACCACAGCGGATTCTGCATCTGGGACACAAAGACCACAGACTACAGCGTGATGAACTCACCCTTGAAGCGTGACGTGGTGGGCGAATACGTGAAGGCCTTCCGCAAGCAGGGACTCGAGGTGATGCTCTACTACTCCATCCTTGACACCCACCACCGCCTGCGCCCCGGCATGATCACCCGTGAGAAGATTGACATGATCAAGGCACAGCTGCACGAACTGCTCACCAATTACGGCCCCATCAAGGCCATGATTATCGATGGATGGGATGCCCCATGGTCAAGAATCAGCTATGAGGCCGTGCCCTTCCCCGAGATTTATGCCTACATCAAGTCGCTGCAACCCCAGTGCCTGGTCATGGATCTCAATGCGGCCAAGTACCCGCGTGAGGCTCTCTTCTACACCGACATCAAGTCTTACGAGCAGGGGGCAGGGCAGAAAATCTCCACCACCGAGAACAAGTTGCCCGCCCTGGCCTGCTTGCCCCTGCAGCAGAACTGGTTCTGGAAGGAATCCTTCCCCACCGACGAGATGAAGTCACCCGCCACGCTGGTCAACGACATGATTGTCCCCTATGGCAAGGCACACTGCAACTTCATCCTCAACGTGGCTCCCAACAGAGACGGCCTCATGGACGAGAATGCCCAGGAAGCCCTCAAGGAGATTGGCCGAATCTGGAAGAATGACGGGCATGTGGCCGATGTGGCCGAGTGCGATGCGCCCATCGTGGAGGAGAACATCGCCAAGAACAAGCCCGCAGAATCTTCGTGGAGCAACGACTATGCCATCATGGACTTTGCCAACGACGACGATTTCTCAACGGCATGGACATCCAACCCACGGGTGGAAAGCCCCTTCTGGATGGTGGACCTGCAGGGAAGCCACACCATAGACATGGTCACCGTGACACAGCCCAGGGGCAACCTCATCAAGGAGTACAAGATTGAGTACCGCAATGCCGGCGCATGGCACACCCTTTACGAAGGCTCGGCACAGACTGACAGCCGCATGCTCCTGCACCGCTTCCAGGCTGTGCAGGCCGATGCGGTGAAGATTTCCATCAGCCGGAGCGAGAGCACCGTGCAGATATGCGAGTTCGGAGTGTACGCTCCTTACGCAGGCACGGCAAAGGGCATCTGAGAATCTCTGTGTGCAGCATGCACGGTTCACAGCCGCGCAGGCACACATGACACAACCACTGAAGCGGAATTCGTCAACCGATGGATTCCGCTTCAGTCTTACCCGGATGGTGCCCGGGGAGTGGGGCGTGCTGCGAGCGGCCAGGGATTCCTTGCCCACGATCCAGCAAGCCACGGGAGCGGCGTACCACTTGCCGCACGCCTGCGGCATCTTCTTGTTCTTGTCCTGCTTCTGCTGATACTGGATCATCGTGCTTGATTGGTGTTGATGGTTGCACTTCATGTTTGCCCTCTCCCTCGTCCTCCTTGGCCTTCCGGACAGGCCGTGGCGGCGACGTGCCAACGGGCTTTTGGACACGGTGCAAAGGTACGGCGGCAGTGGAGGGGCAACCGTGAGATTCCGTGAATTAGCATGAATTAAGGCCATTTTATTAGCGTCTATTATACAAAAGTTCTTTGGCCAACAGTGTGTCAGGAACCTGCGCGTTCGATTTTCCGAGAACGCATCGGGCAATCCTGTTGATGTCAAGATTTGCCTCGTTTTTTGAAAAGGCCTTGCAAAATTTCCCCAACTGGAAAAAATTAAAAATCCAACTAGAAAAAATATTTTTTCCAGTTGGCCTGCAAAAAGGCGTATGTCTCCCTCCATGAGACGGGGCTTGTGTGCCTTTTCCGTGTCCGGAGAGCCCCGTGGGGCACATTATCCGGCGCAAATCGCGCGATTCCTGTTGCCGGGATTTGCGGGGCTCACATCGGGAAAACTGGCATCCGCAGCAGAAATCCCCATCAAAAAGGGTGTTTCACGTGCCTTTTGACTCCCATTTTGAGGACTTTTTGGGGGTAAATCCAGCC
>JAHZGX010000009.1 GCA_019420585.1 Prevotellaceae bacterium
TCGGCAGGAGTGAAACCATTCCTCGCTAGGAGCCGGCGGACTCCTCGGCAGGAGCGAATCCATTCCTCGCTAGGAGCCGGCGGACTCCTCGGCAGGAGCAAATCCATTCCTCGCTAGGAGTCGGCGGACTCCTCGGCAGGAGTGAAACCATTCCTCGCTAGGAGTCGGCGGACTCCTCGGCAGGAGTGAAACCATTCCTCGCTAGGAGCCGGCGGACTCCTCGGCAGGAGCAAATCCATTTTTCGAGAAGCAGCAAGAGGCAGCAGAGTTTTTTTTCGCCGTAACGCTTGGTGCCGTGAATCAGAATCCGTATATTTGTAACGCCGTGCCGCGGAATGGGGCACATGCTTCCTTCATGTCGCCGGAAGGAGCCTGGCAGGTCGGCGGCAGATTATTAACCAAACCAAACAACACAGACTATGGCAATCTTAGTAAAGCCCATCAAGAGACTGAATCCCAACAAGCGCGAGGATCCCCCAAAATGGTACGTGACACAAATGACCACCGCACAGGTGAACGAGACGCAGGTGGCAATGGACCTGGCCGACGAGACGACCCTGAACCCCTCGGAGGCCATGATGGCCATACGGCAACTGCGCAAGATTCTCCTGCGGCGCCTCCTGGGAGGTGAAAGCGTGAAGCTGGGCAACTGGGGCAGTTTCAGCATCACGATCTCCAGCACGCCCTCCGAGACGATGGAAGAGGTGAGCACGCACAACATCAAGAGCGTCAACCTCAACTTCCAGCCCGACGAGGCCTTCAAGACCGACCTGCAGAGGGCACAGTTCGCCTGGCTGAACAAGCTGAGCGCGGTGAGCACAGAAGACACCGACACGGAACCCGGCGGTGGCGGCAGCGGGTCGACAGGCGGCAGCGGAGGGTCAACGGGAGGAGACGGAGGCGACGACCTGTCATAGCCCTTGCCTTCTGAACAAGTCAGGCGGCGAGTCGTTGGGACTCGCCGCCTGACTGCATTGTGCGGGAGAGAAGGCGGGCATGTACAATGCCGGGGACGGCAGCAGGACAAGAAGCACCGGGAGGAGCATCCATACCATCCGTCTCTTTCTCATATCATTCTAATATTAAGCCAAATGCCTGGAACATCTCCTTCCAGCGCCACTTACTCCAGCCACTCATCGGGGCATCCGCATTAGGCGTATGCCATTATGGAAAAGAAAGAAGGCACGGTCGGAGATGTCTGCTGTCTGAGGATAATGCTCGCGGATGCATTCACGGTTCCGCTCGTAAAGCAAATCCCTGTCGTCCGCATTGGCAGCAGACCACAGGAAACCCCAGAACTCCATCTGATGCCCCCTGCGCAAGCGGCTCACCTCGTCAAGGATTCCCCTGACTCTCTCTGCCCGGCGAAAAGCATCGCGCAGATACCACTGCCAATACCAGGCTGCACCCATGCCGAACTTCAGTCCGCAGGTAATGCGGACTGCCTTCTCCATAAACACGGAGTCGGGCACCAGTGGCAGGTTCCAGAATGCCCGGATGTGCTCAAAGCATACGGGGTGGAGGTCGTAACCAGACCCACGCAACTGGGGATTGTCCCCATACAGCAGGGTGAAGTACTCTCCCTGTTCAGGAAAGGCACTGAAGAAGCGGTGCTGGTTCACACTGTCGGGAAGGGAAGTCAGGGCTGCGTACGCCGCACAAAGTTCCCCCGGGGAAGGTTCGGGATATTGCGCCCTTGCCTGGACAGAACAGGCAAGAAGCAAGACAACGGAAGCAACACGTGCAAGCATATTCATATCTATTCCGGACAATTGCGTGGGGTTATGCTCGAGAAATTTATGCCATCATAAAAGAGTGCACGCGCGCAGTCATATATCCCGGTCATTTGCGGATGGCGTTCACGGATGTACTCCCTGCAGAAGTCACGACGGCCTCTGCCGTCAACATCCACGATGGCCGACCAGACGAAGCCCCAGAACTGCATCTGGTGCCCCCGCCCCAGGAGAGCCACCCTGTCTATGAGCATCTCCGACCTTTTGCTGTGCTCCAGAAGACGTGCCGTCAGGCACTCCTGCCACTCATTCGGGGCATCCGGCTCGTATCTCAGGCCGCAGGTCACAGCCACGGCCTTGTCACAAAAGACAGAGTCCGGGACAGCAGAAAGTGCCCAAAAAGCCCTCACCATGCCGAAACTCCTGTCATATAGTGAAGAATCGCCCAGGCATGGATGGTAGCCGAAAAGCAACTCATACTGTTCCCCCGTATCAGGAAAGGCACTGAAGAAGCGTGCCTGATGCTCCCTGTCCGGGTCTGAAGCTATGGCTTCATAGGCAGACAGCAGTCCTCCTGCCCAGCATGCCCTTTGCTGCGCCTGCAGGCAAGGACACAATGCCAGGCAGAAGAGCGACCCAGCCCATACGCCCACAATCCTTTTCATTCGGCCCATATCATTCAAACATCAGTCCAAAAAGATTCACGGGATTGCAGGTGAGGCTATATTCCCGCCTCCTTCATCCAACGCCACAAGGGGCGGGCATCGTACTTCCTGATTATAAAACCACGATACAGTTCCGCATATCCAGGCATGTACAGCCAATCCCCGACACGTGCAAAGAGAGTTGGGGGCATGACCACGCCCCACCCCGGCTCGGCGATAGATGTCATAAGTTGGGAAGGAGGCGCACCAAAGAACTTTACCTCGCGGATGGTGTCACCAGATGCCGTCCTCACATGGAGAGGCACACAGTCGCCCCAGTCAAAGCCGAGCAGGACATCTCCACCACCGTCTCCGCCATACATCTTGTATTCATGGTCGAACCTGGCCTCACCCGTGCCAGGCTTCTGCACCTTTCCGTCAAAGCAGACATCTCTGACACGAACACGCGAGAAAGGCTTATCCAAGTCTGCCTTGCGTCCGATTTGCAGGCGGAACCTGTCATCATACACACATCCCCACGCCAGCGAATCACCGGGAGACACCTTGAGGTCAACACAAAGAGCCTTTCCATGTCCATCCCTATGCACCCGCCACATCCGAAACCGCTCCTCATCGAGGAAATAGATGGAGTCGCCCCTTGTCTTCATAAGGCCAAAGATGGAATGCCTAAGCGAGATGCCCATCTCGCGTTTCCACACCTGCCGCCCGCCATCATAGCAAGCAAGGCTCACCTTAGGGTCTCCTCCCAACACATAAAACCGCTCGCGCCCATCCATGGCAAAGCCCTTTATCACGCATCCCGGTCCCTCACAGGCATCAGGATATTCTGCATGAGGAAAGCCGTCACCCTCATAAGAAATGCTCCAAGCCTTGACCGGCCACAACGTGTCAATCTTGCTCACGTCGGCCACGTCAGCCCCTAGATGCAACTGTGCATGACACCCGGATGGGGAAAGGGCGGGAAGATGCAGCAGCAGGCACAGCAGCAAGCACATTCTTGTCTTCATACATTGATTTTCATTTCTGCAAACTACAGGATAACCACGTTTGGGTATCCAATATTTATGCAAATCACCCGTTTTATTCGTGGGAGAGCCAGTAGATTCGTGTGCATGAAAAATAGAGTCTACGCTCTTGCATGCCGCGCCCCCGGTCACATCCATTCATAGTTTTCCCGTGAAACATTCTCCTTCAGACGCGGCACAACAAAGCGGGTACGCACACTGTCCAAATCCGCCTCCTTCAAGACTCCACCGTCGTAGTCAAACGGCGGGAGACGCACCTTCTTCAGTTTCCTGAAGAGCCTATGCATCCGAGCCTTCTCCCTCTCTGTCTCCGCCATGCGGGGAGCAAGGAGGTCAAGATAGAGTATCTGCTCGCGGGAGTTCACACAAAACCTCATGAAGTCGACCCTAAAGAGTATCTGCCCTCCATCTTGAGGGGCATATGGGTTCCCGAGTTCCCTCTCACATGCCTTCCACATGTCATACATGACATCCTTGGCCGAGCCTCTCAAGGTGGAGGACTTATACACTTCCCATATTTCAAGCTCATAACCTGTCCAGGGGATGACAGAATCTCCATATGATACCCACCAGTGTTTCTGCCCCACTGCCGGGCACGGCAGCAGGACAAGGAACACCGGGAGGAGCATCCATACCATCCGTCTCTTTCTCATATCATTCTAATATTAAGCCAAATGCCTGGAACATCTCCTTCCAGCGCCAACCCAATCACCACTCCGTCTTTTCCCTCGGAACATGCTTCAGGCACGGCATAGAGCGACAGAAATACATGCTGTCCCGTTTCACTTTCGGAATGTCCCTGCGGTCAAACGGCGGGAAACGCACCTTCTTCAGTTTCCTGAAGAGCCTTTGCATCCGGGCCTCCTCATTCTCCGTCTCCGCCTTGCGGGAGGCAGAGAGGACAAGCATGAGAAGCCGGCCGCGGGAGTCCACGCAGAACCTCATGAAGTCCACCCTAAGGGGCACCTTGCCTCCGTCTTGAGAAGCAGACGGAAGCCCGAACTCCTCCTCGCACATCTTCCGCATGTCGTACACGACATCCAGGCTCGCGCCTTCCAAGGTGGATTGCTCATACACATCCCATGGAGCCAGAACAGAAATCCTGCCCCTTCTCCACTCGTCCTCTTCGCGCCACTCCAAGTCTCCATAAGATTCTCTCTGCCTCTGCCCCACTGCCGGAAACGGCAGCAGGACAAGAAACACCGGGAAAAACATACATACAAAACTGCGTCTCATAATCATTCATTTATCAGTCCAAATGTCTGAAACATCTCCTTCCAACGCCAACCCGGTCACCACCTTGCCTCTTCCCGAGAGATAGGCTTCATACATGGCATTGTATAGAGAAAATACATGCAGTCCCGTTTCGTCTTCGAAATATCCCTGCGGTCAAACGGCGGGAAACGCACTTTCTTCAATTTTCTGAAAAGCCTTTGCATCCGGGCATCCTCCTTCTCTGTCTCCCCCTTGCGGGAGGCATAGAGGACGAGCACGAGAATCCGGCCACGAGAGTCCACGCCGAACTTCATGAAGTCAACCTTGAAGGGTGTCCGGCCTCCACATTGAGGAGCAGACGAGTACCCGAACTCCTCCTCGCACATCTTCCGCATTTCGTACATGACATCTAGGCTCGCGCCTTTCAGGGTGGATGGCTCATACACATCATATGGTTCCAAGACAGGAATCCTGCCCTTTCTCCACTCGTCCTCTTCGCGCCACTCCAAGTCTCCATAAAATTCTCTCTGCCTCTGCCCCACTGCCGGAAACGGCAACAGGACAAGGAACACCGCGAGGAGCATCCATATCACTCGTCTCTTTCTCATATCATTCACCTATCAGTCCAAATGCCTGGAACATCTCTTTCCAGCGCCAAGGAGATGTGGAATTATAATTGCTCGTATAGGCGCGATTGTTGGTTTTCCCTTTCCAATATTTCTGGAATTTCTCCGTATACTCGCCCCAATCTGCATTATTCAACGTATCCTCCATAAGAAGCCAAGTTTCAGATTTACCTTCTTTTATGGCATCAAAAAACTCATAGAATGGATTTATTATCTTATCGGCATCAGCATCATTAAATCCCGGCATATTGCCCCATGCAAAATCTCTATACACTTTTATATAACAGACCATCAGATGAGCCTGGAACTCGGAATTGCACGAAGTATCGGCAAGGAGCCCCTTCTGATCCTGCACATAATGAACCAATTCATGATATACTGTACTTTCCATGTTGTCACTGACACTTTGCCTGGAGATTTCCAATCTTTTCTTACTTGAATTGTAACGTGCGGCAGACGTATATGTCCCTGTCGGGTAGGTGACAATCTTTTTGCCATCATACAGTGTCTTCAGCATGGAAGACACGGCAGGAGTCACTGCACATGCTTTGCTGATATTGTCAAACTCACTCTGAGTCATTACGGACAGACTTATTCCGCCAGGACTGCCACCACCGCCAGGATTACCACCAGGACTTCCGCCGGGATTGCCGCCGGGATTGCCGCCTTCATTGCCGGTGACGCCCTTGCCGTCATCACCATCGTCCGAGCCGCTCCAGTCATCCGAGCCGCTGCCGTCATCGTTGTCTGAGCCCCAGTCGTCATCCGAGCCCCAGTCACTTCCTGAACCGCTCCCGCTGTAGCCCCAAACCGTCACGGATTTCATAACATAGGTCACTTCGCCGGAATCATCCTTCACATAGCCGCCAGGCCAGGTGCCATTGTCCAGCATGCTGTCACACTCACTCATCGAATAGGGATTCTCCATCGTTCCCTTTGCACTGTTTGCCATAATTTTTCCTCCTTAATTGTTATTATTGGTTTATACTCTTACCGTCCACGGAACTGACCACAAGCACTCCCTTGTATATCAGTTCCGACATCTGGCGTTCCACAATCCTTCGCCAACAGCATACGCTCTCCTCACTCTCCAAGGTATAGCCGGCCAGGAGCGCGGCCTCCAGTGCCCCGTAGGCCATGGGGCGCACCTGCAGCATGCGCAGGGCCTTCACCTGCATGTCCACCACAGGGACTTCCCTCATGCCCTTCTCGTACAGGCAAGGAACCATCACCACGTCGGCCAACGGAAACTGTTCCTCTATGCCCAGCCTGCCATGCAGCAGCCGCAGAGCCTCAGGATGGAAGTCTTCGGGAAAGTGGAAGGTTTCAACATGAGGGTTGCATTCCACCCAGAGGCATTGGCGTGCCTCACCGTCAGACTGCCGGAAGACGACCGACTCGGCCGACCGCCGTTCCCAGGAGAGCAGTTCACTGTTTGTCAAGGCGTCCCATTCCCTCTGCCTCTGAGCCACGAAGTCCTCATAGACGGCTATGCTTCGCTCAATGCCCATGCAAGGCTCCCCGTCCTGCATGTCGGCAGAGAAACGCCTGTGCCCCTGCGCGAAAAGAGCCGTCACCCGGTCTAACACGTCCGGATAAAGCCTCAGCAGAGTGCGCCTGAGCATCTCCACGTTGTAGGGATTGCGCTTGTGCCCGCCAAGCAGGTGGAAGAAGGGGCGTCGGTTCCAGTAGGACAGGTCGCAGAACTCCCTGCCGGAATACCCCTCGTCCTTCACAGCACGCCCGAGCACGCTGGCCACCTCCCGGTGCTCCATGTCAGCCAGGACGGCAAAGAACACCTGCTCGAAGAGTATGTTGCAGCCCACACGCGAATGGGGAAGGGAGCGGTCGTTCATGTGGTTCCGTTCCAGGAAGGACAGGGATTCTCGGCAATACCGGTGGATGAAGTCCAGGTCTGAGCCACCGAACAGCCCCATGTTGTAGGAGGCAACGGACTCCTCGCACAATGCCTCGGTGACATACCCGGGAAGTTCTATTTCACGGTGCCGCTGCACATTGTCCATCATGCGCCGGTAATAGACTGTGCCTATCTCACGGTTCTGGGCAACGAGGGGAGCGTCAAGGGCTTCCTGCCGGAAGGGAGCCGGCGCGTAAACATCACCGTCAACGTGCAGAAAAGGCTCCGCCTGCATGGAATAGGTCCTAATCTTCGCACACGCCCAATGCCGCGGCAGGCACAGGGAATCGTCATACACCACGTGCACCTCGCTGTAGGGCAGGCCGAGCATTTCCACCAGAACCTCATGTCCCCGCCGGTCTGTATAAAGTTCCACCCGGCTGTAGTGCTCACGCAGGGAGCAGCAACTCAGTGCCCATGACATCAGGTTGTGTTCAGCACGGTTCCAGCCATAGCCGCACTCCAGCGGGTCATGCCCGCCACTCCAAAAGGTCTGTATGATACGCTTCATGTCTTTCATTCCCAGTCTTGTCTGTTAGGTTTGGATTACGTCCACAAATATACATATATTTATTTATACGCAATGCCACATGCAGAAAAAAGAATCCCGGCGCACCAGGCCGGGATGTCAAGTGAATGGAGAGGGAAAGAGCCCTCCTATGGGTGATGGAGGTCAGATGCGGACGTAGGTCTGTGCCCAGAACTCGCTGTAGCGGCGCACCGGGGCGAGGCGGTCACAGACGTAGTTGTACTGGAACTGGAACATGAGGTTGCGGTGCAACTGGATGTTCGGTGCCAGGCTGTAGAGGGTCTTCGAGGTTCCCCATGTGGCCTGCTCACGGAAGGTATCATAGCGCGCATACACCTTGAGCCAGTCGGTGCAGGGCACGCCCACGGCCACGTACCATCCATCGGCTTTCCCGCGGTCGGTGAACATGCGGCTTCCTGTGTCGTAACGGTTGATGTTGTGCCCCGTGCTGTGGGCATACTCTGCCCTTGCGCTCCAGCCCTTGCGGTCGAACCTGGCACTCAGTCCCCAGCGGTTCCTGCCCACGGTGATGTTCTCGCCCGTGCTTACCGCCTTGGTGTAAGAGCCCTTCCAGCCAAAGAGCGTCACGTGCAGACCGCTGACAGGCTGCAGCCAGATGGAACCCATCCAGTCCTTGCGCCCGTCATTGTCAGCCTTGTTCTGCCCGTTTCCGTTGTATACGGCGGCCTGGTAATGCAGCAGCGCGTGGCGGTCGCGGCCAATGGGAAAGAGGTCGCCCTGCAGTTGCAGTCCCTGGTCACGGCCGTTCTGCGATGCCTCGCCGCTGCAGTCCTCGCCCGTCATGGCCGTCATGTGCTTGGAGACGAGTGCATAGGAGCCGAAGCCCACGTCCCAGGGATTGGTGGGGTTCTCGTATGTGAAGCCTCGCTTGAACTGCCCCACCTTTACCTGGAACTCCTTCCAGTGCACCCATTCCAGCGTGTAGTCGCGCATGGCAGGCGAGGCATTGCCCAGTTCCATCTGCACTCGGTACTTGAAGTCGCGCAGTATGGTGCCCGAGACGTATGCCCTGAGCAGGCGGCATGAGAAACTGCCTCCGCGGTGGGAACCGGCCTTGCCCGTCCACTCATACTTGCCCACCACGTAGCCGCCGAACTTGGGAGCGGTCACGTAGCGCGTGATGTCGCGTCCGTAATGCAGTTTCTCCGTTCCGGCTGCCGTATCGGCAGGAACCAGGCGCTCCAACCCGCGGTTGAGGTATGTGGTCAGGAAGCCCTCCTCATACTCATCGGCAGCCTGTGCGGGAAGTGGACGGAGGAAAAGGCAAGAGAAAGCCAGCACTGCCCCGGCCACGATGGCCGAGGCAGGCTGGCATGCATATCGGTAACCGCCGGCACGCCGGCATGGCGTTTCCGGCAGACGGTGAAGAAAGGTCATGCAGGGTTCTTATTTCTTGTTGATGTAGTCCACAATCCATGCACCCACCTCACGCGTTCCGTAGTGGGGAGCACCCTCCACCTGAATCTCCGGCGTGCGCACGTTGGCATTCAGCGAGGCGTTCACGGCCTCACGTATCAGTGCGCCCTCCTCCTTCAGTTCAAAGTACTCAAAGAGCATTGCCACGGAGAGAATCTGAGCCAGGGGGTTGGCGATGTTCAGACCCTTGCCCTGGGGCCATGAGCCGTGGATAGGCTCAAACACAGGCGTGCCGCTGCCGGTGGAGGCACTGGGCAGCAGTCCCATGGAGCCCGTAATGCAGGAGCCCTCGTCCGTGAGGATGTCACCAAAGGTATTCTCTGTCACCATCACGTCAAAGAACCTGGGATCCTGTATCATGCGCATGGCGGCATTGTCCACGTACATGAAATCGGTCTCCACATCGGGATACTCCGTCATCATCTCCTGTGCCACCTTGCGCCACAGGCGGCTCGAAGCCAACACGTTTGCCTTGTCCACCACAGTCAGGTGACGGCGGCGGCGACGTGCATAGCCGTATGCCACGCGCAGGATGCGCTCCACCTCGGCGCGGGAATAGAAGTTGGTGTCATAAGCCTCGTCCGTTCCCTCCTTCTTCTCGCCGAAGTACATGCCGCCTGTCAGTTCGCGTATGCAGATGAAGTCGGCACCCTTTACCAGTTCGTCCTTCAGGGGAGACTTGTGCACCAGGCAGTCAAAGGTCTCCACCGGACGGATGTTGGCATACAGGCCCAATTTCTTGCGCATGGCCAGCAAGCCCTGCTCGGGACGCACCTTGGCCGTGGGGTTGTTGTCATACTTGGGATCGCCCACGCTGGCAAACAGCACGGCATCGGCCTCCCGGCATGCATTGTAAGTCTCCTCGGGGAAGGGGTCGCCCACCTCGTCAATGGCATGCGCGCCACAGAGAGCCTCCCTGTATGTCACCTCATGGCCGAACTTTCCGGCCACGGCACTGAGCACGGCCACGCCCTGCTCCATAATCTCAGGGCCGATGCCATCACCGGCCAATACTGCGATGTTCAGTTTCATATCCTTGTTCAATAATCTTGTTCAATGAGGTTAAGCATCTTTATGGTGGCCTTGATGGCGGCCTCGGTCTGGTCGGCATCAAACCCACGGGTGCGTATCATGCGGTCATCCCAGTTCCAGGTGATGGTTGTCTGCACGAAGGCATCCGTGCGCCCGCCCGGAGGAATGGACACGCCATAGTTGGTAAGCCAGGGGAAACGCCTGCCCAACTTGTTCTTATATATATGCCTGATGGCTCTCACGAAGGCATCAAACTGGCCGTCTCCCTGTGCGCTCTCCTCATACGTCTGCCCGTTGACCTCAAGGCGCAGGCTGGCAAGTGGCTTGAGCCCGTAGGCGGTGGTCACCACATAGGAAAGCAGGCGCACGTGTTCCTCCACCATGCCGTGCTTGAGCACGTCGTTCACGATGAAGGGCAGGTCGTCCTGCGTCACCAGTTCCTTCTTGTCGCCCAGTTCTATGATGCGCTGCGTCACGCGCCGTGTCTGCTCGGGAGTCAGTTCCAGTCCCAACTCTTCCAAGTTACGCAGGATGTTGGCCTTGCCTGAGTTTTTGCCCAGGGCATATTCACGCTTGCGCCCGAAACGTTCGGGCAGCAGGGCATTCTGGTAAAGTCCGGCCTTGTTGTCGCCATCGGCATGCACGCCGGCCACCTGCGTGAACACGTTCTCGCCCGTGATAGGCTGATTGGGCGGTATGGCTATGCCGCTGTAACTCTCCACCAGACGCGACACCTCGTTGAGCCGGCTCTCGTCAATGCCCGTGTGTGCCCTGAACTGGTCACACAGGATGGCCTGCACGCTGGCCAGCGGCGCGTTGCCCGCCCTTTCGCCCAGGCCGTTGACGCTGGTGTGAATGCCCGAGGCACCGCCCAGCACCGCAGCCAGCACATTGCTGATGGCCAGGTCATAGTCATTGTGGGCATGGAAGTCAAAATGGAGTTCGGGGAAACGCTTCACCATCTGCCTCATGAAACTTATGAGGTCCAAGGGATTCAGCACGCCCAGCGTGTCGGGCAGCATGAACCTGCGTATGCCGCAGTGGCGCAGCGCCTCCACCAGCGTGAACACATAAGCGGGGCTGTCCTTCATGCCGTTGCTCCAGTCCTCCAGGTATACGTTGACCGCCAGTCCCTGCCGTGTGGCATAGGCCACCGTGTCCAGGATGTCGGCGGCGTGCTGCTCGGGAGTCTTCTTCAATTGTCCCTCACAGTGGCGGAGCGAGCCCTTGCAGAGCAGGTTGACACACCGGCATCCGCTCTCCACAATCCAGTCCACGCTGCACTGCCCGTCCACGAATCCCAGCACTTCCACCCTCTGCAGCCTGCCTGTCTGCCCTGCCCACCGGCAGATGCTCTTCACGGCAGCCATCTCACCGTCAGACACCCGTGCCGATGCCACCTCTATGCGGTCCACGTTGAGGTTTTGCAGCAGTGCCTTGGCTATGATGAGTTTCTCATGAGGCATGAAACTCACTCCGCTGGTCTGCTCACCGTCGCGAAGCGTAGTGTCCATTATCTCTATGGTCTTCATTGTAGGGTCAGTATTCTAAATCAATGGGGAAATAATTGCGGGCCACTCCCAGGGCACGGTTCATGTCAGGCAGAGTCTGCATGAACTCGTCCACCCGGCACAGGTCGCTCAGTGCGTACACGTCCCCGGCCTCGTCGGTATGCTGTGTGGGCAAGGTGCAGAAGAGGTGGTTACGCGCATCTGCCACGCGCACGGCTCCCTGGGGATAGGCACCGTCCTGTCCCCTCAGTTCCTCGGCCACGTATCGGCACAGGGCGCGGGCAAACTCCTGCCTTACTTCTTCTGTGCCGCTTCCCACTGCTCAATCTTGTCCTTGCCTGCCAGCAGGAAGTCTATGTCGTCATAGGCGTTCATCAGGCAGTGCTTCTTGTAGGCATTCAGTTCGAAGTGCTCGCTGCTTCCCGTAGCCATGTTGGTCACGGTCTGTGCAGGCACGTCCACCTTCACGCGTGCCTGTGGGTCGCTCTCTATGGTGGCGAATAGTTCCTGCAGGAATGCCTCCGGCACTACCACAGGGAGCACAAAGCAGTTGAGCAGGTTGTTGCGGTGTATGTCGGCAAAACTGCTGCTGATGACCACACGCACCCCATAACCGGCAATGGCCCATGCGGCATGCTCCCGGCTGGAACCGGAACCCCAGTTGTGGCCGCCCACGATTATCTCGTGGATGCCGGGACAGGGAGCCTGGCTGTACTCCGGGCGGTTCATCACGAAATCCTCCACGGGCGTGCCATCGGGATTATAGCGCAGGTTATGCATGAAGGCATCGCCGAAAAACTTGGCATCGCGGGTGGTGGAGGCCAGGTAGCGTGCCGGTATGATGAGGTCTGTATTGCAGTTGTCTATGCGTATGGGGATGCAGGTAGACTCAATGATGTCGAATTTCTGTTTAGCCATGGTGCGTTAAAGTTTGCGTGGGTCTGTAATTACTCCTGTCACGGCACTGGCCGCCACCACCAGGGGAGAAGCCAGTATGGTGCGTGCACCCGGCCCTTGCCGGCCCACGAAATTGCGGTTGCTGGTGCTGATGCTCAGTTTGCCGGCAGGCACCTTGTCCGGGTTCATGGCCAAGCAGGCAGAGCAACTGGGCAAGCGCAGTTCAAAGCCAGCCTCGCGCAGGATGTCCTCGATGCCCTCGTCAATGACCTGCTGGCGCACCTGCCAACTACCGGGCACCAGCCAGGCCACCACGCCCTCGGCCTTGTGACGTCCCTTGACGATGCCGGCAAAGGCACGGAAGTCCTCGATGCGGCCGTTGGTGCAGGCTCCCAGGAAACAGTAGTCCACAGGAGTTCCCTCCAGTTTCTGGCCGGGTTCAAACTGCATGTAGGCCAACTGGTCCAGGAATCCCCGGCGCTCCTGTTCGGGTATGCTCTCCAGGGTGGGTATGCTCTCGTCAATGGCAATGCCGGCTCCCGGGTTCGTGCCATAGGTTATGCGGGGCTTGATGTCCTCTGCACGGAAAGTCACCTCCTTGTCAAACACAGCATCGTCCCCGCTTCTCAGTTGCCTCCATTGCTCCACGGCACGCTCCCACTCCTCGCCCTTGGGTGCATACTCGCGTCCCTTGAGATATTCAAAAGTGGTGTCATCGGGGGCTATGATGCCTGCGCGCGACCCCATCTCAATGGAAAGGTTGCTCAGCGTGAGACGTCCCTCCATGCTCAGGGCGCGTATAGCACTGCCTGCATATTCCACCGCATAGCCCGTAGCACCGCCCGTGGTCATCTGGGCCATGATGTAGAGGGCTATGTCCTTGGCCGTCACGCCGGGCTGCAGGGTACCTTCCACGTTGATGCGCATGGTCTTGGGCTTCTGCTGCAAGATGCACTGCGAGGCCAGCACCTCGGCCACCTCGCTGGTGCCTATGCCCATGGCAATGGCTCCCACGGCACCGTGCGTGCTGGTGTGCGAATCGCCGCACACGATGGTCATTCCGGGCAGTGAGAGTCCCTTTTCGGGGCCCACCACATGGATGATGCCGTTGTCCTTGGTGCCCATGGCGAAGTGCCGTATGCCAAACTCGCGGCAGTTGGCGGCCAGGGTGTCCACTTGCTTGCGGCCCACAGGGTCGCTGATGGTCTCCTGCTGGTCAGACGGGGTATTGTGGTCAGGCATGGCCACCACCCTCTGCGGGCGAAAGACAGGCAGTCCCTTGTCCCTCAGGGTGTCAAACGCTTGCGGGCTGGTCACCTCATGGGCATAGAGGCGGTCAATGTAGAGTTGTGTGGGGCCGTCGGGCACATTCTGCACCACGTGGGCATCCCATATCTTATCAAAGAGTGTGTTCATGCCTTGAATTTGTTTATACAGTCAATATATGCTTCCACCGAAGCCGTCACGATGTCGGTGTTCGCGCCGAAACCATAATACACACAGCCGTCATACTCCACCTGCATGTGCACCTTGCCCACGTCATCAGAGCCCTTGCTGATGGCCTGGATGGTGAACTCCTTCAAGGTCATCTCACGCTTGATGATGGTCTTCAGTGCCTTTATGGCGGCATCCACAGGGCCGTTGCCCGAGGCTGCGCTCTCGAAGTGCTCGTTGGCTATGCTGAGCCCGATGCTTGCCACGCTGCGCACCCCTTTGCCGGTGGTAACCTGCAGGTACTCCAGTTTCACGCTGTGGGCAGCCGTACGGTCGGCACCTGCCAGCATGAGCACGTCGTCATCGGTAACCTCCTTTTTCTTGTCCGCCAGATTCAGGAAGGCCTTGTACACAGCATCGAGCCTGTCTCCGTCCATCTCCACGCCGTTCACGCTGAGGCGGTGCTTCAGAGCAGCACGACCCGATCGGGCGGTCAACACGATGGCGTTGTCATCGATGCCCACCTCCTTGGGATCCATTATCTCATAGGTGGAGGCGTTCTTGAGCACGCCGTCCTGGTGGATGCCCGAACTGTGGGCAAAGGCATTCCTGCCCACGATGGCCTTGTTGGGCTGCACGGGCATGTTCATCAGGCTGCTCACCATGCGGCTTGTGGACGATATCTTGGTGGTGTTGATGTTGGTGTCGATGCCCAGGTCGGGGTGAGTCTTGAATATCATGGCCACCTCCTCCAGTGCCGTGTTGCCTGCACGCTCGCCTATTCCGTTGATGGTGACTTCCACCTGACGCGCCCCGTTGAGCACGCCGGCCACGGTGTTGGCAGTAGCCATGCCCAAGTCGTTGTGGCAATGGGTGGACAGGATGGAGCGTCCTGCGGCAAAGGCATCCACGTGCTCATAGAGGTACTTTATCTTCTCGCCATACTCATAGGGAGTGCGGAACCCGGTGGTGTCGGGGATGTTGCACACGGTGGCTCCCGCCTTGGTCACGGCCTCGATGACGCGTGCCAGGTACTCGTTGTCGGTGCGTCCGGCATCCTCGGCATAGAATTCCACGTCCTCCACGTAGCGCTTGGCATACTTCACGGCCGCCACGGCACGCTCTATGATTTCCTCGCGCGTGGAATTGAACTTGTATCGTATATGGCTGTCACTGGTGCCTATGCCTGTATGGATGCGCTTGTGCTTGGCATACTTGAGTGCCTCGGCAGCCACGTCAATGTCCTTCTCCACGGCACGGGTAAGCGCGCAGATGGTGGGCCAGGTAACCGCCTTGCTGATTTCAATCACGCTGTTAAAGTCTCCCGGACTGCTGATAGGGAACCCAGCCTCTATCACATCCACACCCAAAGCCTCCAGTTGGCGAGCCACCTGTATCTTCTCCACGGTGTTCAACTGGCATCCCGGCACCTGCTCACCGTCACGCAGTGTGGTGTCGAAGATAAACAATCTGTCACTCATATAGCATCCTTTCGTTTGAAATTTCCCGTAAATCGGTCTGCAAAGTTACGAAATATTACTTGTTACGGCAAGTATAAGCCCGTTCGTTCTGCCTTTTATCTTACATACAAGCCACAAGGGAAAGTTTCCGCACACGCTTTCGCCGGCCACCAAGGAATGCTCCCGTGAAAAGGCCATCGTAGTACACCGAAAAACGGCTCAGCAGAAAATTAGCGAGGAACAACTTCCCTGCACCGACAATAGGTCGTCAAATCCTGTAATGATTTTTCAAGAACACAGCCTGCATGAAGGGAATTTGGCAGTTGAAAACAAGAAAACGCCCAACTAGGAAAAAATAATTTCCCAGTTGGAGAAAAATATTTTTCCAGTTAGGGAATTGCCCTACGCGCGTGCGCGAGGACTTTTCGTGCGCCGCACATTTGTACTGTCAAATGTAATTCACAGGCACAAGGGAGGCCTACCGGCCGAATTTTCGTAAATTTGCATACGGGGAACTCCCCCGGGCAAAGCAAGAGCCCCGCCCCACAATATATTAAGGTATACAAACCACATAATCACCCATGCAAAAGAAAGCCACCACACACAGGTGCCACACCGCGGCAACGGCCGCTGCACAGCGTGCACTCATCATTCTTGCCACCATGCTGCCACTCTCTGCCCAAGGGCATGCGGGAGGCCGCCGGGCGCACCGCCCCACTCGGCTCGCCACCGACCTGCTGGAGAAGCGGACGGACAGGACATACGGCAACGCGGGACTGGTGTGCTCAAGCAAACCGTCGCTGGGATGGGAACTGCCCGCCGGAAGCATGCAGACGGCTTACAGGGTGCTAGTGGCCACATCGCCCGACCGGCTCATGGAAGGGAAAGCGGACGTGTGGGACAGCGGACGGCAGGAAGGAAGGCAATCGGCAGGCGTGCCCTACGGAGGAGCACCACTGACGGCCGGAACTCGCTACTGGTGGACTGTGAAGACCTGGAACACAAGCACCGCAGCGGACGGGAAGGAGCAAGCCAGCCGTTACGCACGAGCCGTGGACTTCACCACAGCCGGCACACTGGACTCCTGCTTCAGTCACCACCCGCTGGTGAAGGTCACGCAAAAACCCATGCGCGCCACCCGTCCCGAGGCACATGCCACGGTGTATGACTTCGGCAAGGATGCCTTTGCACAACTCACCCTGCGCATACACAGCGAGCAGGAGACCGACAGTGTGACGGTGCACCTGGGCGAGGCCGCCCGCAACGGGCGGGTTGACCGCAAGCCTCGGGGGACAGTGCGGTACGCACGCTATGTCATACACTTGCGGCGGGGCACGCACGACTACCCGCTCAACCTGCGCCCCGACCGTAGAAACACCACACCGGGAGCCAACGAGAGCGGCGTGTCACCCATACTCATGCCGGAAGCCATAGGCGAAGTGTTCCCTTTCAGATACGTGGAGGTGGAGGGAGATGCCCGCGTGAAGGGGGCGTGGAGAAAGGCGGTCAGCGAGCCATGGGATGAGGAGGAGGCATCCTTCCACTGCTCCGACACGGTACTCAACCAGGTGTGGGAACTCTGCAAGTACTCAATCAGAGCCACCTCCTTCGCAGGCATCTACGTTGACGGAGACCGGGAGCGCATTCCTTACGAGGCCGACGCGCTGGTCAACCAACTCACCCACTACACTTCCGACCGGGAGTACAGCATGGCACGCCGCAGCATAGCCCACCTCATAGAGCACCCCACATGGCCCACGGAATGGATTCTGCTCACCCCGCGGATGGCATGGAACGATTATCTGTACACCGGCGACGCGGGACTGCTGGAAAGATATTACCGTGACCTCGGAGCCAAGACACTCGCCCCGCTCAGGGACTCACGCGGACTGATAAGCACACGCACAGGGCTGGTCACCGACTCCGTGCGGCAATCGGTACACTTCAGAGGCCCCGTGATACGCGACATCGTGGATTGGCCGCAAAGCGGTGCGGCGGGCATCGGAAAGGAATCGGCAGGGGAAGCCGACGGGCATGAGATGTGTGCGGTGAACACCGTGGTCAACGCCTATCACTATGACGCACTGCACATGATGAGCCTCATAGCCGGTGCCCTCGGGCATGAAACTGACAGTGCACGCTTTGCCCGAATGGCAAGCCACACCGCACAGAGCATGAACAGCCTGCTTTGGAACGGAGAGAAAGGAGCCTATGCCGATGGAGAAGGGTCGACCCACTGCTCGCAGCACAGCAGCATGTTCCCGCTGGCCTTCGGCATGGTGCCGGCAGACAGGATGGCACAGGTGGCCGCCCACGTGCAGAGCCGGGGCATGGCATGCAGCGTATACGGTGCGCAGTTCCTGCTCGATGCACTCTACGAGGCTGGACTGGGGACGTTTGCCAAGGAACTCCTGGCCGGCACCGGGTTGCGCAGCTGGTACAACATGCTGCGCATGGGTTCCACCATCACCACCGAGGCATGGGACAACGTGTACAAGGCAAACCTAGACTGGAACCATGCCTGGGGCGCAGCAGCGGGCAACCTCATTGCGCGCAGGCTGATGGGCATAGAGCCACTCAGACCGGGATGGGAGGTGACAGGCATCAGTCCACAGCCGGGCAACCTGGATTACGCGCACATCAGACAGCCATCGCCACGCGGAAGCATCGAGGTGACCCTCCGCCGCAGGAAAGACGGGAAGTATGACCTGCGCATAACCATACCCGCCAACAGCACGGCACGCGTCACTCTGCCCTCCACAGGGAGGCGCATGACACTGGGACCGGGAAAACACACGATACACGAATAAGTGGTCTGCCACCACGCATCCTCGTTTCACGCAGGCAGTATGGCCAGATGAAAAAGAACAAGTGAAAAAGCCGGCAAGGGAACTTTCTGTGCCAAACATGAAGGGAATCTCGGCAAAAGACAGTAAATTTGTAGGTGAAGACAATGTAAAATCTTTGTTAGCACATGAATACTAACCATAGCAATACAAGCAAGAATCCATGCTTCATGGCCGTGGACCTGGGAGCCACCAGCGGCCGTACCATACTGGGCAGTGTGGAGCATGGACAGTTGATTCAGAGAGAATTCACACGCTTTCCCAACCGCATCACCCAACTGGGCGGGCATTTCTACTGGGACATCTATGCCCTGTACGCCGAAATCATACACGCGCTGCGCCAAGCGGCCGACCAGGGAATCAGCCTCCGGAGCATAGGCATCGACACGTGGGGAGTGGACTTCGTGTGCGTGGGCAAGGACGGCAACCTGCTGCGCAATCCGTACTCCTACCGGGACCCACACACCGAGGGTATCATGGAAGAGTTCTTCAAGAAAGTGCCCAAAGAGGAGGTGTACAGCCGTACAGGCATACAGTTCATGAACTTCAACACGCTTTTCCAGTTTGCCGCCATGCGCAAGCACCGGGATTCCGCACTGGAGGCCGCCGACAAGGTGCTCTTCATACCCGATGCGCTGGCCTACATGCTCACGGAAGAAGCCGTGTGTGAATACACCATACTGAGCACCAGCCAAATGCTTGACCCGCGCACCGGGCGCATAGACCCCGTGCTCATGGAGGCCGTGGGGCTGAAGCCGGAACAGTTCGGACGCTACGTGAATCCCTGTGACCAAGTGGGCACGCTGACTCCCGAAGTGCAGAAGATGACGGGAGTCGGCCCTGTGCCCGTGGTGGCGGTGGCCGGACATGACACAGGGGCAGCCGTGGCAGCCGTGCCTGCACAGGACGAGCGTTACGCCTACCTCAGCTGTGGCACATGGAGCCTGCTGGGCATCGAGACCAAGAATGCCATCATCAGCAAGGAGAGTTACGACTATAATTTCACCAACGAGGGCGGCATAGAAGGTACCACACGTTTTCTGAAGAATATCTGCGGCATGTGGCTTCTGGAACGCTGCAGGCAAGAATGGACCGATGCACCTGCCAACGTGAACGAGATAAACGACCAAGCCATGGAGGCAGAGCCGTTCCGTTCCCTGGTGAACCCCGATGACCCGCGCTTTGCAAATCCCGAAAGCATGGTACAGGCCATACAAGACTTCTGCAGGGAGACCGAACAGCCGGTGCCCGAAGACTACCGTCAGATGGCACGCTGCATATTCGAAAGCCTGGCACTGCGTTACCGGCAAGTACTGGAATACCTGAAGGAACTGGCACCCTTCCCCATTGAAAGACTCCACGTGATAGGCGGCGGCACCTACAACCACTACCTCATGCAGATGACGGCAGACAGCATCGAACTGCCGGTCATCACGGGACCCGTGGAAGGAACCGCCATTGGCAACATCATGCTACAGGCCAAGGCAGCCCACCTGGTGGAGGACATCTATCAGATGAGGCACATCATTGCCGACAGCATAGAGACAGCCACGTATCAGCCGGCACACTCCACCGAGTGGGACAAGGCATACGAAAGATTCATCAACATACAAAAACTATAACACGAAATCCGTTATGAAAGAAGAATTAGTAAAGAAAGCCTATGAAGTGGCCAAGGAGCGCTATGCCGAGATAGGCGTTGACACAGAGAAAGTACTCAACCAACTGCAGGACTTCCACCTGTCGATGCACTGCTGGCAAGCCGATGACGTGGCCGGATTTGAGGTGCAGGCCGGAGCACTGAGCGGCGGCATACAGAGCACGGGCAACTATCCCGGCAAGGCAAGAAACATTGACGAACTGCGTGCCGACATTCTGGAAGCCAAGAGCCTCATCCCCGGAACACATCGCCTGAACCTGCACGAGATATACGGAGACTTCAAGGGAAAGGTGGTGGATCGCGATGAGGTGACAGTGGAATACTTCCAGTCATGGATTGACTGGGCAAAGGAGAACAACACGAAACTGGACTTCAACTCAAGCAGTTTCTCACATCCCAAGAGCGGGAGCCTCTCTCTGTCCAACCCCGACGAGGGCATACGCACCTTCTGGGTGGAGCATACGAAGCGTTGCCGCGACATTGCCAACGCCATGGGTGAGGCACAGGGAGACCCCTGCATCATGAACCTCTGGGTACATGACGGCTGCAAGGACATCAGCGTGAACCACATGCTCTACCGCAGCCTGCTGAAGAAGTCTCTCGATGAGATCTTTGCCAAGAAGCAGCCAATGATGAAAGACTGCATTGAAGGCAAGGTGTTCGGCATCGGACTGGAAAGTTTCACCGTAGGGTCACACGACTTCTACACCGCATACGCTGCACAGAACCAGAAGATACTGACCATAGACACGGGTCACTATCACCCCACCGAAAGCCCCGCCGACAAGGTGAGTGCCGTGCTGCAGTTCGTACCAGAACTGATGCTGCACGTGAGCCGTCCCGTGCGCTGGGACAGTGACCACGTGACCATCATGGATGACCCGACACAGGAACTCTTCTCCGAAATCGTACGCGCCGATGCACTGGACCGCGTGCACTACGGTCTGGACTTCTTCGACGGCAGTATCAACCGCATCGGAGCCTACGTCATAGGTTCACGTTCGGCACAGAAGTGCATGCTGCGCGCCTTATTGGAGCCCAAGGCAATCATCAGCGAAGCAGAACTCAAGGGCGAGGGACACCGTGCGCTCGGCCTTCTGGAAGAGCAGAAAGCCATGCCCTGGCAGGCTGTATACGATGAGTTCTGTCTGCGCAACAACGTACCCGTGGGCCAAGATTACCTGAAGGAAATCGACTCCTACGAGGCCAACGTCACCAGCAAACGCAGTTAACAAACGCCACGCACCATGAACATCCTCATCGGATTGCTGATAATAGCAGCAGGCGCATTCTGCCAGTCGAGCAGTTACGTGCCCATCAACAAGATCAAGCAGTGGAGTTGGGAGAGTTACTGGATTGTGCAGGGAGCCTTTGCCTGGCTGCTGCTGCCACTCCTGGGAGCACTCCTGGCGGTTCCGGAAGGACACTGCCTGGGTGAACTCTTCACGGAGCAGAATTCCTTCAACATCGGCATGACCATCCTCTTTGGCGTGCTGTGGGGAATAGGCGGACTGACCTTCGGGCTCTCCATGCGCTATCTGGGTGTGGCCTTGGGGCAGAGCATCGCCTTAGGCACCTGCGCGGGACTGGGCACCATCATGGGACCCGTGCTGCTCAACATCTTCTTTCCCGAGCAGGACGCACTGGAAAGCCTGACCGGCTCAGTGCTGACCGGCGTGGCTGTCACACTGATCGGTATTGCCATCATAGGCATTGCCGGCTCCATGAAAGCATCTATGCTCTCCGAAGAGGAGAAGAAAGCAGCGGTAAAGGATTTCAACTTCACACGCGGACTCGCCATAGCACTGCTGGCCGGCTTCATGAGTGGCTGCTTCAACGTAGGGCTCACGTTTGGCAAAGACATCAACTTTGGTGACCTTACTCCCGACATATACAAGAGCCTGCCGGCCACCCTGCTGGTAACCCTGGGCGGCTTCGTGACAAACGCCTTCTACTGTTTCTACCAGAACCAGAAGAACCAGACATGGCACGATTATGCCAAGGGAAGCGTGTGGGTCAACAATCTCTTCTTCTGCATACTGGCAGGAGCCTTGTGGTACAGCCAGTTCTTCGGGCTCTCGCTTGCCAAAGGATTCCTGAGCGAATCAGACACCCTGATGACACTCTCCTTCTGCATACTGATGGCGCTCAACGTCACGTTCAGCAACGTATGGGGCATCATACTCAAGGAATGGAAGGGATGTTCGCCCAAGACAATCGCCGTGCTCATCCTGGGACTGGCCATACTGATAGTGAGCAGTTTCCTGCCACAACTGATATGAGGAGCCGTGCACGGGCAACAAGAGTGAAACAACAAGGACAGCACCTCTCCCGCTCCCTCTGCGGATGCGGGAGAGGTATTATATATAATGTATAAAAGATGAAAAGTATTTTGGAAGGCCGCCCCGAACTGGCGGCAGTAATAGACCAAGTGGCAGAAGTGGCCGGATACCTGTGGCAGAAAGGGTGGGCCGAACGAAACGGAGGCAACATCACGGTCAACGTGACAGAGTATGCCGATGACGAGGTCAAGGCAATGCCCGCCATTGCTCCCGCCAGGCAAATAGGCAAGGTGCTGCCCAACCTGAAGGGCAAATACTTTTATGCCAAAGGAACAGGCAAACGCATGCGCGACCTGGCACGCAAGCCCATGGAAAACGGTGCAGTGATACGTATATGCGACGACTGTACCTCCTACGAGATTATTGCCGACAACCCGGTGATGCCCACCAGCGAACTCCCTTCGCACCTTGCCCTGCAGGACTACCTCATAGGGACAGGCAGCACCTACAAAGCCACGCTCCACACACATCCCATAGAATTGGTGGCCATGTCGCACATACTGCGTTTCCTGCGCCCCGGAGAAATGACACGCGTGCTTTGGTCCATGATTCCCGAGACACTGGCCTTCGCCCCGCTGGGCATCGGCATTGTCCCCTATGCCATGCCCGGCTCCCTGGAATTAGCAGATGCCACACTGGAGCAAATCAAGACGCACGACGTGGTACTGTGGGAGAAGCACGGCACCGTATCGGTGGGTACCGACATCATGGATGCCTTTGACCAGACAGATGTGCTCTGCAAGTCGGCCAACATCTACATGTGTGCCCGCAACATGGGATCTGAGCCGGACGGCATGACAGAGGAAGCCATGAAAGCCGTGCAGGAAGCATTCCACCTGCCCAAGTCCCGCCCCTGCTGAGCAGCGCGCCGCATTTCCACCTTCCGGTACCATTCTCCTGCCCGCAGAACCTGCCGTAAGGAATTCCGGAGCACCCAGAAGCAAGATTTTCACCATTTTGCTGCCGCAGGAATAAAAAAGTCAGTACCTTTGCAGCGCATTTGCGAGGCGGTGCCGATGAGTGGCGCTGCACGACAAACAAGTTTCATCAAAAGACATACAAAGTCATGTATTTGGATTCAGCCAAGAAAGTAGAGATTTTCACCCAGTATGGCCAGGGCGGCAAGGACACAGGCAGTGCAGAGAGCCAGATTGCACTCTTCACCTTCCGTATTGCTCACCTGACCGAGCACATGAAGCAGAATCGCAAGGACCACAGCACAGAGCGCGCTCTGACTGGTTTGGTAGGTAAGCGTCGTAGCCTGCTCAATTACCTGAAGAGCCGCGACATCAACCGCTATCGTGCCATTGTGAAGGCTCTGGGTCTGCGTAAGTAATCACGCAGCTCTGCTCTACAGATGAAAGTCAAAAGCTGCATTCCCGCCATGGGGCTGCAGCTTTTTCAGTTCAAGAGGCAAACGCCTGCCGCATCCGCAGAAAAGAATTACGCACAAGAAAAGCAAGAACAGACAGACAAGACATGAACAGACTAAAGCAATTCCTACCCGACCTCCTGGCCATTGTGTTCTTTGTGGCCATCAGCATATCCTACTTCTTCACCCCGATAAGGGACGGGCTTGTGCTCAGCGGGCACGACCACAGCGCACCCGCCGGAAGCAGCGTGGAGATGAACCACTACCGTGAAACGCACAACGGAGAGCGCACACGCTGGACAAATGCCATCTTCAGCGGCATGCCCACCTATCAGATGAGCCCCAGTTACAACAGCACGGACACGCTCTCAACGATTGAGAGTGTCTATCAGTTGGGGCTTCCCGCCGTTGCCGCCTACGTGTTCATGATGCTCCTTGGCTTCTACATACTGCTGCGCGCCTTCAACTTCCGCACATGGATGGCCGCCTTGGGAGCCGTACTGTGGGCTTTCAGCAGTTACTACTTCATCATCATTGCAGCCGGACACATCTGGAAACTGCTCACCCTGAGCTTCATTCCGCCCACCATTGCCGGCATGGTGCTGTGCTACCGGGGGCGTTATCTGCCGGGCTTCATGGCCACAGCCCTCTTTACCGCCATGCAGATACTGAGCAACCACGTGCAGATGACCTATTACTTCCTCTTCGTCATGGGGCTGATGGCACTTGCCTATCTGATTGACGCGGCCAGGAAGCACACGCTGAAGGATTGGGCAAAGGGCACCGCATGCTTTGCCGCAGCCGGCCTGCTGGGCATCGCCATCAACCTGAGCAACCTGTACCACACTTGGGAATACAGCAAGGAAAGCATGCGCGGCAAGAGCGAATTGACGCAGAAGACCAAGGATCCTGCCAATCAGACGAGCAGCGGACTGGAGCGCAGCTACATCACCATGTGGAGTTACGGGCTGGGAGAAACGTGGACTCTGCTCGTACCCAACACGAAAGGAGGTGCCAGCATGCCTCTTGCTGCCAGCAAGACTGCCATGAAGCATGCCAACAGCACCTACGCTCCCATATACCAAGGATTCACGCAGTACTGGGGCGAGCAGCCAGGCACGAGCGGCCCTGTATACGTGGGCGCATTTGTGCTGATGCTGTTTGTGCTGGGGCTGTTCATCGTACGCGGCCCCATGAAATGGTGCCTGCTGGCCGCTACCATACTGAGCATCCTGCTCTCGTGGGGCAAGAACTTCATGGGCTTTACCGACTTCTTCCTTGATTACGTACCCATGTACGACAAGTTTCGCACTGTTGCCAGCATATTGGTCATCGCGGAGTTCACCATTCCCCTGCTGGCCATGCTCGCCTTGAAGACGCTGGTGGAGCAACCCGACTGCCTGGAGGGGAAGAGCGGGAAGTTGCATTTCCCACGCAAGCATTACCTCACCCTGAGTTTCTGCATCACGGGAGGAACCGCCCTGCTCTTCTGGGTGATGCCCGACCTGTTCTTCGGCAATTACCTTTCCACTGCCGACCAGACATACATGCACCAGTATGTGGAGGCCGGCTATATCCCACAGCAACTCGCATCCGACATACTGCGCAACATGAGCGACATGCGCCGCGCCATGTTCACAGCCGATGCCATGAGGAGTTTCGTCGTAGTGGGAGTGGGTACACTGGTGCTCATTGCATACAGGTGGAAGCGCATCAAGGAAGTGCACATGGTGGCGTGCCTCATCATCCTGTGCCTGGCCGACATGTGGGGAGTGAACAAGCGTTACCTCAACGACGACATGTTCTCCACCCCCTCAGCCCGCATGCAGGAACTGCAGCCCACAGATGCAGACAAGATCATACAGGACGGAAACAAAGGTGCATACAACCGCGTGCTCAACCTCACAGTGAGCACCTTCAACGACAACACCACCTCCTGCTACCACAAGAGCGTAGGCGGCTACCATCCCGCCAAACTCCGCCGCTACCAGGAACTCATTGAGGAGTACATACACAAGGAGATGGGAGGCATCAACGCCGCTATTGTCAACACCCGGGGAGACCTCCTGCAGTGCAATGGCGACAGCCTCTTCCCCGTACTGAACATGCTCAACACGGGATGGGTGATAGTGGGCACACAGGACGGCAAGAAAGTTCCGGTGGCCAACCCCTGGGCAAACGGCAACGCATGGTATGCTTCCGACATTCAGTACGTACAGGATGCCGATGCCGAACTGGCTGCCCTCCGGCAGATCAACCCCAAACATACAGCCGTGGCCGACCAGCGTTTCCGGGATGTCCTGGGCACGTCCACAAGCAAGGATGAACACGCTGCCGTGGTACTGAAAGAATACGAGGCCAACCGGCTGAGTTACGAAGCCACATCTTCCAAGGAGGGCATTGTGGTGTTCAGCGACATCTATTACCCGGGATGGAAATGCACTGTCGACGGCAAGGAGACTCCCATAGGCCGAGTGGACTATGTGCTGCGCGCCATACGCATGCCGGCCGGCAAGCACACCATCGTAATGACCTTTGACCCCAAGAGCGTGCATGTAACCGAGGGCATTGCCTACGCAGCCCTGGGACTGCTGGCAGGCATGGCCTTGGTCTATGCGCTGATGTGCTACCGCAAGTCACGCAAGCAAGCGGAAGAATAACCCCACCGTCTGCCTCCTCGCAGACATGCAAGCATAAAGGAGTCCGCTCCTCTGCCTGGCCAAGCAAACGGCCGGGACAGGGAAGCGGGCTTCCTTGTACCAGTAAATTCCATCGGCTCGGGCCAATGAAGGCTCAGCAGGAAACCAGTCTTGATTCTTGAAAAGGCTTCTCAAAATTTCCCCAATTGGGAAAAATTAAAAATCCAACTAGAAAAAATATTTTTTCCAGTTGGAAAATTGAATTGGGCCTTTCTGTGAAAGGTGTGAACCTGTCGAGAAAACGCCAAGGGAACCATAAAACCCAAATCGGCCATCAGGCCGAGATATGTTTCCCCTGCCTGCCCCAAAAGGACAAGGACTGTCTCCCTTGCCTGCCCGGAGGAACTCTGTCCTGTGCCATCACAGTGCCTGCAAAAAGAGCGCATGCCCCCTCCGTGAGACGGGGCCTGTGTGCCTTTTCCGTGTCCGGGGAGCCCCGTAGGGCACATCATCCGGCGCAAATCCTGCGATTCCTGTTGCCGGGATTTGCGGGGCTCACATCGGGGAAACGGGCATCCGCTGCAGAAATCCCCATCAAGAAGGGCGTTTCACGTGCCTTTTGACTCCCATTTTGAGGACTTTTTGGGGGTAAATCCAGCCCCCGGCCGGGCTTGGGCATCAGCGTGCGGTCTTGCTGAAAATGCCGTACTTCATTGCTTTTTAGGGAATTAAGTCCGTCTTTTTTCTGTGGGTGGGCCGTCTCAAATCTCAAAATCTCAAATCTCAATAGAAAAAAGAAGGGTACCACTTCTCCTTGCTTTTATATTATATATATTATAACTAATTAAATAATAATAAGATATATAGTCTTAAAGAGAGGGGTATGTTTTTTTGCATACCTTTTTTTTCACTTGAGATTTGAGATTTTGAGATTTTGAGACGGCATGGAGGCACGGAATCTGCCTTCATGGGAGACTCTCTCCCTCCCAAGCCAATTCATCCCCTGCCTCCCTGCCGTGTCACCTCATCTCCTTTCCAGACAAGCCACAATGGTCTTTGCGGCTGCCTTCGCCTCCTGCCGGACGGGGCGGGCAACGTCCAAGGTCAAGGCCGGGAATCCCGTCAATGACGGCCAAACATGTGCAAGGCTATTGTGCCAAATGAACCTCAACGTTTAAGCAACGCCCTTATGACAAACCACGCGTGGGCGGCCAGGGCACGCGTCCAACCGTAATGGAAAGCCATGATGCGGAGGCGTTCCATGAGTGACGCTCTGTGGTGACGCGTGGTCATGCCCTCGGCCAGATAGTCGGTGAGCACGGCATGGACGTTCACCATCTGCAGCCTGCGCCTCTCTGCCAGGCGCATGAGACGTATGCACCAATCGTAGTCGGCCGAAAGGCGATAGCGCAAGTCATAAGGGGTGAGGCGAGCCAGGTCGGTACGCACATAGAAGGACTGGTGGCACACAAGCATGCCGCTCAGGAACGAGCATGAGGACAACTTCCCGGGAACACTGAGGCGACGGTGGCGCAGGAAGCGCCCATCGGCATCCACCAGGTCGGTCTCTCCATACAGGATGGCAGGGTTCCTGGCATCACCCTTCCGCCAATCGGCACAGCCCACAGCCGTGGAGATGGTGGAGACATCATGCAGGCAGTCGCCGGCATTGAGGAATAGCAAATAGTCTCCGGAGGCATTGGCAATGGCCTTGTTCATGGCATCATACAGCCCGCTGTCATGTTCGCAGATAAGACGGATGTGGTGGGGATGCGACGTACGCGTGTTTTCTGCCACGTACATCTGCACCATACCCAGTGTGCCATCAGTGGAACACCCGTCCACAATGAGGTGCTCCATGCGTGGATAATCCTGATTTGCCACGCTCTGCAGAGTCCTGTCAAGGGTCTGCGCCGCGTTATAGGTGACCGTGACAACGGTGATGAGTGGTTTCTGCTGTTCCGACGGAGGAACAGGACTGTCCGCCGAATCCGACGGAGGAAGAGTGTTATCAGTGCTCATATATCTTGATGTATTGTTCTGCTATGCGGCCCTCGCTGTAATCATGTGCCGCCTGACCGGCAGCCGCGTCACGCATCGGATGGGCAAGCACATAGGCGATGCCCCGTGCCAGGTCGGCTGCGTCACGCTGCCCAGCCACATAACCGTTGCGCAGATGTGTTATCATCTCGGGGATTCCGCCGGTACGGAAGCCCACGCAGGGCGTTCCCACGCTCATGGATTCAGCAATGGTGTTGGGCAAATTGTCCTCCAGACTGGGAGTCACAAAGACATCGGCGGCCGCGTAGACAGACGGCATGTCATCGGGAGACACCGTGCCAAGAGCCGTGAACGGGATTCCGGCACAGAGCCGCCCCACTGCCTGGGCATCCCTGCCCACCACCACCAGGTGAAGCCCCGCAGACTCCATCTGCCCGAGAGCCTCTGCCAAATAACCCATGCCCTTGCGACCATCGGTCACCCTCTGGCTGCAGAAGAGCACGATGCGTGCCTGCAGGGGCAAGTTCCACCGGCGGCGTGCTTCCTGCTGCGACATGGGGTGGTAAAGCGAATGGGGCACGCAGTTGTTGACATGTTCCACCGATACGCCCGGCATTGCCTCACGGGCACGGTCGGTAATCCACTGGCTGCATCCCACCAGGGTAATGCTCGCCTGACGCAGGAGGTCACGCTTGCGCTGGAGTATGCGGTGGGGAAGCCCACCCTTCATGAGGGGGCAGTGCCGGCAATCGGTTTCCCCACATGTGCCACGGTAATGGCATACGCCCAGGAAAGGCCATTCGTCATGCAGGGTCCACACCATGCGCTTGCCGTCACGCGCCATCTGCTCCAGAGTGGAGAGCGACAGCATGCCCTGGTTTACCCAGTGCAGATGCACCACATCAGCCTCCCGATACTCACGCGTGTGCAGTATGTCCACTCCGCAGCAGGCCGTGTCGGAAAGCCACATGGTGCTCCGGTCCAGTCCGTTGTGCAACAGGACATGCACCCGTTCCGCCCACTTTGCCCATCGGTTGCCCACACGAATCACGTCTGCAGCATCTGTCTGCTTGTCACGCACCAGCATGCGTGCCTCCATGCCATGGCGGCACAGGGCTCCATGCAGACGACTGGCAGCAATGGCCCCACCGCCCGTGCACTCGCTTGTACTTATGATAAGAATCTTCATCGGTAGGCTGCCTTTCCCATCCATTTGCAGATGCGGTTATGTATTGACCGGCCTATGAACCTCCAGTTGCCATGTATCACGTTCAGGTAAAGTTCTTCCAGGGAACGCGCCACCTTTATCCGGGGATTGCGCCAAGCCATGACCCTATACACCCGATGGCGGTACTCCACATGCTCCACCACGTAACGAGGATGACGCAGAGGGAACTCCAAGTCATGCCTCCCCATGGTGAAAATGCGCCGGTAACCGTGTGGCAGGGTGCTGATACTGCCGGCAAAGTGGGTGGAGTCATCGGTCACGCCCACATTGCTTATCATGTTCACCACCGGCACAATGCTCAACTGCGACTGCAGCAAGAGCTGTGACTGGAAGATGGTTTCAAAGAAGGCCTTACCCTGCGCCCTGTGGGCACGGCACATGGGCAGGAAATCGCGGCGCAACTTACGCTCCTCAGTGAGTGCCTCCAGGCGGCTTACCGCCTCGGGGTTGTCCAAAAAGGCATAGTCGGCACGCCGCTTTCCTATGACCCGGCTCCATGACGCCCACCCCCAGATACTGAAGTTGGTGGTAAAGAAGTAACTGGCATCTGTCACGTCGGGAGTGCGTTCGTCGGTATTGAACCCCGCTATCATGCCTATACGCTCATCGTGCTCATAGCGGTCGAGCATCTCCTTGCAGAAGGTGAAGAACGTGAGTGAGGGCACCACGTCATCCTCAAGCACTATGCACTTGTCGGTGAGCGAGAAGGCCCACTGTTGGGACATGAAGCCCGAGGGGTCACAGCCATAATTGCGTTCCTGGTAGCACTGGTGCACCTCACATGCCCAATCCACCTGCCCCACCACCTGCCGGCATGCCATGATGCCGGGCATATCGGCCTGGCTCCTGGGGCCGTCCTGATAGAGGAACAGGCGTGCGGGCCGTGCCTGACGTACCTGTCGGAACACCTTCTCGAGAGGCTCCGGCCGGTTGAAGAACAGAATGAGGACAGAGACGTCCACCAAAGAATCTTTCATCACACTGCAAATATACTCATTTATCCGGCACCTTCCCCCTGTGTTGCAGGCAAATCTGCGGTTCCGCCCGCAGGAACGGCTGGGCACGGCACTGCCTGACGTGCAGGGTTTGGCCTTCCCCACCGTCCGCTCAACCATGGCAGCCGCTCCACATAAGGCACAAGCCAGGAACAGATACTGAAGATGATGGGCACGAGCACTATTGCAGCATCGGCATGACCATATATGCTGTGCCCGAAGGACAGAAGCGTGAACTTGTAGAAATAAAGCATGGGATAATGGAGCAGGAAATATACCATGCTGTGCTCGCCTATATAGCACAGCCACGGTACGCGCCGCACATGAGTGGAGAGCAGTATGCCAGAGAGGCCACACAGAGCCAGGGTGGCATTGATTATCGCCATGAGAGCATCTCCCTCAAAACTGTTGGCACTCATGGTATATTTCCCCGGCAAAAGCACATTGCCGGCCGCAGCCACGGCCACAAGCAGAATGGAGAAGACCAGCATGCGCCTGTCTCCGTACCGCTCCATGGCCCAGTGCCACAGGTGACCGAGATAAAAGAAGTAGATTCCCATGAACACATTGTTGGCACTCATCCATAGGGGATTGCCCTGGCTCCACAGCCACCAGCTGAGCAGCGGGCCGGCAGCCCACACCCAGTGCAGATGGCGCACCTTCTCAGTGAAGTGAGCCAGGACGTACATGCAGAAGAACGAGAACAGGAACCAGATGGGCGAGTTGCCGTACACGCCGCTGGTGGTCCACAGGTGGCTCCACTCCAACTTATCAGTGAAGTGCCCGTACTTGTTCTGCAAGGGAATGTAGAATGAGAAATAAACGGCCAGGCCAATGAGCCCACTGGACACATAAGGGACAAGCAAGCGCCTGCTGCGGTCCAGCAGGTAGGCCTTGTTTCCCCCGCCTACGCTGCGGCAGAAATAGCCGGCCTTGAAGAAGAAGAAACTCATGAAGTAATATGTCCACTGCATGACCTCCTGCCACCAGTGTACATTCTGCTGGCCGGAGAATCCCATGATGTGCAGCACCACCATACGCACGATGCAGATGCCGCACAGGATATCAAATGCGTGGTTCCTGTCTTTGCGTTTCTTTTCCATATATTACTTTGTCTTTAGACGGGCAGGGCGGTGACTTACACGCTGTTCTTCGGGGATGTCCCGCCGTACCTGCCCATAGTGCTCGTTGAGATAGCCCAGAAGGTCTGCAGGCGCATATACCCTGAGGGGACCGAACTGCACTGTCTGTGCATGGGTCACGTGGTCGATGTCCACACGTTCCGTAGGGGTGAGTATGTTCTTGCAGCGGGTCAGGGTCTCATCCCCGTCATACCAGGTCTGCACCCGGTGCAGCATCCTCACTATCACCCTCTTGGGTAACAAGGTAACCAGCACGCGCGTGGCCAGGCATGGCAGGCCCCCCCTGGGACGCGGCTTGTCCACCTGGCAGCGCCCACAATGCTCCCACTGCCATATCTCCTTGGCTATGAGCAGTCCGTTGAGCAGGTTGGCCGCCTGATACTGAAGACGCTCCCGCCAACGCTGCCGCGGTATTCGGTCAAAAGGGAATATGTCCACATAGATGCCTTGATGCATGTGCACGTGGCGGAAGTCCCACTCTTCAAACAGGGTGCCATTCTTCCTCACCTTGGCAAAATAGAAGAGGGAATGAGGCTCGGTATCTGTCGTCTGCAGGAAATAAGCATCGCCCAGTTCCTCCTGCGCTATGCTGAGAAAACGCTCGTAGTCGGGTCGGGGCATGCCCACGTCCACATCATCGTCCCAAGGGAGTATGCTCTCCCAGAAATATGCGCCAATTGCGGTACCCCCGGTCACGAAGTAGCGCAGGCCGTGCCGCCGGCAGATGTCATCCACGCGCCCCAGTATCTCATAGAGCACCTGCTTGAGACCGGCCAGTTCCTCATCAGTGTATGAAATGTTTTCTGCTGCCATTTCCTTTCCGTTTAACCCGTGCCCCACATTGGCCGGGACTATCCTTTGGACACAAAGGTACAAATATTCCTCCAACCTGCCCCTCCGAAGAAGGGGTCTCATGAGCATTTTTTCACAAAAACAGCCTTTTCTCGCGCATAGACTATAATATCTTGTTTTTCACCGAACCGCAGAAACCATTGTGCGTGCGATCTTGCATTTGTTCTCTGTAGGCTCCCGGATTGGGGTTTAACCTTCATTGTGCATGCCCTTCGCCGTAATGTCGTACCCTTGCGTCTTGATGTTGTCAAGATTTCAGAAGCAAAGCGCAAAAAACGCCTGCCCAGGAAAAAATAAAAGTCAGGTGAGGAAAAAATTTTTTCCTGGTGAGAAACATAAAACCGGGTGGTTTGGCAAAGATGTTGACATGTAAAGAAAACGGAATTTACCCCAAAGGAAGACCACTGCGTCTTTTTTGCTTACTTACGCCGGTTTACACAACACGTTGCGTCCTTATCTTATCCCCTCATGACACATTCCTATGCCGATAAGGGGCACCACCCACAAGATAAGGCACGTCGTCTACATAACGATAGCGGTGGTGATAGATTGGTGCCCGGTCATGGAAAATCCTCCATAATTGAAAAACGACAAGTCCACAAATCAAGATGGGACGGAACGAGGGGCATCTCGCAAGATTATAGGACGGAAACTTCATTTGATGCGTCGGCCCTGCCAAAGCATGCCGGAACAGGACGGCAGACAGCCTGCTGAGAGGTCTCGGAAAAAGAATTATCAAAGAAAAGTGAAAGAAAATGCACGCACGGGATGGCCATTCCACGGATAATAAGTAACTTTGAAGTGAATTTAATGTCAAGCCGTAACAACCGTCACCAATAACCGCCACGCAGGCGGGACATGCACCCCAGGGCAAGGGGTGCAGCAAGGACGTGCGGAAGGACAAACGCAAGCCCATACAGTAACTAATATAAACCTAAACCAACATGACTGTAAACAGAAGAAGTTTCCTGAAGAGAACAGCAGCGGCATCTGCCCTCTTCACCATCGTTCCCCGGCAAGTGCTGGGCAAGATGGGAGGAGCCAACGACTACGTAGCTCCCAGCGACCAACTCACCCGAGGCATCATCGGCGTGGGAGGCATAGGCAGGAGCAACCTCCACTTTGTCAGCGACGAACGCTGCCGCATGGTGGCTCTGTGCGACGTGGACCAGAAGCACCTGGACTCCGCAGTGGCTGCCGCCAAGAAAAACTTCGGCGAAACCGTGAAGGCATACCACGATTTCCGCGAACTCATACACGATGACAACGTGGACATCGTGCACATTGCCACGCCGTCGCACTGGCATGGCATCATGGCCGTGGAGGCCGCCAACGCAGGTAAGGACATCCTCTGCGAAAAGCCTATGACACGTACCATCGGCGAGGGACGGCGCGTGGAGGAAGCCGTAAAGCGCAACGGGCGCATCTTCAGGCTGGACACATGGTTCCGCTTCAAGGATACGTTCTACGGACTGGGCACGGAGGTGAAGCCCCTGAAGAAACTGGTGGACAGCGGACTGCTGGGCTGGCCGCTCAAGGTACGCATCAGTGGAGCCACGGGATTCACGTGGAAATTCTACTGGACAGGCAAGGAGAACCTGGAGGTACAGCCCATACCCAAGGAACTGGACTATGACCTGTGGCTTGGCCCTGCCCCTTACAAGCCCTACAATGTGCACCGCACCCACCAGACCTTCCGCGGATACTGGGACTATGATGGAGGCGGACTGGGCGACATGGGACAGCATTACATCGACCCGGTGCAGTACTTCCTGGGCAAGGACAATGACTTCCCCGTGAAGGTGGAGGTGGACGCACCTCAGCAGCATCCCGATGCCGTGGGCATCTGGAGAAGCATCACATACACGTATGCCGACGGTTGCCAGATAATCCTGGAAGGCGAAGGATTCGAGAGCAAGGGCAAGGTGCCCTACATTGAAGGTCCCAAGGGCAAGGTGTATAAGGGATTCGAGTGCACCATCCCCAATGTGCAGGAAATCATCAACGAACTTCCCGACCCTGCTCCACGCGAGACCGACTTCCTAGACTGCGTGCGCTCACGGAGACAGTTCGCGCTCAACGAAAGCAACGGACACCACAGCGCCACCATCGTCAACATGGGCGTATGCGCACTGAGACTCAACCGCACGCTGAACTTCGACCCCAAGACACAGACGTTCATCAATGATGATGCTGCCAACCGGCTGGTGTTCCAACCCATGCGCGGCGACTGGGGAAAAATGATCTAACCTAATTCCAACCCAACAGAACAAAGAAAGGAAACAATGAGAAAGAGCATTTCCCTCATATCGGCCACATGCCTCATGCTGATGGCCGCCATGCCCCTGAACGCGCAAGACGCACGTCAGAGAAAGACCGAGACCATCGTGCAGGATGTCCTGGCACTGATGCCCATCCAGGCACAGCAGGATTACAACCGTGAGATGAACTCACTGGCACAGTCTGCACCGCAGTCCATAGAGATGCTGGCCGCCATGTTGCAGCCGGCCGAGAAGCATGCCAACAACCTGGTGGAGTATGCCATCAGCGGAGCCGTGGCCTATGCATCAACCAACGCACAGTACAGCCAGACCGTGGCCAAGGGGCTGCAGAACGCCATCCCCAAGGCTGCAGACAAGACCGCCAAGCAATTCCTCGAAGCACAATTGCGGTTACTCTCCAAGCAGAACGACGTGACCTACACCGAGCATGAAGGCGCGCCCGTCTATGCCAAGGCGTATGACCAACTGGTGTCACTAGGTGATCAGGCCGGCGACCAGGTGGTGAAGACACTGAAGACCAAGGATCACGCCCTGCGCATGCAGGCCCTCAAGTACGCCACAGACCACGGACTTGCCACTGACGAACTGGGAGCCAAGGTGGCCAAGAAATATTCCTCATGCAAGGAAGAAGGCCGGGTTGACATTCTCAACTGGCTGGGCGACAACGGACTTGCCAGTCAGAAAACTCTGCTTGTCAAGGCCGTCAAGAAAGGCGGAGCACCTGCAGCGGCAGCCATTGAGGCTCTGGGACGCATAGGAGGCGATGATGCCGCCGACGTACTGCTGGCACAGGTGGGCACGGAGAACGACAAGGCCGCACAGGAGGCTCTGCAGTCGTTCAAGGGCGACCTGGGAGAAAAGGTGAGCAAGGCACTGGGCGAGGCAAAAACAGCCGACCGGCAGAAAGCCCTGCTCGCACTGGCAAGCAGCCGCCACATCAAGAGCGTGGCCGAGCAGACACTCACCCTCTGTGAGAGCAGCGACCCGCAAGTGGCAGCCGCAGCACTGGCAGCACTGCCGGGCGTGGTAAGCACCAAGGATGCAGCAAGCGTGGCTGGCAAACTGGCCAAGGCAACAGACTCCCAAGTGGCCGCCTACCAGACCGCACTACAGGCAAGCGTGGCCACCCAAGATGCCAAGACGCAGTACCAAACCATCAGTGCGGAGATGAAGAAGGCCAGCAACCAGACACGCTTCTATCCCGTACTGGCAGCCACAGGCACCGATGAGTCAGTGAGCGAACTGCAGGGCATCTGGGAGAAGGACAAGAGTGCCGAGGCACTGGAAGCACTGAAGAAGAGCGGCAACTACAAGGCTGCAGCACCCCTGCTCAAGGCCGCTAAGGACGGTGATGAGGGCGCACTGGTGAAGTACGTGAGCCTGGTGAACAGCAATGAGGGCGATGCCGACCGCCGCTGCGCACGGCTCACCGAGGCCCTCAGCCTGGCCAAGAGCAGCAAGAGCAAGGCCAACATACTGAACAGCCTGGGCAACACACCCACGCGCAATGCCTTCCTCACCGTGGGCAAGTACCTTGATGACCAGGGCACAAGTTACCAGGCTGCCGTAGCAGAAAAGAATATCCTGAAGCAGACAAAGGAGGACATTGAATATGACATCGTGAAGGAGAACATGACCAAGGCCATGAACATTTACAAGGCTCACGGCACCGCCGATGACGGCTATGCAGTGGACGAAATCAAGAAGATGTTGGCCGAGATGCAACCATCACCGGTGTATGTGCTCTCTGACGAGGAGAAGAAAGAAGGCTATGAACTTCTATTTGACGGCACAAACCTGGACAAATGGACAGGCAACAAAGAGGGCTATGTACCCATCAACGGAACCATCTACGTGACTGCCAACTACGGCGGAGGAGGCAACCTGTACACAGTCAAGGAATATCAGGATTTCGTGTTCCGCTTTGAGTTCTGCTTTGTGCGTCCCGGTGTCAACAATGGTGTAGGCATACGCACTCCCATGGGTGTGGATGCCGCATACGAAGGCATGTGTGAGTCGCAAATCCTTGACCACGACGATCCCATCTATGCCGGTCTCCACGAGTATCAAGTACACGGTTCAGTGTATGGCGTCATACCTGCCAAGCGCATCAAGCACAAGCCTTTGGGCGAATGGAGCACCGAGGAGATACGCGTAGTGGGTGACCACATCACCGTGACAGTAAACGGCGAAGTGATTGTGGACGGCAACGTACGCGAGGCATGCAAGGGACACAACGTGGCTCCCGATGGAAGCAACAACAATCCCTACACCGTGGATCACCGCAACCACCCCGGCATGTTCAACAAGAAAGGCCACATCGGTTTCTTGGGACACGGCGCAGGAATCAAGTTCCGCAACGTACGCGTGCTTGACCTTACCAGTCAAAAGACAGCCAAGAAGGGCAAGACAAGAACGAAGTAAGACAAACTGACGCGCGGGCAGGCACATCCAAGCCTCCCGCGCGTATATTTATATAAGAAGGAAGCACAATCGGCGCGGCGGCTATCCCGTCACATCGGTTGTGCTTTCTTGTTGCATACCAACACACCACGACCATCCCGACAGTACCGTTCCACAAGCACGCCACGGATATGAAATAAAGAGAAAGGCTGATTCTCTAATGAAAACCAGCCTTTCTCTTAGGTCGGGATGACAAGACTCGAACTTGCGACCTCGCGCCCCCCAGACGTGTGCGCTACCAACTGCGCTACATCCCGTTCCCTTGCAAATGCAGTGCAAAGGTAGGGTGTTTTTTCTCCTCCTCCAAATATTTTCGTAACTTTGTGTCACATTCACAAGAAAATTCATTCAACTCCCCATATATGCGCATAAGGCTTTATCCACCGGAGAGGCTCAGACTGGAGGCACAAATACCTGCAAGCAAAAGCATTAGCAACCGCGCACTCATCATACAGGCACTGGCTGCGAAGAACATCAGAGGGCAAGTTCATGAAGTGGACAATCTCTCCGATTGTGACGACACACAAGTCATGCTGCGTGCACTGAACAGCATGCCCGAGGTAATTGACATCATGGCGGCAGGCACAGCCATGAGGTTCCTGACCGCCTACCTAAGCATCACACCGGGCACCCACACCATCACCGGCACCGAGCGTATGCGCCACCGTCCCATAGGTATACTGGTGGACGCGCTGCGGGAACTGGGTGCCGAGGTGAAGTATGCCGCCGAGAAAGGTTTCCCACCACTGCACATCACAGGGAGAAACCTGACAGGAGGAACACTGAAACTGGCCGGCAACGTGAGCAGCCAGTACATCAGTGCATTGCTGATGATTGCGCCCATGATGAAACAGGGACTTACACTGACTCTGACTGGCAACATCGTAAGCCGCCCCTACATCGACATGACACTGCGCATCATGAGTACGTTCGGCGCACAAGCACGGTGGCTAGATGACCACACGCTCCATGTGGAACCCGGGGGATACACATCCACGCACTACACAGTGGAGAACGATTGGAGCGCAAGCAGTTACTGGTATGAAATGATGGCACTGGCAGGTGATAACCAGCCCTGCGTGACACTGAGGGGACTGTTCCGCGAGAGCCTGCAAGGTGACTCCGCCATACGCGACATATTCCGCCCGATAGGCATTGACACCGAGTTCTTCACAGACAAGTACGGCACTGAAGGCATACGCCTGACACGATGCGGCAATCCGTGCCACCACTTTGAATACGACTTCGTGCGCCAGCCCGACCTGGCACAGACTGTGGTGGTGACCTGCGCCATGCGGGGCATCACTTTCCGCTTCACAGGCTTGCAAAGCCTAAAAATCAAGGAGACTGACCGTTTGGCAGCACTCTGCACGGAACTCAGAAAACTAGGTTATGTGCTGAAGGAAGAGGATGAGAAAACCCTCTCATGGGACGGCGAACGCTGTCCCGCACAGGAACAGCCCGTCATGGACACTTACGAAGACCACCGCATGGCCATGTCGTTGGCTCCGGCTTGCATGGTCACAGGACACCTGCTCATGAATGACCCACAGGTGGTAAGCAAGTCCTACCCCCACTTCTGGCAAGAACTCAGGGGATTCCGCATCGAAGAGGAAGAAAAAGGAGGAGTCGAGGAATGATTTACCTATTGGCCATGCTCTGCCTGCTGGCACTGGGTGGCACGCTGGCCGCCACGCAGTACCTGCGCCACGGAAAGAGCGATACGGAAGAAGAACCGGTAATACCCGATACGGAATGCTGCGGCCAGCATGAGGTATGCGAGAAAGAAAGCCTGCTCTCGGCCGTGAGCAAAAACGTGGAATACTATGATGACGAGGAACTCGACCGCTTCAAGGGACGCGCTCCGGAGGACTACACCGAGAAGGAATCCGAGGAGTTCAGAGACGTGCTCTACACCATGAAGGAAGAAGAAGTGGCCGGATGGGCACGTAGCCTGCAACTGCGCAACATAGAGTTGCCCGAGGACGTGCGGGAAGAAGTCATCCTCATTGTGGAGGAAAGGAGGATGGAACCACAATCCAAGTCCAAAGCATAATAATAAAGTGTGCGCACACGTTATATATAAATAGCACAGGCAAGAACCATTTTGCCACCGCACAGGCAAAAGCGGAGGCAAGGAGGACTGCACAACACAGCAGAAAGGGCACAAGGTATGAGACAGAACATACACACGAGTTGCAGGGACAGATGGACGCAAGGCATCTGTCTCTGCGGCTTGTTGCTCATGCTGACAGGCATCACGGCCTGCTCCACCAAGAAGAACACCTCAGGCACCCGCTTCTACCATGCCACCACTGCACGCTTCAACACGCTCTACAACGGACAGGTGGCCTACAAGGAAGGGCGTGAGGCACAGCAAAAGGGACACAGGGAAGACTACACCCAACTGTTGCCCATGTACATCTCTACCAACAAGAGTACTGCCGACATGGGCAAGGGAAGTTACGAGACAGCCATCACCAAGAGCGAGAAAGCCATCAAACTCCACAGCATAAAGAAGCGTCCGACCACCAATGCCAACAAGCGCAAGACACCGAAGGAGAAAGCCTACCTGGCACGCAAGGAATTCAATCCCTACCTCTACCATGCATGGTTCCTCATGGCCGATGCACAGTTCCAGCGCGGAGAGTTCATTGAGGCGGCAAGCACCTACAATTACATGCTGCGCCTTTACAGCACCCAGCCCGACATCGTGTGCGTGGCCAAGGCACGCCTGGCACGGTGTTACGTGGCATTGGAATGGGCCTACGATGCCGAGGACGTGCTGGGCAAGATGAAACGGGACAGCACCACACGTCTTGGGCAAGCGGAACGGGACAACACCGAGGCCGCATACAGGATACTCACCCAGCAGTACAAGGAAGCCATACCCAGCCTCAGAAGTGCCATCAAGCACACCAAGGGGCGCACAGAGCGGGCACGTCTGAACTTCCTGCTGGGGCAACTCTACAGGGAGACAGGAGACAACCAACTGGCCTACAAGGCACTGGGAAAGGTACGCAAGGCCAGCCCCCCCTACGAAATGTCGTTCAACGCAAGCATCCTGCAGACCGAGGTCATGCCGAAGAGCAAGTTCAGCCAGATGATTTCACGGCTGAAACGAATGGCCAAGAGCGACAAGAACAAGGACTATCTGGACCAGGTGTACTACGCCATGGGCAACATCTATTTGGGCGTGCAGGACACGGCACGTTGCCTAGGAGCCTGGGAGAAAGGCATCACCGAGGCCACACAGAGCGGTCCCTCAAAGGCAATGCTCCTGCTTCGCCTGAGCCAGATGTACTGGCAAAGAGAGGATTACATCAATGCGGCACGCACCTACAAGGAGTGCGTGGGCATACTCTCAAAGGAGCATGCCGAGCGCAAAGAAAGCGAGCGAAGAAGTGAGATACTGGGCGAACTGGAGCCTCATCTGAGCGTCATCAAATTGCAAGACAGCCTGCAGGCACTGGCCAGAATGACCGAACCAGAATACACGGCGGCCATAGACCGCGTAATTGAGGCTCTGAAAAAGAAGGAGAAGGAAGAAGAGAAGAAAGCGGCAAAGAGCGGCAACTCCTCCGACAGAGGCGGTGCCCAGGGAGGCAATGCCGATGCTGCCATGCCGAAAACTACACAGGCAACAGCCGGAAATGCCACAAGCGGGCAGAAAGGTGCGTGGTACTTCTATAATCCCAACATGGTGAAACAGGGAGAGCAAGAGTTCCGCAAACGCTGGGGACAGCGTCCCAACGAGGATTACTGGCGCATCAGCAACCGACAGGCACTGCCTGGAGGCAACGATGAAAACAACACGCAAGTAAGTGAGGAACAAGCCGATAGTCTGTTCGGTGCAGGAGGCGGTGATAACCTCAGTGAGGAAGACCAGGCACGCAAGGACTCCCTGGCCAACGACCCGCACAACAGAGAGTACTACCTCAAGCAGATACCCTTCACCGAGGAACAGAAGGCCGAGTCGGACAATCTGCTCTCCGAGGCTCTTTACCAGGCAGGTATTCTGGAACAGGAACGTCTGGAGAACTTTCCCCTGGCAGAGAAGACCATGCTGAGGTTGCTCAATGAATTCCCCGAGCATGACAATCTCGACAACATCTATTACCATCTGTTCCTGCTCTACGGGCGCACAGGAAACCCCGATGAAGCGGAGCATTACCGCGCCCTCTTGCTTGAGGAATACCCCGAGGGAAAACTCGCCAAACTACTGGGAAGCCCCCATTATGAGATGATTGCACGGCAAGGAAAACACCTGGAGGATTCCATCTACAGCCAGGCATACCAGGCATACCTCAGCGGTGACTACGCGCAGGTGGAACGCAACTACGCTTTCAGCACCGACAATTTCCCCCAGGGAACCCACCGCGCCCGTATGATGTTCGTCAGAGCCATGGCAAACCTCTACGGCGGAGAACGGGACACCTTCCTGGTCACGCTCAAGGAGGTGGTGCAGAAATATCCCAAGGAAGAAATCACGGAACTGGCCAACGCCATTGTCAAGGGACTTGATGAGGGTCGTCAACTCATGGATGAACGGTATGATGCCAGCAGTATCTGGTCACGCCACTCACGGCAGGAAAGTGCCGACAGCACCGATGCAGGCAAGCAACTGACCGATGAGCGTTACAGCAACTTCGTGTTCCTCCTGGCCTACCCCACTGCCAGCCTCGACGAAGACCTTCTGCTCTATGAGATGGCGCACTACAACTTCACCAGTTACATGGTGCGCAACTTCGACATCGAAATTACCGAGGACCGAGGACTGCGCATGATGGCCATCAAAGGCTTCCTCTCCTATGACGAGGTACACGCCTATGCACAGAAACTCTATGCCGACAAGCACATGGGCAGCCTGCTCAAGGGCATACGCTCACTGCTCATCTCCGAGGAGAACATGAAACTCATCGGCACTGAATACAGTTTCGATGACTACAAGGAATTCTATGACCTGCACTTCGCTCCCATGCAGGTACCCCAAGACCTGCATATCGACGAGCCCACCGACCTCAAGATCATAGACCCCGACGAGGTGGTGCCCGAGGAGGAGCAAGAGGGCGAGGAGACCGGTGAGGAGGAGGACGACTTCCCCTACGGCTTCTGAGGCAGGGGTGACACACTAACGAAGAAAGGAACACAGGACATGGCTGCTTACAAACTCTTATGGGTCGACGACGAGATAGAATTGCTGGGGGCACACATACTCTTCCTGCAAAAGAAAGGCTATGAAGTGCACACCGTGAGCAACGGGAATGATGCTCTGGACTGCTGTGCGGAGGACACCTTCGACCTCATCCTGCTTGACGAGAACATGCCGGGACTGAGCGGTCTGGAGACCCTCACGCGCATCAAGGAGATAAGCCCCGCCACTCCCGTGGTCATGGTGACCAAGAGTGAGGAGGAGAACATCATGGAGCAGGCCATCGGGGCAAAGATTGCCGACTACCTCATCAAGCCGGTCAACCCCATACAGATACTCTCCACACTGAAGAAGAACATACACCAGAAGGAAATTGTCACCGAGCATACACAGACGGCCTACCAGCAAGACTTTGGCAAACTGGGCATGCAGATCAGCGACTCCATGACGATGGAAGAATGGGTGGAGGTGTACAAACGGCTCACGTATTGGGAACTGCAACTCTCCGAGACTGACTCTGCCATGAAGGAGATGCTGGCCATGCAGCGCACCGAAGCCAACCGCGAGTACTCCAAGTTCATCAAGCGGAACTACATGAACTGGATGGAGCAGCCCGAGGAACGGCCTCTCATGAGCCCCGACATCTTCAAGAGCCAGGTGTTCCCCGCGCTCAACCAGGGTGAGAAGGTGTTCCTCATTGTAATTGACAATTTCAGATATGACCAGTGGAAAGTGCTCCAGCCGGAACTCTCGGAACTCTTCACCTGTGAGGAAAACCTGTACTGCAGCATACTGCCCACGGCCACGCAATACGCGCGGAACGCCATCTTCAGCGGACTCATGCCGAACATCATCTCCACCATGTTCCCCGAACTATGGGTCGACGAGGACTCCGAGGAGGGAAAGAACCTCAATGAGGCACCGCTCATCAAGACTCAGTTTGACCGGTACCGTCGCCACAACACCTTCACCTACCACAAGGTGAACGACTCCACTGCGGCCGAGAAACTGGTGCAACAGCTCCCCGCACTGCAGAAGTATGATCTCAACGTGGTGGTGCTCAACTTCATCGACATGCTCTCACACGCCCGTACAGAGAGCCGCATGGTGCGCGAACTGGCCAGCAACGAGGCCGCCTACCGCAGCATAACGCTCAGTTGGTTCAGGCATTCGGCAGTGGCCGACCTGTTCAAGGCACTCTCGGCCACAGGCTACACCATCATCCTGACCACCGACCACGGCAGCATACGCTGCTACAACCCCATCAAAGTGGTGGGCGACAAGAACACCAACACCAACCTGCGCTACAAACTGGGCAAGAGCCTTACCTACAACCGCAAGGAGGTAATGGAGATACGTGACCCGCACAGAGCAGGGCTCCCCAGCCCGAACCTCAGCACGGCCTACATCTTTGCCACGGGCGATGATTTCTTCGCCTATCCAAACAACTACAATTATTACGTACAATATTACAAGGACACCTTCCAGCACGGAGGAATCAGCATGGAGGAGATGCTCATCCCGCTGATTACCCTGCACGGGAAGAAACGGACATAAGACATGCAAGACGTGAACATCACATTCCGGGAAGAGGATATCCGGCAGGCAGCGGCACAGTTCGTGGCCGCCATGGAAGAATCCACCGTATTTGCCTTCTACGGCAAGATGGGAGCAGGAAAGACCACGTTCATCAAGGCTCTGTGCCGTGAACTGGGAGTGGAAGACACCGTCAATTCCCCCACCTTCGCCATCGTGAACGAGTATGAGGATGCCACAGGGCAGCCAGTATACCATTTCGACTTCTACCGCATCAAGCGTCTGGCCGAGGCTTACGACATGGGATGCGACGAGTATTTCTACAGCGGGCGGCCTTGCTTCATTGAATGGCCGGAACTGATAGAGGACATACTGCCTCAGGAAACCGTGAAGGTACACATCTGTGAGTTGCCCGACGGGAGCAGACAGATAAGCATGAGCCATTGACGTTGGCACACTGAGAGAGATAAGGACCAAGGGGGTGTATCAAAATTCTGATGCACCCTCTTTTCACCCCATTCATAACCTGCAGGACAACATAAAAACAAAAGCCCTGGCTTTCACAAACCGGGGCTTTGCCATATCACGAGAAATGACTCGGTTGGAAATCAGTGGAGATGAGATTCCCAATAGTAAAAAAATACATACACTCTTGACTTGTTTTTGCCGAGTGGAGGAAAAGAGCGTGTAAAGTGCACTACTTTACGTCCTCGAGTGCACTACTTTACACTCCCGAGTCCTCTACTTTACACCCTCTTTACAGCGTTCCCTGTAAGTCGTTACATTACAAAAAGATACAAAAAGAGTCATGGTTGATAAATTTTCCTTACAGAAAACCTGCTGAAGATGGCAGAATTGTGGCTTGCAGAACGGAGGAAACCCAGAAAGGGGAAATCTTGAGGGAAGACCTTTATCTTTCCCAATCCTCCACTCCTCCTTGCTGCAGGCGGTAGTGGCGCATCAGGCGGTAACACTCATCGGGGTTGAATCCCCTCATCCTGGCATATTCCTCTGCCATCCATCGGTGCATGTCAGCACTGGCCGGCAAGCGTTCAAAGTTGCGGCACCCCCGGTGCATGGACACACGGCCATGCCTCATGCGGTTGAGGTCCACCATCTCCAGCCGCACCTTGCAAGGGCGGCCGCCCGGAAGAGTCTCTTGTGCACACGTTTTGGAGGACACTTCTTTCACCTCAAAGAGAATGTTTCCCTGGCTGTAATCCATATTGTACATGCCACGTTCGTGCATCAGTGCCGTGCAGCGCCCCACCTCGCGGCACACCTGCTCCAGGCAGTCAAAGGAGCGCGAGCGGAGCATGTCATAGCGGTAAGGACAACGCGAACGCACCGTCACCATGTAACTGTGGGTGAAGAGCAAGCCATTGCGTATGTTGATGAAGCCCACAGGGAGCGGCGAGCCCACGCCCATCTCCATCAGCCGGCACGCATTGAGCATGGCACGCTTGGCCTTCGAGGCGCGCAGGAATCCATATACCAACCGGTTGGGGAAAACAGGTACCTGATAGGACTTGACCACATAGTCAACTCCCTCATGGGCAATCACGCGCAACTGGTTGCGCCCATCATGAATCAGCGTGCCCTCTCCGCGTTCAAAGACCTGTGGGAGTGACCGCATGAACGCCTCCATGCCCTCATGTCCCGGAAAAAGCATCACCGTGGTGGGATGCAGGATGTGTTGGAGCCAGGAGTTCATATCTTGTCAAGTCCCTTGGTGAATTTCAGCCAATAGTACTTCAGTGGATTAGTGTACTTCAGCCGCTTCCACGGACGGCTGGCATGCGGCTGGTGCAGCACGGGCAATGTGGTGAAGAGATAGTTGTGGAAGCCTGCGTCCAGACTGAGATGCGAGATGGTGACATCAAACCAGTTCTTTTCGCTGTCAAGAATACCGAAATCCACTCGCTTCAGGAGTTCGTTGGTAAGCAGGGTGCAGCAGAACGAGCAATGCCGGCGAGTGTCGAGCACGCGGTTCTGCTGTCGGCGTGCAAACAGGTAAGGATAGTTTATCTTGCCCTCCTCATCCACGGTCACAGCCGCAGCCAGACCACACTCCTCACGTCCCAAGGCACCATCCCACAGGCGTTGCAGGGTATCCGGGCGCACGGTCACATCGCTTTCCACGATGAGCAGGGCGGCATCATCCTCCAGGCAGAGTTGTCTCTCACGCTGGAGCACAAGCAGATAATTGGGTGAGGGATGACTGGTGAGGTCGGACAGGTTTACCAATTGGAATCCAAGGTTCTCGGCCTTGTTCTCCAGCAAGGCAGTGTTCTCCGGTGTGCTGAAGTCATTGTATACGGTATAGGTGTAGGGGACGTTCAGTTCCGAGTCAAGCACCGCATGGATAGTCTTCAATGTTGAGTCGATGGAGTCCTTCACCGGAGTGATGATATGAAGTCGCTTCATAGGTTTGTATTTTGTGCAAAAGTACACATTCCGGCGCAGAGAGACAAGCAAAGTCGCCCAAAAGTCCTACCTTTGCATAAGGTTCGGCACTTCCGAGCACACTGCCAGATGAAGAAAAAAATATGGATTCCGATGATGACGCTGGCCGCCGCGGCAATGCTCTATGTGGGGTACATGTGGCACCGCGTGGGCACCCGCCCCGACAAGGTGTGGCTCCACCGGTGCAACTCAATAGAGAAACTGCAGGAGAAGGAACATCTCTACCCCAACGTGGAGGTGGACATCTGCCTGCGTCCCGGCGGCATGATGGACGTGACGCATGACTCCGACACCACTTTCCACCTCAGCATTGACCCCTACATGGCCTACCTGGCCAAACATAAGGACAGATATGTATGGTTGGATGTCAAAAACCTGACAGAGGACAACCAGAGAACTTTCATCCACTCGCTGGACAGTTTGGTGCACACTTACGGCATCATGAAGCATCAGTTGGTGATAGAGTCTCCCGAGTGGAAACTGCTTTTCCCGCTCACACGCGCCAAATACTATACCTCATGTTACGTGACTGCGCCACGCCCGTCATCGCTCACCAAATGGCAGCGTGACAGCGTGATTTCCCGCCTGGGCGTGGTGGCCCGGAGCGGATGCGTGCGTGCACTCTCGTTTCCGGCCTATTGGTACAACTCGCTCAGGCTGCAGTTTCAGGACGAGGACATCAGTTACCTAACATGGATGCACCACCGCACCCAACTGGGCATGCTGCTTGACCCTCTAGGACAAGTCCTCATGAACGACCGGCGCGTCAAGGTGATATTGGTCAAAGACAAAGGACGCTACCACCGATGACTAGGTTTTATCTCAAGCACTTGGCCTGCCTGTTGGGTATCCATGCGGCAGGACTGCTGATGCTCAGCCTGATGCGCCTGGCACTATATGTGGCAGGACATCACTTTCTGGCGGAAGAATCAGCCGGAAACATCCCGCTTCAGGTACAGGCGTTTGTGCGCGGTGTGTGGTTTGACAACGTCATAGGTTGCTACATACTCATCGTTCCCCTTATTTTCTCATTGCTGTGCCACCTTGCGGGCAAAGGACGTCAGTCACTGGAGCCAAGCCTCCTGTGGATGCGTGTCTTTTGGCTGGCAGCCATAGGCATATCCGCCGCCAACATCCCTTACTTCCTGTATTTCTTCAAGAACATCAACTCCAGCATATGGAACTGGGCGGAATACGGCACCACCACCATGGGCATGCTGCTGGGTGAACCATCCTACTACCCTCCTCTGATAGGCTTCGTGCTAACGGCTGTGCTGTTCATTGCACTCACCACGCGGATACGCCGATACTTCCTGCCCAAACGGCAAGAGTCAGGCAGACAGGCACGGAACAGGCAGGCATGCATACGGCTCAGCGTAACAGGAGTGCTGGGCGTACTTGCCGTTGGCAGCGCATCGGCAGGATTGTGCCTGCTTGGCATCAGAGGACGCACAGGCTACAATCCCATCAAAGTGAGTGCGGCCTACTATTGCAGGGACACCTTCCTCAACCAGTTGGGAATAAATCCCACTTTCAACTTGCTCACCAGCACACTGGACAACCAACGCCCCGAGAACAGGCAAATCACGCTGATGCCCGTGGACGAGGCACGCCACATATGCCTTGGGCTAATGGGGCGCCCACTGGCCTACACACTGGTGCCGGAAGGAAGGCACGCATCCACGCTCAAGGGCAGAAACGTGATACTCATACTCATGGAAAGCATGAGTGCCAGCCTCATGGGACATGGGCACACACCTTTTCTCGACAGCCTGGCACACCACAGCCTCTTCTTCCCCCGTTGTTACTCTGCAGGAAACCACACAAACCACGGTATCTTCAGCACGCTATACTCCTTCCCGGCACTCATGTTCCGCAACCTGATGAAGGGAACCAACATTCCGCATTATCGGGGACTGCCCTCCGTACTGCGGGACAATGGTTATCACACACTCTTCTTCATGACTCACGAATCGCAGTATGACAACATGAACGGCTTCCTGCGCACTAATGGCTATGACGAGATATACTCCCAAGAGAACTATCCCAGAAGCGAGGTGGTGAACAGTTTCGGCGTACAGGACCACTTTCTGTACCGCTTCGCCATACAGAGGCTGGCACAGACCAAGCAACCCTTCATGGCCACGCTGCTCAGCATAAGCAACCACCCGCCCTACGTCATACCGGAGTGGTTCCACTCTGATGCAGAAGAGAAGGAAGAACAAATTGTGGAGTATGCCGACGAAGCACTGAGGCTCTTCTTCAAGCAAGCGGCCACGCAGGAATGGTATGACCGATCCGTGTTCGTACTCTTGGGTGACCACGGCAAACTCACCGGCACAGAGGAGAACGAGATGCCACAGTGCCTCAACCACATTCCGCTCATCATCCATGCCCCGGGACTGGCTCCTGAGGAGGTGGAATCATGGTGTATGCAACTGGACGTGCAGCCCACCCTGCTCAGTCTGCTGGGCATCACGGCTCAGCAGGAGAACTTCGGGCAGAACGTCCTGCAGCATCCACGAACACTGGCATACTACACCGCCGACAATGTAATAGGGGCACGCACCAACGGACATCTCTATATCTACGAACCAGCTACACGCACCGAGTGGCAGTACAAGACTGCGCCCGATGGCCATTCAACACTCTCGGAGCAGACCGACAGCACATTCCTGGCTCTGAAGCAGGCACTTTTCAGTACCCTGCAGACGGCACAGGAGGAAATCAAGAAGCATGAGTAAGGAAGGGCTATACAGCAAGGAGACTTTGGCCGAAGCAATCCGCTTCGCATTCGTGGGCGGATTCGCCACCCTGCTGCACTGGATTATTTACGAAGTTCTGCTGCCTTGGTGCAATGCCTATGCGGCCTACGCAGTGGGATACACGCTGAGTTTCCTGGCCAACTTCCTGGCTACAAGCTACATTACATTCCGCACCCGCCCCACATGGACACGCCTGTGGGGTATGGTGGGAGCGCACGCCGTGAACTTCGGAGTGCACTTCGTGCTGCTGGCCGCCATGCTACGACTGGGTGTGCCTGAGCGTCTGGCTCCCATACCGGTGTTCTGCGTGGCCGTGCCCATCAACTTCCTGCTGGTAAGGTTCGTGTTCAAGAAGACTAAAGAAAGACAATGATATACATAGTGATACCCTGCTACAACGAGCAGGAAGTACTGGAAGACACTACCGGCAAATTGGCCGCACTCATCGCACGAATGCAGGATGAGCAAGTGAGAATACTCTATGCCGATGACGGAAGCCGCGATGACACGTGGGCCATCATCTGCCGGATACATGCACAATATCCTTTTGTGGAAGGCATCCGACTGGCTCATAATGAGGGACACCAAAAGGCTCTCTGGGCCGGTATGGAGGCAGCCGCCGACCGCGCAGAGGCCATCATAAGCATCGATGCTGACCTGCAGGATGACATTGAGGTGATACCACGCATGGTGAAAGACTACCGGGAAGGAGCCGACATCGTGTACGGAGTGAGGCGTGAACGCGAAACAGACTCCACCTTCAAGCGCATGACAGCCCTGGCCTTCTACCGATTCATGAACACGCTGGGCAGCCACATCGTGTACAATCATGCCGACTTCCGCCTGCTGAGCCGCCGTGCACTGCTGGCCCTGCTCTCCTATCCCGAGCGCAACCTCTTCCTGCGCGGCATGGTGCCCATGCTTGGATTCAACGAGCAAACGGAATACTATGACCGGCTGGAACGCATGGCCGGAGAAAGCAAATACCCTCTGTCACGCATGATAACCCTGGCCATGGACGGCATCACCAGCCTGAGTGTAAAACCGCTGCGCTGGATTGGTATGGCCGGAATATGCTCCATACTGGTGGCCATAGGGGTTATCGTGTGGGCTTATGTGCAGCACGAGACGGGGCACACCATCACGGGATGGACCTCGCTGCTCATTTCAATATGGTTCGTGGGCGGATTGCTGCTCCTAGCCATCTGCGTGCTGGGGGAATATCTTGGCAAAGTGTACCAGGAAGTAAAGCGGCGCCCACACTATTTCATCATGGAAAGCGTGGGCAGGGACGCCACTGAGAAAAAGCCCTGACAGAATAACAAGGAGCAGCAAAGAGCACCGCATTGGCAGTGCTCTTTGCTGCTCCTTAAATTCGGGAATCCCACTTGCACCGATCCCATCAAGGCTCCTGCGCCTCGTACTCATAGAGGCACACCGTCTGATGGGTGTCACAACTGCGGTGCGCAGGCAACTCCACCTGGCGGAACACATATCCCTCACGAGGCAGGAATCGCTCTGCGTCACGGTCGCCAATGATAAGAAAGCCACGGGGCGATGCAGGCCCGCTCTCTCCCCAAACGCCCACGCGGTCATTCAGATAAAAGTTGATGGTGAAGTAATGCATGGGATTGCCAGGCACACTGCCCTCCACGTAACTGGTCAGAGGAGCATTGCCCACCTTGCTTGCTATGGCACGTGCCGTGCCTAGGTCGCTCTTGCGGTTGAGTACAATGGGCAGCACCACCGAGAAAGCCAAGGTGTAAAGCACTGCCACAACCGTTGCCACACGGCGCACCAACTGCTGCGTGTAACGGGTACACAGGTATTGAGCCACGAAGAAAGACACAAACGGGTACATGGGCATAATGTATACCCCACGCTTGCTGTGCGGTATGCAATAGAAGACAAACACCACTAGAGCCGCCACCAGAGAGAACGCTTCGGTCCTGTCCATGGCACGCAAGCGTACCCCCACGGCCTTCAGGTTCCATCGCCTGCAGACGGCAGGCAGGAGCAGAAGCGTCCAGGGAAGCAAGCCGGCCGGCAGCATGACAAAGTAATACCAGAGACCGTTCTCATGGCTGCGGTATGACATGCGTCCCAAGAAGCGATACACATTTTCCTCAAGGAACAATTGTAAGAAGGCATCGCCCTGCTGACGATAGGCCGCCACGTACCACAGTGCCGGAAGCACCAACGAAGCCAAGGCACAGGTAGCCAGCAACATAGTCTCCTTCAGCCAGCCCTCACGGCGCACCAGCGCACATATCCATGCCACGGCACAGGGAAGCACAATGGCCACAGGCCCCTTGGTGAGCGTGCCCATGCTCATCAACAGTATGGGCAACCAGGGTATTCCACGCCTGTTGCCACGCTCCTGCCACTCCTCCAGTGCCATCATGGCTCCGGCAATGCAGAGCGTCAGCACCATGTCCACACGGCAGGCATAGGCTGCACGGAACATCTCAAAACTGGTGAAAGAGAAAAAGGCCGTAAGCAGAGCCGTGCGTCCCTCCCTGCGGCGAGCGTAAAAGACGTACGTCACCACGGAGAGCAGGATGGCAGCAAGCGCGCTGGGAAGGCGCCCCGCATACTCGTTCACACCGCCAAACAGCAGGCCACACACAGCCACGCACCAGTGCATGAAAGGTGGCTTATAGGCTATCTCCCCTCCGTTGTTGTGCGGCATCACCCAGTTGTCTTGCATCAGCATGGTCTGTGCCACAATGGCTTCACGGGGCTCTCCTTTAGTGTTGAAATCGGTCAGTCCCAGCCAGGGAAGCGTCATCACGACCGTCAGGAAGAGCAACATATAAAGGTATCTCCTTTTTTGAGGTGTCAACTCCATTAGGCATTATCTTTTTTGCAAAAATAGGGAAAAAGGATGGAAGAACCCTCACACAGGTACAAAAAACACCACGTACTGTCTTCTTCTGCTCCCCCCAAGGGCAAAAAGAGAACCGTACGTGGTGCTCTGCATCTTGGCCGTACGTGCATTGCCCCCCGTCCGGCGGTCATCCGGCAAGAGCGAAAGGCGAAAGGCCAGGCACGAAAGTCTGTTTTAGACCAAATGGCGTATGATATCCTCGCGGTTGCCCGGCAGATAGTCTATCACGGGTATCTCTATCATCGTGTAGGCACCGGGCTTCTGTTTCATGGTGGCACGCGCCACGTTAATCAGTACCTGGGCTGTAAGCGCGGGGTTGTTGATGCTCATGTTGAACTCAAAATGCTGGTTGTGGGTCTGTCCGCTCACGCCCTTGCGCACGAGGTTGACGCCATGCCCCACATCGTTGATGTCGGCCACGCAGGGCACCTGTGTCACATGCGTCTCATCATTCACGAAGTAGGGATCTGTCAGAATGGCCTTTTCCACCGTGGAGAAATCTGCCCCATCCTCCAGTTCCACGTACACCATGCGGCGGTGTATGCCCGTCCCGAGAGGTATGGTGACGGAGAGCGCATCACGCACCCCGGCAATGGCACGTACTGCCACGCTGTGCCCCATGCTGCGACCAGGCCCAAAGTTGGTGTAAGTGATGCCGCTTGGAGCCAGACCCTCCATGAGGGTGCGCACCACGCTGTCCGACCCCGGATCCCAGCCAGCACTGATGATGCTCACGGCTCCATGCTTTTTGGCAGCCTCATCAAGGGTGCGTCGGAGATCCACTATCTGTGTGTGGATGTCAAAACTGTCCACCGTATTGATACCCATTGCGAGCATCTCCAGGGCATACTGCTGCACGCTGCGTGTGGGTGTGGCCAGGATGGCTACGTCCACATGTCCCAGTTCCTTGATGTCGCTCACCACCTTGTAGTCGGCCAGGCTGGCAGGCTTGTTGTCGGCTCCGTGGCGGCGTACCACACCTGCCACCTCCATATCGGGAGCCACCTGCAGGGCTTGCAGGGCATACTGCCCAATGTTTCCATAGCCAACAATGGCTACTCTAATCTTCTCCATAGTGTTACTGTTTGTCTGTTGTTTCTTGATTTCGGTGGCAAAATTACGGTTTTCCGTTGGTTCCGACAACAAATGGACAGCCTTTTGCAACACAAGGCATCACCCAGGCCAAGGAAGAAACAAGGTCATACCGTACCTCTCAGGGGTCAAGCACCACTACCCGCAAACGGTCGCGCAGACGCCAAGGACCACGCCCGTAGCCGCACTGCGAATCAGTAAGCATGAGCAACGTGAGCCTACCGTCCTGCAAACGCGGCCCCAAGCAAAGCCCTTCATAATTGGCAAAACGGGTGTTGAACACTCCAAAACGGCTATTCCACCGCCCCACCAACTGTTTTTCACCCGTGAGGGGAGTGAAGCGGAAAAGGGTGCACCAGCAGCGACTGCCCTGGTAATGACGTGCTATGTGTGCCTCACGTTCAAGCACCATAAGCGTACCGTCAGGCATGGCTGCCATGGCCGAAACGCCATGGTAATAGTCGCGTACGGATTTCACGGAATGCGGATTCTCCATGTAATAGTGATACGAAGCCGAAAGGCGCAACCGGTCATCAAACTGCATGAGGAGCAACCTGAGGCTGTGGCTCTCATAGAGGAGCGGACTCTCATTCATAATCCAGAAGTGATGCCCTACACTGTCATAGGTGAGCGACTCGAAGCCACGGTTCCCAGCCAGTGCCCCGGTAACCTGCGAAGGCACGTCCAGGCGACAGCCGGTGAGCGTTCCGTCAAGCCGATGCTCCAAAATGGCATTGTCTGCCTCGCCACTCACCAGCACGCTCTGCCTGGCGGGGCAATATGCCACACCCTCGGCATCACGTTCCTGCCGACCCGGCTGGCAGAGGAATCCCTCATCGGACACGTCAAGCAGGCGCCCGGTATGCGGGTCTATGCTGATGTGCCACACGTGAAACCCGGCCTGTGTATCGCGGTCAGACACCACGGCATAACGGTCACCACCCAGCGGGGCAATGCCACTGTAACCGCCGGGCGCAATGCCGTAACGTCCCAGCCTACGAGCCTTGCGGGCTCCGGCCGGAAGCACAGATGCCAGAAGCAGGAAAGAAAGCACCAGGCGCACAAGCACCGGTGCGATACGCCCGAAAGCACTTGCCGAAGAGAGAAGGAAAAATGTATGTTTCATGTCTCCTTAAATATATTCATACGCGCGCGAAGGCGACATGCCACTTGCCTACCGATCAACCTCATCGGCAGGTACCAGTTTGAAGAGTTTGTCACTCGCCCTCACCTTGCGGGCAACGGGAATGCTCACGCGCTGTCCCTGCTTTGCCGTGTGCACGGGATGGAGGTCAAAGCGTATCTCGCTCACCTCTGTCTCCAGCGCACCGGTGGTGGGGCCAGTAACCAGGATGCGGTCGCCGACACTCAAGGGGGCGGCCTCTATCTTGAACTCAGCCACCTGCAACTTGGTGTAATAACGCACACCGCGCCCCACATACACCTTGCGCTCCGTGGCACGCGAGCCCGGACGGTCATTCCATTCGCCCAGCGTCTGCCCCTGATAATAGCCGTCCCAGAAACCACGGTTGAATACACGTGCCAGCCGTAAGTCCCACTTGTCCTTGCGCTCCTCGGTGAACGTCCCATCGAGCACGGCACGTATGGCCTCATCGTAACAACGCACCACCGTGTCCACATATTCGGCTCCGCGGGCACGTCCCTCTATCTTGAACACGCGTACGCCAGCCTCCATCATGCGGTCAATGAAGCGTATGGTCTTCAAGTCCTTGGGAGACATCACATATTTGTTGTCTATGTCGAGTTCTGTGCCCGTCTCACGGTCGCGCACCGTGTAGGAGCGGCGGCACAACTGCAGGCATTCACCGCGGTTGGCGCTGTGCCCCGTGTTCTGCAGACTCAGGTAACACTTGCCACTGATGGCCATGCAGAGCGCGCCATGGCAGAACATCTCAATACGCACGGGCTGCCCGCCAGGACCGCAGATGCGTTCAGCCTGGATGGCCCGGTGGATATCGTTCACTTGGAACATGCTGAGTTCACGCGCCAAAACTGCAACGTCGGCAAACTGCGCATAGAAGCGCAAAGCCTCAATGTTGGATATGTTGAGCTGCGTACTGAGATGCACCTCCAACCCAATCTTCCGGCAATAGGTCATCACAGCCACATCGCTAGCTATCACGGCAGTGATGCCCGCACTGAGCGCCGCATCAAGTATGCGGTACATGAGCGGGAGGTCTTCCCCGTAAATGATGGTGTTGACGGTCAGGTAACTCTTCACCCCGCAGCGGCGGCACTCTGCCGCAATACGCTTGAGGTCGTCAATGGTGAAGGCACAGGCGGAGTGTGCGCGCATGTTCAAGTTCTCAATGCCGAAGTACACGCTGTCGGCACCGGCACGCAGAGCCGCCGACAGCGAGTCGGGCGACCCCACGGGAGCCATTATCTCATAGTCTTTTCTGTTCATCTTGGTTTTTCCTTTGCTTGCGCCAGCCTGCTGGCAGGAGGCGACATTACGGCGGGTAAAGGTACGAACAAGTTCGCACACACGCAAACACAAGGGTGCAAGAAGTGAAGAAAGGCTGAACAGGAAAAGACACGTCTAACAAATGTTAAACCCAAATTGCTCATTAGAGTTCTGATGCTTTTCTGTGCTCTTTTTTCTGCCTGCCAACAACTTCTCGAAGGCGTAGCGGACGAAATTCCATTTTATTTACATATTCACTTTCTCGCCCAACCACCCGATTTTATGTTTCTCACCAGGAAAAAAATTTTTCCTCACCTGATTTATTTTTTTTCCTGGGCAGGCGTATTTTCGCACCACGTCTCCAAAATCTTGACAATATCAAGATGCCAGAGTACGACGTTACGGCAATCCGATTTGGACTAAGCCTCAATTTTGAGGTCTACATTCCCGAAGGCATAGCGGGCAAGGGGAGGTGGGCAGCAAACTGGGAAAGAGAGTGCGGGAAACACAGGACAGAGTTCCACAGGAAAAGCAAAGGGAGATAGCTCTCGGTCAATGGCCGATTGGGGTTAAAAACGAAGAGCGCTGCATTGTCCATCGCACCGCAGTGCCTTTTCCGGAAGCCTGCAGCGTGCCCTTAACACCCTGTGTTCCGCGCCCGAAACAAGACAGGTGGTGCGGACATTCTTACGGACATCCGCACCACCTGCAGTTCCCGCACGAAACGGGGGAATCATGAAAACTTGGTGTCGGTATGCATGCGGCGCATGGCAGCCACATCGCCCCGAGGGCATATCATGAGTATCTCCCCCTCCTCGGCTATCACGTAATCCTGAAGCCCCTTGACCACTGCCGTGCGCCCTTTAGGCAGGCGTATCACATTGTCCCGGCACCCATACAGGTAAGCCGAAGTGTTCAGCAGTACGTTGCCATCACCATCAGACGGGGCATCGTCATAGAGGCTCGCCCAGGTACCTATATCGGTCCATCCGAAATGTCCCTGCTGCACGTACACCTGACAACAACGCTCCAAAATACTCAGGTCAACTCCGAGATTGGGCAGCGAACTGAAGAACTCGGGCACAAGACATGGATCGGCAGTCTCTGCTTCGGCCATCATGCGCGGTATCTCCAACTGATACTCGGGCACCAACTGATAAAGGTTGCTCAGCATGACCTCCACATGATAACTGATGATACCTGTATTCCACAGGAAGTTGCCCTCCTGCATGAATATCTTGGCAAAGTTGGAATCTGGTTTCTCTGTAAATGACTTCACCGAAAAGATGCCTGGAGCAATCTGCCTGTCATCGTCCAACTGGATGTATCCGTAGCCTGTCTCGGGACGCGTGGGAGCAATGCCCGTGACCAAGATGCCCTCACGCTTGGCAGCGAAACGCAGTGCGTCCGTCACGTCATGCTGGAAAACAGGCTCGTTGAGTATCAACTGGTCTGCAGGGGTGACAAACAGGCATGCCTGAGGATCACGCTTGGCAATGACCACCGTGCCCCATGCCACGGAAGCCAGTGTGCCCCGGCGCAGTGGCTCCTCAAGGATGTGCTCATCGTCCAACTGTGGCAGTTGCTCGTACACAATCGGGAGATAATCCACATTGGTGGACACATAAATGTGATCCAAATCCATGAACTGCGACACTCGGTCAAAGGTCTGCTGCAGCAGCGAGCGCCCTGTACCGAAGAAATCAAGGAACTGCTTGGGCCTGTGCGAGCGGCTCACAGGCCAGAGGCGACTGCCGTTGCCCCCAGCCAGAATGAGGCAATAATCATGATTGTTCATACCATCTGGTTTAGGTTAGACTTGTGCGCAAGGCACCACGGTGCTCAGCGCAATTTCTTGATGACAGGCAGCAGGAGACTTTCCATCACCAGATAGCCCTGCAGATTGGGGTGTACGCCGGGATTGTCATTGGCATACTCTGCTTTCATGGCCGTCCCCTCTTGGTTGAGCAGGGCGGTGAAGTAATCCACATAGGGTATCTTGTTGGCCTGGGCATACGCTTTCACGCGCTCGTTGAGCGAACGTATCTTCTGCATGCTGTCGGTAATATTGCGCCTCCAGCCGAAACCTTCTGCCGGCAGGCAGCTGGTCAGGATAACCTTGGCTTTGTGATAACGGGCCAGTTCAACCATGGAACACACGTTGCCGAAGGTAAGGTCCTCATCATAGGAACCCGTATTCTCGGCTATATCATTGGTTCCGTAATTGATGACCACCACTTTGGGCTGCAGGTTGATGACATCCTCACGGAAGCGCAAAAGAAACTGGTAAGAGGTCTGCCCGCTGATGCCTCGCCCGATAAGGGCATTCTCGGCAAAAAATTCAGGATGCCTCTGCGGCCATCCGTCGGTGATGCTGTTGCCCATGAGCACGACCCGCTTCTCGCCCTTGGCAGGCTGTCCCAGTTCCTTGTTGGCTTGGGCATAGCGGTTCCAGTTGGCAAACTCGTGCTTCTGTGCCTGCACTCCAATACTGGCCAGCAGCAACATCTGTAACAATAAGGTTCTTGCTTTCATCATATATGTACTTTTTATTGGTTTCCGTACATGCAAATATAACGCTTTCTCCACGAAAGAAAAGACCGGGGGAGAAGTTTTTGGCTTCTCTCCCGGCCGGATTTAACTTATAGTAATATTTCCCATACATTTTGACCAATCCGCATGCTCCTCATGGCGATGCCCCCTAGCCTCACGGCTCCCAAATGCCTCTCATCCCGGAGCAGTGCCTTCGCGCAAGCGCGCAGGTATAATCCTATTTATATATAGGATCCGCATTTACAACTGCGCCCTGATGCCAGCGGCTATGCGCTCAAATTCCTCTGGCTCCAACTGCAGGTGCGGGTTAGTAAAGCGCATGTCGGCCTCGCTCTGCATGGGCACCAAGTGAATGTGGGCATGAGGCACCTCAAGCCCCAGCACGCACTGTCCCACCTTGACGCAAGGGATGGCCTTGCGCAGGGCAACGGCCACTTTCTTGGCAAACACCTGCAAACCAGCCAGTTCATCATCGTCAAGGTCGAAGAGGTAATCCACCTCGCGCTTGGGTATCACCAAGGTGTGTCCCTTCTGCAGGGGGCTGATGTCGAGAAAAGCAAAATAGCGCTCATCCTCGGCAATCTTGTAGCAGGGTATCTCGCCGGCCACAATTCTTGAGAATATGCTTGCCATTGCGCACCTCCTTACTCGTACGAAATAGACACAACCTCAAGATGGATGGTGCCTTGAGGCACGTTTATCTCGGCCACCTCACCCACTTTCTTGCCCAGCAGCCCCTTGGCAATAGGGGTTTCCACGCTCATCTTGCCAGCCTTGAGGTCGGCCTCGCTCGCGCTCACGATGGTGTACTTCATCTTCATGTTGTTCTTCACGTTGCGCAGTTCAACCGTTGAGAGTATCTGCACAGTGCTGGTGTCCATGTGGGTGGTGTCGATTATCTTGGCCTCCACGATGGTCTTCTTCAACAGTGCTATCTCTGTCTCCAACTTGCCCTGCCACTCCTTGGCGGCATCATATTCGGCATTCTCCGAGAGGTCACCCTTGTCGCGCGCTTCTGCAATGGCTGCACTGGCTGCGGGGCGATCCACGCTCTCCATGTGTTGCAACTTGGCCACGAGTGCATCGTAACCCTTTTGTGACATATAAGCCATATTACTTGTATGATTTAAGATTATGCTTGCGTATTGTTTTTTATGGGGATGCAGTCTCTTACGAAGAGCACAAAATAAAAGAATCCCAGCCGTTGAAGCCGGAACCCTATACCCATTACTCGTTGATGTCAACGATGCAAAGATAGGCACAAAATCCGACCCCGCAAACTTTTTAGCAGGAAATCTGCCTTAGCGCTTCGGCATGTGCCAGGCAATCTGGCGCGTCCCTATGGCAAGACCTAACTAGAAACGACGAAGGAAGCCATGTACCATCCCCGCAGAAGAGGGTGCAGTTCAATGCGCATTTTGAAGTGACCATCCTCTGCTTTGCACTGACCTGGGAAGGCAGATGGGGTATTGCCTTCTTATAAAAATTAGACAAGTCATTTGTGGATGAGAGTGGCTTGCTTGCAGAAGCCTGTCTGGATGGAGTGTCACGCCTCAAATGGCATTCTTGACATATTCACGCTTTTCTCCGAAATACACAAATACCCAATTTTAAGTTTCCAATTGGAAAAAATATTTTTCCTAACTGGATTTTTATTTTTTCCCAGTTGGCACATTTTCGTGGAATCTTTCCAAAAATCACATCAAAAGACTCTTGCAGGGAAGAACATGCCGTACCTGAGATATGGATTTCCTTGCTTCTTTGGGACAACACGTATTACTTGACCGGGACATGTATGTTGCCGGGGGCAGGGAATACGTGTTGCACGAAGGGCGGTGCCGGACAGCCCGAAGCAATCCCAGGCATCACATAAAGCATAAGAACAAGGGCGAAGGATTATGCCTATTTCATTATGACGCAGTCCCAGCGCGCTTCAAAGAAGTTTCTCGATGGCTGCCTTCAGATTCTTGACCTCCCCCTGACGCGATTGCAGGTCACAGTTCCTGTCTATCAGGAAGTAAGTGGGCAACTGGATTACGTTGTAAAGGGCAAGGATGTCGCTTTCGAGTCCCTCCTCGCAGTAGACACACGTCCAGGGCAGTTGCTCGCTGCGCTGAGTCCAGAAATGACGGTCGGGGTCTACGCATACCTGATAAATCTCCAGCCCACGGTTGTGGTAGAGGTTATACAACTCACGCAACTGGAGCGTGCGTTCGGGCGTGCCGTCCAAACTAAGTGCGGTGAAATCGAGCAGTACCACCTTTCCCTTGAGGTCGCTGAGCGTGCGTTCCGTGCCGCGGATATCGGGGAAAGTCATGTCGATGATGCCCAGCTCCCTCACCTTGCTGTGGCTGGGGTCAATGACAATCTTGCGGGGCTTGGCCTGCCGGCGACTTCCCTCCATCACGATATTGCACAGGTTTTCGGTGCGCTGGCTGCCGGGGTATTTCTCGTTCCAGGCATTGGCCACGGCACGAAGCCATACAAGGTCGCTGCGGTCGGCCATGGGATTGAAGAGCAACTGCCCGTTGAGCACCTGGAAACAGGCAAAGTAACTGGCAGTGGCCGCATAGCGATTCTGTATGATGTCCATCTTCACGTCCGTCTTATACTGCTGCACCAGGTCATCAATCATCTTGTCCCTCTCCTCCAAGGTGAAATTCCGGTCATCGGCCACGCGCCTGATATCCTTCTCCAATTCCGCCAGTTTCAGGCTGAGGATGCGTATGGTGTCACAGGTGCCACTGCCCTTCACGGCATATCCAAACGACATGTTCTTCAGACTGGCCTCCACTGTCACCGTCTCCGTACTGTCAAACGCAAGGTTGACGCACTGGCCTCCAATCCTCAGACGATAGAATTCGGGAGCCGAAGCGGTGTCGCCCTTCATCTCGAACTCACCATCGGCCGACAGCCGCACGGAGTCCACCACCTCGATGCCATTGCCCAGAGATATATGCTCCAGATACATGACCGTGTCGGCGGCATCGGTTATGCGCCCGTTTACATGAAACTGCCCCTTGTGCTGGCAAGAGGCTGCAAGTACTGCAAGAATCAGCAAATATATTTTCCTCATAAATCTTCACCTGTCTGTTTACGGCATAAAGGTACAGGTTTTTCCCACTTTTGCGTAACGAATTGGCCAAAAGGGAGGAAAAGGTCGTCTGCTTTCCACATTACTCCTTATATTATTGTGTGCAATAGAAGAAAAGATGTATCTTTGCATGAATTTCATTTGACGCAAAAATATATCGAGATTAACAAGATGAATGTAATTACTAAGACAGTCGAGCTGCCCGATGGAAGAACCATCAGCATAGAGACTGGAAGACTGGCCAAACAAGCCGATGGAGCCGTCATGCTGCGCATGAACAACACCATGCTCCTGGCCACCGTTTGCGCCGCAAAAGACGCCGTTCCCGGAACAGACTTCATGCCCTTGCAGGTGGAGTACAGAGAAAAGTATTATGCAGCCGGCAGATTTCCCGGTGGCTTCACCAAGCGTGAGGGCAAGGCCAACGATGACGAGATTCTCACATGCCGTCTGGTAGACCGCGCCCTGCGCCCTCTTTTCCCCAGCAACTACCATGCCGAGGTGTATGTGAACGTGATTCTCTTCTCTGCAGACGGCGTGGACATGCCCGACGCATTGGCCGGATTCGCAGCATCAGCAGCACTCGCTGCCAGCGACATACCTTTTGAAGGCCCCATCTCCGAGGTCCGAGTGGCACGCATTGACGGCCAGTTCGTCATCAACCCCACGTGGCAACAACTCGAGCAGGCCGACATGGATCTGATGGTAGGAGCCACCGAAGAGAACATCATGATGGTGGAAGGCGAGATGAAAGAGGTTTCAGAGCAGGACCTGCTCGCTGCGCTCAAGGCTGCCCATGAGGCCATCAAGCCCATGTGCCGCGTGCAGAAGGAACTGTCCAAGGAACTGGGCAAGGACGTAAAGCGCGAATACTGCCACGAGGTAAACGACGAGGAACTGCGCCAGGCCGTGAAGGATGCCTGCTATCAGAAGGCATACGACGTGACCAAGCAGGCTTTGGAGAAACATGCACGCGCCGAGGCTTTCGAAGCCATACGCGAGAACTTCAAGGAAGAATACGCTGCCGCACACGCTGACATGACTCCCGAGGAACTGGAGGAGAAGAATGCTCTGGTGGACAGATATTACCACGATGTAGAGCGCGATGCCATGCGCCGCTGCGTGCTTGACGAAGGAATACGTCTGGATGGCCGAAAGACCACGGAAATACGCCCCATCTGGTGCGAGGTAAGCCCGCTGCCCGGTCCTCACGGAAGTGCCATTTTCACACGTGGAGAGACTCAGTCACTGGCCACCTGCACGCTGGGTACCAAGACCGATGAGAAACTGGTGGATGACGTATTGGTACGCGAATACCAGCGCTTCCTGCTGCACTACAACTTCCCTCCCTTCTCTACGGGTGAGGCAAAGGCACAGCGCGGCGTAGGCAGGCGTGAGATTGGCCACGGCCATCTGGCATGGCGCGGCTTGAAAGGCCAGATTCCCGAGGCTTACCCCTATGTGATACGTGTGGTAAGCGACATTTTGGAGAGCAATGGTTCTTCATCCATGGCATCCACTTGTGCCGGCTGCCTGGCCTTGATGGACGCAGGTGTGCCCATCAAGAGTCCCGTGAGCGGCATTGCCATGGGTCTTATCAAGAACCCCGGCGAGAACAAATACGCCGTGCTGAGCGACATTCTGGGTGATGAGGATCACCTTGGCGACATGGACTTCAAGACCACGGGTACCATGAAGGGACTCACAGCCACACAGATGGATATCAAGTGCGACGGACTCTCTTACGAGATTCTGGAGAAGGCTCTCATGCAGGCCAAGGCCGGACGAGAGCACATCCTGGGCGAAATGATGAAGACCATTGACAAGCCACGCGCCGAGTTGAAGCCTCACGTGCCACGCATCGAGCAGATAATCATCCCCAAGGAGTTCATCGGTGCAGTGATTGGCCCGGGCGGAAAGATCATACAGGGCATGCAGGAAGAGACCGGTGCCACCATCACCATCGACGAGGAAGACGGAGTAGGCAAGGTGCAGGTGAGCGGTCCTAACAAAGAGACCATCGATGCTGCCATGGCAAAGATTAAGGCCATCGTGGCCATTCCCGAGGTGGGCGAAGTGTACGAAGGTACCGTGCGCAGCATCATGCCTTACGGATGCTTTGTGGAGTTCATGCCCGGCAAGGACGGTCTCCTGCACATCAGCGAAATCGACTGGAAGCGCCTGGAGACTGTGGAGGATGCAGGCATCAAGGAGGGTGACAAACTCAAGGTGAAACTCTTGGAAATAGACCCCAAGACCGGTAAGTTCAAACTCTCACGCCGCGTGCTCATTGAGAAGCCCGAGGGTTACGTGGAACGCGAACGTCGTCCACGTCCCGAACGAGGCGAGCGCCGTCCACGCCCAGAGCGCGGTGAACGTCGTCCACGTCCCGAGCACAATGCCGAAAACGAGGCAGAATAAACAATGACACAAACAGGGTGGGCACACCCTGCCATAACAGAATAAGGTGCGCGTCCAACAGGATGCACACCTTATTTGTTTTTGCTCCCCCAAAAAGCAAAAGGAAGAAAACGGCTCAGCGTTCCGTATAGCGAGAGTAAAGGAAGCGGGGAATGCCAATGGCCATGAAAGCCCGGGGAACATGTCCCTCCGGCAAGTCCAGCAGGCGTGAGACCTTCTTCCTCGACATGAAACGCAGAGCTGTCTGCACCAGTCCTAAGTAAACCTGACTCACCCCATGCGCCTCCGCCATGAGCGAAGCATTCTGATAAGCCAAGTTGCAGTCCTGCCATGCAAAATCGTAACCTGCAGGCGCACTAAACACCAGCACGCAGGAAGCATTGCAGCAGCAAGGCAACTCGCCCCCCTCCCAACGCTTGCGGAAACGTTCCAGTTCAGGTGCTTCGCCATAGAGGTCGGGCAGGAGCACCTTCGTAAGAGGCTGCACAGGACGTGCCATCAGTATTTTAGCCAAACGCAGGAAAAAGCGCATCACCACGTTCTCCAGTTCATGCAGGCTCTCACCCTCCAACACCGTCACTTTCACCCGCCGGGTATTCTCGGCCGTAGGTGCATAGCGGGCTGCCTCAAGCAGGTTGTCCAAGATTTCCTGCGGTACGGGGCAGTCGGTGATGGTACGGTTGGAACGTCTTGCCCTGAGTAGTTCCATCAAACTCTCCGGGCTGGGCATTAACTTGCGCCTCACTATATGAATCCGCTCAGGAGGGAACAGAGAATGCTGCAGCGCGTCCGTCTCGCAAACGTCCACGCAATGCCCGCATCCGATGCACTGCTCGGCATGCCTCATCTGCGGCATGCGCTCCTCAGTCCACTCTAGCACCGATGCCGGACAAACCTGCACGCAACGGCTACAATGTCGGCACAGAGACGCGTTCACACCTATCTTTATGGTCTTGTCTGTCATAATGTATACATAAGAGAAGAAAGTCCGGTCAGATGCAGCCAGAGGCTTCATTAGGATTTGCTGATATTCCCGCCTTAGGATAATTCCTTATGAAATCCGTGACGAACCACGCACAGAGCACCAGCGCAAATGCTATCACCGGCAGTGCCACCGTTGAGCCACCCAGCCAGTTGGTCAATGTGAAGTCCTGTGCAGAGTCGCCCAGCACGTGGTACTGAGCCACACAGAACAGGTTATTGGCCATGTGCAGCAATGAAGTGAGCACAATGTTATTCATCTTCCAGTAAACAATGCCCAGCAGCACACCTATGCCGCATGCTGCCGGCACCTGGGCGGGATTAAAGTGGATAAGGCCAAAGAGAAGTGCCGATATGAGGATGGCTCTACGGGGCAATACCCCACGCCGAAGCATGCCACCCAACAATGCTTCACGGAAGACGGCCTCCTCCACCACGGGACCCACTATGCCCACGGCAAATATGCCTGTCATGCTGCCCATCATGCCCGCAATGGCACCCTTATCCCAGTTCTCCAAATCTACTTGTTCAGAGAGCAGGTTGAGAGCCAACACACCCGCTGCACAGCCCAGGACTGCCGTGAGAACCTTGTCCCAGTGCACGTCACGCACATCAAAGGTCCGGGGAAGGCGCAGCATGTGCATAGGCTTGGCCAGCAGAATCACCGTGACCAAGCCCGACAGTATGACGGTCAGCGTAATGATGCCATGCGCATTGCCAGACACGGCAGCAGTAAAGGTATCTATAGAGAAGAGACTGCCGTCCGCACGGACAAGGCTCTTCAGAAGTTCGTAAAACCCCACCGCCAGTTGCACCAGCAGCACCATGCCCATCTGCACAAGCACAAACAGCAACACTGTCATCAGTGGTTTAGCATACTTGTTCATTTCTTATTCTTTTGATGTTATGCGAATAAAGATACGTCTTTTTACCCATTGGCAGTCTCTTCCACCCCATAATTTTCAGATTTTCGGCTGGCTTTCAATCATCAGGCAAAGTCAAAGGTCTATTGAATGAAGAATGTGAGAAGGCACAAGGACTGCGATATGCAAGAAGAATCATCCGACAGAGAAAACAGCGAAAGAACCATAAAAGGAATGACGGGAACATGAAGACCGATGGTGAAGATAGCCTCCACCCCCGTCCTTCACAAAGACAGAAACGAAAAAGCCCGAGGTTCCCCGGACTTCCATTCCGTTTATAATGTCTGCCCAATGAGATTGTCAGGATTCCCCATCTTCCCTTATCAACTGGAGCAGGTGTTCCACAGCCTCTTCCTCAGGGATATTCTTTTCCACACACACCTTGCCCCGGTAAAGAGACACCTTGTGCCGCGCCGCACCCACATAGCCATAGTCGGCATCGGCCATCTCGCCAGGACCATTCACTATGCACCCCATGATGGCTATCTTGAGTGTGTTAAACCTCGGTGCAGACTCAGCGGCCTGATGCACGGCAGCCTTGATGCGGGCAATGGTTCCCTGCAGGTCATAGAGCGTCCGGCCGCATCCGGGACATGAAATGAACTCCGTGTGAGTAAAGCGCACCCGCGCGGCCTGCAGGATGCTGTCAGCCAAACGGGACTGCTCCACACCCTTGTTGGTCACCACCAGTCCAGTGGCACGACCATCAATCAGCGGTGCGCCAGCGGCCATGGCTGCTTTCAGCATCAAGTCCTCGGCATCATCCTCGTCCAGACAGAGCCTCATCACCCCATCCTCTATGGGAGAAGTACGGCGCAGTCGGGCACATTCGTCAATGAAACTAACCAGTTTGCGCGCCACAGGAATCTCACATTCCGGCTCCTCGGAAAGCGACACACGTATGGTGTCGCCCAGCCCCTCGGTCAGCAGCGCACCGATGCCCACGGCACTGCGCACACGCCCGTCCTCGCCTTCGCCAGCCTCGGTAACACCCAAATGCAGAGGGAAGTGCATGTCCTCGCTGTCCATGGCCTGCACCAGAAGGCGCACCGAACGCACCATGACCACGGTGTTGCTGGCCTTAATGCTCAGTACCACATCCTGGAAATCTGCCTTGCGGCACACGCGCAGAAATTCCATGCAGGACTCCACGATGCCCTCTGGCGTGTCGCCATAGCGTGACATAATGCGGTCAGAGAGTGACCCATGATTCACACCAATACGCACGGCAGTATGGTGAGCACGGCAGGTGGCCAAGAAAGGCAGCAAGCGTTCCTCTATCTTACGCACTTCGGCAGCATACTCATCGTCCGTATAAACCAGTTTCTTGAACGTACGGGCCGGATCCACATAGTTTCCGGGATTGATGCGTACCTTCTCACAACAGGTTGCCGCCACATCGGCCACGGCAGGATTGAAGTGCACGTCTGCCACAAGAGGGGTCATGATGCCCTCCGCTTTCAGCCTCGCAGATATACGGCTCATGTTCTCTGCTTCGCGTGTACCCTGCGTGGTGAGTCGCACTAGTTCGCCTCCGGCCTCAATGATACGCTTGGCCTGTGCCACACAAGCCTCTGTGTCATTGGTGTCCGTAGTGGTCATCGACTGCACCCTGATGGGATTGTCACCCCCGATGGCCGTCTGCCCCACCCGAGCCACCGTGCTGCGCCGTCGGGCGTAAGGAAGTTCCGGTTGCAGGATGACCTGGGAAGTATGGTTGATGTCTGTCATGGCTGGTCTCATTCTGTTGCCTCAGTTGCACTTATATTCGTACTTCACCTCTGCCAGGTCTCGGTTGGCCTTCTCTATCTTTGCCCCCAATCCCTGCTTGTAGGCACGCAGGCGGTCGGCAATGGCAGCATCAGTCAAGGCCAGCATCTCCATAGCCAGGATGGCGGCATTGAGTGACGCATTGACTCCCACCGTGGCCACAGGTATGCCGGGAGGCATCTGTATGATGGACAGCATGGCATCCAATCCATCAAGCATGCCCTTGACAGGCACGCCAATGACCGGTATCGTGGTGCTGGCAGCAATGACTCCGGGCAGGGCAGCCGCCATGCCGGCAGCAGCGATAATCACCTTGATGCCTCGTCCTTCTGCCGAAAGAGCAAACTGTTCCACAGCATCCGGGGTACGGTGAGCCGACAAGGCATTCACCTCAAAGGGTATCTGCTGTTCGTTGAAGAAGGCAAGAGCCTTCTCCATGACGGGCAGATCACTCGTGCTGCCCATGATGACACTTACAATAGGTTTCATTTATCTGGTTGTATTAAAAGTTTCTCTTTGCCTGCACGCACGCTCATATCATGCACACCCCCGAATATCCCCACAGCACCCCCAGCAATGCGCCGGCCAGCACTTGCCCCAGCGTATGCTGGCGCAGTACTGTGCGGCTGGTCATCACCAGCCCACACAGCAGTATGGCACCGCACAGCCACCACACGGGATTGAAGCCGAAGAGTTGGGCGTAGGCTATCAACGCGCCCGTGACACCGCCTGCACCCGCCGAGTGCATGCTCACCTTCCACCTGAGATTGACCAGCAGGCAGGAGCATTGAATCATGAGGCTCACGGCCAGGATAGCCAGCATGAAGCGCGGGAGATGTATGCTGCGCATGATAAACATGCAGCACAGATAGGAGCACAAATGTATGGCATAGGGCACCATACGCTTCTTGCGGTGGCGCAGTTCATGGGTATTCCACCCCCTAAGATGGCGGTAGGCATGTGTCCCCACCGCGGGAAGAAGCACAGTGAAGAGGTACACCATGGCCAGCACCCAAAACTTGAACACCCATGGAAAGATGCTCATATAGGTGAAGGTGAACAAGATAAAAAAACCCACCAGCGGATAGTATGTGGGACGGAAAAGCGTTGAGAGCACCCGGGCTATGACTATTATGGTCTTCATCTTCTCATTCGTGCAGATGGAATATTCAACAGCCCGCGGTACTTGGCCACTGTGCGGCGTGCCACAGGACAGCCCTTCTGCTGCATCAGGACAGCCAGTCGGTCATCGCTCAGCGGGTTGGCCTTGTCCTCCGAATCCACCAACTCACGCAGCAAAGCCATGGCCGCACGCTGGGTCATCTCGCCGTCATCAGCCGTACGCACGGCACGGTGCAGGAAGAACCACTTAAGGGGATATATACCGAAACTGGTCTGCACGTACTTGCTATTGCTCACACGGCTGACGGTACTAATGTCATAGTCTGTGCGTGCGGCAATGTCTTCAAGCACCATGGGGCGCAGCAGACTCTCATCACCCTCCAGGAAGAAGGGGCGTTGCCAGTCGATGATGGCACGCATGGTGCGCATCATGGTCTCCCTGCGCTGCACCAGAGCCTGTATGAACATCTGTCCCCGCTCCACATAGCGGCGTGTGAAGCGCATGTCTTCCATCTCGGCGCGGGTCAGCGGGCGGTTGCCCCGGTTCTCGTAAGCCGACAATTTGGCCGTGGCATCATCGCTAATGACCAGTGAAGGCATGTCACCCTCATTAAGCGTCATGATGATGTTGCCATCGGTGTCCGTCTCCACGATAAAGTCAGGGGTTACATGTATCCCGGCCGAACCGTCTTGTTCTCCCAGTGAGAATCCTGGATGGGGGTTGAGGCGCAGTATCTCACGCTTGACACCCTCGGTGGTACGTCCGTCAAGATGCAGACGCTGGCTTATCTTGTCCCACCGCTTGTGCATGAAATCATCAAAGCAGGAACGAAGCACCTCGGCGGCCTCCTTTCGGTAACGTGCATGGGGAAGGCGAGCCATCTGCAAGAGCAGGCTTTCCTGCAGGGAGCGTGCGCCGATGCCTGGAGGGTCAAATTGCCACAGGATGTGGAGCATCTGCTCCATCTCACGGCTGTCTGTGGTGATGCTCTGATATATCTCCGCCTCGTCAGCCAACTGGTCAAGGGATTTCTCCAGCATGCCATCCTCACCGAGCGAGCCTATCAGATACTCCATCACCTGCTGCTGATGGGGAGTGAGGTCGTATTCGTGAATCTGGCCCTTCAGATGATCATAGAAAGAGAGCGTAGAGTGATAGTCCCTGTTCTCGGGTTTGTCCTGCCCCTGAAAATTGCCAAACAGATGGTCAGGCACATCGTCCTCCGAGCCATAGTCGCCCACGCGCTCATCTGTGCCACCCTCGGAGCCGGCAGCCATGTCGGTGCTTTCATCGGCAGCACCGTTTCCGGTGGCCTCCCCGGCACAACTGTCTCCAGCCTTCTCCAGCCAGGGATTCTCCATGCACTCGTTGTCCACCCTCTGCCGAAGCGCATCCACGGGCATCTCGGTAAGCCTGGCCAGAAGCACCTGCTGGGGGGCCAGTGTCTGCACCTGCACCTGCTGCTGGCTTTGCTGCTGGTTTAAGACATTCTTCTGCTCCATAATACGGGTGCAAAGTTACGATATAAAAGTGGAACGCGCCCGCGCGCCCGCACTGAAAATCACTGCAGGCGCACACTGAGGATGCTGATGCTGAACGGCGGCACACTGAAATGCACAGTGCTGCCATCGGCTTCCACCTGAGCCTCTGCCTGGAGGGGAGACACCTTCAGCGGCTCTTGCATGGTATTCTCATCTGTGCCGTGCTCGGCTGCCAAGCGTGTCACGTCAGCCTGGCTGGCCTTCCCGCCCTGCAGGTGCAGCGTGCCGTCGGTACTCGCGCTGCCCAGGTTGACCACCTTGGTATAAAGCATACCAGTACGCTCATCAAGCGTACTGGTAGAGTACACGCCACGCATGTCACCGCCCGTGAGCACACCTTGGCACCACACCTGGCCATCCACGCTGCAGGTTACGCTGTCGCGATCCACGTCAACCTGCAGGTCATGCCACACTCCGCTCTCTATCCGTGTAGGACGTTCACCGGGCATCTTGCTCTTGTTGCCGCTGCGGGTCTGCTCCACGGCACTCTGCGTGTTCCCCCATCCACCCACATTGAACCAGCAGTAATTCTCTCTGTCGGCATAGTCGAAGAGCAGCAGGAAAGCCTCGTCACCATCCTCTTTGCGGGCCTGGACACGCCAGGAATAGCGGTCGCCGCTGATGCTCAGGGGGCAGAGACGCGCCGTACCCTGAGCGGCAGACTGCTGGCTGATGATTCCATTACCCAATGTCCACTCGCCCCGCTGCTTGGGGAAGGCATCGGCCCAGCCCTGCCCAACCTCGACATGCAGTGTGTCATCGTCCACAATAACCTTCGCATCACGGAACGAAGCACGGGTGCTCCATGTACCTACGCCCACTTGAACAGGACGCTCACGTCTCACGCCCTCAGGGCGGGGTAGGCTCCATTCCACACGGGTACCCACCACACGGGTACCCAAATGCGTTGGAAAGAGTTGCTGCACCCAGTAACTGGGTGTCCCGAAAGCCTGACTGCTGTTGAAACGTATCATGTCGGGGTGCCACTGACTGTGATTCTCATTGATGAAGATGGGCGCATAACTGCTCATGCGTACGATGTCGGAGTTGTTCTCTATGCCCATCATGAACACGGCCTCGCCCAGTGCAGCGTTCATGTTGCCCGTGCGGCCGAAGTCCTGGGTCACGGCATACTCTCCAGGGTATATCACCGGCCCACGGCGGTCATAATCATCGAAACGGTGGAACTGGCTGACAAACCACTGCGGATTGCGGTAATAATGTTCATCCAGAATGTCAACAGGATGTTCGTTCCGCCATCTGGGATTGTCGGTGCCCCAACTTTCCACGTTACCTATACACTGCACCTGGGGGAAACGCGCCTTAATGGCATCATAGAACATGCGGTACCTCTCCGGGTAATGGTCGCTTTGGTCTGTGTTGTTTTCCATGTGATAATTGTAGTTCTCATTGCCTATCTCCACATAAGCGATGCCGAACGGCTCGGGGTGCCCGTTCTCTGCACGCATGCGGCCATAATGGCTTGTCACGGGACCATTGGCATATTCCAGCGCACCCAGGCACTCGTCTATCCACCCCTGAAGACTGTCAAGCGGAGTGCATCCGCCATGCCAGATGCCCACGTTGACCACATAAAGGGGCTTGGCACCCAAGTCCTCACAAAGTTGCAGATACTCGTGAAAGCCCAGCCCGTCAGTCGATGGATAGCCCCAGTTGGCATTCATGTGCCCCGGCCTGCGCTCTATAGGGCCCACGGTACGCTCCCAGTGCCAGGCGTTTTCGGGCTTGACATTGCCCTCCACCACACATCCTCCGGGAAAACGCATGAAAGCCGGGTGCAGTGCCTGCAGCATGTCAGCCAGGTCGCGGCGGCATCCGTTGGGACGGTTCTTGAAGGTGGGCGGGAAGAGGCTCACCACATCAAGCACCAGCGTGCAGGGCTTCTCAGCCGTAAGCACAAATTCTGCCTGAGCCTCATCTGCCTCCGCAGTGATGACGGCTTCCAGTTTGCGCCACTTCTTGTTCACCTTGCCCTGCAACACCGCACTGCCCAACACGGTGCCGTCCCTGCGTCGCAGGCTGGCCGTGAGACGGCCTGGCTTTCCTGCCTCGGCACGTACCCACAGGGAGAGGCGGTACTGCAGGCCGCGCTGCACGCCGATGCCCCAGAAGCCAGTGTTACGCACACCGCCGCCCGGAGCCTCAATGCACACTTTCAGAGCCTGCGTCTGCACCTCGTTGAGCATGCCCTCACGGCACAGGGACAACTGACTCAGAAGGGCTTCCCAGCCGTCAGGGGTATCCGTGCTGAACTCTATCGAGCGGTTACGGATGAGTTCGGCATAAAGTCCGCCGTCTGCCGCATGGTTGATGTCTTCAAAGAAAATTCCGTAAAGTGTGGGGCTTACCTCGGCACGTTTGTCGGCCAGGTTGACCTCCACATTTACCTGAGCCCACAATGGCAAGGCCAGGCAAAGCAACGCCACAAGGGCTGTCATGCTTCTATAATTCATACCCATGGTTTTTTAGGTGTCTTGCAACAGGAGGCTGGCGCAAGCGCGCACACTTCGGATGCACGTATGCAAAGTTAATGCAAGTTGACGGCACAGGCAAGCAACCTCCGTGCAAATGTGCGCACAGAAGCAACATTACCTCCAGACTGAGGCATCTACACCCCTTCCATACACGGCCGGGAGACACAACAAGGCGCACCGCCGCGAACTTCCCGGCAGAGAGGAAAGAGCCACCTAAAAAACAGAAAAAAACTTGCGCCACGCAAATATTAACCCAAAATCGGTCGTCATTAGAGTTCTGATGCTTTTCCGTGCTGTATCACGCATATTATTTTTCCAACTAGGAAAAAATATTTCTCCAACTAGAAAAAAAAATCTCTCCAACTGGACAGTTTTTTGTCTTCTGTTGCGCAATTCCCCTTCACACAGACGAGAATCGCAAAAAATCATTACAGAAATATGAAGGTCAAACACAAATAGGCCATTAGAGTTCCTCTGGACAAGCAAGGGAAACACATCTCAGTCTAATGGCGAATTGGGATTAAAAACGTAAAGCGCTGCGTTGGCACTTGAAGAGTTCTTCATGTGGCATTGCACCGCACTACATTTTTTGAAGCACCGAACCGCCGGGCGAACTGCACCGGGCTTTTGTGGCCGCATTGCTTGCCTGTATGGCGGAAAAGGCCTAAATTTGTGAAACGATAAAGCCGCAGCCCTGTTATGGAACAGCCGACAGATACCTCACGCAGAAACTTCCTGCGCACCACAGCCATGAGCGTGGCGGCAGCAGCCATGCCCATCTCGCTCCGGGCAAGAAAGACCCGGGCGGAAGCCCCTGCCACCCTGCGCGGGAAGTCGGGATTCACCATGTGGCAAATCCCTTCGCACAACAATGACATAGGCAACTCTTACGTGTTCCGCACCAATAAGGGCAGACTGATAGTCATGGACGGAGGGAAACCCGTGGAAAGTTACTTCCTGCGTGGATTCCTTGGAGCCATGGGTGGTGAAGTGGAGGCGTGGTTTATATCACATCCCCACGATGACCACATGGGAGCACTGAGTGACATACTGCGCGACAGTCAGGAACTCCGCATCAGAACCATTTTCCACTCTCGGATGCCCGAAGCCGTCATCAAGGCAGAACCACAGTACGAAGCCCAGTGCCGGGAGTTTTACACACGGCTGGAAGCAGCGAGCGACATCAAAGTCGTTGACATACAGCAGCCCGGGCACACTTACGCCTGGGACGGAATGAACCTGCAGATACTGAGCGTGGCCAACAACTTCACCACCAACCCATACAACAACTCATCCATGATCATGAGAGTGTGGGACAAGCGCAAGTCCATCACCTTCCTGGGCGATGCGGGCATTGAGTGTGGAGACAAGACACTGAACAGCCCTTACGGAAACCGCCTCGACTGCGACTATCTGCAAATGGCTCACCACGGACAGAGGGGATGCAGCGAGGAGTTTTACAAGAGCATACACTTCCGCGCCTGTCTGTGGTCCACGCCCATCTGGGTGTGGAACAACGACCAAGGACAGGGATTCAACACCGGCATTCTGAAGACCTGCGACACACGGCTGTGGATGGACCGCCTGGGCATAAAGGAACATCACGTGACTTGTACCGATGGCATATGGCAACTGAACTAATTGAGCAAACAACTAAGACTACAGGAAAAAGGATGAAAAGACTCTGTCTCACAGCGGCATCGATTCTGCTTGCCGCAGCCACCATGGCACAGAAACACCTACCACCCGTGTTCGGAGCGGACACGGTAAACTTCAGGCATGACACCATGACACGCTCTTACATGACTCCCAAGCGGGTGCTGTGGACCAGCAGCCCAGTTTCGGTGCAGAATCCAGAACTGCTGCTGAAGCCCAACACCGGGCAGGCCGACATATTCGGCGAGGGCATGTGCCGGCTGGTGAACAGCCAGAACAGTCAAGCCAGCCTCATCCTGGACTTCGGGCATGAACTTCACGGCGGGCTGAAACTAGTCATCAGCAGTTGCGCGCCGCTGGTGACACCGCAGGTACGCCTGCGCTTCGGCGAGTCGGTGAGCGAGACATGCACGGAATTGAACAGCACCAAGTCGGTGGCCGAGACGGGCAGCAAGGCCGAAGTCAACCTCAAGGCAAACACTGCCACCAACGACCACGCCATACGAGACATGGTGCTCACCGTGCCCTTTTACGGACAAATGGAAGTAGGAAGCACGGGCTACCGTTTCGTGCGCATCGACCTGCTCACACCCGGGCAGACCATCAACCTGAAGGAGGTAACAGCCATACTGCGCTACCGCGACATACCTTACCTGGGGCAGTTCCGCTGTTCCGACCAGAGGTTGAACGACATATGGATGACAGGAGCCTATACAGTACACCTCAACATGCAGGAATACATCTGGGACGGAGTGAAGCGCGACCGCCTGGTATGGCTGGGGGACATGCATCCCGAGACCAGCACCATAAGCAACGTATTCGGCGACAACGAGAGTTTCTACGCAAGCATGGACCTGGCATGCAGGCAATACCCGCTCCCCGCATGGATCAACGGCATGAGTGCCTATTCGCTGTGGTACCTCATCATACAGCATGACTGGTACATGCGATTCGGGCACAAGGACTACCTGGAGAAACATCGTGACTATATCCTGGGGCTCGTGGACCAGATAGACAGGTGCATTGACCGGGACGGGAACGACAATATGGGGGCACACTTCCTGGACTGGCCCAGCAGTCCCAACCAGGAGGGAGTGGACGCGGGCTATCATGCCCTGCTGGTGTGGGCCATGAAGGACGCCGCCAAGATGAGCACCCTACTGGGCGATGAAGCACGCGCACAGAAATGCCGTGACGTGCAGGAGCGGCTGCTCAGGAAAGCCGTGAACCCCAACGGACTGAAGCAGGCCGCAGCACTGATGGCCATAGCCGGGCTCATGACACCCGAAAAGGCATGCCACGATTACGTGTCCGTGGACGGCCCCAAGGGGTTCTCCACCTTCTACGGATATTACATGCTGGAGGCTTTGGCCATGGACGGACGGTATGAAGAAGCCATGGACATCATAAGCAAATACTGGGGCGGGATGCTCGACATGGGAGCCACCACCTTCTGGGAGGACTTTGACTTGGAATGGACAAAGGATGCCGGACGTATCGACGACTTCGTGCCCGAAGGCAAGAAGGACATACACGGCGACTTCGGAGCATATTGCTACCCGGGCTTCCGGCACAGTTTCTGCCACGGATGGGCCAGCGGGCCCACCGCATGGATGAGCACTCACGTGCTGGGCGTGGAGGTGCTGGAACCGGGCTGCAAGCGGGTGCGCGTGACGCCGCACCTAGGCAAACTGCAATGGGCAGAGGGCACCTTCCCCACCCCTTACGGACAGATAAGCATACGCCACGAGCGCAAGGCCGACGGCACTGTGAAGTCCACCGTAAAAGCCCCCAAGGGGGTGAAGGTGGTGAAGTAAGACTGACTGGCACATCATCGCATATCACATAAACAGACATTCATCATCAATCAACAATCAATGAAGAGAAACATTCTATTCCTGGCAGCAACATTCCTGGCTGCCACACTCCTGGCCATCCCCAGGGCAGAGTACCCACGCCCGCAGTTTGAGCGGCAGGACTGGGTCAACCTCAACGGTGACTGGACTTACACATTCGACTTCGTGGGGTCCGGCATGGAGAAGGGGCTGCACCGGAGCCAAGGCTTCGATGGCAAGATTACCGTGCCCTTCTGCCCCGAGAGCAAACTTTCGGGAGTGGAATACACTGATTTCATCAACAACATCTGGTACCAGCGTACCATTACCATGCCCGAGGCATGGAAAGGCAAGCAGGTAAGACTGAATTTCGGCGCGGTTTACTACAATTCGGAGGTGTACATCGACGGACAACTGGCAGGCCGCCATTTCGGCGGAAGCACCTCGTTTGCCGTGGACGTGACCCGCTTTGTGGCTGACGGCAAGGCACACTCACTGGTGGTGCACGCCTACAGTGACACGCGCACCAATCTGCAGCCCGCCGGCAAGCAGAACGTGCGCATGTCACAGTTCGAGTGCATGTACACACGCTGCACAGGCATCTGGCAGACTGTGTGGATGGAGCCGGTAGATGCCAACGGACTGGAACGCACACAGGTGGTGACGGACATCGACCAGGAACAGATTATCGTGCACCCCACCTTCTATGCCGAAGGAGCCGCCACGCTGACCGTGACGCTCAGCGACGGCAAGAAGACTGTGGCCAGCAAGACAGTGCCTGCGCAGAACAACAGCACCATCGTGCTTCCCGTGAAGAAGGCACGCCTGTGGAGCCCGGCCAATCCCTTCCTGTATACCCTGACCTACGAAGTGAGGGACGGAGCAGGCAAATGCATCGACAAGGTAAACAGTTACACAGGCATGCGCAAGATACATGTGAACGGCAACAAAGTGTACCTCAACAACGAGCCTTTCTACCAGCGGCTGGTACTTGACCAAGGCTTCTACCCCGATGGCATTTGGACGGCTCCTTCCGACGAAGCCCTCCGCCATGACATAGAACTCTCCATGCAAGCCGGATTCAACGGGGCACGTCTGCACCAGAAGGTGTTTGAAGAGCGTTTCCATTACTGGGCCGACAAACTGGGATATATCACTTGGGGGGAGGCTCCATCATGGGGCATGGATGCCAACAACACAGAAGTGGCACGCAACTTCCTAACTGAGTGGAGTGAGGAAATCGTGCGCGACCGCAATCATCCCAGCATTGTGACATGGACACCAATGAACGAGGAGTGGTGGCCCGACCGCGTGCAGTTCCCCAGATTCGTAGCCGACGTGTATGACCTCACCAAGGCACTCGACCCCACGAGACCCGTTTGTGACGTGAGCGGAGGCGTGCACGTGAAGACCGACATCTGGACGACACACAACTACGAACAGGATCCCAAGAAACTGAAAGACATCATCTACAATGGCAGCCGCTGGTTCCAGACACCTAACTACGCCGTGTCCTTCCCCCAACGCAACGTGGGATTCAACCGCCACACAGAGAACAACGTGTATGATTTCCCCACGTATGACCAGGCCACCATGCCTTATCTGCTGGATGAGTTCGGCGGCATCAAATGGGTGAAGGGGCAGGATGCACAGACCGGCAATGACCAGAACAAGTCATGGGGCTACGGCGAGCCTCCCCACTCACTGGAGGAATTCTACACCCGCCTGGAGGGGCAGGTGGATGCACTGATGGAGATTGCCGACAACGTATGGGGCTATTGCTACACGCAACTGACCGACGTGGAACAGGAGCAAAATGGCATATACTTCTATGACCGGAGCAGCAAGTTCGACATGAAACGCATACACGCCATCTTCAGCAAGAAGCCGGCATCAAGCAAGCACTAAGCCGCCACGCCACGCGCGGGACTTCCACACCGTGCGGGCGGCAGGCTCATAAAACCATCGGGGCGGACTTCGTAATATATTGAAGTCCGCCCCGATGCTATTTTCTTATTCCTGCCCGATGCGATGAAGCAATGTGCGCGTCTCTTCAATGACGGCAAACAGCGCATCAAGAGTGTCAGCCCGCAACATGCGTATGCGCGTCTCGCGGAAATCGGGAATGCCCTTGAAGAGCGGTGTGGCAGCCAAATGGCGGCGCACATGCAGGATGCCCCTGTACTCGCCGATGCGCTGCACCGATTCCGTGGCCTGCTGCTTGAGTATGTCTATCTTGCTGTCAAGGTCAAGGGGATTCTCTGGATGCAATATCTCATGGAATATCCAGGCACGGCCAAAGGTGGCACGGCCAATCATCACCGCATCCACGCCATAGCGGTCAAAAGCCTGCCTGGCCTGCTCCGCCGAGCAGATGTCACCGTTGCCAATAACAGGAATATGCATGCCGGGGTGGTTCTTCACCTGTCCGATGAGCGTCCAATCGGCCTCACCGGTGTACATCTGGGCACGGGTACGCCCATGCAGGGTGAGTGCCTGCACGCCGCAGTCCTGCAGACGCAGGGCAAGATCAGCGATGAAGGGTGTGCCATCGGGCAGGAACAGCGAGTGCTCGTCCCATCCCAACCGTGTCTTCACGGTCACGGGAGTGCCCGGCACGGCATCCACCACCGCCCGCGTGACAGCCAGCAACTGAGGCACATCGCGCAGCATACCGCTTCCAGCACCACGCCCGGCCACCTTCTTCACGGGACAACCGAAGTTAATGTCAAGTACGTCGGGGTGTGCCTGCTCCACCACGATACGTGCCGCCTGAGCCATCGCCTCACAATCACGGCCATAAATCTGCACGGCCACGGGACGTTCCTCGGGACACACAACCAGTTTCTCCAGGCTGCGATTGACCATGCGCACCAATGCATCGCAGGACACAAACTCAGAATATACCATGGCCGCACCCATCTGCCGGCAGAGCAGGCGGAATCCGATGTCGGTGACATCCTCCATGGGAGCCAGCATGAGCGGCTTGTCTCCCAGATTCACAGTCCCTATCCTCATGCCTCGGACGCGCCCTTGGCCTGGAATGCCAAGGCATAGAGTTTCATCTGCTTAAGCATGGCCAACAGCCCGTTGCTGCGTGTGGGCGACAGATGTTCGCGCAGGCCGATGCGGTCAATGAAGTAAATGTCAGAAGCCAATATCTCTGCAGGAGTATGGTCAGAGAGCACGCGCACCAGCAGAGCCACGATGCCCTTCACGATGAGCGCGTCGCTCTCGGCCTGGAAGTGCAGAAGCCCGTCCTGCATGTCAGCCTGGAGCCACACACGGCTCTGGCATCCGTCTATCAGGTTCTGCTCTGTCTTGTACTTGTCATCCAGTGGTGGCCGATTACTGCCCAGGTCTATGAGCAGTTGATAACGGTCCATCCAGTCGTCGAAGTCGGCAAACTCCTCGATGATTTCGTCTTGAATCTCGTTTATTGTCATTCTTCTGCGTTGTCGTTATAGATAAGTTGTGTCAAAGTCTGCCCCACGGCCTTGAGCACGTTGGGATCTATATTCTCCGGCGTATCCTGCAGGGTGTGCCATGTAGGCCCGAAGTTACTGGGGCCGTCAGTGAAGTAAGGTACGATGTCCAGACAGGGAATACGTGCAATGCGGTTGACATTCACATGGTCGTCAATGAGGTACCCGCCATCGGTAAGCGGGAAATAATGGCCGTAGCCCAACTGTATGGCCAGGTGCCAAATCAGTTCCACCACAGGCTCGGCGTACTGGCGGCTTACCTGCTCCCGGGCGAAAGTGCAGCCACGGCCACCCACCATGTCAAGCAAGACTCCATATCGGGCCTTGTAATTGGCCTCCCGGGCCTGCTGCGCCCAGTAAGTGGAGCCCAGACACCATGTCTCGCGCCCGTCTGCAGGATCCTCATCCCACTCAGGTGTACCGGCATCCTCAGCATCGAAACATACAAAATCGATTCCCGTACGTACAGGCTGCTGCTGTATCAGGCGACAGAGTTCAAGCAGGACAGCCACTCCGCTGGCACCGTCATTGGCGGCCGGCACCGGTTTACGGTGGTTGGCCTCATCGGGGTCATTGTCTGCCCAAGGACGACTGTCCCAGTGAGCGCAGAACAGGATGCGGTCTAGTGACTCGGGATTGATGCTTGCAATGATGTTGCGGGCCGGCAACTGGGTGCCGTCATACAGCGTGACAGTGCACTCCTGTTCCGTGACGGTGGCTCCGTAACGGCGGAAACAGGAAGCGATGAAATCGCCGCAGAGGCGCGCGGACTCCGTGCCCATGACCCTCGGGCCAAAGTCACACTGAGTCTGGATGTGGTTCATGGCACTGTCCTCACAGAACTCCGGACAGGGAGCCAGTGCTATGGTGTCGGCCTCCCTGCTGCTCCGTCCGGTATGTCCGCCGCAGGCCGAAAGCCCTGCACACAGGCTGAAGGAGAGCGCGCAGAGCGCAAAGTTGAAGATTTGTCTCATATCCTTAATCTATTTCTTTCCTATACCTTATATATATATGTGTGTCCCTCCGCGTGACGCGGCAGAGAGTTCAGCGTGTGGCAGCAGCCTGTACCTGACGCATGACACGCAGGAAATTTCCTCCCCAAATGCCCTCCAGGTCGTGTGCGGAATAATGACGGCGCAGGAGTTCACGCGTAAAGCCGATGGCCTCGGAGGCATCTTTCAGCCCCCTCACACCGCCGTCACCATCGAAGTCCGTACCTATACCCACATGCTCGGGACCCATCACCTCCACCATGTGGTGCAGATGCTCTAGGGCATCCATGATAGTGGCCTCACCCTCTTGGCGGAGGAACCCGTGGTAGAGAGTGACCTGCGCCACCCCACCCCGTGCGGCCAGTGCCTTCATCTGCGCGTCTGTCAGGTTGCGCGGATGCGGGCAGAGTGCCTTGCTACTGCTGTGGCTGCACACGATGGGGACGGTGCTGGACTCCAGCGCATCGTAGAAGGAAGACTCGGCAGCATGGCTTAGGTCCACCATCATGCCCGCTGCATTCATCCGGCTCACCACTTCACGCCCGAAGGCACTCAGTCCTCCGTGCTCGGCGTTGCCGCGTGCAGAGTCACAAATGTCATTGTCTCCGTTATGGCACAGAGTCATGTAGACGACCCCTATACTGCGGAAATAATCAATCAGACTCAAGTCTCGCCCTATGGCATAGCCGTTCTCAATGCCCCGCATGATGGCCTTGATGCCCTGTGCCTTGCACTGCAGGAGTTCGTCGGGCGTGCCGGCAAGCCTCACCAGCCCCGCATGAGCCTGCGTGAGAGCCTCCATCTGCTTCATCTTGGTACGGGTCAGTGCCAGTGCCCGGCGGTATCCCTCGGGAGTGCGTTCCCCCTGCGGGATGTAGGCCACCATGATGGTGCTGTCGAGCCGGCCGTCTGTCATCTTGGGCAAGTCCACCAGCACACGCTCTGTACGCGTGGTGAACATATGGTTGATGTCGGCCTGGCTTTCGGTGAAGAACATGGGGGTGTCGCAGTGGCTGTCCAGTGTCACGGTGCTGTCATGCAGCATCCGGGCCTCACGGTAAAGCCCGGCCTCGCGCACGAGCCAGTCAAAGGGAGCCTGCATGACGGGCTGGTCATGGTGGGCAAAGAAGGCTTCGGGATGCCACTGCACGCCCAAGATTGGCTTGAACTCACTGCTCTCCACCGCCTCGATGACCCCGTCGGAAGACCAGGCAACCGCATGCAACAGGCTGCCGGGTTCCGACACAGCCTGGTGGTGGAACGAATTGACGGCCAGCGAATCAGTGCCTACGATACTATGAAGCAGACTGCCCGCACTCACCGTCACCCTGTGGGAAACCGCGTCACGGCGCATGTCTTGGCTGTGCTTCAGCATCCGGTGCCCCTCACATTGCGTGTATATGTCCTGGAAATTCTTCCCTCCCAAGGCCGCCGAAAGCATCTGGATGCCCCTGCAGATGCCCAGCATAGGTATCTGCCTGTGGTAGGCATGCCTCACGAGCCACATCTCCTGGGCATCCCTTTCCGGGCAGATGCCATGCAGGGACGGTATGGGTTCCTCACCGGTGAGCAGTGGGTTGATGTCCCCACCGCCCGAGAGCAGGAGTGCATCCACGCTGTCCAGGGTACGGGAGAGCGCCTCCTGCACAGGGTCAGCGAAAAGCGGCGTGTGGTCATCACCCTCGCAGGAGGTCACCTCATAGGGAGGGATAACCAGTGGAACACCCCCCGCCCGCAGCACAGACTGATAATAAGCCTGTGCCAACTCGCATCCTTTCTCGCCGAAATTGCCCGTGATGCCTATCACGGGACGAGCGCCATGACCTGTGCAAGCCATCTTATTCGTCCGGACTTACGGTAGGTACGGTCTCCATAGGCTGTCTGCCGATAGGTACCTCCTTGCGTATGCTCTGCTTAAGGGAAATCAAGGTCTCCGTGGCAATCACTCCGGGAATCTCCTGCAAACAGTCATTGAGCAACTCCATGAGATGCGCATTGTCCCTCGCATAGAGTTTGATGAGCATGGTGTAAGGGCCTGTGGTGAAGTGGCACTCCACAATCTCGGGAATCCTCTGGAACTCCGCCACCACCTTCTTGTACATGGAACCGCGCTCGAGGGTGATTCCCACATAGGTGCAAGTGTTATACCCCAGGCTCACGGGATTGACATGAAAGCCCGACCCTATGATTACCCCCATGTCGATAAGCCGCTGTACACGCTGGTGTATGGCGGCTCTGCTCACGCCGCATTCGGCAGCCACGTCCTTGAAGGGCAACCTGGCATTGGCCGAGATGATGCCCAGGATCTTCTTGTCAAGACTATCTATCTTCTCCATCTTCTCGTTGATATTGACGTTATAGAAGGGTAGCAAATTTAAGCAAATTATTCGGCTTGACCTACCAAACGGCGATAAAAAAAGACACCGGAGGACTTTCCGGTGTCTTTTTGATTATTGCATGCTGACGCTTACTTCACTATCTCATGCAACTCAACCGTGAACACAAGGCATGAGAAAGGAGGAATCTTCTGCTGCTCTCGGTCTCCGTAGCCCAGCGTCTGAGGGATGTAGACTTCCCACTTGCTGCCCACGGGCATCATGCTGAGTGCCTCGGTCCATCCGGGAATCACCTGGTTGACGGGGAACGTGGCGGGCTTTCCGCGCTTGTAACTGCTGTCAAACACGGTGCCGTCGATGAGCCGGCCCTCATAGTCCACCTTCACGCGGTCAGTGGGCTGGGGTTTCTCGCCCGTGCCCATGGTAATCACCTTGTACTGCAGTCCGCTGGCAGTGGTCTGCACGCTGTCCTGTTTGGCGTTCAGTTTGAGGAACTCCTCACCGGCCAGGCGGTTGGCTCCATACTTCTTCTCCATGCGCACCTTATGGTAATAGTCCATCTGACGCTGCACAACTGCCTGTGCGCTGTCCATGGAGTACTTGGTATCCACGGTGAAGATGCCGTTCTGGAATCCCTTGAAGAACTGCTCGCGGTTGAGCAAGTCCACGCTGTCGTTCACCTGGCGGTTTGCGTTGACCCACACTTGCGTCTCCACCTGCTCGCGAATCTCCACTCCGGCCAGGCGCGCCTTCTCGCGCTTGTCGGCCTCAGTGAGTCCTTTCTGCTGGAAACCCTTGAGGAAGTCGGTCACGTAAGCCGTGTCCACGCCCATGCGCTGCGACAGGTAGTTCTTCAGGCCGTTGCTGTTGGCCATGCCCAGCAGGTAACTGAAGGTGTCGATGCATACGGTGTCCACCTTCTCCACCTGCTCCTTGGCAGCCTTCTTGCCCTTGCGCTGGCTCTTCTTGTTGGCTGCTGCGGCTCCCATGCAGAGCAAGGCCACCAGTGCCAACAAGGCAATCTTGGTCTTTTTCATCATTGACTGTCAGTCGGAAGTGAGGTTACTTCTCGATGCTGTGCAGTTCAATCTTGAACACCAGTGCCGAGAAGGGCTTTATCGTGCCGCGGTCCTGAGAACCGTAAGCCTGCTCCTGGGGAATGTACACCTTCCAGGTAGAGCCCACGGGCATGTTTGTCAGAGCCTTTGTCCAGCCGGGAATCACCTGCTTGCACATGAATGTGGTGGCCTCGCCACGTTTGTAACTGCTGTCAAACACAGTATCGTTGATGAGCGTGCCCTCATAGTCCACCTTCACGCGGTCAGAGTCGGCAGGCACTGCGCCGTCGCCTTCCTTGATCACCTCATAGTAGATGCCGTCGCCCAGTGACTTGATGCCTTCCTTCTTGGCCACCTTTGCCATGAACTCCTCACCGGCCTTCTTGTTGTCGCCATAGCGCTCCAGCATCTGTGCGTCCTTCACTGCAACCATCTTGGTCTCGGCCATCTCAGATGCCTCTTCCACGGTCATGAGACCGCCCTTGCCTGTGGTGGCGGCCACGAAGCCTGCCATGAAGTTGTTCAGGCTCACGGTCTTGGTGCTGTCATCGCCAAACACCTCATAGTTCAGACCCTTTATCATCTGCTGGCTTATCTGCTGGCCAATCTGCAGACCGGCATAGTAAGCAGCCTTCTTCTTGTCGTCACCGGCGTTCACGGCATCGTTCAAGCCCTTGACAAACTCGTCAATGCAGGTGGTGTCAACGCCCATGCGCTGCTCCAGATACTCCTTCAGACCACGGGTCTGCGCCATACCCACGGTGTAGCTGAGGGTATCAATGTCTGTCTTCAGGTCGGCCTTGGGGGTTCCGTTGCCGCATGAGGCCATGGCTGCGGCGATTCCTGCCACGGCCAGAATAGAAATCTTTTTCATCTTTTTTATTTATTATGTTTGGTTTGTCTGCTTGCCTGACGGGTCACTTCACGCTGATGAGTTCCACGTCGAACACCAGTGTGCTGTAAGGAGGAATGGACCCTCCCGCGCCCTGCTCGCCGTAGCCCAGCAGGTAGGGAATGTAGAAGCGGTACTTGGCTCCCTCGCTCATGAGTTGGAGACCCTCCGTCCATCCGGTTATCACCTGGTCAAGCCTGAACTCGGCAGGTGCCTTGCGGTCATAACTGCTGTCGAACACCTTGCCCGAGACAAGTCGTCCCTCATAATGGCACACCACGGTGTCGGTGGCCTTGGGGCTGCGCTCACCGCGGCCGGGCACCAGCACCTCATACTGCAGGCCGCTCTTGGTCTGGTTCACACCCTCCCGCTTGGCATTGGCCTCCAGGAACGCCTTGCCCTCGGCAATGGCCTTCTGGGCCTGCTCCTTCTGCTTGTTCTGGAAATACTCGTTAAGCAACTCCTGTGCCTCACGGTTCGTCATGGCCGGGGTCTTGTCGGCCAGCACGTCACTCACGCTCTGGCTGAAGTCCTCCACTGAGAAGCCCTCTATGCCCATGCTCTTAATCTGCTGGGCGATGCCAAGCCCCAGTGCATAACTGATCTTGTCCATATGGTATACGTTTCTCTTATATTGTCTATCAGTGGCGCAAAATTACGATATTTTCCTCAACTCACGGCTTTTGCCGTTTCTTTTTTTCCTAATTTTGCAAGAGACTAAGAGACATACGGAATAATCATGAGAATAGCAGTACTGACGGGGGCAGGCATGAGTGCCGAGAGCGGGATAAGCACCTTCCGCGACAACGGCGGGCTTTGGGACACCTACAACGTGGACGATGTGGCCACACCCGAGGGCTGGGCACGCAATCCCAAGTTGGTGACCGACTTCTACAACATGCGGCGCAGGGAACTCCTGGCGGCAAGACCTTGCCGGGGGCACCTGCTGGTGGCCGAACTGGAGCGCATGGGGCACCATGTGGATGTCATCACTCAAAACGTGGACAACCTGCACGAGCAGGCCGGGAGCACGCATGTCACCCACCTGCACGGCGAACTCATGAAGGTGACCAGCAGCCGCAGACCGAACGACCCGGAACAGATACGCACGCTCACAGCCGAGGCACCCGAGGTGCACATGGGCGACCTGGCCGATGACGGAAGCCAACTGCGCCCCTTCATCGTGTGGTTCGGCGAGCCGGTGCCGCAGATTGAGAAGGCCATGGAGATATGCTGTCGGGCAGAGGCCATGATTGTTATCGGCACGAGCCTCAACGTATACCCGGCCGCAGGACTCACCAGATACGTGCCGCGGCAGGCACCCGTGTACCTGATTGATCCCAAACCCGTGAACTGGAATGCCGACCGTCCTTTCCGACACTTCGCCATGGGAGCCGGAGAGGGAATGGCCGAAGTAATCAAACTATTCTGATACGCCAGACGTCACAACACACACACCCAATGAACAACACACTGACCATCAGATGCAAGAACAGTCGGAGCAGGATCAACGTGCCCTTCGGCAGTTCGCTTTATGAAGTATACCGGCAGTCCGGACTGCAGATGGACTACGGCCCCATCGCAGCCATGGTGAACAACAAGGTGCAGGGCATGAACTACAGGTTCTACAACAACAAGGACGTGGAGTTCCTCTCACTGCAGTCGCCGGCGGGCATGTACACCTACACGCGCACGCTCTTCTTCGTGCTCGCAAAAACCGTGGAGGACCTCTTCCCCGGCGGGCGGCTCGTCATAGGCGACCCCGTGAGCCGGGGATTCTACTGTGAACTGCAGACAGACAAGCCCGTGACACCAGACACGGCGGAGCAACTGAAGCGGCGCATGCAGGAGATCATTGATGCCGACATGCCCATCAAGCGCATACAGTGCCCCATCGAGGAGGCCATAAGCATGTTCCAGCAGCGCGGCATGACCAGCAAGGTGCAATTGCTTGAGAGCCAGAGCAACCTGTACACCTATTATTATAAACTGGACCAGACGGTAGACTATTTCTACGGATGCCTGCTCACGCGCACGGGACTCCTGCACCTCTTTGACCTGATGCCCTTCCATGACGGGCTGCTCCTGCGCATTCCCATGCGCACTGATCCCTCATGCCTGGAGCCGCTCACGCCGCAGACGAAGATGCTCGACGTGATGCGTGAGCACAGGCACTGGCAGAACATCCTAGGCATACGCACCGTGGGAGAGTTCAACAGGGTGGTGCTCGGCGGCGGGGGGACGCAGCTCATCAACGTGAGCGAGGCACTGCAGGACAAGAAACTCTCCAACATTGCCGACGAGATTGCCGCACGCAAGGCCAAGCTGGTGCTGATTGCCGGCCCAAGCAGCAGCGGAAAGACCACCACCGCCAAGCGGCTGGCCATCCTGCTCATGGCCTGCGGGCTGAGGCCGCACACGCTCTCCACCGATGACTACTTCGTGAACCGCGTGGACACGCCCAAGGATGAGAACGGGGAGTATGACTTTGAGTGCATAGGAGCAGTGGACACCGACTTCTTCAACCGGCAGATGACCGCGCTGCTGCGCGGCGAGGAAGTGGAACTGCCGCGCTACGATTTCCCGTCGGGCGAAAGGGTGTTCGAGGGACGGCGGCTGAGCATCGGTGACGAGGACATCATCATCATGGAAGGGCTGCACGCGCTCAACCCGCTACTCTCCGCCATGGTGCCCAACGGGCAGAAATACCGCATCTACGTGTCGGCACTGACCACCATACAACTGGATGACCACAACCACATACCCACACAGGACATACGCCTGCTCAGGCGAGTGCTGCGCGACTACAAGTACCGAGGCTACTCGGCACGCGACACCATACGCCGCCTGCCCAGCGTGACGGCAGGCGAGGAGAAGTGGATAATGCCCTTCCAGGAACTGGCCGACGCCACCTTCAACAGCGCGCTGCTCTACGAACTGGGAGTCATACGCGCACAGGTGATGCCCATACTGGAGCAGGTGGCCGAGCGAGACCCTGAATATGCCGAGGCAAGCCGCCTGAGGCGTTTCCTGCGATACTTCCGCATGGTGCCCGAGGAGCAGGTGCCGCCCACCTCGCTGCTGCGTGAGTTCGCCGGAGGAAGTTCATTCAAATACTGACCTGAAGCAACATGGACAGGGAACTGGAACTGAGGATGACCCGGCAGGGGGTGAAGCCCACGGCCATGAGACTGCTTGTGTACCGCGAACTGGAGCGGAGCGCACGCCCGCTCTCGCTCAGGGAACTGGAGGAGCGGATGCCCACGGCAGACAGGAGCACCATCTTCCGCACGCTCACGCTCTTCCTGCAGCACCACCTCATACACGGGATTGAGGACGGGAGCGGGGCACTGCGCTATGAGATGTGCACCAGCGAGAACCCCTGCGCACACGATGACCAGCACGGCCACTTCTACTGCGAGCAGTGCCAGCGCACCTTCTGCCTCCACGGTCTGCCTGTGCCCCGGGTGACACTGCCCGAGGGTTTCCTGGCCACGGCAGTCAACCTCATGATCAAGGGCATCTGCCCGGAATGCCGCACCCGGGGGCATGGCATCCCACACACGGCGGCAGGCACCCACACCTGCCACCCGGAGGAGTGAAAAAAAGGCACTGCGGTACGATGGCCAACGCAGAGCGCTTCATCAGCCAATGAAGAGCGCTTCATCGGCCAACGCAGCGCTCTGCGTTTTTAACACTTGCGCGGCACCCCACCGGAGCCGATACGGGAAGGGTGGGAAAAGTCCCGGTCACAACCCCGATTCCCACAGCATGTGCAGGAAGTCGAGCACATAGACGCACTCCACCTCACCCATCCTGCGGTTGATGGGGTCAAGGGAGACCATCATCAGCCTGCAGCCGGGATAGTCAGACGCGAAGGACTTGAGTCCGCCCAGATGGCGGATGCCCACCTCCTCCACAGACTTCATCTCAATGGCCACACGGGCATCGCCTATCACGGCATCCACCTCCAGTCCCGTGTAGGTACGCCAGTAAGTCAGCCGTTCGGGACTTTCCGTATAAGAAAGCCAAGCCCTCAGTTCCTGTATCAGCAGGTGCTCAAAGGCATGGCCATACTCCACCGTACCACGCACCAGTTCACCGCCATGGCGCAGGTGATTGGCCACGCCCACATCGAAATAGTAAAAACGGGGAGCCTGCACCAGCCTGCGCTTCATCACCCGGGCAAATGCCGGCAGGCGAAAGCCTAGGAGCGTATCTTCAAGAATATCGAAATAGCCAGACACAGTGTTGGCACTCACACCACAGTCCTGTGCAATGTTGTTGTAGTTCACCATCTCTCCGTTGGTCAGGGCAGCCACCTCCAGGAAACGCTGGAATGCGCCCAAGTTCCTGACCAGGGACTCCTGCTTGACCTCCTCCTTCAGATACACGTCAATGTAAGCCGAGAGCAGGCGGCGGGGATTGCGGGCAAGATAATGCGGAGGGAGCATCCCATAATTGAGCGCACGGCCAAGGTCGAAGTCGGGAATCTCGGCACTCACCAGCGGGAACAGGTAAACGGGATAAGCCCTGCCGCCCAGTGTATTGTAGCCCTTGCGCTTCAATTTGCGCGCGCTGGAGCCACACAGGATGAACACAATGCCCTTCTCGGATATCAGACGATGCACCTCATTGAGCATCTCGGGCACTTCGGGAATCTCGTCAATGATGGCCAAAGTGCCGGACGGCTTGTCGCGCAACATTTCATAAAGCAATGCGGGACGGTGCCTGAAGCGGTTTTTCAGCGTGGTATCCAGCAAGTCGATGTACTCGCTGCCGGGAAACTCCTGTCTCAGAAGGGTACTCTTACCTGTCTGACGTGCTCCAAAAAGGAACACGCTTCCATCTAACTTACTGTTGACATTGCATTTACGGACATACATAAGCACTCCTTATTAACGTTCATGCTGAGGATTTTCAATGATTTTCCGCAGTTCTACTGAGGATTTTCAATGATTTTCCGCAGTAAAATTACAACAAAGCCACCACTTTGTCAAGCCTTTTCCCCAATTTATTGCTGCCAAATGCCCATGCACAGGAACGGCAATCCCCCGCCAGACGAGATGCCCGCGGCGGGGGATTGCGTTATGGAGTCACAGTGGCCGCAGAGGTCACTTGTTCAGTGTCCAGGAGAAGCCGTCCTTGGTGTCCTTGACCTCAAAGCCCAGTTCGGCCAGGCTGTCACGTATCTGGTCACTCAGTGCCCAGTTCTTCTCGGCCTTGGCCTGCTGGCGCTGGCAGAGCAGCATGTCCACCACCGCGCCGAAGGCTTCCTCGCGTGCCTTGTTGCCTGCGCCGGTCTCCTCTGCCAGTCCCAGGATGTCATGGATGAAGGTAGACATCAGGCCATACAGGGCCTGAGCCACCTCGGCAGTGATGCTGGCCTTCTTGTCAAGCAGGGTGTTCACCACGCGGCAGGCATCGAACAGGTGGCTGATGACGATTGGGCTGTTCAGGTCATCGTTCATCGCATCGTAAAGTTTCTGCCTGAGTTCGTCCACGTACTTCATCTCCACGGCAGGCTGCCCCTTCACCTTCTGCCCCTCAAGCAGCCGCTTCAGGCTCTTCAGGGCATCCATCAGACGCGCGAAACCCTTCTCGGCCGCCTGCAGAGCCTCGTTGCCGAAGTCCACGGTGCTGCGGTAATGCGCCTGCAGGATGAAGAAGCGGATGGTCATGGGCGAGTAAGGCTGGGTGAGCAGCGGGTGGTCTCCGCTGAAGAACTGCGGCAGGGTGATGAAGTTGTTGTAGCTCTTGCCCATCTTCTTGCCGTCGATGGTTATCATGTTGTTGTGCACCCAGTAGCGCACCATCTGGCTGCCCTGCGAGGCCACGGCCTGCGCTATCTCGCACTCATGGTGGGGGAAGATGAGGTCCATGCCGCCGCCGTGGATGTCGAAGTGCTCGCCCAGGTACTTCCTGCCCATGGCCGTGCACTCGCAGTGCCAGCCGGGGAAACCATCGCTCCAGGGTGACGGCCAGCGCATGATGTGCTCGGGCTGGGCTGCCTTCCACAGGGCAAAGTCGGCCTGGTTGTGCTTCTCGCCCACGCCGGCCAGGTTGCGGCTGGCATCCTTCACGTTCTCCAGGTCACGGCCCGAGAGTATGCCGTAATGGTGGTCTCGGTTGTACTTCTCCACGTCGAAGTACACACTGCCGTTGCTCACGTAGGCATAACCGTTGTCGAGTATCTGCTGCACGAGCTGTTCCTGCTCGATGATGTGGCCGGTGGCATGCGGCTCGATGCTGGGAGGGAGGCAGCCGAGGGCGTTCATGGCATCATGGAAGCGGTTGGTGTAATATTGCGCCACCTCCATAGGCTCCAGTTGCTCCAGGCGCGCCTTCTTGGCAATCTTGTCCTCACCCTCGTCGGCATCATGCTCCAGATGGCCCACATCGGTGATGTTGCGCACATAGCGCACCTTGTAACCGATGTGGCTGAGGTAACGGAACAGGAGGTCGAAGGTGATGGCGGGGCGTGCATGCCCCAGGTGGGCATCGCCGTACACGGTGGGGCCGCACACATACATGCCCACATGACCGGGATTCAGCGGGCGGAAGAGTTCCTTCTGCCGCGTGAGGGTATTATAAATAATGAGTGGTTGTTCCATAATGGTTCGCTGTTTGTGGCCGCAGGGCCGGTTGTCGTTTCCGTTAGGGCAACGCGGCAAGGCGGCCTGTCCTGCCACACGCTGTCCCCTGCAAAGTTACGGCATTCTTCCCTCACGGCAAAGAGCTGGGCCGATTATTGCCGCAGGCACAGAAGAAGCCCCGCACGAACAATGTCGCGCGGGGCTTCCGGAATGTATCTCGCTCGATTGACGAGAGGAATTTACTTAACCATCACCTTGGCCTACGGCCGAGCTGATTGGCGTTCGGGAATGTCCCTGAAGTCCCTTCGGGTCTTCGGTTCATTCCGCTCACTTAACCATCACCTTCTTGCCGTTGATGATGTTCACGCCCTTCTGAGCCTTCTGGAGCTGCACACCCTGCAGGTTGTAAATCCTGCCGTCGCCGCTCTCACCTGCAATCTGCTCGATGCCGGTCTTTATCTCACCCACCTCGAAGGCGCAGCGAGAAGAAGCGGGAGTGATGGTGACATTGTCCGTCTGGCTGGGAATCACGTAACGAGCAATGGTATGGCTTCCAGTAGCACCAACAATCAGGTTGCCGGCATAGTCAAATGCCATGGCAGAGATATTGCTTTCCTTGTGCGTGAAGTTGGCAATAGGCATCAGGTTGATGAGCCCGTTGGGCATCACCTCATAATCGGTCTTGTACACAGAGATGCTGCCGTTACGAGACACTGCCACGGTGCTGCCGTCGGGAGAGATGGCTGCACCACCATTGTTCAGGTTGGTCGTGATGTCAGAGTAATCCTCCTCGCCCTGAGCATTGATGTGCTTGATGGCGGGCTGGAGTGCACTGGGAGTGCTACGGTACTGGAAGTACCATGCACCGCCACGCTGGTCAGAGAGGATGCTCACAGGCATGGGAGCAATGGTGTACCGGCCAGTCAGAGGCTCGAAGGTGATGTCGGCAGCCTTGTCCCACTGCTTGGCCTTACCCAGGTTGTAGATGTTGGCCTTGTAGTCGGAATAGTTGAAACCACCGTCACTGCGTGCGATACCCAGAGTCAAGAGCTTCATGTCGTCACCCTTGCCTGCGAGGTCGAAGCTGACATTCAAGCGTGCCTGCTCCTCGTTGCCTGCATAGGTGATACCGGTCTCCTTGTCAATGGTACCGGTGAAGACAGGTGTCCAAGCCTCCTCCATGTTGTCGGGGTTCACCTCGAAGATGGGGCTGTCGGTCTTGCCACTCATTCGGCCTACGAAGAGGCGGCCGTCCTGAGTAGTGCGCACAACCTTGTAGTCTGCGTTGGTATAACCGTCGACAGCAACAACTTTCTCGCCGTCAGTCATGCCGCCCTTCCATCCGGGAGTTCCATCGGCTGCATTCACAACCTTGAACAAAGGATTGAACATGTACAGGCCAGAACGCTTGGTGTCGGAAATATAACCGGTAGAAACCTCATCGTTAATCTTCCAAGCATTGTCGGTATTGGTCTCCGTTACGTAGATGTTACCGAAGGATGCGCTCTCGGGATCGTTCATCACAGCCATACCATAAGGCCACCAAGCCTTCTGCACCTCGCCCACACGAGCAGGATCCAGTGAACCGTAGCCCTTGATCTTCACGTCGAAGGTCAGTTTGGTACCTGCTGCAGGCAGGCTGCTGTTGGACACGGTCACGCTGTGAGAACCGGTGGTAAGGTCGCTGGTGGCGAGTGTCTCGGTGTAAACCACTTCCTTGGCACTGTTGTAGAAGCGAATCTCACCCTCCTGTGCAGGAGCGTTCAGGATATAGGTAACCTCCACATTGTCGGCATCGCTCTTCATGTTCACGCTTGAAGCATAAGAGTTCAGCTGGATGTTGGGCTTCTCGTTGATGTACTCTCCGTTGTAGCAGTAAACCGTTGCACCGGGAGTCACGTGGGGAACAGTGTCCACGCCAAGGGTCTGGAACCATGCGGGATTCTCAGTCTCACCGCGAGTGAGCCAGTAGCAGACTTCTCCGCTTGCCAACTTCTCGGCAGTGGTCTTGTCGGCAGCAGTATCACCATAGCCATTCAGATAAGCACACCATCCCAGGACGCGGTTATTGTCATCACCGGTACGTGCCCAAGTGTGTCCTCCACTTGTGCCAACCTGGATGTCACCAATCTGCAGGCAGTAGTAGATGTTGGCCTTACCACTCAGCCAGCCTACGAGGCCACCGCAAGAGTTGGTTGCCTCACCGGTCATGGTGCCGTCGAAGACGCAGTTGCGGATGTTCACATCACCGCTCTCAACCACGGCAATGAGACCGCCATGAGTACCGTCACCGACAACAGAAGAGTTGATGTTCACGGATGAGGTAACGCCCTCAACCCGTGAGTTGGCATAGGCATGGGCAGCCACACCTGCAGCATACTTGCTGTCGGTGGTGATGTTACCCTTCACCACGAGGTTCTTCACCGTACCGTACAATGCATCGATGGGAGCCGCGTTGTTAGCACCAATCCGCTCCATGTTCATGTTCAGGCTGTGGAACTTGCCATCCAAAGTACCATAGAAGGTACCAACCATCAAAGCCTCATCAATGTTTGGAATGTCGTTCGTCAACTCTGCATACGCAGCATTGTCAGAATAAAGCACATGAGCAACGAAGTATGCATACTGCTTGCGGCTGGCCAGCAGCAGCGTGTCACCACGGGTCTCGGGGATGAAGGGAGTTGTCTCAGGGGTCTTCAAGTCATCCATAGACTTGGCTTCCTCTGTGCTGTATGAACCGCTAAAGTATCCGTCAAGCACAGCGCCACACACATTCATAATAGCGTCGGACTCATTCGCATCAATTTCCTCACCAACTTTACCGGCTGCTTCACTGATTGCCGTAGCAGTACATGCCAGGTCGGCATAAGCCTGCTTGGCATCGCGGAACTGCAGGAAGAGTTCGGACAACTTCTGCATGGCAGCAATCTTGGCCTCACTGTTGTCTGCCTCTTCTGCCTCGTTCACGGCTGCAGAGAGTGCCTTCCGCAATTCAACGGGGAAGTTGGGGTTCCTTCTGTATTCCGTTTCTCCCTGCACGGCATCTTGATAGGCTTTACCCAAAATGGTGTTGGCACGATCCTTCTGGCCGTTCAGCACGTCATCCAAGGCTGCTGCGGTCTGCCCAGTCTCAGCCTCACCGCAGTAAGTCACTACCACGTTACCGAAGCCAAACCAGTCATTGCCATAGCCGCTCTTGTCCTGACGCAGGCGGATGGTGAGTTTACCGTCCTCGCCCACGTAACCCATAGTATAGTTCTTGTAACGGGTACCGCCGTTGATTACACAAGCCACACTGAGCTGTCCGTGCATCACGAAGCCTACAGTGTCACCACCCAACTCAGGAGTTGTGGACACACCATCTTCATAAATGGCACGGTCTGAAGTAGAGCCGTGGATGTTGCTGTTCACCTGATCGATGGCATCGTCATAAGAGATGGGATCCTCAATGTCGGCCATGAAATAGTTGGTGGTTCCGTTAGCATCCAGGGTAGCAATGTAGTTCAGGCCGTAAGTGGCATCGCTGGGACGTGCCGCACCGGTCACTTCCACCTTGTACCAACCGGGCTTCAGGCCTTCCACGGTCTGCGTCATGTCAAGGTCTCCGGCCCAGCGCTCTGCACCGGCAATCTGCTTGTCCTCGATGGTGTAAGTGGTCACGCCTATATCCTTAGAACCTTCCCAGCCTTCCTTACCCTTGAGGAAGTTGGCATTGGCAAACAGTCCTGACACGTTGGTGCCGGCAATATAGCCATACTTGATGGCCTCCTGCAGGGCAGCATTGACGCGGACAATCTCATTGGCCAGAGAGTCAGAGGGAGCCTGCATCTCCTCGGTGATGTACATATAACTACCCAAAGGATAGACATCATTAGGATCTTCTGTGCCTTCAAAGTATGCCTCGAGCACCTCACGCTCCTCGCCCTCAAAGTCGAGATGCTCCTTCAGGTAAGCCTGTACCTTGGCCATCTCGTCCACATACGTCTTGTACTTCTTGGCACTGGCATCTGCCAGGGACTTCTTGGCAAGCACGCCCTCATAAGCCTTTGCCACTTCGGCAATGGTTGACAGGTTACTGAGTTCGCCAGCCGCACCGGTATACGCATCCTTGACAGCCTGCTCGGCCATGGTTATGGCATCGTAGTTGCCGGCATCGTCCTGAATGGTTGACACCACAGTCTGCAGTTCCTCGTCATTGGATACAGACATGTACTTTTCAGCCAGTTTGAACACTGTACCGTGGGTGGGAACAGGCATGGGATGCTCGTCCACGTCACCCTCCAGGTTCTGGTACCACTTGGGATCCACGCTGGTATTGCCATTGGCACGGAATGCCAGTGCACCGCTCAGCACGTCCTCATCGGAAACCTTGGCCACCACAACAACGTTGTCCTGCTTCAGTTCTCCTCCATAACGGGCAAAGCAGTTGGTGATTTTGGCAGTGCCATAGCGTGCGAAGTAGCGGTCGGAAGTCTGCTGGTCGGCAGGCTTGGGGTTGCCGTTGTCGTCATTCACCACGTCTTGCGGGTTCTCCACCTCGCCAATGGCGTAGCAGTTGCTGACGGTGGCATAACTGCCCAGCCAACCGGAGAACGAACCGTTCTCCTTCACGCCAAACACGTTACCGGCCATGAAACTGTTGTCAATGGTAATCTTACAAGAAGAACTCATCACACAACCCAGCACACCACCGGCATTGGCCTCGCTGACAGCGCGCACGTCACCTTCCATGCCGACGTTTTGTACCAGGATGTTACCCCCCCAGGGAGCGGTCATACCGATGATACCCACGTAACCCTTACCAGTGAGGCTGCAAGTCTTGTCAAGGATGACATCGCGGATGAAAATGGGATTCTTCTCACGTGCCTTGCCATCATCGCCCGATGCCTTGGGCTCGCTGTTCATCACGGCAATCAGTCCGACACCCAACTGCTCGGGGAAATTAACCTTCAGATTGCTGATGCGGTGGAACTGCCCGTCGAATGAACCGTAATAGGGCTTGAACTCCGTACCGACGGAAGCATAGTGGGCATTGTCCTCATCATCCATGGTCACATCGGCAGTCAGGCGTGCCTTGGCACCCAGATTCACGGTTGCTGCATAAACAGACCACCAGGCCAGTGCATGTCCGTCTTTCAGTTCATACCATCCGTCCTCGGTGGGAGTGATGTAATCCAACTGCAAAGCACCGCAGACAGCACAGAAACCATTCTTGTGGGTGTGGGGAGGAACGGGATTGGAAGAGGGCGTGTTGGCGTATGTCACCGTGCCGTTACCAGTTCCGTCGCAGTTGAAACTATTGGCATGAACATACACCTTGCCATGACCCAGGCTCACGGTGTAAGGAGCGTCATCGGTGCCGATGGTCTGATAGAAACCTCCCTCATAGCCGGACTTCTTCCCGTTGAGCAGGAAAGCAAGTTCTCCGCTTGTCACCACAGATGCATCCACCTGAGTGGCATTCGTGATATCCCCGTTTTCGGGAGTGTACTTATTTACATAATATACGTTGTCGGTCACCAGTCTGTTGGGATTACGGGCAATGGAATAAGTGTTGTCCGTGATGTCCACAATCTCGCCGGTGAAGGCACAGTTGGTAAGATAGGCGTTTTCTGTACACCAACCCACCAGGCCACCGCAGTTTGTAGTACCGTTGGTGCCTATGAGCTTACCATTGTAGATACAGTTCGTGATTGTTGCCTTCGTACTGGTGCGTGACACCAGACCGCCGTTGGTGGCATCTCCGGCCTTGGAGGTGGTGATGTCAATGTCACTGTACACGTTCAGAATCTGCGCCGTAGCGGCCTGGGTCGTAGAGGCAACAGAAGCATAGTAGTTCGATGCTCCGTCGATGCTTCCGTGCATCGACAGGTTCTTCACGGTTCCCTGCAGGCAGGGGAAGAGCGATGTCTCGCTCGGAGCCTGCGTGATGTTGAGGGTCAGGGCGTGTCCCTGTCCGTCAAAGATACCGGCATACCAGTTGTCGTTGTTGAATATGAGGGCGCTGTCAGCCTCCAGAGTCACGTCGGCCTCCATCTTCATGTCATAGAAGGTACCGCGTGCAATACGGTTCTGACCCTCTGCCAGCCAGAAATCCTTGGCGGAAGAGAGCAGGAACTTGTGCTCCTTGTCATCACGAGGCATGAGCGAATAGTCAAAGTAACCACAGTTGACGCACACGCCGAACTTGTCAACGGAGTGCTTGGCGCAGGTAGCCGACCCGGCTGTGTTGGAGTAGGTCACCTCGGCACCCTCAGCCACATGTCCGTGGCAGTCAGTGGGCTGGCTGGCGTATACCTGCTTGCCGCTGCCGAAGGGAGCGGGCAGAGGATATTCGTCCTTGCCGATTTCCTGTGTCCAGGTAATCTTGCTCTGGTCGTTGTTCAACTCGTAGCAAGCAGCACCTGTCTTGAGGTCATCCTTTGTGGTAATGGTCACATACTTCACGTTGTCCCACTTGGCAGTGGCGAAGTTGCCGTAACTGGCACCGCCGGGACGCTCTCCCTGGGCATACTTCTCCACATCCACGCCCTGCAGGTTGCCAGGGTTACGGCTGATGGTACCACTGCCTGAAAGGTTCTTCATGTTGGTCTCATTGATCACCACGCAGTTCTGCACGGTGGTGTAATTGTTTGACCAACCGATGATGCCACCGCAGTTGATGGTCTCGGTACCGTTCATGGTGAACTTCACGAAGCAGTCTGCAATGAAGGTGGCACGCTGTGCGTCGGCCACGATGCCTGCATGTGTGGCGTCACCGGCAAAACTTGAGTTGACCGTGCACTCCACGTAGCAGTTGTGGATGTAGGCACCCTCGGAGTAGTAAGCCAAACCGGTGGCCCACTTTTGGCTGGTGGTCACGGTGACGTTTGTCCTCAGGTTCCTCACCTCGGCGGTCTTCTGCAAGCGCCTGAAGAGGCCGTAACCTCCCTCTGTGGGATAGGCGTTCACCGTGATGGTGTGCCCCTGTCCGTCAAAGGTTCCCTGGTAGTAATCCGGAGCCTGCGTGCCTATCATCGTGCTGTTGGTGCCCAGATCGATGTCGGCGTTAAGCACTGCGTTGGCCGCAGGGTTACCGCCTTCATCTGCCGGAGTGTTCACGAGAGAGGCAAAGGCCAGATAGTCCTCCAAGGAGTTGATCTGGTAGACACCGTCCTTCTGGTCAAGTGCCCACGCAGAGGTGCCGGAGAGTGTCATCACACCCAACAGGCACAGACTAAGAAGTCTTTTTCTCATACTTGATTTTTTAAGTTAATACTATAACGTTTAATACTCACTTCTAACCTCACGCACCCACGCCCCGACAGCAGCGTCACCGCTACAACAGACCGCAAATGCGCCAAAGACAAGTCTTGTAAGTTCACAAATTTACACCTTTTCGCTGTTTCCCACAAATCCCAAACGCTTTTTTATACCAACAAAGAGAATTTTGGGACAAATTCGCCTGCCACTCGCGCGCACGCACGCATATTATATATAATGAGAGAGGGACAACGAGCCATGCGGTGAAGCCACGGGAAAGGAAGGCGGGCACTCACCGACCCGATGTCCCCACCCATGCAAGGCACCTCGCCCAACCACTCCTCCCGACAAAGGCCCAGCGGAAATTTGGCAGGCAGAACTGCCCAGCGCCGGAAACAGACTGGCCGGCCGCAAAATCCGCAAACATTTTTCAAGAGCGAAACCTGCGGAAAAAGAAATAGGGGCAGTTGGAAACAAAAAAACGTCTAACTGGGAAATTATTTTTTCCCAGTTAGAGAAAAATTTTTCTCTAACTGGGAATTTTTATTGACACAAAATGCGCACCTGAAACCCTCGTGCGCCACGCCCTCGTATTGTCAAATATTTTCTAAAAAGAGGCCGAATGAGCAAGAGCCAAGAAAAGGGAGAAATGCGGCATCCCGAAGGCCACACAGGGGGATTGCCGCTCAGAACCTGTTCAACTTCACCAGCACCACGGACAGCAGTATGTACCACGCTATGATGGCGGCAAAGGCGCTGTAGCCCAAGGGGAGGAACACCAGGCAGCCAACGAGGAAGACCACCTTCCAGCGGCAAGCCTCCCAGGTGAGCGCCTTGAACTTGAGCGCCATCATGGGCACCTCGCACACCAGCAAGTAGCAGAAGAGCAGCATGAGTGCAATGAGCCACAGGATATTGAAGCGCAGCGAGGTGAGGAACGTGTGCTGCCCCAGCACCAGGGAACTCCAAAAGAGCGCGTTGGCAGGAGTGGGCAAACCGATGAACTGCGTGCTCTGGCGCACATCGAGGTTGAACTTCGCCAGCCTCAGCGCCGAGAAGGCAGCCATGAGGAAGGCCGTGTAAGGCAGAATGCCCTTCCAGGGCATGAGCACCTCGGGGCAATGCACCTCATGCATGACCCAGAAGAGGATGGCACTGGGTGCCACACCGAACGTGACAACGTCGGCCAGCGAGTCCAGTTCCTTGCCTATGGGAGAGGACACTCCCAGGGCACGGGCGGTGAGCCCGTCGAAAAAGTCAAACACGGCTCCACAGACAATCATGATGACTGCCCAGTGAAGATGGCCGTAGAAGGCTGCCCCGGTGGCGGCACATCCGCACAGCAGGTTGCAGCACGTGACCGCATTGGGCAACTGGCGTGTAAATGCGTTGGACATCGTTACGTATGTGTTTTTAATCAGTATGCTTGGGATTCAGGTGTGCGATGACCGTCTCGTTGCCCACGGTCTTCTGCCTGAGCGAGACGCACACCTCACTATCGAGGGGCAGGTAGAGATCCACGCGCGAGCCGAACTTGATGAAGCCCAGATGCTCGTCCACGTAGCAGTCCTCACCCTCACGGGCATAAGTGACAATGCGGCGCGCCATGGCTCCCGCCACCTGCCGCACCATGATGTCGGTGCCGTCGGGGGTGGTGATGACCACCATGCTGCGCTCGTTCTCCTCACTTGCCTTGGGAAGCCATGCGCGGTGGAAATTGCCGTCCTGGTGCCTCACCATCTTCACGGTGCCGTCCACGGGAATCCAGTTGGCATGCACGTTGAAGAGGCTCATGAAGATGCTCACCATCATGCGCCGGTCATGGAAGTACTCGTTTTCCTCCACCTCTTCCACCACCACCACGTGCCCATCGGCAGGAGCCAGCACCACGTTCTCGGTGTCGCCCGTATAAATACGTATGGGGCACTGGAAGAAGTTAACCAGCACGGCGTACACGATCACGCTGACCAAAAGGATGGTCCTGATGAGAAGGGGAGCCGGGCAGAACAGGTAAACAAGGCCGTTGAGAGCCAAGAGCAGGCAGAGTGACCACATGAGGGTGTGCGTACCCTCATGGTGCAACCTGATTTTCTTCAGTTTCTTCAGTCGTTCACCCATTCTTTACTGTTCATTTACTTGAAGGCAAAGATATACATTATTATCCACCCCGCCAAGGTTTGCTGCCGTTTTTCACGCCCCGCGGGCCTTTAGCCAACAAAAAGAAAGGCAAGAGGGATACAATCGGGATTATTGTGCTATCTTTATGCTGGAAAACAACAAAGCGACTGACATGGAAGATTTTGTGCATCTGCACGTACACTCGCAGTACTCCCTGCTCGACGGCCAGGCGCCCATCAGCCGCATGGTGGACAAAGCCATCGGGAACGGAATGAGGGGCATGGCCCTGACCGACCACGGCAACATGTTCGGCGTCAAGGACTTCTTCGACTACTGCGGCAAGGTGAACAAGGGCCGCAAGAAGGAGGGCCTGGAGCCTTTCAAGCCCATTTTCGGCTGTGAGGTATACGTGGCACGGCGTGACAAGGAGGAGAAATCGGACAAGAAAGTTGACCTGGGCGGCAACCACCTCATACTGCTGGCCAAGAACTTCCATGGCTACCAGAACCTCATCCAACTGGTGTCCCGCGCCTGGGTGGACGGCTTCTACGGCCGTCCGCGTACCGACCACGCCGACATAGAACGCTTCCACGAGGACCTCATCTGCTGCTCGGCCTGCATAGCGGGAGAGGTACCCAGCAAGATACTGAACAGAGACATCGAGGGAGCGCGCAAGAGCGTGGAATGGTTCAAGCGCGTGTTCGGCGACGACTATTACCTGGAACTCCAGAGGCATGAGGTGAAAGACCCGCGCCTGAGAGCCAACCGCGAGACCTTCCCCCTGCAGCAGGAGGCCAACAAGGTGCTCATTGAACTGGCACGCGAATACGGCATCAAACTGGTGTGCACCAACGACAGCCACTTCGTGGACCAAGATGATGCCGAAGCCCATGACCACCTGCTCTGCCTGGCCACGGGCAAGGACCTGGACGACCCCACGCGCATGCTCTACTCCAAGCAGGAGTGGTTCAAGACGCGCGAGGAGATGAACGAGGTGTTCCAGGACATTCCCGAGGCACTGGCCAACACCTGCGAGGTGCTGGACAAGGTGGAGACCTACAACATAGAAAGCGACCCCATCATGCCCTTCTTCCCCATACCCGAGGACTTCGGCACGGAAGAGGAATGGAGGGAGAAGTTCACCGAAGAGGATCTCTACAAGGAATTCACCAGCGATGAGAACGGCGAAAATCCCCTGCCGCCCGAGGAAGGAGAGAAGAAAATCAGCAAACTGGGCGGATACGACAAGATTTACCGCATCAAGTTTGAAGCCGACTACCTGCACAAACTGGCCTACGAGGGCGCAGCACGCCTCTACGGAGACCCGCTGGACAAGGAAGTGGACGACCGCATACGCTTTGAGCTGCACATCATGAAGACGATGGGATTCCCGGGATACTTCCTCATCGTGCAGGACTTCATCAACTCCGCGCGCAAGGAACTGGGCGTGTGGGTGGGCCCGGGGCGTGGCTCGGCAGCCGGATCGGTGGTGGCCTACTGCCTGGGCATCACGAAACTGGATCCCATGAAGTATGACCTGCTGTTTGAGAGATTCCTCAACCCCGACCGCATATCGCTGCCCGATATCGACACCGACTTCGACGACGACGGCCGAGGCAGGGTGCTGCAGTGGGTAATGGACAAATACGGGCATGAGAACTGTGCCCACATAATCACCTACGCCACCATGGCCACCAAGAACAGCATCAAGGACGTGGCGCGCGTGGAGAAACTGCCCCTGGAACGGAGCAACGCGCTCTGCAAGGCCATACCCGACCGCCTGCCCGACGGGCTGAAGATGAACCTCAAGAACGCCATCCTGTGTACGCCCGAACTGCAGGCCGCCGAGGCGAGCCAGGATTCCCGGGAGTCGAATACCATAAAGTACGCACGCAAACTGGAGGGAACCATCCGCGGCACCGGCATACACGCCTGTGGATTCATCATCTGCCGCGACCCCATCAGCACACATGTGCCCGTCTCCACCGCCGATGACCCGGACTTCCCGGGCGTGAAGACCGCCGTGACCCAGTATGACGGGCACGTGATCGAGAGCACGGGACTCATCAAGATGGACTTCCTGGGACTGAAGACCCTGTCGGAGATGAAGGAGGCATGCCGGGTGATCAAGGAAGCCCACGGAGTGGACATCGACCTGGACCGCCTGCCCATCGACGACGAGAAGACCTACGAACTGTATCAGAAGGGGCGCACCATAGGCACCTTCCAGTTTGAGTCGGCCGGCATGCAGAAGTACCTCAAGGAACTCCACCCCACCGTGTTTGAGGACCTGATAGCCATGAACGCGCTCTACCGCCCGGGCCCCATGGACTACATCCCCTCCTTCATAGCCCGCAAGAACGGCCGCGAGGAAATCAAGTACGACATCCCCATCATGGAGAAGTACCTCAAGGACACTTACGGCATCACCGTCTATCAGGAGCAGGTCATGCTGCTGAGCCGCCTGCTGGCCAACTTCACGCGCGGCGAGAGCGATGCGCTGCGCAAGGCCATGGGAAAGAAGAAGAAGGACATTGTGGACGCCATGAAGCCCAAGTTCATCGAAGGAGGACAGCGGAACGGCCACGACCCCAAGGTGCTGGAAAAGATATGGAGCGACTGGGAGAAGTTCGCCTCCTATGCCTTCAACAAGAGCCACGCTGCCTGCTACTCCTGGGTGGCCTATCAGACGGCCTACCTGAAGGCGCACTATCCCTCGGAATTCATGGCGGCACTGCTCACGCGGCGCAAGGACGACATCAAGGAGACGGCCAAACTGCTTGACGAGTGCCACCAGATGGGCATCGAGGTGCTGGGACCCGACGTAAACGAGTCGCACCCCGACTTCGGCGTGAACGCCAAGGGACAGATACGCTACGGGCTCATGGCCATCAAGGGACTGGGCGAAGCCGCAGCCGAGGCCATCGTGAAGGAACGCGAGGAGAACGGTGCCTACCAGGACGTGTTCGACTTCGTGCAGCGCGTCTCCCTGCCGGCGGTCAAGAAAAGCGGCCTCGAGTGCCTGGCACTGAGCGGTGCCTTTGACACACTGGGCAGCATACGCCGCGAGCAGTTCTTCGCCCCCACGGCCAAGGACGGCCTATTCGTGGAGGCACTGCTCAAGTTCGGCATACAGTATCAGCAAAGCAAGGCCGATGCCGCATGCTCCCTCTTCGGCTTCGACGAGGTGGAAGTAAACACTCCCGCAGTGCCCGTGGCAGAGCCGTGGGGCGCGCTGGAGCGACTCAACAAGGAGAAGCAACTCATAGGCATATACCTCTCCGCACACCCGCTCGACGAGTACATGGTGATTCTCAAGAAAGTGTGCAACATGCAGATGGCACAGATGGAAAACCTGACCCCGATGGCCAACAGGGAGGTGCGGCTGGGAGGCATAGTGACCGGACTGCGCAAGGGGGTGACCAAGAAGGGGAAGCCCTATGGCATAGTGACGCTGGAGGACTACTCGGGAGCAGGCGAGCTGGCCCTCTTCGGGGAGACATGGGCACGCTTCGGAACCTACATGGAGACCGCCGGCACCACAGTATACATCACCGGACGGGTGCAGGGCAAACGATACGCACCCGAAGAACTGGAACTCAGCATAGGCAACGTGGAGTTCCTGGACAGCGTGAAGGACAGGCTCATAGAGAACATCACCATCTTCCTGCCCGAGACGGCCATCAACGAGGACCTGGTGGTGCAGATGACCGAAGCCGTGCGCTCCCACCCGGGCAGGACAGACCTCTACGTGAGCATCATCGATGCCGAGAACAGCATACCCATACGCATGCAGAGACGCAGGGGAGGAATCACCGTCACCAAGCAACTCATGGAGGTTCTTGACGACAGCCACATACCGTATACCATCAACCAATAAAAAAAATCATACAATGGCACAAATCATCAACAGCAGCAACCTTGAACAACTGGCTGCAAGCGGAAAACTCGTAGTGTTGGACTTCTGGGCTCCCTGGTGCGGCCCGTGCAGACGTATTGCACCCGTCATTGAGGCACTGGCCGAAGAATATCAGGACCAGGCCATCATAGGCAAATGCAACGTGGAGGAGGACGAGAACCTGAGCATGCAATTCGGCGTGCGCAACATACCCACCATACTCTTCATCAAGAACGGAGAGGTAAAGGACAAGGTGGTGGGACTCGTGCCCAAGCAGACGCTGGAGGAAAAACTGAAGGCTTTACTCTAAAAGGAGGACCGCTATGAGAACGTTTGAAGACGACCTGATGGCCGATGCCGAGGACGACCGGCTCACCGTGGAGTTCATACAGAGTTACCTGCCACAGGAGGTGAAGGAGAAATTCACCGAGGACGACCTCTATTACTTCCTCGATGTCATCGGGGAATATTACGTGGACCTGCTGGACAAGGCGGAGAAGAAAGGCGGCAAGAACAATGACAACGATGAGGTAGACATAGACATCGACGAGGCCGCCGCTTACCTGGCCAGGCAGGCACGCAAGGACAAGATGGGCGAATTTGACCCCGAAGACCTCCGCTGGGTGGTGGAAGGCGAACTGGAGTACGCCGAGCAGGAACTGGACGGCGACGGACAGGAATGACACAGACCAAAACACAAAGAAGGGCGGCGCGGCTCGCCGCGCCTCAGCCCTGCTCCTGCTCCCACAGGCTGAAAGCCCGTGCCATGGTGGGTGCCATGTCATAATAACGGTACTCCGCCAGGCGGCCTGCGAAGATGACGTTCCGCTCCTGCGCCGCCAAAGCGCGGTAGGCATCCAGCAGGCGGGTGTTGGGAGCATCGTTGACAGGATAGTAAGGCTCCATCCCCGGTTTCCACTCGGTGCTGTACTCACGGCTCACCACCGTGTGCGGGTTGGCCTCCACGGCCGCTCCGAAGCATTCAAAGTGCTTATGCTCAATGACACGCGTATAGGGCACACCGGCATCGGTGTAGTTCATCACGGCCACGCCCTGGTGGTTGCTCACCGGCAGCACGTTGGTCTCAAAACGCACGGTGCGGTACTGCAGGTGCCCCAGGCAATGGTCAAACCATGCATCAAGCGCGCCGGTGTAAAGCACGCGCCCGGCCTGCGGGAGCAACTCGGTGCGCTGTGCCAGGAAGTCCACGCCGGTGCGCACCTCCACGCCCTGCAGCAAGGCATCCGTGAGACGGTTGTATCCTCCCACGGGGATTCCCTGCCAGGGGTCATTGAAATAATTGTTGTCGAAGGTGAAACGCAGAGGCAGGCGGCGTATGATGAAGGCGGGCAGTTCCGTGCAGGGACGCCCCCACTGCTTCTCGGTGTACCCCTTTATCAGCCGTTCAAAGATGTCACGCCCCACCAGCAGCAAAGCCTGCTCCTCCAGATTGGCCGGCTCGCGTCCCTGCAGGCGTTCCCTCACCTCGGCCCTCTGCGCCTCGATGCGCATGCGAGCCTCATCGGGCGTGGTCACGCCCCACATCTGATGGAAGGTGTTCATGTTGAAAGGCAGGTTGTAAAGCCGTCCCTGCCAGTTGGCCACCGGGCTGTTGGTGTAACGGTTGCAGGGAGCAAGGCGGTTGACGAAGCGCCACACCCGCTCATCGCCCGTGTGCAGGATATGCGCCCCATACTGATGCACGTGTATTCCCTCCACGGTGATGCAGTGCACGTTGCCGCCCGTGTGCGGCCTGCGCTCCACCACGAGGCAACGCCTGCCCGCCCGGGTGGCCAGATGGGCAAAGGTGGCACCCATGAGCCCGGAGCCTACAATCAGATAGTCATACTGCTGTTTCATTTCTCTCAGTTTGTTTGAGGAAAACCTGCACGGGAGTTCCCGTGACAAAGTTAGGCATTTTCCCCCACCCGCCATTTCACCATGTGAGGATTTCTAAGTATCTTCGCGCTGAAATAAACAAGCCATACTCTATGTACACCAGACTCTGCGCCGCATTGCTCGGCACGCTTGCCATGGCAAGCCTCTCCGCCCAGGAGAAATACACAAACCCAGTGTTTGACCGGGACACCCCCGACCCTACCGTCGTGCGCGCCGCCGACGGTACCTTCTATGCCTACGGCACCGGAGGCACCTGCCGCAAGAGCACCGACCTGGTGCACTGGAGCGACGAGGGCACGGCACTGGAGCGCCCCACCTGGAACGACACCGTGCGCACCGACAAGGACGGCAAGCAGCACCCCATGCGCTTCAGCCTGTGGGCACTCGACGTGAGCCGCGTGAAGCGGGACAAGTACCTAGTGTATTACGCATCGGCCTTCTGGGGCAACGAGACACGCACGGGACTGGGCGTGGCAACAGGCGACAGCCCCACGCGCTTCAGCGACTGCGGGAAGATGTTCCGCAGCACGGAGATTGGCGTGCAGAACAGCATCGACCCCTGCTACGTGGAAGACAAGGGGCGCAAGTACCTCCTGTGGGGCAGCTTCAGCGGACTGTACCTGTCCCGGCTCAGTAAGGACGGCATGAGGCTGAAGGATGCACAGGACAAGACGCAGGTGGCCGGCAAGGCATTTGAAGGGGCGATGGTGTACAAGCGCGGCGGCTACTATTACCTGTTCGCCAGCGTGGGCACCTGCTGCGAGGGAGCCTCCAGCACCTACCGAACCGTGGTGGGACGGTCACGGCACCTGGCAGGGCCTTATGTGGACAAGAAGGGAGGACGCATGCTGGACAACCATTACGAAACCATCCTGAGCGGCAACGACCGCTGGAGAGGCCCCGGGCACAACAGCGAGATAGTGACCGACGATGCCGGGCAGACCTGGATGCTGTACCATGCCTATGACGCAAACGACCCCGGCAAGGGACGCGTGATGCTGCTGGACAAACTGGTGTGGGACCGGGAAGGATGGCCCGCCGTGGAGGGAGGAACGCCCAGCACCACCCCACAGGATGCACCGGTGTTCAAGAAGTAAAGCCCTTGCAGGGCTGCCGCGAAAGACATTTAATGTCCGCCCTTGCAGACATTAGATGTTCGCCAGTATAGACATTGAATGTTCACATGGGCAGACATTCAATGTCTATTTTTGTACCTGTCAAAGGGAGAGGAGAAACACATTGCCGGCATGGGCAGGCCACTCCGCCCCATGAAGCAGAATCACACATTATATATTACATACGCGCGCGTGAAGCCTACTTCATCTCCTGCAGGAGGTCATAACTGGCCTGCAGGATGATCTGCGCCTTGTGCAACCGGTCGGCCGAGGGGGCAGGCTGCTCGGTGATGGGCTTGCGGCCGGTGATGTCGAACACGCTCACGCCGGTGCTGTCGGCAAAGAGGATGCCACTGGGGAAGGTGCTGTAAGCAAAGGGATAACGGTAACTGCGGCTCAGCACATTGCGGCTCCAGGGGAAGTCACGGTGGGAAATGCCCATCTGGCTGAGCAGCGTGGCAGGCAGGTCGCTCTGATTCATGAGCACATCCATCCGGCGTGGCTGACGGACGGCACCGCCCAGCCAAAGCATGGGAGCATGGAAGAACTCGGGCGACTCATAAGTGAGGTCATAGAGGAAGCCGTGGTCGGGGATGAGCACAACGAGCAGATTGTCCCACACAGGCAGGCGGCGCAGGCTGTCGACAAGCATCTCCACACAGTGGTCAGTGAAGGCAAAGGCGTTGAGCTTCTTGTCGTCCAGGCGGTGGTAAGGCACCTCGAAGGGCTCGTGGCTGGAGAGCGTCTGGAAGGTCATGTGCCAGGGCTCGGGCATTCGGCCAGAGGCAATCATCTCGTAAGTGCGCCTGGCAGTCACGCTGTCATTGGCTCCCCACTTGCTCTGGCTGGTTGCCGAGAGCGGGAAATCGGATGCACTGGTGAGTTGACGGTAGCCCGTGGCCACAAGATAGCCCTTCTTGTTCATGATGGTGATGTCTCCGCCATAGAGGTAGCCCGTGTGGTAGCCCTCACGCCCCAGGCTGCGTGCCAGCGAGGGCAGGTTGCCCAACTTCTCGGGCAAGCGCATCAGGCTCACGGTGGGATAACTGACCCACCCGCTGAAAGCACTCACCGTGCCGCGGTCGGTGCGGAAACTGTTGGAATAGAAACGCTCCCAGAACACTCCCTGAGGGATGAGCCGGCTCATGCCGGGCGCCACATCGGGCAAGCCACCCAGTTCATGCACGAACTTCGCGCCGAAACTCTCCATAAGGACAACCAGCACGTTAGGTCTCTTGACCCGCAGCAGCGTGTCCTGTATGTCCTCCGTCTCCTCGGGATAGAGCCCCCGGAACGAGCGAGCCAACGCATCATCGGACTGCCAGTTGAACTGTTCGCCAAATGCCTTGGTCTTACTCAGCGAGGAGAGCAGACTGAAAGCAGGGTTCACGGCGGCATGGTTGAGGAAAAGGGAAGGACTGTAATAAGCCACGCCCACATTCATCACCCCCTGGCGCACACCGCCCCTGATGCCCACAAAGAGCAGGCCACCACACAGGAGCAGAAGCACCGACTGAGCCACGCGATGACGCACGGCGGGAAAGCGGACGGGCACACGGCGCAACAGCAGCATGCCTGACAGGAAGGCCAAGAGCAGGATGCCGCCCACGCGGGTAAGCATGAAGGGAAGACTGACACTGCTGGTGGCTCCCTCGGGATTCTGCATGTAAGCCAGCACGGCAGCATTGAGTTTGAACTTCCAAAACTCATAGAGCACTGTGTCACCCCCCACAATAACGGCCACCAACACGGCCACCAACAGGAGATAAGGGCAGAGCACGCGGCGCAGGGGAAGACCGCGCCACCAGACGGAGAGCAAGGCGAGCAGCAGGGGAAAGGCCAGCACATAGCCCGAGGTGCTGACATCCATGCTGAGACCATGCCACCACACCAGCAGGACATCAAGCCACCCGAAGGGGCCTATATCGGCATTGTAACAAAGGAACACCACCTTGCCCACTGCAAACAGGAGCAGCAAGGCAGCGAACAATCGCAGGAGATAAAGTATGCGTGACATGGTTCTATGGTTTCAGTAAAGGGAAATCATTGGCAGGAGACCAAGCCGTCGGCCTCGCTTTCCCGGACAGACAGCCAGTCATAACTGGTCTGCAGCACAGCCTGCGCCTTGCGTACGCGCTCCTCACCGCCCGCATTGATGTCTGTCACCACGGTATTGGCCGTGATGTCGAAGAGCGTCTCGCCGGTGCCGTCCTTCCACATGATGCCCGCTGGGAAATTACAATACACAAACGGAGTGACGTAATTGCGGCTCAGCACATTGCGGCTCCAGGGGAAATCGCGGTGCGCAATCCCCATCTGGCTGAGCAGCGTGGCGGCCAGGTCGCTCTGGTTCATGAGCACGTTCATGCGGCGCGGCTGACGGATGGCACCGCCCAGCCAAAGCATGGGCGAATGGAAGAACTCGGTATCCTCATAACTCTGACGGTAAAGGAAACCGTGGTCGGGTATCATAATGACCAGCATGTTGTCCCACTGGGGAAGGGTCTTGAGGCTGTCCACCAACTGGCCGAGGCAATGGTCGGTATAGGCAAAGGCATTGAGTTTCTCGTCATCCAGGCGATGGTATGGCACCTTCCAAGGCTCATGGCTGGAGACCGTCTGGTAGGCCATGAACCAGTGGCCGGACGTATCCTGCCGCGCAATGCGGTGGAAGGTCTTCATGGCCGAGGTGCTGTCATTGGCTCCCCACGTGCTGTTCATCTCCTCGGGCGTGAAGGCGGTGTTGTCCATCAGTTCACGGAAACCCATGTGGGAAAGGTAGTCCCGCTTGCCCATGTTGGTCATGGCACCGGGATAGAGATAGGTGGTACGGTAGCCCGCACGCTCCAGGGTGTGCGCCAACGAGGGCAAGGAAGCGTGGAGCCCGGTCTCCTTCATCAGGCATACATCGGGATAAGAAAGCATGCCACTGTAGGTGCTCACCGTGCCGCGGTCGGTGCGGAAACTGCAACTGTAATAATTGTCCCAGAAGATTCCCTGGGGGATGAGACGACTCCAGTTGGGTGCCACATCAGGCAGTCCACCCAGTTCCTTGATGAAGCGTCCTCCGAAACTCTCTATCAGAACCACCAGCACGTCGGGACGGTCGGTGCGGAGCAGCGTGTCCAGGATGTCCTCGGTGTCCTGCGGATAAAGCCCACTGAAGAGGCCGTCACGCTCATGCTCCTCCAGATAATTGAATCGGCGGGCAGGATCGGAAGTCTTGGGGAACGAGGAGGCAAAGGCCCACACGGGGTTTACGGAGGCGTGGTTACGGAAAAGACTCTTTCCCTCAACATAACTGTCGCCCACCTGCACAAACGCCACGCTGACAACCGACAGGAAGCCTATGATGAGCAGCATGTTGCGCATCCAAGCCTTCCATTCGCGTGAAACCGGTACACGAGCGGGTGTGAAGCGCACACAGGGCACCACTATCCACAGCATGAGCAGCAGCAGAGCCAGCAGGCGCAAGGCGATGAAGGAGAGACTCACGCTGTTGGAGGCTCCTTCGGGCGAGGCCGCATAACTGAGTACCACGGCACTGAGTTTGAACTGCCAGAACTCATACATGACCGTATCTGCCACCATGATGGCTGCCATGGAAAAGCCTGCCACTATATAATAAGGAAGCAGCACGGCACGCAGGGGCAGACCGGGACGGCGCGAGCCCACGAATGCCAGCAGCACGACAGGCAGGAGAAAAAGAGCCGCCACAGGGAAGTCATGGGACAGCAGGCCCGAACGGCAGGCTCCGAAAGTGTCCAGCAGAGGCAAAGCCTCAATATGGCGGTTATACAGGATGAAGGCCAGCCTGCCTGCCAGGAAGACCAACAGAAGGTGGCAGAAGAGAATCTCCAGGAAGTGTAATCGCTCTTTCATAACAATGGATTCTAGGTAAGGGGAAGGTCAGAGTTGCTGAAGTTCCGTGAGACGCTTGTAATAGCCGCCCATGGCAAGCAGTTGGTCATGGGTGCCATGCTCCACGATGCGTCCCTCATGGAGTACATATATCTCATCGGAATTGCGTATGGTGCTCAGCCGATGGGCAATGCTGATGGTCGTGCGGCTTCTCATCAGACGCTCCAGAGCCTCCTGCACCAAGTGCTCACTCTCAGTGTCAAGGGCACTGGTGGCCTCATCGAGAATGAGGATGGGCGGATTCTTGAGTATGGCACGGGCAATACTGATGCGCTGCCTCTGTCCTCCGCTCAGCCTGCAGCCGCGGTCACCCACCATGGTATCATAGCCCAACTCGGTGCGCATGATGAATTCATGGGCGTTGGCCACTCGTGCCGCAGCCTCCACCTGCTCCTGCGTGGCATGATCCACGCCAAAGGCAATGTTATTGAAGATTGTGTCATTGAACAGGATGGCCTCCTGGTTCACATTGCCGATAAGGCTGCGCAGGGAACGGATGGAGAATGTACGTATGTCACGACCGTCAATGGTGATGCTTCCCTGCTGTATGTCATGGTAACGGGGAATGAGGTCGACGAGCGTGCTCTTGCCACTACCCGACTGCCCCACAAGGGCTATGCTGCGCCCCACAGGAATGGTGAGGTCAACATGAGAGAGTACCTGCCTGTCTGACTGATAACTGAAACTGACATCATGGAAGCATATCTCATGCTCCAGTCCATGTATCTCTTCGGGATGTTCCACCTCCCTGATTGGATTCTCGGCACGCAGTATGGCCAGTATGCGCTCCATGCTGGCAAGCCCTTTCTGAATGGCATAGCCTGCCTTGCTCAAATCCTTGACCGGCTGCAGGGTGGTGTAAAGGATGACCAGATAATAAATGAAAAGGTTGGCATCGATACTGCTTGCACCGGTGAAGATAAGCCATCCCCCGAACCACAGGACAATGGCAATCATGACCGTGCCCAAGAATTCACTCACAGGATGAGCCGAACTCTGACGTATGGCCACACGGGTGGCTATGCGCCGGTAATCGTCATTGACAGCCGTGAAACGGCACATCATCTTATGCTCGGCTATGAATGCCTTGATAATGCGGAGCCCTCCCAAGGTCTCCTCTATCTGACTCATACTGTCACTCAGACGGGACTGCATGAGCAGGGACTGCGCCTTCAGCCGCTTGCCCACCGAACCGATACCCCAGGCCAAGACGGGCACAACGAGCAAGGTAAAGAGGGTAAGTTGCCAACTGATGCAGACGAGAGTGCCCAAATAGACCACAATGAAGATGGGATTCTTCACTATCATATCGAGCGAACTGCTGATACTGGCATCCACCTCATTGACGTCTGTGGACACGCGCGTCAGTATGTCCCCCTTACGTTCATCGGAGAAGAAACTCAGGGGCAGCGCAAGTATCTTGCGGTAGATGTCGGCACGGATGTCACGAATAATGCCGGTGCGCAGAGGCATGAGCATGGCCGAGCCGCCAAAGTAAGTGGCGGTCTTGGAGAAAGTAAGCAGGCAGAGAAGCAACCCCAAGAGCAACAGAGTGGTGGATGGGCCATAGCGGGCAATCAGTTCCTGCGAGAAATAATAGCCGTTGTTCTTGAGCACGTCCACAAACGCACCCAGTCCCCCCGTACCCCAGGGGATGAATGCGAAGTGCTCGTCATTGACCTTGAAGAGTATCTGAAGGATGGGAAGAAGGATGGAGAAGGAGAATACGTTGAAGAAGGCAGCCAGGACATTCAGGAAAAATGTGCCTGCTATGTAACACTTATATCGGGCAAAGTAGCCGCCCATTATCTGAAAGAAGTCCCTCATATAAGGCTTTGTCTGTCATTTCCGACCGAAGTCGGCGGGAATCTCACCCCACTGGGCAGTCTCCCACTTGATTACCGGAGCATGGTCGGGATGCTTGCGGAGCCACTCTTCCGCACGGGCTATCAGCCCATAGAGAGGCTCTGTACGTGCATTCCTGACCAACTTGGTCTTACACTTGCCGCCCTTGACCCAGTTGATGGCATTGCGGCTGTCACTGTAAATCTTCATGTTCCACCCCTTCTGGCAGATGAGTGCCAGAGCATGCACAATGGCCAGGAACTCCCCGATGTTGTTGGTTCCATGCACGGGGCCGTAATGAAAGAGGCGCTGGCTATTGCCCAGATACACCCCCTGGTACTCCATGGGACCCGGATTGCCGCTGCATGCCGCATCCACGGCAATGGCATTGAGGTCAATATTGTCAGGGATAGACTTGGGAACGGAAGGCACCCGCGCGGCACGGACACGTGGCATGTACTGGTCGGGGCACTCCAGTGCCCGCTCGGCCTCGGCGCGTGTGGCAAAGGACTTGTAGCGTGCCTGCTTGTAATTCTTGACCTGCATCTGGCACTCTGCCCACGTTGTGTAAATGCCGGGAGACACCCCCGACCACACAACGTAGAACTTATTCTTGCCTGCCATCTGCTCTCTGACTCGCGGTTGGGAACAATATTACATGCGCTCGGGCACCTCAATGCCCAGCAATCCCATGCCACTCCTCACCACCTGGCTCACTGCTGCCGAGAGCGCCAGACGGAACACCTTCTTGTCCTGATCCGGCTCGTGCAGGACGCTCAAGTCATGATAAAACTGGTTGTATTCCTTGACAAGGTCATAACAATAGTTGGCCACGGCACTGGGGTTATAGTCGGTACCGGCCTGGCGAACCACGCCGCCAAAGCCCTGCAGGTGCTGTATGAGGCTAATCTCCTTGGCAGTCAGTTCCACGTCGAGAGGCAGTTGCGCAGGAATGGCAGTGCCTTCGGCCTCGGCCTTGCGCAAGATACTGCGTATGCGGGCATAAGTGTACTGAATGAAGGGACCCGTATTGCCATTGAAGTCAATACTCTCTTCGGGATTGAAGAGCATGTTCTTGCGTGCATCCACCTTCAGGATGAAATACTTGAGCGCCCCCAGTCCCACGCGGCGGGCAATCTCCTGCGCCTCCTCGGGAGTGATGTTCTCCAAGCGGTTCACCTTGTCGGCACTCATCTGGGCAGCGTTCTGTATCATGCTCTCAATGAGGTCATCGGCATCTACCACCGTACCCTCGCGGCTCTTCATCTTGCCGTTGGGGAGTTCCACCATGCCGTAAGAGAAGTGCACGAGATCCTTTCCCCACTTGAAGCCAAGTTTGTCCAGCAGGATGGAAAGTACCTGGAAATGGTAGTTCTGCTCGTTACCAACCACGTATATCATCTTGTCAATAGGATAATCCTGAAAGCGCAACTTGGCAGTGCCTATGTCCTGCGTCATGTAAACCGATGTGCCATCGGAACGCAAGAGGAGTTTCTCATCAAGTCCCTCTGCGGTAAGGTCTGCCCATACGGAACCGTCGGGACGGCGGTAGAAGAAGCCTTTGCTGAGACCTTCCTCCACTTTCTCCTTGCCTTCCAGATAAGTCTGGCTTTCGTAATATATCTTGTCGAAAGAGACACCCAGTGCCTTGTAAGTCTCATCGAAGCCGGCATACACCCACTCGTTCATCTTCTTCCACAGGGCACGCACCTCAGGGTCACCCTGCTCCCACTTGACCAGCATCTCATGTGCCTCACGGATAAGCGGAGCCTCCTGCTTGGCCTTCTCCTCAGCCTGCCCGGCATCCATGCCCTCGACAACGTACTTCTCCTTGAGTTCAGCCACTTCCTGACGGTAATGCTTGTCAAATGCCACATAATAGTCACCTATCAGATGGTCACCCTTCTTGCCGCTTGACTGGGGTGTCTCACCGTTGCCCCAGCGCAGCCAGGCAAGCATGCTCTTGCAGATGTGTATACCGCGGTCATTCACGATGTTGGTCTTCACCACGCGGTTACCGTTGGCCTCCATGATATTTGCCAAAGCCCAACCTAGAAGGTTGTTCCTCACGTGCCCCAAGTGAAGGGGCTTGTTGGTATTGGGGCTGCTGTACTCAATCATCACCAAAGGCGACGACTCGGTGACAGGGACAAACCCGTAGCGGGGACTCTGCCAGATGTCCTGAAGCAGGCTCACCCAACAGGCAGGCTGGATGCTGAGATTGAGGAATCCCTTGACCACATTGAACCCACGCACCACATGGGGCAGATGGGTCACTAGATACTGACCGAGATCCTGTGCCGTGTCCTCCGGCTTCTTACGGCTGAGGCGCAGGAAAGGGAACACCACCAGAGTCAACTCGCCCTCGAATCCATCACGTGTCTCCTGCAGCACCACCGAGCCCTGGGGCGCACACTGGCCATACAACTCCTCAATACCGGCCTCCACGGCCTTCACTATCCGGTCTGTCATCGTTTTCTTTATATATATTATATATGTATACTCGTTTTGCGTGCAAAATTACTGATTTTCGGTGAACGAGACAAATTATGCGGCAGGGGGTTGCAACAAGGAAGGTCAGTCATCCTTCCCAGCCTCACGGCGCGCACGCTCGTCCTCCATCTGCTGCCGGCGCACAGCCTCATCAAGAAGTTCGTTGAATGTCTTAGCACGGTTATAATCTTCCAGCACCTTGCGCAACTTCTTCTTTCTGCGCTCGGCCTTGCGCTGCTTCATGGCAAAGGGGTGCGTAATCTTGTCGTTCAGACCGGGAGACAACTTCTCCAGGAGGTCTCCCACCGACATGACTCTCGGCTGCCGCTGATGTTTCAACGTATTATCCAATATCTGCTTGACACGCAGAGTCGTGTCGCCAGACACGATGACTTCACGCATGGTGTCGGCAGGCAGACTGTCACGCGCCAGGCTGTCACGCCTCACGCTGTCGGCTGCCAGATGGTCATCGGCAGAGACAGATGCACACGGGCAGGCCGCCACCCTGTAGGGAGCAAGCAAGCAGATGACCGCCAGCAAGATAACGGCAAAGAAACAGAACCGTGTCATGATTCACAAAATTACGGCTTCTTTTGCAGGAGACAAAAGAATTGACGAACTTTGCAAGGCATTCAAATTGACTTTTATAATTTATTCACATGAGACGGAAATTCCTACTTCCACTGGCCACGCTCCTTGCCGTGGCTGCACACGCGACAGACTACACACGGTATGTCAACCCGCTCATCGGCACACAGACAGACTCCACAGGTGCACTGAGCGGCAGCACCTTCCCCGGCCCCACCATGCCACAAGGCATGATACAACTCAGTCCCGAAACGGAGCAGATGGTGACCTGGGATCCCTGCTGCGGTTATGACTACGACAAGGACCAGATATTCGGATTCACACACACGCACCTGAGCGGCACAGGCTGCACGGACCTGATAGACATCAGCCTGATGCCGTGGACAGGAGAAGTAAGCACCGGGATGCTGGCCAAGGGGGAGTTCCCCCAGCACTTCTCGCATGACCAGGAGAAGGCAGAAGCAGGATATTACTCAGTGATGCTCAAAGAAAGCGGAGTGAAAGCAGAGTTGTCGGCCACGGTGCATGCAGGCATACACCGCTACACATTCCCCCAGGGAAGTAACCGGCAGATAATCCTGGACCTGAACAGGAGTACTTACAGGGGCGATGATGCCTACTACATAAGCAAACGAGGCTACAACATCATACAGAGTCAGATGCGTGTGCTGGACAGCAAGACCATCGAGGGCTACCGCATCATCACGGGCTGGGCCAAACTGAGGCACGTATATTTCCGTGCGGAATTCTCCCAGCCCATCACCGGAAGGGTGATGATGGACGGGCAGAGGCTGCTTGACGATGTGGACGTGATGAACGGGCGAGCCCTGAAAGCCCTGCTGCAGTTTGGCAACGATGCCGCAGAGCCGCTCATGGTGAAGGTGTCCATATCGTCAGTGGACAGCAAGGGAGCACGCGCCAACATGCAGGCCGAGGCACAGGGATGGGACTTCAACCAATATGTCAAGCAGGCACACGATGCCTGGGAGCGCGAACTGGCACGCATCGACGTGAACGGAACGGACGAGCAGAAGACCATCTTCTACACCGGGCTGTACCATGTGCTCATGCAGCCGAACATCATCAGCGACGTGGACGGACGCTACCGCAACACCAACTACGAGATATGCCAGATGCCCAAGGGGCAGGCTTACCACAGCACCTTCAGCCTGTGGGACACCTTCCGTGCAGCCCATCCGCTCTACACACTGCTCTGCCCCGACGTGGCCGCACAGTTCGTACGTGACATGGTGCTGCACCAGCAGACTTACGGATACCTGCCCATCTGGGACCTGTGGGGGCAGGACAACTACTGCATGATTGGCAACCACGCCATACCCGTGCTCTCCGATGCCATCCTGGCCGACCTTCCCGGCATCGACAAGGAGGCAGCCTACCGCGCCATGGTGGAGAGCAGCACCCGCCCACACCTGAACAGCCCCTTCGGCATCTGGGAAAAGCACGGCTACATGCCGCAGAACCTGCAGGGCATGAGCGTGAGCATCACCCTGGAGCAGGCCTTCGACGACTGGTGTGTGGCACAGGTGGCCAAGCACCTGGGACACAATGCCGACTATGAGAGATTCAGCCGCAGGGCACAGTTCTACAAGAACCTCTACGACCCGCAGACCGGTTTCTTCCGTCCCAAGGACGACAAGGGCCAATGGATAGAGCCGTTTGACCCGCTGAGTTACGAGCAGCCCTGCTTCATCGAAGGCAACGCCTGGCAGTACATGTGGTTCGTGCCTCAGGATCCGCAGGGGCTCATCAACCTGTTGGGCGGCAAGGAAGCATTCCTCAAAAAACTGGACGAGAACTTCACACTGACAGCCACCAGCGGTGAGCGCAACGGCAACGCAAGCGGCTTCATCGGGCAGTACGCCCACGGCAATGAGCCGAGCCACCACACCGTATACCTCTACACCATGGCCGGGAAACCTGCACGCACGGAGGAACTTGTAGAGCAGGTGCGTACCTCTTTCTACAACGCCACCCCCTGCGGATACGCCGGCAACGATGACTGCGGGCAGATGTCGGCCTGGTACATATTCTCCTCACTGGGATTCTACCCCTTCAACGCCGGCTCGGCAGAGTATGTCATAGGCACCCCGCTCTTCACCGAGGCCACGCTGCACCTGTCAGGCGGACGGGATTTCACCATCAAGGCACGCGGAAAGAAGGACGGCAAGGTACACGTCAAGAGCGTAAGCCTGAACGGAAAGAAACTGAAGGGTCACGTACTCACACACAAGCAGATTATGGAAGGCGGCACGCTGGAGTTCACCATGAAGTAAACAGATATGGCAAGCCTGGTGCCCTCGGCACCACAGAAAATACAGGACGCCCGCCCCGGCAACAACCGGGGCGGGCGTCCCATTACATGTCATGAAGTCAGGCTCAGCGCACCAGCACCTTGCGATTGCCGCAGACATACAGTCCGCTGGACAACCGAGCCACATCCCGGGGCGTAGACTGCCGAGCCACACGCTTGCCTTCCAAGGTATAGACATCTGACAGAGCGGCATCACGGTTGGCAGCGTGGACACCGTCTACAGGAGTCGTGCTGTCGCCCATAGGGAACATCAGCATGAGTGCCGGCAGAGCACTGGCGCTGTAACTGTCTATCTGACTGCCCTCTTCTGTGGCAGTTCGGAAGTTGCCGCTGGAGATTCCGCGCGTCTTGTCACGGTTGTCCCAGCCACGCTGCAAATTGCGCTTGATGTAATTCATGTACTTTGTCTGGCCGCAGTCATAGACCAACATATGCAGATACTGGGCAAAGATGGCGGCATAGATGCCTTGCTCAATGCCAGTCTCAAGGGGCAGGATGCCTCCCGTGCTCATCTTGGTAAATACATAGTCGGCGGCACGCACAGCCTTGGTAAGGTAAGTCCTTTCTCCGGTAATCTGATACAGGAGACAACTAGCACCAATATAGGTGGCTTGGTTATAGAGATGGTCCTTGAACTCCGGGCCTCCTCCGTGAATGCCATCGGCCACTCTGCCTTCCTGCACCAGAGTCTTGTCGGCCCAGGCGTATATTTCCTTAGCCTTCTCCAGATACCACTCCTTGGTCTGCCGAGTGGGATGGGCGGAAGTGGGTGACGTGCGGCCGTCGGGCACGTTCTTGTGAAGCGTACAGGCGGCTATCACGGTGGGGAAATTGATGCAGGCAGAACGGAAATCACCAGGCTTGTGCGGCAGAGGCTTGTCAATGGGCTGCCACTCCCAAAACATGCCGCCGCCCAGGTCACGCTCGGGATCAGCATAAGAGCCGTCATCGCCCACCTTGGCCGAACCATACCACACACGACAGAAACTACGCTCGGAATAAACGAGGTACTCCTGCGTCCCGAAGGTCTCATAAGCGCGTGCCAGAGCCGCTGTCCACCACATGATATCGTCATAGACGAACCATCCGGTGTTGGTGTTGCAGTCATCAAAGTTGAAATTCACATACTGTGACTTCTCTCCCCTGTATATCTTATTGTGCAATGCCTTGTACTTGAGTTGCCTGGCCGAGTCGCCTTCGGCCACTGCCCTGCGGTATGCATTCTGCACCATATCGTAATAGATGGCCTGGCACCAGATGGCTGCCGCGCCGTTCCAACGATCCACGGCATTAACCCGGGCAGAGTGGTCACGGTAAATATTCTTTTTGGGGTCGAGGTATACCTTGTTGAAGTCCTCATAGGTCTGCCATTGTATGGAGTCAGTATAAGTGTACTGAGCCATGGCCGAGAATGCCACCCCTGCCAGGGCGACGGAAAGCAACAGTCTTCTCATATTGCAAAAATTCGCCCCAATCCGGCATGCCTCCACAGAGGAAACAGGTCGAACCGGGGCATAAAAACTTACAATTCCTTAATCTTGACGTTCTTGAACCACACCTCGTTGCCGTGGTCTTGGAGCAGGATGCGGCCATCGCGATTGCCGAAGTCCGGCCAGTTCTTGTACTTGCTGTAGGCCACCAGTGCGTTCCATTCCTGCGTGTTGCGCTCATATTCCAGCATCTTCACACCATTGAGCCAGTGCTCCACGTGGTTATCCTTGACCAGAATGGTGGCTGTGTTCCAGTCTGTGATGTCAAAGGGTTTCTCCTCGGGAGCGGGTATGAGGTCATAGAGCGAGCCTAGCTTGCGGTTTCCCTTCACGCCCAGTTTGGCATCGGGATGGCGCAGGTCATCCAATATCTGAAACTCGCAACCGATGGCACTACCCTCTCCACGGTTCATGTCTGGGTCCACAAAGTACTTTATGCCGCTGTTGGCACCCTCGGTAATCTTGAAGTCCACCTTGAGGATGAAGTTATGGTAGGCCTTCTCGGTCACAATGTCACCGCCGTTGCCGCTCTCGGCACCATTGGCAGCCTCCACCTTGAGCACTCCATCCTCTATCTTCCATCCCTTCTGAGGAAAAGCGGTGAGTTTGGCTCCACGCCAGCCCTGGGTGGTTTTCCCGTCCCACAGGAGTTTCCAGCCCTCACGCTGTTCCTGGTCAGTAAGCATGTTGTCGGCCTGCTGCCTTACTGGCACAAGGGGGCACACCACTTTCTTCCGAGCCACTGCGGGCATCACCGCAAGCAGCATCATGACAAAAACAATCTTTTTCATTATGTAAGTTCTCTTTGGTTCAGTCTATCTTGTAGAAATCCTCCCATCCGCGGCGCGGGGGCATGCCCGAGAGCATGGCATTGGCAAACTCGTTGTTGGTGAAGCGCTTGGTGCGCGGGTCAAAGAACAACTGAGTGTTCAGCCGCTGTGCTATCACACCCAGGCAGAACACCTGACAAAGCACGCCTGCTATCTGGAAGGGGGAACGGGTCTTCTCCGTACCCTGGCAGGCACGCAGGAAATTGACGTAATGGTTGCTGGGACTCTTGGGCACCTGAGGCAACTTGTCCTTCATGGCCTCGGCCTTCTCCTTGGGAATGATGCTGAGGGTGCTTCCATGGCTGGCTCCCTTGAAGATGAGGTCACGGCTGTAGATAATCTTGCCGGGGTTGAGTTTCTGCTTGGTGTACTCGCCCTGTCCGCTGGCAGGAATACCTTCGGCCAACTCGCTCTCGCCGAATCCGGCAGGCAAAGGAGGCAGGTTGTCCACGCCGTCATACCACGTCACATCGCAGGGAGGCATATTGCCGCGCGCACCGAAGCGGAACAAGATGGTGCTGCTGTAGGGGAAGAAGAATTCATTATGGTTCTTGGCATAGAGCATGTTTATCTCGTAAGGGAGACCCAGATTGAGGAACTCGTGCACGGTGTCCAGCAAGTGTGCGCCCCAGTCACCCAGTGCACCCATGCCGAAATCGTACCAACTACGCCAGTCTCCCTGGTGATAGAGTTTGCTGAAATCGTGATAGCGGACTCCACCATGCCACACATCCCAGTTCATTCCCTCGGGGATAGGGTCTCCCTCGGGCATTTTAATCATATTCCAATCATACTTGTGCCAACGGCGGTCATTGTTCATGTGAGCCACCACCGAGGTCACGTCCTTGATGATGCCAGCATCCTGCCATGCCTTGAACTGGAAATAGTTGGCCTCGGAATGCCCCTGGTTGCCCACCTGGGTCACCACCTCGGGATGGCGGTTGGCCATTTCTATAAGCAGTTCACCCTCCTGGAAAGTGCGTATGAGCGGCTTCTCACAATAGATGTGCTTGCCGTATTTCATGGCCATCATGGCCACAAAAAAGTGGATGTGGTCAGGTACGCTGGCCGCAACAGCATCAAAGTGGTCGGCATATTCCTCAAAGAGCTTGCGGAAATCGGTATAGCGCTTGGCCTTGGGATACATGGCCAGAACCTTCTGGCACTGTTTGCCCTGCAGGTCAACGTCGCACAGGGCCACCACCTCCACCATGCCGGTCTTGGCAAACTCGTTAATGTTCTGCTCGCCACGGTTTCCGATGCCTATGTAGGCTATCTTCACCTTCTCTCCCTTGGCTTGCTTGGTCTCTTTGCTCGTCATTGCGAACACGTTACCGGGGGTCAGGGTAAGGCCGGCCGTAGCCAAGCCCACGCCCTTCAGAAAATCTCTTCTTGTGGACATAACTTATGTTCTTTAGGAACTAAAAATGGTTTATCTACACCGCAAATTTAGCAAAAATATACATACCAAACGCTTTTCATTGGGTAAAAAGTGCAAATATCTGTCCCCTCATAGCCACTTACTCACTCCCCCAACGATATTTTCGCCCACAGGTTACCACTGCACGCCCCAAAAGGCACTGCGGTGCGATGGCCAACGCAGAACCGTGCACAAAGCCAGTCAGTACACCCGTCACCAACGAGACATACGGAAGAAAACAGGGAATCAGACTTTGGAGCAGCGCACAAGGGCGTGCGTGCCATTGGAAAGCGTAGTGGCAAAAAGGTAGATGTCCCCTCCCTCGGCCAAATGCCACTGCCTGCGCAACCGAGCCACCGTGGAAGGGAAGTTACGCACGGCCAGGTTGGCCTGGCGAACATCACGCAGAAATACCTTCAACTCGCGCTTGCCGCAGGAAGAAATGCCGTTCACGCGGAATTTTCTTCCAGGAAAATCATCCAGAAGGTCAACAGAGGTAAAGAGATGGCTGAAGGGATGGAGTTTGTGCACTGGCCACTGGGCACACAGAGCATCCTGCACCCCGGCCTTCAGGATGGAAGCATTTGGTTCATAAAGGAACTGGCAGGGACGGTCGACCAAAGGTGCTGCGGCATGCCGCTCACAGGTGACAAACTCCTGTATGTCACGACCAAGATTGGCACAATGGAAGGTTAGGGGCAACGGAGAAGAAGAAAGCATCAGAAGCAGTTCACGGCACTCTCCATTCACGCTCACCACATGCACCTCACGCGTCATGGGCAAAGCCAGCAGAGCCTGGCCGATGTCGAGCATCGGAGAGAGTTTCACCATCACAAGGCGAGCCTTGGAGAAAAGCAAGGTAGAGAGAGCCTGCACATCGGGCGAACAGTCCTGCAGAGCCGTCACCTTGCGACCGGCTCCGTCCCTGCGGGCGGGATCAAGGTAAATCAAATCCTGCTGCCCGGCACGGTGCAGGAAGGCCTCGGCCTCATCACATTCCACACGGGCATGCCCCGAGCCCAGCAAAGGAAGGTTGTGGCGTGCCATGCGGCACAGTTCTTCGTTGCGTTCCACATAAACGGCAGTGCGGAAGAGCGGAGCCAAGAAACTGAAATCCACACCGAATCCACCTGTCACATCGGCCATGGAAAGACGTCCATCGGGCAACAGCCGCTCTGTCTGGCAAGCCTTATATTCAGCCGTCAACTGACTGCTGCACTGCTCCATATTCAAGCGGGGCGGATACAGGATACCGGCAATATCTGCCCAGCGGGGCAACTTGGTGCGGGCCTTCTGCCACGCCTCTATCTGAGAAAGGCAGAAGGGCACGTCCACGCCGGCCGGCGCACCCTGCAAGGCCAAGCGGCGCACATCGTCCAGCCGATGACTGAATACGAACTCACTATTGTCCATCATGCATCCTCCAGCATGCCTCGCGCCTGCACCTCGTCCCGCGACAACTGCTCACGGAGGGCTTCCAACGAGGGAAAGGAACGCTCGGCGCGCAGATGCCCGACAAACTCCACGCTTAATACCTTATTATATAAGTCGCCATGGAAATCAAACACATTGACTTCCACCGACACATTGTCGCCATTGTGCAGAGTGGGCCGATGGCCGATGCAGAGCATGCCGCCCCGGCACAAGCCACCAGGAAGCACCACCCGGACGGCATACACGCCACATCCCGGCACGAGTTTCTCCTCTGGCAAAGCCAAGTTGGCCGTGGGATAGCCCAACTTGTGCCCCATCTGATGCCCGGCCTCCACCACTCCGGTCAGCACATAAGACCGTCCCAGAAGGTAACGAGCCTCGGCAACATCGCCCGAAGAAAGCAATCGGCGGATGACGCTGCTGCTCACCTTGCCCCCGGGAAACTCATCGGCAAGCATCACCCGGATACCAGCCTCATGCCCCCATGCACGATACTGGCAAGGAGTTCCTCCGTCATGGCCAAACCGATGGTCATAACCCATGAGTAGCACAGCCACATCCAGTTGTCCAACAAGCATTTCATGCATGAACTGCAAAGCATTCTGCCCCGCCATCTCAGGTGTGAAATGCAACACACGCACCTCATCCACACCCGTCTGCCTCAACAACTCCACCTTCTCAAGAAGCGTGGAGAGCAGGCCGGGCACATAGTCGGCATGAAGCACCTGGCGCGGATGGCGGTCAAAGGTGACAAGCATCGAGCCCATCCCCAGCCTGTCCGCCTGCCTGCGCAACTGCTCTATGAGACACAGGTGTCCCCTGTGCACCCCATCGAAAAAACCTATGGTAGCAACGTATTTCCTGCTCATTTCGGGCTGCAAAATTAGCCAATATTCTTTGGCAAGCCAAATTTTCAGCCCCATGCATTTGGTCATCTCGCCGAATTTAACTAATTTTGCAGCCGCAAGCAAGCAATTGCTCCGCATCGGACTTGTAGCTCAGTTGGTTAGAGCAACAGACTCATAATCTGGAGGTCC